>JBBRTU010000048.1:0-18964 GCA_038244115.1 Burkholderiales bacterium
CATATCGGAGAGCCTTTCAAGGCAATTTACGCTATACGTAGCGGGTCGATCAAAACCTCCATTCTGACTGACGATGGCCGCGCTCAGGTAACGGGGTTCCACATTTCCGGCGAATTGTTGGCACTAAACGCCATCGTCACCAATCAATACACCTGCGAGGCATGCGCGCTGGAAACCACTAGCGTGTGCGAGGTGCCAATTGAACGTTTCGAGGAATTGTGCGAAACCTCACCAGGCCTTCAGTACCAGATGATGAAGGTCATGAGCGGTGAGATTCTGCATCATCAGCAGTTGATGGTACTGCTAGGCAAAAAAAATGCCGAGGAGCGTATGGCCACTTACCTGCTCAACCTGTCACAGCGTTTCGCACGGCGCCATTATTCCCCGTTTCAGTTCAATCTGAGCATGTCTCGTAGCGATATCGGCAACTATCTCGGTCTGGCAGAAGAAACCGTGGTACGGATTCTTGCGCGCTTCCACGACGAAGGTTTAATTATCCTCCGGCGACGCCAAGTACAGATTAGCGATGCCGCCCGGCTGCAGGCAACCGCCAACACCAAACCATTACTTTCTTGAACCCTAATCTTCCTAACAATCAACCATCAAGGAAATAATCAGGACATCTTGGTATGGAATAAACACAATAATTGACTTGCGTCAGTGTTTATTTTCTCTATTTTAGCTAATATTAAGAATTGCTAATTTAGCACCCAAGCCCTCTGGGCACGTCAGTTTGCCCGTTTTGCATTAACGGAAGGAGAAAACCATGGCGGCGGTAGGCACTACCAACACCGAGCAATACAACTACGATGTGATCAAACAATTCACGATAATGTCCCTCGTATGGGCTGTGGTAGGCATGACCGTAGGCGTTTACATCGCCTCGGAGCTAGCATGGCCCGCTCTCAACTTCGACATCCCCTATATCACCTTTGGCCGGCTGCGTCCGGTGCACACCGGCGCTGTAATTTTCGGCTTCGGCGGCAGCATCCTGTTCGCTACCTCCTATTACATCGTGCAACGTACTTGCCAAGCCCGCTTGTTCAGCGACGGTCTGGCCAGCTTCACTTTCTGGGGCTGGCAGCTGATCATCGTGCTAGCAGCGCTGGGTGATGTCCTGGGTTATAGCCAAGGTCGTGAATACGCAGAAATGGAATGGCCAATCGACATCCTGATTGTCGTGGTGTGGGTGGCCTACGGCACCGTGTACATTGGTACCATCATGAAGCGCAAGCAGCCGCACATCTATGTGGCCAACTGGTTCTACATCGCCTTCATTCTGGCGGTGGCCCTGCTGCACGTTTTCAATAACCTCGCCGTCCCGGTCAGCCTGTTCTCCATGAAGTCCTACAGCCTGTTCTCCGGCGCTCAGGATGCAATGACCCAATGGTGGTATGGCCATAACGCGGTAGGTTTCTTCCTCACCGCCGCTTTCCTCGGCATGATGTACTACTTCGTGCCCAAACAAGCTGGCCGCCCGGTCTATTCCTACCGCCTGTCCATTATTCACTTCTGGGCGCTGATCTTCATGTACATGTGGGCTGGCAGCCATCACCTGCATTGGACCGCGATTCCGGACTGGACTTCCACGCTGGCTGCAACCTTTTCCATCATGCTGTTAATGCCCTCTTGGGGCGGTATGATCAACGGCATCATGACCATGTCCGGCGCCTGGGACAAACTGCGTACTGACCCTGTCTTGCGCTTCATGATCGTATCGCTGTCGTTCTACGGCATGTCCACGTTCGAAGGTCCGATGATGTCGCTCAAGGATGTCAACGCACTCTCGCACTACACCGACTGGACTATCGGCCATGTGCACTCCGGCACTTTGGGTTGGGTTTCAATGATCTCATTTGGTGCCATTTACCATATGTTGCCGCGCCTGTGGAACACACAGATGCATAGCCAGCGCCTGATTACCACGCACTTCTGGCTGGCCACCATCGGTGTTCTCTTATACATCACTGCCATGTGGATTTCCGGCATCATGCAAGGATTGATGTGGCGCGCCTTTGACGACTTCGGCAACCTGCAGTACTCCTTCGCCGAAACTGTGGCCGCAATGCATCCCTATTACGCCATGCGCATGTTGGGTGGCCTGTTCTTCCTGGTTGGTATGGCATTGATGACCTACAACTGCTACCAGACCATCCGCCAGGCCAGGTCAGTCCCGGCTTCGGGCGTATTGGCCGCCAGCGTGGCATAGGGGGATTATCATGAAACATGACAAAATCGAAAAAAATGTCGGGCTGCTACTGGTACTCACCATGTTTTCCATCAGCATCGGTGGGCTGGTAGAAATTGCCCCGCTATTCGCCATAAAGGACACCATAGAAAAGGTGGACGGCATTCGCCCTTACACTCCCTTGGAACAACGCGGGCGTGATATCTATGTACGTGAGGGATGCTACCTCTGCCATTCGCAAATGATTCGCCCATTCCGCGATGAGCAATTGCGTTACGGACATTATTCCCTGGCCGCCGAATCCAAGTATGACCACCCGTTCCAGTGGGGCTCCAAACGAACCGGCCCTGATCTGGCCCGCGTCGGCAAAAAATACTCCAACGAGTGGCACGTGCAGCATCTGATCGCGCCGCGCTCCATGGTGCCGGAGTCGGTCATGCCCAATTATCCTTGGTTGCAATCTACGCCACTAGACATGTCAGACATAGTTGACCGCATGGCGGCACTGCGCATTACCGGCGTGCCTTATTCCAAAGGTGAAGCAGAGTACCAACAAAATGTGAAAACCTTTGGCGAGGAAACCGCAAAGACATTGCGCATCGAAGACGCACAGAAGAATCTGCTGGCCCAAGCCAAGAGCGGTAACTTCGATGGTGATGCTGGAAATGTCAGTGAAATGGATGCACTGGTCGCCTACTTGCAAGTACTCGGCACGATGGTTGATTTCAGCAAATACGACAGCGACTACTTCGTGAAGTTTCGCTAAGGAGATAAGGATGGAATGGCTTTCTTGGTTTACTCATTTTGAAAATACCAAACCATTGGGACTGGTGATTTTTTTCGTCACCTTTTGCGGCATCCTGGTCTACGTGTTCGGCAACAAGCAGCGTAGCAAGCGTCTTGAATCCTATCGGGATATGCCGCTGCGAGACGAATAAATTCTGGGAATAAGGAATAGATCATGAGTGAAAAGAAACCGGCACAAACAACTGGCCATGTCTGGGACGACGACTTGCAGGAACTTAACAACCCGCTGCCAGCCTGGTGGCTATGGGCGTTCTATCTTACCATTCTGTTCTCAATTATTTACTGGATCATCTATCCTGCCTGGCCTGTCGGCAAAGGGTTTACCACAGGCATCGGCAAGATCGAATATATAAACCAGGAAGGACAAAAAAAAGAATCACACTGGAATACGCGCGCAGTGCTGGAAAAAGACATGCAGGCTGCACGCGAAAAACAAAAACCTTTTTTTGACAAGATCGCTGCCACGCCTTATGAGCAGATCGCCAAGGACACGGAGCTTTCAAACTTCGTAGCTTCTGCCGGTAGAGTCTTGTTCTTAGAGAATTGCGCAGCCTGCCACCAAAGTGGCGGTCAGGGCAAAGTCGGATTTGCACCCAACCTGACCGATGACGATTGGATGTATGGCGGCACCTACGACAAGATCCAGGAAACCATCACCAATGGGCGCAAAGGTGTCATGCCGGCCAAGGGCGGAGCGAACTTGAGCGAAGCTGAAGTCACGCAACTTGCTAACTATGTGCTGAGCCTTTCCGCTATCTCTGTCGACGCAAAAAAGGCCAAGGCAGGCGACGTGCTCTTTCATGGCACAGGCGGCTGTTTCGGCTGCCACGGCCCAGATGGCAAAGGTAATCAGGCAATCGGATCCGCCAATTTGACGGACAAGATCTGGCTGTGGGCCGATGTTCCTTCTCAACCCACTACCGAAGCCAAGGTTGAGGCAGTCAAACATGTCATCATGACTGGCCTGAACAAGGGTGTCATGCCCGCCTGGAATCTTCGCCTGAGCGATCAACAGATCAGACTATTAAGTGCTTACGTGCACGACACGCTGGGCGGCGGCAAAAAATAGCAGCCGTCCCGGACGGGACAATATCAGGACCCCGTCTCACCGGACGGGGTCTTTTTCATCATAGTCCTTATAGCCCTTGTTTCATCAGCCCACCCAGGAATATCCTAAGGAATGGAACAGAACACAATTTCTAGCGTTCACATCGAACAGCTGAGACAATTCAATTCGGAAATTAAGCATGACTGACAACCAAGAAACGGGCGCTTCAGTACAGCCCGTTTTATTCCAAAAACATATCCCGATCGTCACCCGTTCGGTAAAGGGGAAATTTCGCACCTTCAAAACCTCGGTGCTGCTACTCGCCTACACTATCTATTTCGGTCTCCCCTGGTTGCCCTGGCCACGCCACGACGGCCCTGCACAGTCAATCGCTTTCGACATGGTGGGACGACGGTTTTTCATTTTTAATCTGGTGGTCTATCCACAGGACCTGATTTCTTTGTCGCTGCTGCTGTTTATCGCCGCCGCCTTGCTGTTCTTCGTTACCGGACTGCTGGGCCGCGCCTTCTGCGGGTACTTCTGTTTTCAGACCTTGTGGACTGACGTTTTCATTTTCATTGAGCGCTGGGTGCAGGGTGAACGCCCGGCCCGGCTACGCCTGCACAAGCAACCATGGAATGCAGAGAAGCTCCTGAAAATTACTGCCACGCACGTGTTGTGGCTGCTGTTTGCGCTATGGACCGCGTACACCTTCGTGATGTATTTCGGCTACGCGCCTCAACTCACGCAAAATTTCTTTAGCGGCAATCTGCCATTTGTGGCTTATTTCACTATGGTGATACTCACCACCACCACTTACGTGGCCGCCGGTTTTGCGCGCGAACAGGTCTGCCTGTACATGTGCCCCTATGCCCGCTTCCAGGGTGTGATGTACGAACCAGAAACACTCGCTCCTTATTACGACTTCCAGCGCGGCGAGGGCACCGCTGGACGCGCTGTGCCGCATGTCGGCATGAAAACGCGGGAGGAGCGTCAAGCCAAGGGAATAGGCGACTGCATCGATTGCGGTTTCTGCGTACAGGTCTGCCCGGCAGGCATCGACATCCGCAACGGCATGCAGTACCAGTGCATCTCCTGCGGACTGTGTATCGACGCGTGTGACAACATCATGACTTCTGTCGGCTTTCCACGCGGCTTGATCCGCTATGATTCCGAACTAAATATCGAAAGCCAGAACCCTGGCAAAGTACACCTCGATTGGAAGCGCCTGCGCACTCTGGGTTATGGTGCAGCCCTGATAATTATGACGGGAATCTTGATATATAGCCTTGCCTCGCGCTCCGACCTGGAGCTTTCGGTACAGCAGGTTCGCCAACCGCTGTTCGTCACGCTCTCGGACGGCTCCGTACGCAACCGCTATCAAATTCATATCACCAACAAAACCCAGGATGTGCAGCACTTTGAAATTTATGTGCGCGGTGTACCTGCATCGGCATTGGACATTGGCGAAATCAAGGATATTGAAGCACGTCCGGGCAAAAGCGTCATGGTCATGGCAAGCATCAAGTTATCCGCAGCGGAAGCGCAAAAGATCGATGAGTTTGAATTTACCGTTGTCACAAAAAACAAGCCAGATGACACGCTAACCAAGTCGGTCAGATTTTTTGCTGATCACGACCACGATCACGAACATGAACGTGAACACAAGCACGAACACGAGTAGCCATGACACAAACCCTATTTGGCGGCATGCTGCTGATCACCGTCTTGTTCTTCGTCCTTGGTCTTTTCAAGCTTCCAACCTTCTGGCGCGGCGTGGTCAGTGCGGCATTGCCAACGCTAGGCATGATTGCTTACAGCATGCAGCACTGGCAAGGCGGCGATGTCATGGCCATTCATCTCGCCATTTATCTCACCACTGCCGCAGTGCTCGTACTGGTTTTCGGCCAGCATCAAGGAAAGAGATTTTCGCTGCACTGGGTACCTGTGACGATTATTGTTTTCTTTGTGGTACTGAGCGCTCTGATGGCGTCTTTCCTGAGCATCGCCACCCACGGCCTGCCGCCCGGCCTGGCTAAACTGCTATTGCCACACACCGGCAATCGCCCGATCTATACCGCTTTTTCCGGCGAAGTGCCGCATGATGAGGAAGCGGCCAAGACAGTCAGCCAATACATGAAGAAGGCACAGCAACAAAAAGCGCTCGGATGGCGGATCACGGTGGATGGCCTGGACGGCATGCAAGTAAACGAAACGCGCTCGGTCAGTGTCGCAGTCATCGATGCTTCCGAGCAACCGCTAAACAATGCAAGCGTGCACATCGCCTTGCTGCGCCCCGGCGCGCGGCAAGCAGCGCAGCAGTGGACTCTACATAATACTGTCAGCACAGGCAATTACAGTGCCACTCTGAAGATCGGCGAAGCGGGTCAGTGGTTGGCACTGATCTCCATCACACGCGGCCAGGACAAATTCGAAACGGCAAAAGAAATCATCGTCGCAGCCCAGAGCCAGTAAACGTGAGTACGCCGCAGACAGTGTCAGCACAAAACTGTTATCACTGCGGCTTGCCTATTCCAGCAGGCACCCATTACCCGGTCGAAATTGAACACACACCGCGCAACATGTGCTGCCGCGGCTGCCAAGCCGTGGCCGAAGCGATTGTGCGCAATGGCTTGGCCGATTATTATCGCCATCGCACTGCCCTTCCCCAGAGCGCTCAAGATCTGGTGCCGGATGCACTCAGGCAACTCGTCCTGTACGACCATCCTGACATTCAGAAGAGTTTCGTGCGTGATGCAGGAGCACACACCCGCCAGGCATCGCTTATTCTCGAGGGCATCACCTGCGCTGCCTGCATCTGGTTGAACGAGCGGCATTTGCAACAACTGCCCGGTGTGATCGAAGTGCAAGTCAATTACACCAGTCACCGTGCCCGTGTGACTTGGGACGAGCAACGCATCAAGCTATCGGATATCCTCAAGGAAATTCAGCTACTGGGCTATCATGCCCACCCCTTCAGCGCGGAAAAACAGGAAACCTTGCGCCGCGAACAACGTGCCAAGGACTTGCGGCGGATCGCGGTAGCCGGGATTTGCAGCTCTCAAGTCATGATGCTCTCCGTTGCGCTCTACGCCGGCGTCGTGGAACCAGCCTCCGTAAATATCATGCGCTATGCCAGCCTGTTGTTGACTCTGCCGGTAGCACTGTATGCCGCCCTGCCGTTTCATCGCAGCGCGCTTTCCGCCTTGCGCGCCGGACGCCTCAACATGGACGTGCCGGTGAGTCTGGCCATCATCGCCGCATTCGTCGGCAGTGTATTCATTACTATGCGTGGCGGAACACACGTGTACTACGACGCGGTGAATATGTTTGCACTGTTCTTGCTGACCACCCGCTTTCTTGAACACGGCGCGCGGCAGAAATCCGCAGAGGCGGCAGAAAATTTGCTGAAGCTGGCGCCGGTCATGGCTACGCGCGTGCGCGACCTGCAACACGAAATAGTTGCTGTGCTGGAACTCGAACCCGGCGACATCATTCTGACCAAACCGGGCGAAACCATCGCCGCCGATGCTGAGGTAGTGGACGGGGAAAGTACCGTAGACGAAGCACTATTAACCGGCGAAAGCCGCGCCGTGGCTAAAGCATTCGGGGCGCAGGTAATCGCCGGCAGCGTTAACCTGGAAGGCCCATTGATGCTGCGCGTAACAGGCCTGGGTGAGGACACGGTGCTGGCGGGCATTGTGCGCCTGCTGGATCGCGCGCAGGCAGAAAAACCCAGTATTGCTCAGCTGGCAGACCGCGTGGCTGCGCACTTTACGGCAGCGCTACTTTTATTTTCTTTCGCTGCGGGCCTCGCTTGGTGGTGGTTCGATCCCTCGCGCGCTTTCGAGATCGTGCTTGCCGTGCTGGTCGTCAGTTGCCCCTGCGCGTTATCGCTTGCCGCACCTGCCGCCATGGCGGCTGCCAGTTCGCGGCTGTTGAAACGCGGCGTGCTTATCACCAGCGGCCATGCACTGGAAACCCTCGCCCACGTCAGCCAGGTGGTTTTCGACAAAACTGGCACCCTGACTTTTGGCAAGCCAGTCATCCAAAAAACTCTGCCACTTTCTCACCTAAGCGTGGAAGACTGTCTGCGCTTGGCAGCGAGTCTGGAGCGGGCTTCCGAACATCCTCTAGCGGCAAGCTTCATGTCGGCGGTACAAGAAAAATCAAGCCTATTCCCCGTCGAGACGCCCCAAAATATCCCCGCGAAAGGCGTTGCGGGAATAATCGACGGCAAGCGCTACACACTTGGCAATCGCAGTGCAGCAGCGCCCTTTCAACGAGCCATTGACGATGCCAGCCTGCTAGCAGCGTACCCGAATGCCACGCTGGTGTGGCTATGTGACGAGACCCATGTGCTGGCTGCATTCGCTATTGACGATGAGGTACGCCCGGCAGCGGCGCAAGCTGTGGCTGGCCTGAAAAAAGCTGGCATTAAGGTATACATGCTCAGCGGTGACGCTGCAGCAGCCGTAGCCCATATTGCAGCTAGCGTAGGCATCGACAACTGGCAGGCCGGGCTGCGCCCCGAGGAGAAAGTCACCGCCCTGCAAGTTATGCAACGCAGCGGAGAAATCGTGGCAATGGTAGGAGATGGAGTAAACGATGCGCCGGTACTGGCTGGCGCCCAGGTATCGATTGCCATGGGCGGTGGCACGCAGGTTGCCCGCGCGGCGAGCGACATCATATTGCTGTCGGAAAATCTATCCGAAGTGAACACTGCCATCACCACAGCGCGCACGGCCGCAACAATCATGCGGCAGAATCTGGCCTGGGCTGTGGTCTATAATTTAGTTGCACTACCCTTTGCTGCATTGGGCTATATTTCGCCCTGGCTAGCTGCACTGGGCATGTCCTTAAGTTCCCTGATCGTGGTGCTAAACGCCCTGAGATTGCGATGACCCCCATTCTGATTTCCCTGCTTGGCCTGACCTTGGTATTCCTCATCATCATCGTTTTTGGCATATTCTGGGCCATTAAAAATGGGCAGTTCGATGACCTGGAAGGCCCGGCCCAGCGCATCCTGATGGATGACGACGATCCCATGATTCCCCACAATCAATTGAGGGATAAGGACAAATAGATTAGAATCCCACTTATTTGAAAAATGCGTTTGGGAGATAGCAAATGACTAACGTCGTAGACAATCACAACCTGCCGATGACCATCGTAATAGCACTGATCGTATTGTCGTGGCTCAGTTTGCTGTCGGTTATCCTGGCCTAGTCCAGCACGGGTTCGAATCCTGGCGCTGCCAGCCTAATTTACCTTGGCGCTGCCAGCTAATTTACCTTGGCGCTGCCGGTTAGTTTGCCTGGCCGCGCTTCGGTTTTTGCACTATCACATAACACTCACTACCAAGGGCTCACGGGGGAATTTTTACAATGAATCGCTACCCACTCTGGAAATATGTACTGATCGCGGTAGCACTGGTTTTTGGCCTGATCTATACCTTGCCGAATTTCTTCGGCGAGGCGCCAGCTGTTCAGGTATCGCCCGCTCGTGCCACACTTAAGGCTGATGTCGCATTAGCCAAGCAAGTAGAAGAAGCCCTGCGCCAGGCCAAGCTCAATTACGATGGCCTGTTCATGGACCCCAACAGCATCAAGGTTCGCTTTGCGGATACCGATGCCCAGTTGAAAGCAAAAGAACTGCTGCAGACCAAACTTGGCGACGGTTACGTTGTTGCGCTGAATTTACTATCCAGCTCCCCCAAGTGGCTCACTGACATTCACGCGCTGCCTATGTACCTCGGTCTGGATCTGCGCGGCGGCGTCCACTTCTTGCTGGCAGTGGACATGAAAGCTGCCTTGGATAAAGCGGTGGAACGCTACACCGGCGATATCCGCAGCCTGCTGCGCGACAAGAAAATTCGCTACGCCTCCATCAGCCGTCAGGGCCAAGCGGTGGTGGTCACATTCCACGATGCCGAGAGCAGCAACAAGTCACAGTCCGAAATCCAGAGCGCCTTCCCCGACCTATCCATAAAAGCACAAGAGAGCAGTGGTGAATTTACCCTGACCACTGCACTCAAGCCCGAGGCGCAAAAACGTCTGGCAGAATCTGCCGTGCAGCAAAACATCACTATCCTGCGCAACCGGGTCAACGAACTGGGCGTGGCAGAACCGATTATTCAGCAGCAGGGAGCTGACCGCGTCGTGGTGCAATTGCCAGGCGTGCAGGATACCGCCAAGGCCAAGGAAATTCTGGGCCGCACCGCCACCCTGGAAGTACGCATGGTGGACGAAGAGCACGATGTCGCCGCAGCACAGCAAGGACAGATACCATTCGGCGCCGAACTATACACCGAGCGTGGTGGCCGTCCATTGCTGGTGAAGAAGACGGTAATTCTGACCGGTGAGGATATCACCGATGCCTCTCCCGGCTTCGATCAGCAATCTGGGCAGGCTGCCGTGCACGTCAACCTGAACGGTCGCGGCGCGCGTCTGTTCAAACAGTCCACGCGCGAAAACGTGGGCAAGCGTATGGCCATTCTTCTGGTCGAAAGAGGCAAGGGTGAAGTCATCACTGCCCCGGTTATTCGCGAGGAAATCGGCGGCGGCCGTGTGCAGATCACCGGCATGGAAAGCACACAGGAGGCCAGCGACGTATCCCTGCTGCTGCGGGCTGGCGCGCTGGCTGCGCCGATGGATATCATTGAAGAACGCACGGTTGGCCCAAGCCTGGGTGCGGACAACATCGTCAAGGGCTTCAACTCGACGGTAATCGGCTTTGCCCTGATTGCGGTATTCATGCTGGTGTACTACCGCTTCTTCGGCCTGCTCTCAACCATTGCGCTGGGCGTAAACCTGTTTTTTCTGATGGCCATCCTGTCCCTGATGCAGGCGACGCTGACACTGCCTGGCATTGCCGGTATTGCGCTGACACTAGGCATGTCGATCGATGCTAACGTGCTGATCATCGAACGTATCCGCGAGGAGCTGCGCAACGGCATGTCGCCCCAGGCGGCAATTCACGCCGGCTACGATCGCGCCTTCGATACCATCCTGGACTCCAACATCACCACGCTGATCGCCGGCATTGCCATGTTCTGGCTGGGCTCCGGCCCGGTGCGCGGTTTCGCGGTGGTCTTGTGTATCGGTATTCTTACTTCCATGTTCAGCGCCGTAATGGTATCGCGCGGCATGGTAAACCTGATCTACGGACGCAAAGCGCGTTTGCAGAAGCTGTCAATTTAAGGGAACTCGCATTATGGAAATCTTTAAGATCACGCGCGACATCCCGTTCATGAAGTACGCCAAAGTCACGTCCATTATCTCCGCACTGACTTTCGTCGCTGCTGTCGTCGCCCTGCTCGTACAAGGGCTGAATTTCGGCGTGGACTTCACCGGTGGCACGGTAATGGAAGTGGGTTACGCGCAGGCGGCGGACATTCACCAGATCCGCACAGTGCTGGAAAAAAATGGTTATGCCGAAGCCGTCGTGCAAAACTTTGGCACGACGCGCGATGTGTTAATCCGTCTCCCGGTAAAACAAGGCGTCACCAGCGCGAAACTGTCCGAGCAGATATTAACCATCCTGCGCCAGCAAGACAGCAAGGTTGAATTGCGCCGTGTGGAATTCGTCGGGCCGCAAGTGGGCAAGGAATTGGTCAATGATGGTTCGCTGGCGCTGCTGCTGGTTTCCATCGGCATCATGATCTACCTGGCCATTCGTTTCGAATGGCGCTTCGCCGTGGGCGCGATTGTCGCCACCGCGCACGATGTGGTGATCATCCTCGGCCTGTTCGCGGTATTCCAATGGGAATTTTCATTGACGGTACTGGCTGCGGTGCTGGCCATCCTGGGCTACTCGGTCAACGACACCGTGGTGGTGTTCGACCGGATACGCGAAAACTTCCACAAAATGCGCAAAGGCAGCATTGCAGAGATTATCGACAATGCCATCACCCGCACCCTGTCGCGTACTATCATCACCCACGTCACTACTCAGCTCATGGTATTTTCCATGCTATTCCTGGGCGGCGAAGTGCTGTTCTATTTTGCACTGGCGCTTACCATCGGCATCGTGGTCGGCACCTACTCCTCGGTGCTGGTAGCCAGCCCTATCGTGATGTGGCTGGGCATTTCGCGCGAAGATTTCATCAAGCCGGAAAAGAAAGAAGCGGAAGCGCAGGTTTAATCACCAAAGTTTAATCAAGTAGCGCTACCGTGGAATTCTTCACTCATTTCATCCAGATCGTTCTGCACCTGGATCAGTACCTTGCCGTATTGATCCAGGACTACGGGCAATGGGTCTATCTCATCCTATTTCTGATCATATTTTGCGAGACCGGGCTGGTGGTCACGCCCTTCCTGCCGGGCGATTCGCTGCTGTTCGTCACTGGCACGCTGGCAGCAACAGGATCGATGGATCTGAAAACCGTGACGGGACTGCTGATGCTGGCCGCCTTCATGGGTGACAATACCAATTACTGGATCGGGCGAATTATCGGACCCAAAGTATTCTCGCGTGATGGCTCGCGCTTGCTCAATCGCAAGCATCTGGATAAAACCCATGCCTTCTACGAACGACATGGCGGCAAAACTATTCTGTTTGCCCGCTTCCTGCCCATCATTCGCACCTTTGCCCCATTCGTGGCAGGCATTGGGCGTATGGCCTACCAGCGTTTTATCGCCTACAGTTTTTTCGGGGCGATCTTCTGGATCGGCTTTTTCATCTTGGGTGGCTATTTCTTCGGAAATCTTCCCTTTGTTAAACAAAACCTTACCTTGATGATCTTCGGCATTATCCTGCTCTCCCTGATGCCAGGACTGGTTGGATATCTGAGGCAAAGACGAGCCTAACCAAGTTAACTTTGCAAAATATCGGGGATGTTGTTAGAATTGGCGTCCTTTTTACCCCTTAGATGTTAAGGATTTAGTAGATGCCAAGCGTACGCGTTAAAGAGAACGAACCCTTCGAAGTGGCCATGCGCCGCTTTAAGCGCAATATCGAAAAAACCGGTCTGCTCACAGAACTCCGTGCGCGCGAGTTTTACGAGAAACCCACTGCCGAGCGCAAGCGCAAGCTGGCCGCCGCCGTCAAGCGTTCATACAAACGCCTGCGCAGCCAGTTGCTGCCGCCGAAGCTGTACTAAAAACCAGCCGGGAAGTCAGAATTCAGAGCGCGGCAGGCTGAGCCTGTCGCGCTTTTACCTTTTCTGGATTTACTAAGCTTCTTGTTATGACACTTAAAGCCCAAATCACCGAAGCCATGAAAGACGCCATGCGCGCCAAGGACGTTCCACGTCTTTCCGCGTTGCGACTGTTGCTGGCCGCCATCAAGCAACGTGAGGTGGACGAACGCATTGAAGTTGACGATGCCGGCGTAATCGCCATCATCGAGAAAATGTTCAAGCAGCGGCGCGATTCGATTTCCCAATACGAAGCTGCTGGGCGACAAGATTTAGCAGACGTGGAAAAATTCGAAATCACCGTGTTGCAGGCTTACATGCCGCAAGCGCTGAGCGAAAGCGAAGTTGATGCGATCGTGGCGCAGGCCGTTGCCTCATCCGGTGCCACGTCAGTCAAGGACATGGGCAAAGTAATGGCCGCCGTCAAGCCGCAACTTGCCGGGCGCGCCGATATGGGCAAAGTGTCCGCGCTGATAAAGACTAAACTGAGCACTTGATCTAACAAGATAATTCAGACCACGGGGAGCACGGGGAACACGGGGAGAAGCAACAAATCTCAGTGTTTGGTTCCTTTTTAGCCGTGAGTCAATTTACCCCGTGTTCCCCGTGCTCCCCGTGGTTAATCATTTTTAGAACAATGCCGCGAGGGCGCGTAACGAATGATCCCGCAGTCCTTTATCGATGAACTGCTCAATCGTCTGGACATCGTCGATGTAGTCGAGCGCTATCTGCCGTTGAAGAAGGCAGGCGCCAACTACCAGGCCTGCTGCCCGTTCCACAACGAAAAAACCCCTTCCTTTACGGTCAGCCCGACCAAGCAGTTTTACCATTGCTTCGGTTGCGGAGCGCACGGCACTGCCATCGGTTTTGTCATGGAACAGGCTGGGCTTGATTTCGTCGAAGCCATCAAAGAGCTTGCGTCCAGTGCCGGTATGACGGTGCCGGAAGAAAAATTCGATGCCGCATCGCGCCAATCCCAGACCAAAACGCAAGACCTCACCGACCTGTTGCAAAGAGCTTCCCAATACTACCGGGCAGAACTCAAGCGCTCGGACATCGCCATCGATTACCTGAAAAAACGCGGCCTCACCGGCGAAATTGCGGCGCGCTTTGGCATCGGCTACGCGCCCGCGGACTGGCAAAACCTTGCCGCCACATTTCCCGATTATCAAACCAAGTCCCTGGTCGAAGCCGGCCTTGTGATTGAAGGCGAAAACGGCAAACGCTACGACCGCTTCCGTGACCGCATCATGTTCCCGATCCAGAACCAGCGCGGCCATATCATCGGCTTCGGCGGCCGCGTGTTGGACAAGGGCGAACCAAAATATCTCAATTCACCTGAGACGCCGGTATTCGAAAAAGGCCGCGAACTATACGGCCTGCCCCAGGCGCGGCAATCTATCCGCAAGGTCGGCAAAGTGCTAGTAGTGGAAGGTTACATGGACGTGGTCGCACTCGCGCAACATGGCGTCGAATACGCCGTCGCGACACTAGGTACCGCCACCACGCCGCTGCATGTGCAGAAACTCTTGCGCCAGAGCGATGATGTGGTGTTCTGCTTCGACGGCGATACCGCTGGACGCAAAGCCGCCTGGCGCGCCCTGGAAAACGCCTTGCCCCAGGTGGCCGATGGCAAGCGCCTGTCATTTCTGTTCCTGCCGGAAAGCGAAGACCCGGACAGCTATGTGCGCGCCGCCGGCAAAGAAGGTTTCGAGAAACAAGTAGCACAGGCGCTCCCGCTATCGGAATTTATGTTGCGCGAACTTGCTGCGCGCTCCGACATGCAAACGCAGGAAGGCCGTTCCAGTTTTCTGTTGCTGGCCAAGCCGCTGTTCACCCAGATTCACGCTCAGGCGCTCGGCCTGATGCTGCGCAAGCGCCTGGCGGAGATGGCAGGAATCAGCCAAGCGGAACTAGAAGCGCTGTACCAGATCAAACCCGTGGCGAGAAGCCGTGCCCCTCGTGCCAAGCAGGAACGCAGGCCGCTCACCTCGCCAGCCAAAATGCTGTTGCGTTGCGTGCTCAACCAACCGGCGCTGGGCGAAAGCTTTAGCTCGGAATTGTTGGTGGACGGAAACACTGACGGTGCAGTGCTTGCCGCAGTACTTGAATTTATCCGCTCCCACCCGCAGATAAAGGGTACCGCTCAGATCGTCCAACACTTTGTCGGTGGACAATATGAATCCGAACTGCAATTAGCAGCTGGCGAGATTCTTGGCTGGGGCGAAGATTACGACATTCAGGCAGATTTCGATGGCGCCATTGCTGCGCTGCGCGAACAACATGGCAAGCGCACAACCCGGGCATTGGATCAGAAATCCTTGACCGAGATGAGCCTTGAAGAAAAACAGCAATATTTGGCGGCAGTAAGCTATAAAAAACTAGATGTACTGCGCCAGAAGGCGGACGATTTGGACAATGGAACGAAATCATAATTTTAGACACCAAGTTGGTGTATAATTTAAGACTTTTTTTGAATTAACCTCTCACCCGAGACAAAGAATATGGCGACGGACAACGAAAAAGCTGAAGCGCGCTCAAGTGATGTCGAAGCGCGACGCATGCGCCTGAAAACCCTAATCGTTCTGGGCAAGGAACGCGGCTACCTCACCTACGCCGAGATTAACGATCACCTGCCGGACGACATGCTGGACGCCGAACAGATCGAAGGCGTCATCAGCATGATCAACGACATGGGCATCTCCGTTTACGACGAAGCGCCCGATGCCGAAACACTGCTTATGTCAGATGCAGCCCCCGTGGTACCCGACGAAGAAGCTGTCGCAGAAGCCGAAGCGGCGCTGTCCACAGTAGATTCCGAGTTCGGTCGCACCACCGACCCCGTGCGCATGTACATGCGCGAAATGGGTACGGTCGAGCTGCTCACGCGCGAAGGCGAAATTGAAATCGCCAAACGCATCGAAGACGGCCTGAAGCACATGATTCAAGCCATCTCCGCCTGCCCCACCACCATTGCTGAAATTCTTGATCTGGCGGACCGGGTCGAACGCGATGAAATGCGTGTCGACGAACTGATTGACGGCCTGATGGGTGGCGAAGAGGAAGAAGTCGAAGAAGAAATTGCAGACGAAGATGAAGAGATTGAAGAAACCAGCGAAGAAGAAGAAATAGCCATTGCTGCCGCCAATCTGGCACAACTGAAAGCCGATGCTTTGGAGCGCTTTGCCATCATCCGTAAACTGTTCGGCAAAATGCAACAGGCGCTGGCCAAGAAAGGCGCACAGAGCAAGCCCTACATGGACGCTCAAGAGCAGGTTTCTGCCGAGCTGATGGCGATCCGTTTTTCAGCCAAACAGGTAGAAGCGCTGTGCGAAAGTTTGCGATCACTGGTCGAAGAAGCGCGCAGCCACGAGCGCGAAATCATGTCGTTGTGCGTGAACAAGGCCGGCATGCCGCGCCAGCACTTCATCAAGGTATTCCCAGGCAATGAAGAAAATCTGGAATGGGTGATCAAGGAATCCGCGTCCAAGAAACCTTACGCCGAAGCACTAAGCCGCTACCAGTACGCCATCGTCGAGCAGCAGCAAGACTTGCTGGACCTACAAAAAAAAGCGGGCATGCCCATCAAGGAGCTGAAGGAAATCGCCCGCCAGATGTCTACCGGCGAAGCCAAGGCACGCCGCGCCAAGCGCGAAATGATCGAAGCCAACCTGCGCCTGGTGATCTCCATCGCCAAGAAATACACCAACCGTGGCCTGCAATTCCTCGATCTGATTCAAGAAGGCAATATTGGCTTGATGAAAGCGGTAGATAAATTCGAATACCGGCGCGGCTACAAATTTTCTACCTACGCTACCTGGTGGATCCGCCAGGCCATCACCCGTTCGATTGCCGATCAGGCCCGCACCATCCGTATTCCGGTGCACATGATCGAGACCATCAACAAAATGAATCGCATCTCGCGCCAAATTCTGCAAGAGACCGGCCAAGAGCCAGATCCTGCGTTGCTGGCAGAGAAGATGGAAATGCCCGAGGAAAAAATCCGTAAAATCCTCAAAATTTCCAAAGAGCCTATCTCCATGGAAACGCCCATCGGTGACGACGAGGATTCACATCTGGGCGATTTCATCGAAGACATGACCACACTGGCACCGATCGAAGCCGCCGTTTATGGCGGACTGCGCGAAGCCACCAAAGAAGTGCTCGACAGCCTCACCCCGCGTGAAGCCAAAGTACTGCGCATGCGCTTCGGTATTGAAATGAATACCGACCACACGCTGGAAGAAGTTGGAAAACAGTTTGATGTCACGCGCGAACGCATACGCCAAATCGAAGCCAAAGCGCTGCGCAAGTTGCGACATCCCAGCCGCTCCGACCAGTTGCGCAGCTTCCTCGATACTGAGACATAACAAAAAAAGTTTTTGAATGACACGGCCAGCTTTGCTGGCCGTTTTTCAGTTTATGATTTCAACATATACCGTGCTGCGGTATGCCCACCGGGCCTGTAGCTCAGTTGGTTAGAGCAGAGGACTCATAATCCTTTGGTCCACGGTTCAAGTCCGTGCGGGCCCACCAACAACGACGCGCCTTTCGAGAGATTGGCGCGTTTTTATTTATAGCTTGCTTGCGGCACACTCTTGGGACACTGTCAGAGAACAGTCCACCAAAACAACTGACACTCTGTTTGCCGCGACAACCGCATATTCCACACCGAACCTGCCACAGGCTGCGTAAAAACACCAAGCCAAGTCCATGCCAATTGAACACAACCTCTTAAAACGCGTTGTATTCGATTTTCTTGGTGTCGGGAATGGTCAAGGCACTGCCGAAATCGAACGGATTTTGAATTTTTACACAGCCTGGACACATAAGAGATATACGCACCATCGGCTGATGACTGACCGCTTTCTGCGCTATACAGCCATCATCACTGCGAGATAAAGCCAGCCCTCATAATAGGTGCGGATATATGTCCACATCGCAACGACGATACAGTAAGCCTTTAATGGACTTGCTCCGCAAACACTCCTCCATTGCGCAGCAATTCCGCAAACGCATCTGCCGGCACCGGCTTGCTGAAAAAATAGCCCTGGATTTCATCACACTGTTTCTCCCGCAAAAAATCCAGCTGCTCCCGGGTTTCCACTCCTTCCGCGATGGTCTTGAATCCAAGCCCCTTGGCCATACCAATAATGGCAGTGACAATCGCCGCATTCTCAGGATCGTGACCCAAGTCGCGCACAAAAGACTGGTCGATTTTCAGCTTGTCGATCCTGTAACGCTTGAGGTAGCTGAGCGAAGAATAGCCGGTACCGAAATCGTCGATGGAAAGCGCGACACCCAGCGCATGCAGCTGTTCCAGCACGTTGATCATGCGCTCGGAATTTTCCATCGCGATGCCTTCGGTCATTTCCAGTTCGAGCATGGCGGGATCCAGTTTGGATGCGCGCAGGGCCTGTGCAATCGTCTGATAGAGCGTGTCCTGGCGGAATTGCACGACAGACAAGTTGACGGCGACCGGCACGATGGGCAGCCCCGCAGTTTGCCAATCCGCTGCCTGCTGGATTGCGGTGTGCAGCACCCAATCGCCGATCTCAATGATCAGGCCGCTCTCTTCTGCGATCGGAATGAAGCGTGCCGGTGGCACCATGCCCTTCTGCGGGTGCAGCCAGCGTATCAGCGTGTTGGCGCGCGATGAATATTGAAGAGCGGTGTGCGCTGAATTTTCATTAGGCGCATTTGCATCTAAATTAATCAGATGCTGTTGATAAGTGTACCAGACTGCCTCGGTATTGCACCTCCCGTTAGTTGATTTTGAATG
>JBBRTU010000049.1:0-18937 GCA_038244115.1 Burkholderiales bacterium
CAGCCTTGGCAAACAGTTCGTCGTCAATCGTCAATGTGGTTCGCATGGCCAAGCACCCCCATCAAATTTGACATCATATTGCATCGAATTTGACATCCCATCCAACGCTCCAGAGAACGTGAGCCGTTGCTGTCCTGCGCCACGCGCGGATGGCAATGTGGCGGCCCGCGCTACTGTTGGGATCAACGCGGTAGCGCCAAAACGCGCCCAGCAACGGGCCTGTCAGCGCTTTGCCCGTGCTGCGCGGGTCTTGCTGGCCGGCCACGCGGCCGTCCATGAAGTCGACAATCCGGCGCGCCGTTTGCTTGTCCAGCTTGCCAAGCTGCTTGCTGGCCGTCTCGGTGTAGCCCGGTAGGTTGGCGTGGCAACCGCAACATTTGTGTGCAGGGGTCTGGTCATGCCAAAACGTGCCGCCTTGAATGTGGGGTGCCGTTGGAGTTCACTCTGTTCACGCCAACCTACCGAGCTTCGTCCCAATACTAAAATCACAGCGACTCTCCCACCTTTCTGGCGGTTGACTTGTGGCTGGGTCCCAAAACAAAGAAGACGAGCCCGCATCCCGTGAGAGACCACGAAAATGCCGTCACAGTAAGGCCAAACAGTCCGCAAGCGAACCCACCACATGGTGGGCGCTGCTGCCCTTGGCATCTTGACCCAACCGAATCGCCCGACCTATGCCGGCACTAAGCGCTGCTTCAATGTCGGACTCCTTATCGCCGACCAGCAGGCAGCCAGGAAGGTGAAGTCCGTGGTCGCGCGCCGCAGCCATCAGCATGCCGGGTCCCGGCTTGCGCCAATCCGAGTCGCGGCGATAACTGCCCACGCCGTGCTCCGGGTGGTACGGACAGTGGTAAACGGCTGCAATCGGCGCCCCTTGGCCATTGAACCGCTCACACATCCACTTGGTGAGCGCCGCGAAGTCACCTTCGGTGTAATAGCCGCGACCGATGCCCGCCTGGTTTGTTACGACGATGATCTTGTAATCGCGCGATACGGCAGCCCGAGCCAACTCGAAGATGCCAGGAATGAAGGTCATCTGTTCCGGCCGGTAGACATAGCCGTGGTCGACGTTGATAACGCCATCGCGGTCAAGAAACAAGGCCTGATGGCTCAAGACGTCCACTCCGGAAGCGCCGCCTGCGCGCGTTCAAAATCCTCAGGCAAGCCAATGTCAATAAAATTCCCCTGGGTCACAAACGCGGCCGGCCGCAGGACGGCACAATGGCGCTGCAGCAGGTCGAACTCCATCGAGAAACTACCTTTCAACCCGAACCGGGAGAAAATCAACGGGTTCAACACGTAAGTACCCGCATTGATCAGCCCCGGGCCGCTGACCCCCTTTTCGGCGAACCGCGACACACAACCATTCTCGACAATCACCGCACCGTAGCGAGCGGTATCGTCCACCCTCCGAAGCACCATCGTCAGAAGCGACGAAGCAGCACGGTGGAAATCGAAGACCCTGGCAAAGTCGACATCGAGAAATGTATCGCCGTTCAACACCAGCAAGTCTTCAGACTTGTCGGCGAACTGCACCGCTCCCCAGGCGACTGCACCCCCCGTGCCCAGCGGCACATCCTCAACAGCGTAGCGCAGCTCCAGTCCACGATAGCGACTCCCGAAATGCGCTTCGATGATCTGCCAAAGGTGCCCGACCGCCAAAACCACCTCGGTGCAGCCACTGCTGTGCAGAGAGTCCAGCAGATACTCCAGAAAAGGCCTTCCCGCCACCGGGGCCATGGGTTTTGGCAGGTTGGGCACCCGCTCGCGAAGCCGGGTACCCAGGCCCCCGGCAAGCACGATGGCCTTCACGTTGGTGCGGTGAACATATTGGCCTCGATCAGCCCGCAAATAATGTGGCCTGCGACGATGTGACCCTCCTGAATCTTCGGCGTGCTAGCGGATGGGATTTGCACGCAATGATCGACCAAGCCTGTAATCGCGGCACCGCGATTACCCGTCATTCCCACTGTGACCAGCCCTATTTCGCGGCCCTTTTGCAAAGCCTTCAAAATATTTGGCGAGTTGCCTGAAGTCGAAAACCCAAGCAGCACATCGCCCGACTGGCCCACCGCCTGGACCTGACGGGCAAACAATTGCTCATAGCCATAGTCATTTCCGATGGCCGTCAGTACTGACGTGTCGGTCGTTAGCGCAAAGGCCGCCAGCCCAGGCCGGTCAAATGCGAAACGGCTGACCATCTCACCGGCCAAGTGTTGTGCGTCTGCCGCGCTGCCACCGTTTCCCATGAAGAGAAGTTTCTTGCCATTATTCAAAGCTGCCACACAGGCCAGCGCGATTGTTTCGATCACTGCCACCAACCTGGCATCATGTGCCATGGCCTCTATCACCGATTGACTTTCGGCGATCTGCGTCAATATGCTTGCTTTCATTACATTTTCCAAGCTTGGGCCCCATTCTTCGTAAAATGGCAATTGCTGATAACGCCGTTGAATCCCGACAGCGCGCGGATAACATCCATCCGTTTCTCAGGCGAGACGAAAAACATCATAAAACCACCGCCGCCAGCGCCAGACACCTTACCGGCACGCGCCCCGGCTCGGCAAGCGGAGTCATAAATTTCGTCGATCAAAGGATTCGAGACCGAACTGGCTGATCGCTTCTTGCTTTCCCATCCCACCTGCATCGATGCAACCAAACCATCAAAGTCTGCTTTGAGCACACATTCCTTCATCCGCATCGCCTCGTCTTTCATCGCGAACATGGCTGAGGTGGCCCCGATATTGTTACCGGTGACGTTGTCGCTTTGCTCAGCGATGATCTTGGCCGATTCGCGGGACACGCCGGTGTAAAAAAGGACCAGAGACGCCTCAAGCTCGCAAAGAATCCAGTTCTTGATCCGCAGCGAATTGATCACCGCACGGTCGTCAGCATAGAACTCCATGAAATTAAAGCCGCCAAACGTCGCAGCATACTGGTCTTGCCGACCGCCCTGCAGTGCGCAGTCAACGCGCTCAATCTGGAAGGCCAGCTGCGCCAGCGCATAGTCGTCTAGCGGCAGGTTCAGCAGCTCGCAAAACGCCCGCAGGATCGCCACGACCACGGTCGATGAAGAGCCCAGACCCGAACCCGCCGGCGCATCGCAAAAGGATGTCAACTCCAGCGCGATCGCGCGGCCGCCATTGAACCGCTCGATCATCGTGTTGTAAGCCGCCTTGTGCAGGTTGAGGGTGCCGTCGAGTGCATGACGCGAAACCAGCGGCATTTCGCATTTGCGCTCTTGATCGGAGGCAACAAAACGCACGACTGGCTCATTGATTGTTCTGATGATGGCGTAAGCGTAGCGGTCGATGGTGGCATTGAGCACGGCACCACCGTGTATGTCGCAAAACGGCGAGACATCCGTGCCCCCACCGGCCAAACCCAAACGCAACGGAGCCCTGGCCTTGATTATCGTCGTCATTTTAAATATGTTTTAAAGTTTCGATACGCGTTAAAATAATACACCCTGCTTAGAGACATTCTGTATCCCGTTACCCATTCGTCAAAACCAGTCATACTATTCTTGGTTCAAATAACGGCGGCGCGTGAGGAGCCCCCGCTGGCCTTGGCGCAGCCGGTTTTCAGTTCGTCATACATCGATTCGAAAGGCCAGCAACCGTGCTGCAACCCTGGCGACGCCAATGCCCATGCAATCTTACCCTGCAGCGCTGTCAGCAAACGGTAGCACGGTTAAGCGCAGGATGAGCCCAACCCGCGTCCTCGATGATGTGCACGGGGAGTCCTTGCTCCGCACCTTGGGCGCGGGCAATACGCTGCACCCCGTGCGGCCCAGCAAGGGGATGCCCGCTCGCTGCAGCAAGCCACTTTTGGCCCGACATCGGCCATGACCCGGGTGCGCAGCCCGCCTCGCCTGTCTGGCTGGGCGCACCGGTGGCGATCGCGTTGAACCAGAACTTCATCGTGTCGAAATGGGCGTGCACAAACACACTGTCTAGCCCAGCATTCCCGATGAAAGCGCGACGCGGACAGACCGCTCGGAAGCGCGGTCGCGCCTGCGGTGCGGCACCGCAGACTCGCGCTCTCGGATCACTTTTCCTTACACGTTGACGCTCATCAAGTTCGCTTTTCTTCCGAAGATGCGTTGAGCACCTCGGATTTCCTGGCGGTTCGCCAGAGTGAGCAGCACCACCTCCATTTTCGTCTCCACATCGGCCGACGAACCTAGAAGTTCTATGGGTTCAATCGCCCGGTAAATTTTCTCAGTGAGTTACTTCAATGCATCGTGTTCGGATCCAATCCATTCAAGTTACCCTGGCAATTAGCCTCTGTGCAAGCGCCGTGCTTTCTGCCTGCGGTGGGGGCGGCGGCGGGGGCGGAAGTGATGGTAATGTGCCTGCGACTCCATCCGCTGTCGCCGCTGTCGAAGACACTCGATCGATATTGTCGGCCGAGAACTTGGCTGCCGCCTCGGTTCAAAGCAGCGCGGTCCTGCCATTAGATTCCAATCAGAGTCTGCCAAGCGTCGCCACCGAAACAGTGCACGCCTTGGCCGCAACTGCCGCAATCGAAACCACTGCTGCGACAAGAACGGTTGGAACGACCTACTTCGTCGATAGTCAACTGGGCGATGACAGCTTTACGGGCACTGTTGCCACAACGGGCGTGGCCGGCGCAGGCCCATGGCGCACCTTAGCTAAACTGAACAGATCAGGATTCGCACCCGGGGACACTATCCGACTGGCATGCGGCAGCGTGTGGTATGAGACGCTGCGCTTGAATTCATCGGGTACGGTCGGAGCGCCGATCACGGTTGCTGCGGCGTCCAGCAACTGTGCCTCGCCACCACGCATTGACGGCAGCACTACCGTGCAGCCCGCAAGCTGGGTTCGCCACAGTGGCAATATATTTCGCGCAACACTATCAAAAACCTCTTTAACAAGCAACCTATTGGTCAACGGGGACTTTGCGCTGCCGAATGCCGCTTGGGCCGTCTGGTCGCCCAAGGGCGACGCCACCAAACAGCAAGTTGCGGCTTGCAACAAAGCCGCTTGCATGAAAGTCACCGCAGTGGCTGATACAAGTCTGCTCAGCAGCAATTCGTTCGAATTGAAAGCAGCGACAACTTATACAGTGCAGTATTCTCTTAACGCAGCTCTTGGCACCAATGTTCGCGTGTTTGTTCGGAGAGCCACAGCGCCGTACGACGCCGTTGGGTATGCACGGGTCGTCTCCGGCAACGGCGGCTGGCAAACCGTCAGTACCACATTTCAATCTAACGCGGCCCTGCCAAATGCACGGCTCGACTTTGAGATTCCAGGTTCAGCTGCCACGGTACAAATCGCCGCAGCTAGCGTGGTCATGCCAGCTTCAATTGTGACGCCGACGCTGCTCGAGCCGTTGAACCTTGCGACTGCAAGCGTTTACTTGCGCGCCGCACACCATCCGAATCAAGGTTATGACACGACGCAGCCAACCTCGGTCTACCTGCGCATTGCAATCGACTCTGATCGCAAGACCATCAATGGCGCGACAGTCAGTACCTTTGTGACAAGCGGAGCCGACCTGACGTTGCCAGTGGGAGGCAGCATCCCGAGCGGCACGAAAGTTCGAATCCGCTCGAACGCCTGGACTATCGACGAACGCACGGTCACAGGTTATAGCGGTTCCCGGCTTTTGCTCGACACGCCCAGTTCATATCCTATCAATGCGGGCTGGGGCTACTTCCTGCTGGGGCAATTGTGGATGCTGGACTCGGCCGGGGAATGGTTCTACGACAAACCGTCGCAGACGCTTTACGCATGGATGCCGGACAGCACAACGCCTTTAGTAGCAGTGATGGCCACTTATCTGCCCGTCGGCATCGATGCCGCTGGGCGGCAGTACACCATTTTTGATGGCATTTCTGTTCGATATGCTGGCGTGGGTGTCAACATGCGCAGTGCAACTGGCGTAACGGTTCGAAATTTGCGTATCGAGGACACCGCCGGATTGGGCATAGACGCCGGTGGCGGCGCAGACAACATCCTTGATGGCAATGTCATCTCGCGCACCGGCGCGGACGCCATCACGGGTGTGGATTACGGTTTGCCCGCCACCGTGGGTATGCAGATTACCAACAACCGAATCGATCAAAGCGGCGTGCTGGTAGCAGGCAATAAACTTCTGAGCCTGCCATCTTCGTCGGCCGCGGCAATTCGGGCTGGCTACCAAGCTACCGTAATCGGCAACACCGTCGTCGATTCGGGCTGGCTCGGCATTTGGGTCGTGGCCCGGTCTACTGTACGCGACAACTACGTCAAGGGCGCGTGCAGCGTTCAGGATGATTGCGGCGGCATATACACCAACGGCGTAGACAACCGTAGCACCATTGCCAACAATATTGTCGAGTCTTCGCGTGGCGCGATTGACGGCAAACCGCTTGCATCAGCATTTTCCCAAGCGCAGGGGATTTATCTGGATTTCTTGACCAGCAATGTCACTGTCAGCGGCAACACGGTGATGTACAACGACTACGGTATTCAGATGCATGACGCGGCCAACAACGTGATCGAGGGCAACAAGTTGTATGGCAATCGGCTGGCTCAATTGTGGTTGCAAGAACAAACCACCCGTACAAGAGCGACCGGCGACATTTATGGCAACATCATCAGGGCAAATCAGTTTGTGCCGACCAGTGCGACTTCGCACGGGTTCAAGCAGCAGAGCGAAATCAACAGCACCACACTTTTCGGAACGTTCGACTACAACAAGTATTTTGACCGAATCTTCCCGACGGTCGGCTTTGAATCGGCGCCCACGACGACAGCGACAGAATATGCAATTGGTAGCTGGAAGGCTGCAGTCACCAGCAGCGGGCTGGCCCGCAATCAGGACGTGAACGGCAGCGGCGCTTCGCAACAACTGTTTACCACCTACCTGATAAGCGGCGGCAGCATTGCCCCAAACGGCAACCTCGCCATAGATACCAAGGGCTGGGCATCGTGGAACCAAACCGCACCGGCCGGCACGTTGGTTCGTCAGCCGTGCATACCAGGCTTCTGCGCCGTCTACACCGCTGGCAATTCCGACGGCCTACTTTCAACTCCAAACTTCTCGCTGACAGCAGGCCAGTGGTATCGCCTGAGCGTGGACGTGCTGGGGTCCGTCAATAGCCAGGCCGTGCCGTTGACGGTGCGCCGAGGCGGCGGCGGCAGCAACGGCTATGAAGATCTGGGCGGTGGCGTGAAACAGGTAACAGCGTCAACTGGCTGGCAGCGGGTCAGCTTCAACTTCCGCGCCGGAAAAACCGTCAACGCAAATGATCCACTCACCGGAGACCTGGGCGCCCGGCTGGACTTCCAGCAGATCAAACCCGGACAGCGCCTGACGGTATCGAACGTGAGCTTGGTGCCGATCACGACTGGCGCGGCGCTAACCAAAGTGGACATCCTGGTCAACACGTCGGCCGCGCCGGTCGCAGCGGCCTGCCCGACAGCGGCCACCAATGCGGCGGCATGTGCAATTTTTGCCCGGCTCTCGGATGACACGGCAATTGCCTGGCCTTATCTGGTGCCTGCTCGCAGCAGCGAGGTCATCTACACCCGAGACGCGCGGTTGGCCGACGTTGACGGTGACGGCATCGCGGATGGTCAGGACGTCTGTCCTGGTACGCCTGGCGCCACAGGCGTTGGCGCCGACGGTTGCAGCTTCGCCCAGCGCCACTGACCCGACTCCGGGCAGCCGCCCGGGCAATCCCATTCGCTGAAGGCAGAGCCGAGTCGCTCTGCCTTCGGCACGTCCGCCATCCAACGGCGACGCAGCAGATTCAACCTGCACGACAGGGCGGGCCTGCAAGTTGCATGCAGTCATCTTGCTTGCAAACCCAGCCGGTATCATCGTCGTGATAGGCAGTCAGGACACGCCTGCAGGCGGACCTGAGGCCGTGCTCTACCGGTCGGCCTCATAACGCCTCAAATGATTTCTCCGCAGTGCAGGGTTTCAGACCGCCCTGTATGCGGATTGGATACGTAAAAGGACACCAGATGCTCAAACTGAATCTCGGATGTGGCCCTCAAGTCGTGGATGGCTGGGTCAATGTCGACTACGCGCTTGGCGCGCGACTGGCATCAATACCCGTGCTGAAGCCAGCGCTACGTCGACTTAAATTCTTTCGGGTCGATTGGGACCCGAAGATTTACATCCACGACCTGACCAAACCGCTGCCTTGGGGGCCTGGCACGGCAGATGCTTGTTACACATCGCACACCGTCGAGCACATGTCGCGCGAGCAAGGCGCATTTTTGGTTCGGGAGGCGTTTCGGGTCCTAAAACCCGGCGGCATATTGCGCGTAATCGTGCCAGATCTTGGTCCGATTGTCGAAAGGTATCGCAGCGGCAAAATGCCTGCAGATGAGATGGTTGAGCAACTCGGCGTGTTGTACGGGTCTGACAAGCATGGTCTGCGCCGAATGCTGGCGCCCATGATCGAATTCCCACACAAGTGCATGTACGATCCTCCAACCATGGTTCGCCTATTTCAGAGCGCTGGATTCACAGCAGGCGCACGTGCGCCCTTCGACAGCGAAATTCCGGATATCCGCTCAATCGAATTGGAAAACCGCACTTTTGAAGCGGTGATTGTCGAAGGAAAAAAACCCCAAGCCGTCAACATTGCTGCCGTGGCCTGATCTTGGGTTTATGAACCTGAGTGGAACGAAACGATGCATGGCAAATACGGCGGGCCATTGGCCGTGCAGCGTGGCAACATCTCATCGACAATTCGGCGCGATAGCCTACAAGCTCAACCAGTTTTGGCAAGGTACAAGTACGTTGATCGCTTCCTCGACGCGTTCGTTTATCGGCTCAGCCGGTGCTTCGATCTCGTGGACTTTGTCGTATAACTCCTCGTCGACGTCTGTCGCAACAACGCTACGCTTGGACATGTGACTGGCAAAAGTAGTTTCATATGAAATCGGACACCGCAATGTTTAAATCAAGTATTTTTTCTCGTCTTAGTAACCCTTCTTTGGTAGTCCCAGTGTTCGCCTTCTTGGGGTATTTCGCGCTAGCACACTATTGGGCCGCCAGCCCTTACGTGCTCCATCAGTGGGATACCTTCTTTGATGCAGATGCGAACAAGTACTTCGAATGGTTTATCCAGGGTCGGCCTGATCTGGGGCGGGTAGAGGCACTCCACCCGTTGCTCGCACAAATGATTGGGTGGCCAATACGTCTCGCGACTTTACCGCTGGGTTGGTGGTCCACTGCAGTTATGTTGACCACTAGGAATGAATTTGCGCTCGCGATCTGCCCGTTCGCCGCAGCGTTCACATTGGCATTGCAGGTGAAGGCATTGGCGCTGCTGGGATGCAGTTTACTGCGCCAGTGGTTGATGGCGCTACTTAGCAGCCTTTCGCTTGCTATGTTGGTATTTGGTAGCTTGCCTGAGCAATTTGCCTTGTCGGGGCTAGCTGTCAGCGGCGTGTTGTATATGATGGCGCGAGAAATAGCTGGAGTTCATATTCCGCGCTCTTGGATCTTTGTGGGTGGCTTGGCCGCTGTTGGTGTCGTGATGTCGAACCTGGTGATGTTTGCGTTGCTGGTACTCTTCCTCGGCATTCGGCGGCGATCACGTTTACACTCGCGTTATCAGACTATTGTATTTCGAACTGCTGCATATACTGGGCTGGTGTGTGCTACTGTGCTGATATTAGCCGGTTTGACAACCTGGGCTGAGCGTGTGATGGCGGACAAGGAGGACCGCCCCATCATGAAGAGCGGGTTGAACAGCCTTTTCCTTTTCAAGAAGTCGCTAGTTGACGTCGCGAGCCAAGTGATACTAATGCCGATTCAGGCCATGTCGCCATCGCAATTGCAGGTCGTGAAGATACGCGATCTGCCATTTCCAGATCAACGGTCACCGGCGGTGCTAGACAATCCTGCCATTATATCGGGCTCACGGCTATCGCCGGCGAGCATATTGATGACCATATTATTTGGAGCAGCTATATCGGTAGGTGTGCGATCCTGGTTGACGCTATCGCCTTTAGCATTGGTGCTGCTTGTGGCGCTCTGGTTAATGTATGTGCCCATCCTCTGGGTTTATTCAGGAAGTGATCCTTTTCTGTTTTCACTTCATGTGCTACCGCCAATACTTTTTTTGATGGCGCTAGCGCCGCGCGAGCGGATTTGGCGGATTGCTCAAAGAGCATCTCTATTGGGCTTGTTGGCTAGTTGCGTCGTTCAAAATTTTGATAACATCCAGACTATGCTAATGACGGTAGCGGACAATCCGCTGCGTTCGGCCCAACACCGTAGCGGCATTTAGTCAACAATACCGGCGGGTTATCTCTTACGATTCGCGCGATGTTGCGCATGTCATATGCCGATGTTGGCGGCGAATCTTCGCGCGACTAGTCGCGCTTTCACGCACTGGTTGGCCCCGGCCGTGCAGTGGCTGGCGCGGACCGATAAACCCGTTGCCGGCTTCCTTGTTCTGGCAATGGCGGGTCAGCGAGTCGCGCAGCGCGGCAATCATCTTCGCAGCGCCGGCCATGCTTCCTGCCCGCTGTTCACAGCGGCGCGGAGAACAAGGTTCCTTCGATCACCGTGGTCTCGCTCAACGACGCAGGCAATTCGCCATACATCAACTTCACCTTAGAGTTAGGCCTCGCCAACGGTGCGATTTAAAAGTAGGCCTCGAGTCCAATCTGAAACTAGGTACCGACTTCCTCAGCGTCAGTCTTGGATGCTTCGCCGCGATAACCGACACCAAATGCATTCACCGTTTCGAGATCGTTGGCCAGCGCAAGCCAAGGGATCTGCCGAAATTCAAGTTGGACAACCTCGAGTTGGGATAGCTCAGGACCATGCGCTCGAATGCCCTCAAGGCCTGCGAGTACGGCAAGTACGCCGACCGGTACCCCGACGCGTTCGCTTATAGATACAGCCTTAGATCGCGCCGACTTGGTCCTGCGATTTCTCGTTAACGTCTGTTGCAGCACGCCAATGCCGGGACACATACCGGCAGACAGAGTTTCATTTCTTCGTACATTTTTGGATGGAACAGCCGCTTTTGACTACTTCGACAGTTCGTCAATCAATGCCTTAGTCTGCCGGATGTTGCTGCGGCTTGAAGCGCCGAATACGATAGATTCAATCTTGTGTTGTTTGCAAACATATTCAATAGCCTCTCGCGGTGTAATTGCGCCCGATGCTAGCACAGACATTGCAATCGGCCTGAAGCGCCGTTTCGAAATCAGCTTTTCGTACAACGGTGCACCGCCGCACATTCGAAATCCGATCTTATTGATATTCGAGCAAACAATCGGGTTGTCGATTTTCAGCTCGTCCAACACGTCCAACAACAATGGAGTGTTCATCGTGATGAAGCCCGGCTCAGCCTGGTACTTATTGCGCACATGATCAGCAAAGAAACGCAGCGCATCTTTCATGCCGATGCCCAGCAACAGATCGGTGATGACGTTCTGCATGAAGATCACCGGTGTATTGAGTCCATGGAACATCTTCATTTCAGCATCGATCAGCAACTGCAGAATTGTTTCGATGTCCTTGCTGGCCAACGCAACCCCGCCCTTCATCATGGTGCCGAGCGCACCGCCTTCTGGCAGAAACGACCGCAGTGCCTCGACCATGCCTTGTTCAGTCACTGCATTGGCGTATTTGTGCGCATACGGCATGCAAGGGTAAAACATATAGCCGGGATACTTGTCGCGGTTCGCGCGAAAGTAGTCGCATACCTCGCCGATGCGGTCATGGGTTGTGCACATGAAGGTGCGAATACCTTCCTGATAGGCAGCATCGAGCACGTCTATGATTGACTGCAGATCTTGAAAACGCATTAACTGCGCCCGGGCCTTTTCCTCTGACATATGGTTGACACCAAAGAATTGATTATCGCCAAACAAAACTCTGTCCATGGGATTGTATTCTTTCTGCATTGTGTTTCCTGATTAGAAAGCAATCTCAGCCTACCGCCGAAAGTGCCGAGTCCCGCCCGAGGCCATTCGGAAATCAGCGCGAATTCGCAGCCCCGCATTTAAAATTGGCAACTTTTTTGCTGCGCCGGGGTTCAAACTCACGTACACGCTTACGGTGGCTTAGGCTAGTTAATGTGCGCCCCTCATCCGATCTGCACCGTCAAATCTTTAATTCAGCTGCGATTGATTAGCACTACCCCAGCAAGGATGAATAAAACTCCAGAGGCCCGCAGCCAGCTGACCTGCTCACCCATCCAAGCGCCGACGAAGAAGGTCAATACAAAGCCTAGGCCGACCATAGGATATGCCTTGCTTACGTCCCATTGGCTTAGAACTCGCAACCAAACCAGCGCGCCAAGCCCGTAAAGCCCGAATCCACTCAATATCAACGGATTAGATATTACCGATACCCAACCGCTGTTCTCTGAGTGGCGACAAGCCAGCACCCCGGCTTTGAGTACAAATTGCGCAGCCGACGAAATTACTATACTGACAATTGCAAGTGCCAAGGTGACAAGATCAGTCATGTCGGAAGCAATCTCGCCAACAAGATGATGGCAACTTCAGCAATCAGCAAATATCGACTCCCCCGGTCCTTGAGGGTATAAACAACGGGATCGTCGTGCATTTCTCCACGAAAGGTCTTGATCCACAGCCGCCCAGCCCAATACATCAGTCCGACCAGTGCAAGCCAAAGGAGGTCGGGATGACCGTATCGACTTTGGGTTTCTGGCGACATGATGAATAGTCCAAGAACCACCGCAGCGGCCACGGCTGTGCCTACTCCTAGAGATGTCAAGACTGGCAAGTCTGAGACACGATAGTCTCGACCAGTGGCCGACAGGCGTCCGACACTGGCCAGTGCCGTCAGCTCTGCGCATCGCTTGACGAGTGCCAAACCAAAAAACAAGAACATCGAAAATGACAGCAACCATGGACTCAAAACTACATTTATTGCAACCGCACCTGTGAATATTCTAAGCGCATACAGAGCAGCGAGGAGAATAACATCCAACAACACGTAATGCTTAAACACCAGACTGTAAGACATTGTCAAGAAGAAATAGCTGGCAAGACAAAGGCCTACTTGAACTGAAACACATACAGCAATCACCATTCCTACCACCAGCAGAAATATACCCATTTGCAGCGCTAGCGCGATTGAAAGATGGCCACTGGCTAATTTGCGACTGCGCTTACGCAAATGGGCCCGATCACTCTGAATGTCTAAGATGTCATTGAATAGGTATCCGGCTGAGGCAACCATCGAGAACGCAATAAAGACGCTGACAATGTCACCAAGTAGGCCTACTGGCGAGAACGAGAATGCCATTAACATTGGAATGAACAAAAGCGCGTTCTTTGCCCACTGATGAAAACGTAATGCCGACAGCCAATCTCGCAGGGATAGCGAATAGCCAGAAAACTCTCTCTCTATCGGCGTACCAGCGGATAAAATCTTGCCCCTAAGCTTGCCGGACGCGCCAACTAAAATAGCCGCAGACGAAGATATCCAAATAGGAATATCCGCCTTACTATCCCCAGCATAGACGAATTTCTCTCCAACCAAACTCTTTATCGCTAATAGTTTTCGAGTGCCCTTCAAATTACAATCAACACTGCTTGCGAGAACGTCGTCGAATACAGCCAGATGACGTGCCACGGCTTGGGCAATACGCCCATCGGCGGCAGTCGCCAAAACTATGCGGCGTCCCATTGCCCGCTGACTGCGAATGTAAGCCAAGAGTTCAGCATTGTACGGAAGGGTAGCAACGTCTATCGCAACCAGCTCTGCCAAACTAGATTTTAAATATTGCGGGCTTCGCAACATCCATTTCAGAATATTGAATATTACGAGAAAGTTCAGACGAATAGCCAGCGCTGCAGATTCATGTAGCGAATCCGTGTGCATAAGGGTGCCATCCAAATCAACAACCAGTGGCAGCAACTTATCTCTTTCATGGCAACTCGTCATGCTCATTCCGCCTTGGTTCTGAAGCAACAACGTCTGCCTTGTGGCTGAGTGCCGGTAGATAACGAAGCATCGCGTGTGTGGAATATAGCCATATAAATACCCTGGTTGTGCGGCTCATCGTTGATGTCATTCGCGGCAAAGCCGCAAATGAATGAATCATTCTTCATGCATAGTTTCATTTCGAAACAAGTAGCGCTGTTTGGTCCGGTCAGATCAGCTGAACAGTCGTGACCAGAAGCTGCGGCCCGGTTGCGATAGACCGGGTGCCTGTGCAGCCCGCAGCGATGCCGCGCCGCCGTGCTGCGCCAGGATCATGGCCACCACCCGGTCGGCCTCCAATGCTGATCGGAAGTTGTTCTTGCCGTTGGTGCGCTGCTGCTGGATGCTTTTGACAAAATAATCGACCTGCCCTGAATACTCCTCACCACGCAGGTAGAACCACACCTCCGCAGTCAACTCCGTGGTGTAGCGCACGGTCCAACCTGCTTCGGTTCCCGGAAGGTTTGCATGGGGCTCGCGCAGGTAAATCTGGCATTCCTGCCGGTCCGCTGTTAGCCGGCCATTGCTGCCCCACACCGATATCTTCGTGGACATCTTGCGGAAGCTTTCGTCACTCCAGTTCACAGCCAACTGGCCAGTGGTGCCGTTGGCGTAATACATCGAACAATAGACTTCGTCCTCGACATCACGCGAAAACACCTTGTTAAGCACCACGCCCGCCACTGAGTCGGGCTTGCCAACCACGAAGTTGACCAGGTCCACCGCGTGACAGGCATAGTCATACAGTGCGCCACCGCCCTCGTTCTTGGCAGCCCGCCAAGTGCCGCCCTTGGCGCGCAGCACCACGGGGCCGTAAGCCTCTGCGCGAACATGGTGCACGGTACCGAGTGCGCCCGAAGCAATCACCCGCGCTGCCTCCTGAAACGCACCAACAAAACGGTAGTGGTAGCCGACCTGCGTGACCAGGGATCGGCTGTCGGCAAGTGCGGCCAGCCGTTCGCCGTCAGCCACGTCCAGCACAAACGGCTTTTCACAGAAGACGTGAAGCCCCTTGTTCAGCGCTTTTTCTACCATCACCGCATGCAACTTCGACGGCGTCGATATAAATACCGCGTCCAGCGCCTCTTGCTCCAGCATGCGGTCCAAATCTGAATAGCACTTCAAGCCGGTGTACTTGGCCAGCACATCGGTCAGGTAAGTTGTCGTGTCGCATGCGGCGACCAGCGTGACGTCGGGGTGCGCACGCACCATCGCAAGATGCGACAAACCCATCTTGCCCAGCCCAATCATTCCAATTCGGATTGCCAAAGAAACCTCCTGAGAAAATAGGGATTCAACGCGACGAGGCGCCGCGGTTTAGAAACTTGAGCCCAACCAAACCCTTGGCGGCGGCCTCGACGACAAAAACCAGCGACCACCAATAGCGTTTGCCGCGCAGCCGGGGTTGGAGGATCAGGCGAAACACCCACTCCAGACCCAGGGCACGGACAGGCGCTGGGGCCCACGGCACGGCGCCGGAGTGGTAATCGAACGCGGCACCCACACCCACCATCCACGGTGCGTGGATGCGGCCCAGGTGCGCCGCAATCCAGGCCTCCTGCTTCAGCAGGCCCAACCCGACCCACACAAAATCAGGCCGCGCATCGTTGATAGCCTGAACGATCTGCTCGTCTTCCTCGGGCGTAACAGCGCGAAAAGGTGGGCAGTAGGTGCCCACCACTTGCAGCCCGGGAAACTGCGCCTTCAATTTCTCTGCCATTAGGTCGGCCACGCCGTCCTTGCCGCCGTAATAAAAATGCCGCCATTCCCGCTTGACCCCGATGCGTGAACAATCGAGCTGGAATATCGGACCATTGAAACGCGGCACCTTCAGGCCCCAGAACCACCCAGCGGCGATCACGCCCACGCCGTCGCACAAGGAATGCTGCGCGCGGCGGATGAAGGTCATGTGTGCGGGGCGGCGAAGCGCGTGGTACATCGATTCGGTGTTTGTTATTGACACCGAGCCGCCTGGCTCACCCTGCGCGATGCGCGCCGCAACCGCCGCCAGAATTTCAGCGGGTGCTCCCAGCGACACCGGCACGCCGGCCACATGCGCCATGGGCAACTCAGTGGCTATGTGTTCGTCAACGACTTTAGATTCAGGCATGGGCTTTACCCGGCAATTGCAGCAAGCCATCGCGCACCAGACATTCAACTATGCCGTCGGCAAAGTTTGCCGCCATGTTCTCCAGCGTGTAGTTCTTTGCGTCGGCGGCGCACTGGGCGCGCATCGCCGCCAACACACCGGGTGCTACGAATATCTGAGTAACAGCGTCTGCATACGCCTGCGCGCTGTCATCGGCCACGGCGCGCCCGTTTTTGCCGTCCACCAGATAGTCGTATTCCGGGCTGTGCAGCGCCGATACCTGTGTCACCAAGGGCGTCTGCGCGACAAAGGCGTCCACGACATGCAGGCCCACCAGACCTGGATTCAACATCACCTGCGCCAGCCGGTAATACAACGCCTTTTCACGGCCCTTTCGCGGGCCGAGCATGTGCAGCCAAGGCCGGGTTGCTGCAGCGGCCTTCATCAGCCCAGACTCCGGCCCTTCGCCCACCACCAGCAAGTGAAAGCCCGGGAGTTGCTGCCTCAGCAGGTCGGCGCTTTGCAGCAGCACGCCGATGCGTTTTTCGGCATAGATCGAGCCGCAGTAGATGGCAACCTGCGCGTCCGCATCGATGCCCAGACCAGCGGCAGCGCGCGCAATATCGTCAGGCGCGATGGTCAGCAGATCGCGCTCGAAACCCGAACCGTCGATGGCGTTGTTCAGTGTCGTGATCTGATCGGCCGCGAACCCGTGCTGCACCACAAAGCGGCGTGAGCCATCGGTGTAGGCAAACCACCAGTCCACGCGGCGCAACCACCAGGTTTTCCAAGATTCCCGCAGGCCGCTGGGCGCCGTGCTCTGGTAGTTGCGGCCATGGCCCCAAAAGGCCACGCGCGGCCCGCCCAAGGCCCGCCGCAGTTGCAGCCAGTAGTTGGACAGGAGTCGGTTTTCCTGCATCACCACCACCAATGCCGCGTCGCGCGCCGACGCCGGCAGGGGCTGCCAGACCAAATCCTTGCCACCGATGCGCAGAAACAGGTTGCGAACCGGCGTGGCCCAGGCAAGCTTGCCCTCGTCGTTGCGCGAACGCTCGGTCTTGGATGCCTGACCGTGAATCAATTGCAGTTCAACACCCGCACTGTTCAAACGTGTGCGCAACAACTCAAAGAGCCGCAAGCGGTAGTGAAGGAGCCGGTACTGCACGATGGCGACTTTGATCATGGCTGGAACAAAAAACACTTGTCGATGAAGTTGAAGACTGGCATCAATCGCCACCTATTGCGTTGCCTTGCCGAGCCGGCCAACGGCCAACTCGAAAACAGCATTTGTCGCAAGGCTGTCGAAGTAAATCACCGTTCGCGTGGCAGGCAACGGTGTGTTCGGTGCGCCTGCCACGATCACCCGCTGTTCGGGCGGGCCGTTCACCACCAGTTCATAGCCTCGGTTGCCTGGGCATTGCAGTGATACGCGCCACTGCCTGCCTGCGCTGTACTCCTGCACATCGGTCCAGAACTTCGTCGCCTTCGCGCCGGGTGGGCCGAGCGGGCTGCTGCTTTTTGGCAGCGTGCCGGTGACGACGCGGCATGTGGTGTGAAACGCCGAACCCAAACGCGCGGCACCGGCAGACGGCTGCATCACAAAACCCGTGCGCTCGGCAAAGCCTTTCGCCGTCACCCGCCAGGCACGGTCCACCGTCACCCCCGGCCGGTAGCGCGGAAAGCTGACCTGCAAGCTGTCCTCGGCGGCGGCAAAACGAATCACCTCGCCCGAAGCCGGTATATCCGTCTGGCCCTCGCCATCGATCAACGGCACGTTGTGTGCGGCAGCCTGCGTGAAGTAGTCCAGGTGCTGCTTTGCCGCGTAGCTGGATGTGCCGGCGCTGCTTGATAGCTTGGTGCCGCCATCGGCCAGCTCATAGTTCAGCGCTTCGAACTGCGCGTGGTTCACCACCAACTGGCCATAGCGCACAAATGCCTGCCACGGCCCGGCCTTCAACACCGCCATGCGGTTGGCCGCAAACAGGCGGCTCATCACCGGCGGGGCAGGCGGCGCCACCGGCGCCAGCGCGGTTGGCGGGTCCACCAAGGTCTCCCAGGTCCGGACCGACAGCGCCAGGCTCTGGCCATAGGCCGTTGGCACCGACCGGTAGAGCTTGGCGTACAGCCAGTTCGGTCGGGCCTGCAAACCCACGTCGCCGTCGCCGGGCGTGGGCAGCAGCCCATCCTCGAAGCGGTAATCCAGCGGCGCAAACAGCAGCCTGCGTGCCAGTGCAGCTTCAGCTTTGAAGGTCGCCGATTGGCCCTCCAGGGCCGCAGCGATCAAGAGGCGGTCCAGCGCGTCCAGCACATACGCGTTGTACGAAAACGTGCCTTCGAACCACAGGCTGTCGCGCGTCACGCCTTGGCGCAAGGTCTCGGCAATGCCGAAGGCGCTGTTTCGGGCATAGGCCAGCAGCGGCGCATCGCCATAGCGCATCGCCACAGCGGCGATGCCGGCGGCCTGCCACAGCGCGATGTTGCCAACACTCGGCGGCGTCACCGTCTTTAGGTTCTGCGCGATCGGGTAGAAGAGGTCCTGCTTCCATCGCTCGGCGCACTGCGGCCCGGCGTAGCTGGCGAGCAAGCGCGCCGCGTCGAGCAGCGCAAACACGTTGGTCGCCTCGTCCAGCCCGTGAGCGAACATCCGGCCCAATCCCACCTTGGCGCGCAGCGGCCAGCGGCGGTAGTGGGCGGCATATAGATCGAGTTGGCTGGCCGCCCACTCGGCATATTCAGTGCGGCCCAGCAACTGGGACAGCCGCGCCGCGTCCAGCATGCGGGCGATGTTGTACTCGCGCATGTAGGCGACCCAGGCACGTTCCAGGCGCTGCGCCGCCGAGCCCTCAGCCCCTGTCGGTGGGCGAGGTGTCTGCGGCGTCCATACCAAACGGG
>JBBRTU010000050.1:0-18920 GCA_038244115.1 Burkholderiales bacterium
ATTAATGGGAAGAGGTAGAACTCATCAAAGCAGAACGTCGCATGCACAGCCATCTGCGCCTAACGCCTCGTTAGAGCGAACACCGCTCGCTGCGCTCCCGGCTAACGCCCCTTCGGGGTGTCGCTCAACTCGGAAACGTTATGCATATTAAGCTCACATGATTAAACGTTTACTACTTATAGGGCTGCTGATGCTGCCATTTGCAGCTTGGGGATTTATCAAGCCCGTTCGACTTGTTGCACCTGAACTGAATGGGGTTACATGCCTTAATAATTTTATTTGTACAGACGAGCCGTCACGTTTTACTGAGGCAACAAAATTGTACGAGGACTCACTACAATTTGTTGATGTATCAGTGGCTAAAATTTCGCATAAACCACGCGTAATTTTCTGTGCCACCGATACATGTTTTAAATCTTTTGGTTTTGACCGAGCTGCTGCAAAAACAATTGGAACATTTGGAATTGTAATAAGTCCACGCGCTTGGCTACCTTATTACGTGCGACATGAAATGATTCACCATCTTCAGTTTGAACAATTGGGTAATTTGAAAGCTTGGCTTGTCACCCCACAATGGTTTATGGAAGGTATGGCTTATTCACTCAGCGAAGATCCGCGCTCGAAACTTTCTGAACCATGGGAACACTACCGTTCACGGTTCACAGTTTGGTATAGCCAAGTAGGTCGCGAGCGGATTTGGAAAGAGGCGGGGAGGCTATGACTATGCATAACCCGGCATTCGAGCGGGACTCGCCCAGAAGCGGGCGAGCCCCTCAATTTTACGTTATGCATCCTGGTAAGTAATGGGGGTAACTCTGGAAAAGATATCAATTCAGCCTCCACTTAAAGGTGAGTGGAAGTTTCTGAGGCCTCCTGGTCACCATCCTTATGCATTTGATTTTGTGCAAACGGATGACAAACGAAAGTCATTCCATGATTCGAATAAACTACGATTCTATGTCGGTCATATACCGTCGAGCAGATTTTTCTGCTGGGATAAACCAGTTCTTGCACCAATCGACGGAAAAATTATTCGCGTCGGAAACGGATGGAAAGATCACGAGTACACCAATATCTGGAAGACTATCCAATTGTGGTACAACGCAACCTATAGATTTAGGCCCAAGGAAGAAAATGGCCGACTAGACATCAGACCAAACGCTGGAAATCATGTGATGATACAAGCGAAGGAAGGCTATATCGTTTTTCTTGCCCATCTCCGAAATCAGTCAATATTGGTGACGGAAGGGGATCAGGTGAGGCCAGGCCAAGTAATTGGAATGTTGGGTAATTCAGGCAACTCTACAATGCCCCACCTACATATCAATGTATTTGATCAAATGGATAAACCTTTTAAGGCAGAGGTACTTCCATTTGTGTTCAGTAGTTACGAGACATTAGGCAATGATGGGCAATGGACAGAGAACAAATTATCTCTGCCAATGGCAGGATCGTTTGTGAGGTTTCATGCATAACCCGGCATTCGAGAGGGACGCCTATCGGCGCCCCTCAATTTTACGTTAGGTAACTTCAGCAGGTACATACATCCATGCTCAAATCACTCTTTGTTCAACTGTGGTGGATATTTCCTCTACTCATTGCCGGCGCTGTCGTTAAAACTCCATGGTTTAAGGGAGTCTTTGGCGAATGGTTGGTCAGGTTGTTCGCAAAGTTCCTCCTTGACCCAAAGGAGTACCGACCGATTCACAATGTCACGCTTAAAACACCCGATGGAACAACGCAAATCGATCACATTTTCGTATCACGATTTGGTTTGTTCGTCGTTGAAACAAAAAACTACAGTGGCTGGATTTTTGGCGATGAGCATCAGCCCATGTGGACACAGAAGATTTTCAAGAAGACCAACAAATTTCAAAACCCGCTTCGTCAAAACTATAAGCATGTCAAAGCATTGGAAGCCCTGCTGAATCTTCCACCGGAGAAAATTCACTCTGTCGTTGTCTTTGTCGGTGGGAGCGAGTTCAAGACGAAGATGCCGGCAAACGTCACTTACACGGGTGGATATATTTCTTACATCAAATCAAAAACCGAAGTTTTTCTATCTCTTTCCGAAGTTGAGGCAGTGGCCACTGCAATTAGCACCGGCAGAATGGCTCCGTCACTCGCCACAAATCGTGAGCATGTGCAGAATGTTCAGCGCCGCTTAGATCCCGATGCGTCAAGGTCATGTCCAAAATGCGGAGAGCAAATGGTTCTGCGCACAACAGAAAGTGGAGACCTCGCGGGTAACAAATTTTGGGGGTGCTCCGCTTTTCCAAAATGCCGCACGGTCCAAAAAGTCACCTAACATGGCGCTCAACCTCGCTCCTTTCAGTCGCTGGACGCTGCGCGATAAAGCCGCGCAGCGCCGGTTAGCTCTACGTTCGGCATCACAATGAAGCGGTTTGTCCTAGGCGGCGCGATAGTCGGACTTGTAATTCCGTTGTGCCTTATGGCTGTGAGATACCTGAGTTTTTTAGGCAGCAATCATTATGCATTTGGCAATGTAGAGTTAGCGCTATGGCCGAGTTCATTCATGTTAATGGCCACGGAGGGTAGTCACAGTACCTTGAGTGCGCTATCGATCTTGGGCGTTTCAATCGCAGTTAACATTGCCCTTTATGCAGCGCTTGGGTTGATCGCCTTCTTCTTTATTTGGCTATGGAGGCGTGCTGGTGCTTAAGTGTCCAATGTGGCCATATCATTTTGGTATCGAAGCCGCATCTGCGATGCCCAACCCATCATTCCACCGGACCTGCGCGAAAAACCGCGCAGGTCCGTTATTTTGAACGTTGGGCATCAATAGCAAAAATGAGCGATAATCAGATTTTCCTCCACAGGAGCGCGATCATGGAACTGACAGCAGTACTAAATCCAGCCGAAGAAGGTGGTTACATCGCTCTGAACCCTGAAACGGGAACAACTACTCAAGGTGAAACCGTTGAAGAAGCCCTCGCTAATTTACAGGAGGCGACCGCGCTCTATTTATCCGAATTCCCGTTGCTTACACCTGGTCATCCGTTGGTAACCATGTTCAGCATTCCTGCACATGCCTAAATTACCGCATGTTTCAGGTGCTGTAATAGTGCGGGCGTTAACTCGTTTGGGTTTTGAGAAAATCCGCCAATCTGGAAGTCATGTCATTATGCGGCGTGGCTCTAAAGGCTGTGTAGTCCCAATGCACGGTGAAGTTAAAACTGGCACGCTTGCTGGTGTTCTGCGTCAAGCCGATGTAACGGCAGAAGAATTTATCGCGTCAATGTGATCGTGCTGCCCAACCCTACAGTCAAGCGGACTGGCCGTACAGCGGTCTTTCTACGGGCAGTAGCAATTTATATATCCGGGGTACCGGCCATGCTCCGTGGTCGGCCAGCCCCTTACTTTGAACGTTGAGGCTGTAGAAAAACCCCCAAACCCTTCGACACGTATGGCATAATAATGCCATCGTAATGATAGTATTGAGGGAACGAAATGGCACGATTCAAACCGATCCACAAAGGATTGAAACTTCTCCCAGTCGACTTTGATCGCCAGATACAACCCGGCAGCTTTGAATACGCCCTGTGCCATCTCGTTGATCACGAACTCGATCTCACCGCCTTCCACAGCCACTATAAGAACGATACCGAAGGTGCGCCCGCCTTTGACCCTGCTGTCCTTATCAAGATCATCCTGCTCGCCTACAGTCGCGGCATCATCAGCAGTCGCAAGATCGAAGCCGCCTGCCGCGAGAACATTCTGTTTATTGCTGTCTCTGGCGATAGCCAGCCGCACTTCACCACGCTCGCTGCCTTTGTTTCAGGCATGGGAGGGAAGATTGCCCAACTCTTCGCCCAAGTTCTCGTCATCTGCGACCGGCAAGGTTTGATCGGACGCGAGCTGTTTGCCATTGATGGCGTCAAGCTGCCCGCCAATGCCAGCAAAGCCAAATCAGGTATACGCCATGGTGCATAATATTGAGAAGCTGGCGCATCATGGGTATGCGAGGTAAGGCGAGGGGGTGAAGGGTATGGTGGCGGAAGACCTCCAAACTCGCCCCAGGTTGCCTCAAACAATGATCGCGGATTTAACTTTAAACCGGGGTGGAAAAATGATATTTGAATTTCAGTTCAAAAAACAGCTCGCCGAAGCTGAAGCGCGCGTTCAGAATCGGGTTTTTCTACAGCGTCGTTAGCCCTCTCTTGGATCTTGCATATTAGCTTGACAATACGTACGCTTAAGCGTACCGTTAAAGCTTCTTTATGAGGGGTTCAAAATGAACACATTTACCGCCAGCGAAGCACGCGCGAATCTTTACCGGCTTATTGATGAGGCAGGAGAGTCTCATGAGCCAATCATCATTTCTGGAAAACGTAACAGTGCTGTCTTGCTCTCCGCAGAAGACTGGAGTGCAATTCAGGAAACGTTGTATCTGCTTGCCGTGCCCGGTATGCGCGAATCCATAAAGACAGGTATGGCTGAACCCCTGGCAAAAAGTGCAAAAGAGCTTAAGTGGTGAGTTGGGAAATTGTTTATGCCAAGCAAGCAATGAAAGATGCAAAGAAGCTTGCTGCAAGTGGCCTTAAAACAAAGGCACAGGAATTACTGGCGGTGCTTGCCCGTGATCCGTTTCAGAATCCACCTCCCTTCGAGAAATTGGTCGGTGATCTTGCAGGCGCTTACTCGCGCCGCATAAATATACAGCACCGTATCGTGTATGAGATATTTACCAAAGAAAGAACCGTTCGTGTCCTACGTATGTGGACGCACTATGAGTGAGCTGGCTAACCTGTCAACTCCTCACTTTGAGCTGAGCTGTTTTTTCCTGCTAGACGTTTTTAACTCATCTTCATCTCCCACATCAATCACTGCCTGGCACAACTAGCAAATACAAGAACAGACTGCATTTCTATAATCGGCTTTATTGCATCCTGCTGTGTCATTGGATACGAGCCATGATATTAACCGCTCCTCCTGCCCTCATTCATTCAACGGGCTTACCACTGTATTGGGGATCAACCGTTACAGTTCTTTTGGCGCCCAGCAGGTTAGTCAGGGTCGCAGGAGGTCGGTCTGACCTGTTTGCCATCATTTACATCGCAGTGAATTGAACTCGGTGTTGCCCTATTCGGTAACTTCTCCTGATAAGCGTTTCCATGCCTCCGGGTTGTATCGCTCGCCCTTGGCGAGAATCGCCCACACCTGTCTGGCATGCTTGTTTGCAATGGCCACCAACGTCTTGTGATAGCCCACCCGCGCATAGACCTTGAGTATCCATTGCTGGATATGGCTCAAGAGTTCAGGCGATTTCTTCAGCGCACCCTGTAGGGTGGACTTGGCCCCCTGAATCAGCAAGGTGCGTAGATAAGCATCCCCCCGTCGGCTGATGCGTCCGAGTTTGGTTTTTCCGCCACTGCTGTACTGTCGTGGTGTTAGCCCGATCCAGGCCGCAAATTGACGGCCATTCCTGAAATCACGCGCATTGCCAACGGAGGCGCTGAACGCATCCGCGCTGATTGGGCCGATGCCCGGCTGATCCTGCAGCCGTTGGCTGTTGGGATCATGCCTGGCCGCGAGTGCGATTAATCAATGCAGTACGCTCTTCTTTCCACCCTTCGCGCATGCGGTGCCAGGATAGACGCGCTTGCTGGTCTTCGGTCTTGACGGCGACAAAGCGCATCTGCGGTTGGCGTACTGCAATGGCGATGGCTTCGGCATCGTTTTGATCGTTTTTAGCACTACGGCTTTTGCGGAAAGGCTGAACAAATTCAGCCGCCATGAGCTTTGGAACCAGACCCATGTTCTGCATCTTGCGCGCCCAGTAATGAGCGGTACTGCATGCCTCCATCCCGGCCACAGTGTCAGCAGGCAGTTGCACTAGCCATGCGGCGAATTCACTTGCTTTCAGGTTACGTATTTGCAGTATGTGACCTTCACAATTCATCGCGCAAACGGTGATGATTTCTTTTGCCAGGTCGGTTCCGACTGTCGTAATATTCATCATGACTTCTCCATTGAGTTTTAGATTGAGTTCCGCGATTCAATCTTGGCACTTTAGATGCCGGCAGTGCTACTGCACTACAGTGGGGAAGTCTCCTTTATATTCGGTCAAGCGGGACTGGCTTACAGCGGACTTTTGCCCGCTTCCAGCCAGCCCCTTAGCTCCGTTGGGCGTCATAGAGCATGCGTCTCTGGTCATTACATTCCAAGTATCTTGATCCTCAAGGCCTAGTCGCGCTGTGGCGGGAAACCCTCTTGGCGCAGGCCGTTCTGCGCGGCGAAACACGTGGTTATCGGAATCATCCGCAGTTGGACCGTTTTAAGAATCACTCAGCGCCACTTGCAGCCATCTCGCAGTATCTAAAGGCTATTCATGCCGAAGCCGAGATGCGCGGGTACTCTTTCGATAAAAGCAAAATAAAACCAACACGGACGGCGGTGACACTGACTGTCACGTCTGAGCAAATGGCGTTTGAATGGGCGCACCTCCTAGTCAAGCTGAAGGAGCGGAACCCTGCGCTTTATTGGAGGTGGCTAGCTACTGAAGTGCCAGAGGCACATCCCATGTTTCAAGTAAGAGAAGGTGAAGTTGAACCTTGGGAGCGTCAATGAGCATGACGCCCAACCCGGCGGTCGACCCCGTTCGCTTCGCTCTCTGGACGCTGCGCGATAAAGCCGCGCAGCGCCGGTCACCTCTACTTTGGGCACCACCCGAAAGATCGTAGTTGATTTTGGCGAACCCTAAACAACAAAGGGAGATTCTGAATGAAATGGATCATTGGTTTGGTTGTAGGGCTTGTGACCCTTGTCGCTATTGTCGTCGGTGTTGGTCTGCTACTGCCGGAAAAGCACCGCGTCAGTGAGTCGGTCCGCTTTCATATCGGCTCCAATCTGTTGTGGGAGACCATCACTGATTTTAGTGCCTATAAGACATGGCGTAGTGGCGTTAGTGCTGTTGAGCGCTTGCCTGACATGAATGGGCATCCCGTATGGAAGGAGACCGATTCTCGTGGTGATAGCATTCCATATGAGACCGTAGAGTCCGTGCAGGGCAATCGGTTGGTGAGACGCATAGCTGATTCCAGCCTACCTTTTGGTGGCACTTGGGAGTTCAGTCTCGAAACTACACCTGATGGCGTTATTCTCACCATTACTGAAGATGGGGAAGTTTATAATCCAATTTTTCGTTTTGTTTCTCGATTCATTATGGGACACTCAAAAAATATTCATCGTTACCTGAGTGACCTGCAAACAAAGGTCGCAGGTAAATCACAATGATGCCCAACCCTGCGCTCAAGCGGGACTGCGCAAAAGCGCGCAGCCCCTTAACTTCACGTTGGGCGTCACAACGGGGAAACCATGCGCATTCACATAGCCACAACTGACGTTGAGATTGCTGATTGTTTTCCCGTAATGAGGGAGCTTCGCCCCCACATTGCGGAGAACCAATTTCTTTCCCGAATCCGGAGCCAGATAAACTCAGGCTATCGGCTGGTTTTTGTACAGGTGACGGATAGTGTGGTTGCCATCGCGGGTTTCCGGGTCGGTGAAAACCTTGCATGGGGGCGCTTCCTGTACGTGGATGATCTTGTAACCCACCCCGCTCACCGCTCAAAAGGTTATGGAGCCAAGTTACTTTCGTGGCTCAAAGAATATGCAGCAAAAGAAGGCTGCTTCCAATTGCACCTGAATACTGGGGTTCAAAGAAAAGAAGCGCACCGTTTCTATGAACGTGAGGGAATGACAATGGCTGGCTTTCATTTCTTCGAAAACGTAGCGCCCAACAAGGCGCCCCTGAGCTTGCACGTTGAGCGTCACATATGAATTGCGCCCGGAGGTGCAAAGATGAAAGGTGGTTGTCTGTGTGGTGCTGTCGAGTATGAGATCGATCAACTCGATATGCCAATTGCTCATTGTCACTGCCGTACTTGCCGTAAGGCCCATGCGGCGGCGTATGCTTCAACCGCTGGCGTCAAGCGCGAGCACTTCCGGTGGTTGAAAGGCAAGGAAAAACTATCAGCCTTCGAGTCATCGCCGGAGAAGCTTCTGTACTTCTGTTCGGTATGTGGCTCTCACCTATTGGCGGAACGACCGGCGCAACCTCACGTTATCGTGCGAGTGGCAACACTCGATGAAGATCCCGGTTCTAAGCCAGCCATGCACATATGGTGTTCGCATGATGTACCGTGGTTGCAGGATGGAGAGAACGTTCCATTTTATCAAGAGTGGCAACCCGACCGGTAATGAACAGGCCGGTGAATTCAAACGTTAGCCGTCAAGAACATCCATGGCCCAGATTCGCGACTACCTGCCGAGTGATGCTTTGAGCATCAATGAGATTGCCGTGTGCGCGTTTGAGCAGTTCAAAGACGAGTATGTCGATTGGCCGGTTTTTCAATCGAAGATTGCAAACATGTCAGCCTTTGCTGAGGCTGGAGAAATTGTTGTGGCAGAGTTAGATGGCCGTATCGTGGGTGCGGTCGCCTATATTGGCCCTGGCAAGCCTAAGGCCGAATTCTTCCGCCCGGAATGGCCAATCATGCGCATGCTTGTCGTCGCACCAGAAGCCCGAGGCCACGGTGTAGGTCGCGCGTTGGCGCAGGAGTGCCTCAATCGCGCAAAGCGTGACGGCGCTTTAATTTTTGCCTTGCACACAAGCGAGCTCATGCAGGTCGCATTGCCCATGTACCAACGCATGGGCTTTCGGTGGTCGTCATCTGCGCCAATGATTCACGGGATTAAGTACGATGTGTATATCAAAGAACTCGACGGTTAACCCGGCAGTCAAGCGGGACTGTCCGTACAGCGGCATTTTCACGGCTTGTGGTAATTTATACATTCGGGGCACCGGCCAAGCTGAGTGGACGGCCAGCCCCTTACTTCCACGTTGGGCGTAAGGAGATCGTATGTCAGGTGCAAGTATAGGTGCTGTACGAGTCGTGCTTCGGCTTGAGGGGCTGTGTGTCCTAATCGCTGCTTCGGTCGTCTACTCGAAGATCGGTCTTGGTTGGGGAACATTTGCGCTGTTTTTTCTCACGCCAGATGTTTCGTTTCTTGGTTATCTCGCAGGGCCAAAGATCGGTGCCGTCACCTACAACTTGGCACACTCATACATCGGTGCTATGGCGTGCCTTGTCGTCGGTTTTCTTCTTCCGGCGCCAATCATTCTCTGCACGGGAATTATATGGTGCGCGCACATTGGCTTTGATCGTGCTCTTGGCTACGGGCTCAAGTATTCGGACGGTTTTGGCTTCACTCACCTGGGTCGTATCGGGCGGTTTTCCATCGCGACACCCAACCCGGCAGTCAACGCGGACACTGCGCGATAAAGTTACGCAGCGCCAGTTACTTCTACGTTATGCATTCTGGTAAGTAAGGATGGAAACTTTGAAAAACATTTCAATTCATCCTCCACTCAAAGGAGAGTGGAAGTTCTTAAGACCTCCCGGGCATCATCCTTATGCATTTGACTTTATGCAAATGGATGCCAAACGAAAGTCGTCCCATAGTTCTGGCAAATTACAATTCTTTGTAAGTCGTATATCGTCAAACAGATTCTTTTGCTGGAACAAACCAGTTTTCGCACCGATCGACGGGAAAATTATTCGTGTTGGAAATGGATGGAAAGATCATGAGTACACCAATATCTGGAAAACTATTCAGTTGTGGTACAACGTGGCGCAAGCAGAATGATCTGCCGCCGAGGGTTAGCGCTACTTTCAATATTGTCTATGACAATCCGACGGAAGTCGCTCCTGAGGACTATCGTCTCGACATATGCGCAGCAACCGATCGACACGTGGCCGACAATGAATTTGGAGTTATGGGCAAGACAATCCCGGGTGGCCGGTGCGCCGTGCTGCGGCACATCGGCTCCTCCGATACTCTCGGAGATACCGTAGTAAGTTACTTATACTCGGAATGGCTCCCGCAAAGCGGCGAAGAACTGCGAGACTTTCCAATGTATTTCCAGCGAGTCAAATTGTTTCCGGATGTGTCGGAGAACGAAGCCGTCACCGATGTGTTTCTTCCGCTCAGGTAACCAGGCGAGGAGCCAAAAGCGCTGCGCCGCCCTGCTTCCGTCTGCCGGTTATGGCCAACGTTGAGCCGTCCGGTTTATGTATTCCAGCAAAACCCGCTACCGATTCCAGCTCTTTCGCCACACCTAAGGGATTCGGTTGACTAATTTTACTCGTAATCGCTAGGGCTTATACGGGCTGCAGTGGTTTTTCAGGGGAGACTAATTACTATTTTTAATGGTTAGAGGTTGCCTGAATTTCCGACAGCAACGACACAGGGAATGCAGTGAAATTTGGGAAAAGCATACAAACGACTTTTCAGATTCTAACCATCGGTTATATCCGTATATCATGGACACGTTGTCGGCACGGCGAGTGGCTCTACCAGGCCGCCGCGCACGGCGTTTGGGGGCGCCTTCAGGCAATAGCTGGCGCCGGTGGCGGTGGTGATCTTCAACAGGTCGCCGTTAAGGTGCTTCTCGCCCGGGAGAGGGGGACGCAGCGCTCTGGCTAGCTTGGCTTCCGGGGTGTCGATGGCGGGCCCGTCCAGCGACTGACGTACACGTTCGCTGCGGTGCGCCTCGTCGCGCGCGATCCACCTTACTACTTGCAGCAGATTTCCAAGAGCGACGGAGGGTTCCTCGACAGCCCCTGACACGGTCGCCTTTTCCACTAATTGCTTGGTCGTCGCAGCTGGCTGGGTAGAGCGTTGGGCACGCCGTGTCGGCACGCTGGCGAGCGTGCCGACACGCATTTCCATAGCGGCACGTGGCACCGGCACAGGACGTTCGAACAACTCAACTTCCAAAGTGTGCATTCGCCCGCCGCTCATCGACGGTGAAGGCAGACGCACGGCAAAAAGCAGCGCGCCATGTGCCATTAGCGCCAGTAGGACGAAGCCCGCGAGCCGGCGTTCCGCTACGCTAAGATTTGACGGCAATAAGCTCATTTCGGCCCACGCGGCGGAAAATCATGAAGCGCCTCGGGGTTTCAACGAGATGGGCGGCGCCTTGGCGGCGGGAGCCGCATCGAACGCCAACAGGCGTTGCAACGCCGACACGTATTCATACAGCGCGGCACGCCCGGTCGGCGTCAGCGCGTAGCAGGACTGCGTGCGCCCTTCGCTGCTGTCCTTACGCACCGCCACGTATTCGGCGGCGATCAGCTTCTTCAAGTGCGATTCCAGGTTGCCGTCCGATACTTCCAGGCTGCGCTTGAGCTCGGAGAAAGTGGCATCCTCCGCGCCAGCGAGGTAAGCGGCAATCCGTGTGCGCAATGGCTGGTGCAACAGCGCGTCCAGGTTATCCATGCGACTTCTCTCTCCCGATGATCATTTCAGGTTGAATTCGGCAGACATACGGCCGGGCGCTTTACCGTCCTTGTCGCCCGGCAGTTTGATCTCGAATCTGCCGTCGATCGCGTCCCGGCTAACAAGCCAAGTCTTGCCGTCGAAGCTGACCCAGTGCTGATAGATGTACACATCGCGTTTCAATGACACTTGCATGTTCGCCTTGGCTTGCTGCTCCAGCAGCGTTCCGTCCACCGTGGCGACGACCGGCAGCTCCATGCCCGCCGGGAAAAACATGACAAACTCCTGGCCAGCAGGTGCCGCATCGCCATAGCGCACCACCGGCACACGCGCCATATCCTCGGTCTTGGGCGGCATGAGGCCAGCACAGCCGGAAAGGGAAAGAACTGCGGCGGCGATCAAAGTTTGAGGTAATAATTTCATTTTTACTCTCCTGAAAACGTGGGTTAGAAACATTATTTGTTGGTCTTGCGCTTGAGATCGACGATCAGGTTAGCGCGCACCAGCGGCCCGGATTGCGGCGTGAGTTCAGCTTGCATGCGGGGAATGCTGATCCAGCGCGCTTCGCGGGCGGGCAGCCAGACTCCGCCGGAGAAACGCATGTCGCCGGTGAGCTTGCCGTCGATCATCATCACCTCAATGGGCTCGGCCAAAGTGAGAGGTAGCACGGGACGAGACAAGGACACGAACAAGTCACCGCCCACCTCCACCTCGACCGGAATCGGTGTGCCAGCCGGCAGAGCGACGATACGTGTCCCCGTAATATCGCCCTGGTGGCGGTAGGTTTCCAGGGAAATCACCGGGCCATCCGGCAGGATCACGGCGGCGGCATAGCGTTGCGCCGCTAGCGGCAAGGCCAGCACCGCCAATATCCAAACGCAGACTTGCATTAGACGGTGCAAAGCGGGGCGGGATCGTCCGCGGTCGAGCATGGCGGCCAGCAAGGGCAGGCCGATGCCGAATACCGAGGCAGCGATCCAACGCATGGTTTCCGCCGGGAGACCAACAGTCAGGCTGAGAATGCCGATGATGATTACCAGCGCGCCGGCCCATTCCAGCAACTCCTCGGAAAACAACCCGTGCACGTAAAGCCCCAATCCAAGTAACACTAGCCAGGCGGAAAAAAGCATGTAGCCACCGCCGAAAAAGAAAATTGCGAAAGTGAGCAATGTTCCCATCCCCATCAGCAGCCACCAGACTTTCAATACTTGGCGGTGGATGAACGGCCAAGTTTCGTCGCGCGACTGCTTTGCGCGGCGTGTGAGATGCCAGTCGGCGACAGCTACGTCGCCCAGCACCGTACTCAGCAACAACAACCAGGCCAGCGCCCGCTGCTCGACAACAGGAAATTGCTCGGGGGTGAGGATGCTCGGGCTGACCAAGAACAGCGCGCCGCCGGCCAGCCCCCACAAATTCAGACTATGACGCTCGATGCGCAGGCTGCGGTGGCCCGCCGATAACATCGAATGGATGGCGTCGAGTTGCTGCGTGACGATTTCGGACATGATCGGCTCCAATGTCTATTACTCTGTGTTTCAGAGTAATAGAACTCTGAAACACAGAGTGTCAACATTCGCATGCCGCACAAACTTCGATTGGCTCAGGGCAAGGCGTAATGAGAGTGTGCAGGCCAGCACGCAGCGGACTCACTAAACGGGTGAACAAAACGCTCCTGCTCATCTCCACCGCCAATAACAATTCATTCGTAGCCTCGAGCAGAATACGTCTATTGACTTAACCAATCCTAGGGGATAGGATGCGCTGACCAATCCAAAAGGAAATAACGCATGCACCATATTCATCCGCATAAGCGCACGCAAATGCCACGAAATATCCATAGCCACACCTGGATCGTGGGAGTGCTGGGTCTGATCGCCGGCCTCGTCCTCCTGCTTTATGTTCCCTCTCTAGAAGCCGTCTCACAGTCGATCATTCTCTTCGCTGGATTCCATCTCGTTGGCGGAATTGTGTTGCTTGCTTCGCTCTACGTCATCGGGTTGCGCCGGTTCTTTCGATCCTTTATGCGGCCCGCTCCACCTAGGCCCGATGTCTTGGAATTCGGCTGGGGCCCAGAATGGATGAACGGGCTGGCGGTTGCGGCGCTTGTCGCCTTCGCCGCAGCTATTGCAATTAACATCGCGGCACCGGGTTGGTGGCCGCTTTCGTTCTTAGCAGTGCTCCTCAGCGCCTCATTCATTGCCGGCAATTTCATTATGCTTTCGTTTCGCAGTCCCGATCATGTCGTACTCCCGATGGTCGCGTTACTGCGCAGCAACCAAGACCTTATCCTTGACGCTGGGTGCGGCGCGGGCCGCACCACAATCGCCTTAAGCCGCGTCTTGGGCGAAGGACGTGTGGTGGCGGTTGACCGTTTTGACGCAGGCTATATCGATGACGGGGGCCGCTCCCTGCTTGACCGCAATCTCCGCATCGCGGGCCTGACGGAGCGTGTCCGCATCGAAAAGGCCGACCTCACTGCCCTGCCTTTCGATGACTGCTTGTTCGACAGCGCGATCAGCACCAATGTGTACGATCACTTGGGACGATATAAGGAGCAGGGGCTAAACGAAGTATTCCGCGTTCTCAAGCCCGGCGGGCGCTTTATGATGGCGGTCTGGACGCCGGGCTGGCCTATGTTCGCCGTCGGCAACGTGTTGTCTTTCTTCCTTACATCCAGGGAAGGCTGGCTGCGCATGGTGCGGAAAACGGGTTTCAACGTGATCGACCAGGGTGTCTTCAATTTCGCATGGTTCGTTCTTCTCGAAAAACCTGCCACAACTTCATCTGCCGGAGAACACGTATGAAGCACACCAGCCATCCAAAAATTGTCGCTCGTCTTAAACGAGCACACGGCCATCTCGCGAGCATCCTCACCATGCTGGAACAGAACCGCCCCTGCGTGGACCTCGCCCAACAGCTTCACGCCGTCGAAAACGCCATCTGCAACGCCAAGCGCGAACTCGTGAATGATCACATCGAGCATTGTCTTGACGAGATGAAGCGTGGTGATGCCGTCCTTGAATTCAAGGCGCTGTCTAAGTACCTGTGAGGGATTGATGCTTGCCAAGATGCGCAGCTGGTTCAGTTATGGTGGCGGCCACGCCCATCATGGAGGGGACGCATACGAAGACGACCAGCACGGACATACGCATGGCGTGATCGATCCGAGCATCGCCGCGTCCGTGGAAGGCGTTTGGGCAGTCAAATGGTCATTCACGATTCTTACCATCACTGCGGTGCTACAACTCGCGGCGGTACTCGCGACAAACAGCGTGGCATTGCTTGCCGATACGATCCACAATTTCGCGGATGCCACGACCGCTATCCCGCTCTGGGCCGCCTTCGTGCTGGCCCGCCGGAGACCCAGCCCCACTTTCACCTACGGCCTCGGTCGGGCCGAGGATTTGGCGGGTCTTTTCATTGTCTTGATCGTGCTGTTTAGCGCAGTCGCGAGTGGATATGAGGCTGTGACCCGCTTGATTGACCCACAACCGATTCTCTATCTGCCAGTTGTCGCAGCAGCCGGAATAGTAGGACTCCTCGGCAACGCGGCAGCAGCCGTTGTGCGCATTCGCGTCGGGCGTCGGATAAACAGCACGGCCTTGGTCGCGGACGGCTATCATGCCGCTGTTGACAGTCTGACGAGTCTTGCGGTGGTTGCAGGCGCGGCGGGTGTCCACTTCGGCTGGCCGCTGGCCGATCCGATTATCGGCCTCCTGATCACACTCGCGATCCTTGGTATCGTTTGGCAGTCTGCCCGCGCCGTTGTCACCCGCTTGCTGGACGGGGTCGAACCTGGAATTATCCGTGAAATCGAACATGCTGCGGAACATGTACCGCAGCTGAAAAAAATAGTGGAAATTAAGGCTCGTTGGCTTGGCCATAAGCTCCATGCGGATGTCACGATCATTGTCGACGATAGCCTTTCCCTGGCTGAGGCAAAGGAAATTTCTACGTCGCTCCAGCGTGAAATGCATGCGCATGTCCCCGTGCTTTCCGTAGCATGTGTCCGTTTCGTGCCGGCTTAGAGGCGGCCAAGCAGGCTGTGATGTTGAGCTAGGCTTCAAGGTAGAGGTATAATTTTGCTTACATTGCGACCAGCGGGATGGTCGCTATCACGCCCGCCCCTTGGCTTTACGTTAGCCCTCCCCAGTTTGTCTCACGAGGCTCATATGTCAGAAGAAGCAAGTCCGATCGCCGTCAATGCAGATGAAGCACCTGCACGAATCAAGTCCTCAATCTATCCTGAACCGTTTGCATCGCGCATGGTAGGTAGGGAGAAGCGTCCGCTTGGCGACCTGTTTGGCCTCACAAACTTTGGCGTCAATTTCACACGCTTGGCTCCCAATGCAGTTTCAGCCCTTCGCCACGCTCACACCAAGCAAGACGAGTTCGTCTACATCTTGCAGGGGCGCCCAACGCTATGCACCGACGAAGGCCACACTCAGCTCTCTGCGGGAATGTGCGCAGGTTTCAAGGCAGGCACCGGTAACGGCCACCGTCTGATCAACGAAACCGCAGAGGAGGTCGTGTACCTCGAAGTCGGCGACAGAACGCCGGGAGACGAAGGAAACTATCCTGATGACGATCTCAAGGCCTTGCTAGTGGAGGGCGACTGGAAGTTTGTCCATAAAGACGGCACGCCGTACTGATGACACAAGCACTAAGCATCGAATGAGTGCTAACCCTTCGGTGGACTGCCGCTCTTGTCAACAATGCATGACTGAGCTTGATGAAAGCTCCCGTTCAAATACGCGGAAACCCCGGAAACATCGATGGCAACATTCTTAACCGCTGCTTTGTATAAATTCGTTGAGCTGCCCGATTTTGCAGAGCTCCAAGCGCCGCTGCAGGCTTGCTGCGAGGAGCACGATGTCAAAGGCACGCTGTTGCTGGCCGAAGAAGGCATCAACGGCACGATTGCCGGCTTGCCCGAGGACGTCCGTGCCGTGCTGGAATTTCTGCGCCGCGACCCACGCCTGGCCGATTTGACGCACAAGGAATCGTTTGCCGCAAAGCCGCCGTTTTACCGGCTTAAGGTGCGACTGAAGCGCGAAATTGTGACTATGGGCGAGCAAGGTGTAGACCCTACCAAAATGGCCGGACGGTACGTCAAAGCGGAAGACTGGAATGCGCTGATTAGCGACCCGAATGTGGTGGTAGTAGATACGCGCAACGATTACGAGGTAGCCGTCGGCACCTTCAAAGGCGCGCTTAACCCCAAGACCAAAAGTTTTTCGGAACTGCCCGCATGGGTGAGGCAGGAAAAATCCCTGCGTGAAAAACCCAAGGTCGCGATGTTTTGCACAGGCGGCATACGCTGCGAGAAGTCCACCGCATTCTTGCGCAGCGAAGGGTTCGACGAGGTGTATCACCTTGAAGGCGGCATTCTGAAATATCTGGAAACCGTGCCGGAAGAAGAAAGCCTGTGGCAGGGCGAATGTTTCGTATTTGACGAGCGCGTATCGGTGGGGCATGGCTTGCAACAAGGGAAATTTGAATTCTGTCGTGCTTGCCGCATGCCGATCAACGCCGCAGATAAAGCCTCGGAATTTTTTGTGCTTGGTATCAGCTGCCCGCATTGCCATGACCAAAAAACCGCAGCACAGAAAAGCGCCCTGGCCGAGCGGCAGCGCCAGATCGTGCTGGCTCAACGCCGTAATCAGCCGCATATCGGCGCGCGCTTCGACAAAAAGCCCAAGGAAAAACCGTCGATGCGACAGACTGACGCGACGCCGGCATCCGCGCAACCCATTCTTTATTCCTTCCGCCGCTGCCCCTACGCCATGCGCGCGCGGCTGGCATTGATGGCCAGCGGCCAGATCTGCGAACTGCGCGAAGTGGTGCTGCGGGATAAACCGCATGAAATGCTGGCAGCATCGGCAAAAGCGACGGTGCCGGTGTTGGTTACACCCGACGGGCAAGTACTGGATGAGAGCCTGGATATCATGCTGTGGGCGCTGCAGCAGCATGACCCCGAGCACTGGCTGAGTCCGCAGCAAGGTTCCCACGAGGCCATGCTGGCGCTGATCGCGCAATGCGACGGCGAGTTCAAATACCACCTGGATCGCTACAAATACCCCGAGCGCTACAAGAATGAAAATGAGAACGTCGATGCGCAATCACACCGCGCTGCGGGGGCCGCGTTTTTGCAGCGGCTTAACACGCAGTTAAGCGCGACGTCCTACCTGTTCGGCGCGCATGCGGCATTGGCCGATATGGCGATCGCACCGTTCGTGCGCCAGTTCGCGCAGACAGACCAGGACTGGTTCAGCGCACAACCCTGGCCGCGGCTGCAGGCCTGGCTGTCGGCGATCGTGGATGCAGCAAGGTACGAATGCATCATGCAGAAATACCCACGCTGGGAATCCGGCACGGCAGGCGTCTTTTTTCCTGCGCCATCCCTGCTACTGCGCACATAAGTATTACCGTGATCAACCCCACCGCCATTAACTGGATCGAGGCAGGCGAGAACCGCTCCGCCCTTTGGCGTTCGGAGAGCGGAGCACCGCCGCCCAAACACGTAGTCATCGCCGATGACAGCATGACGGCGGACGCTGCGTATCGCCTGGCATGCGAAGGGAGTGCGATGCTGTGGCGCGGTGACTTCCAGAATGCGCGCCAGTTGCTGCAGGCCATGGCGCGGCGTGCCGACCGCAAACCGCGCAAGGCTGCATCGTCGCCGCTAGATGCTTTCAATCTGCATCGCCAATCACAGTCGCAGCGCGCACGTACGCTGGCCATGCTGCTGTTGCCGCTTGCGGGCGACTACAGCATTCCCCTGCGCCGTGCGCCTGACGTGCGACAGGCGTGCACGGAGGCTTTCGGTGTGGGAGACGAACCTTCAGTGGTCTCGCTGCGGGAAATATTAGGCCTGATCGGCGCGTATGAATGGCGCAAGAAAGGCGTGGAAATTCCGGCGCTGGGCGATCGCATTCACCCGCATTACGGCGTGTTTTCACCGGTTCGGAGCGAGTATGTGGAGCTGGTGGGCAAAGCGCCCTTACCTTCCCGGACGTTGGCCTTCGACATCGGCACGGGCACTGGCGTCCTGGCTGCGGTGCTGGCCCGCCGGGGCATCGAACATGTCATAGCCACCGATCAGGACACGCGCGCGCTGGCATGCGCGCGCGCGAATCTGGCGCGGCTCGGATTGACTGACCGCGTGGAAGTTGTGCAGGCAGATTTGTTTCCGCCAGGACGGGCGCCGCTGGTGCTCTGCAACCCGCCGTGGGTGCCGGCACGCCCTAGCTCCCCACTCGAACATGCGGTGTACGACCCGGAGAGCCGCATGCTGCGCGGGTTCCTCAACGGACTGGCCGCGCATCTGGAACCGGCGGGCGAAGGCTGGCTGATTCTCTCCGACCTGGCCGAACATCTGGGCCTGCGCTCACGCGCCGAGCTACTCGAAATGATCGACAAGGCAGGATTGAAGGTTGTAGACCGGATGGATGTCCGCCCGATTCACCCGCGTGCTTCTGACGATACCGACCCGCTCTATGCCGCACGCATGGCGGAAGTGACATCGCTCTGGCGCCTTGCAGTGATCCCAGATTGAAATTTACAGTGCGTTGCCTTTGAATAATTTACGCTGAAACGCATAGAACGCATTG
>JBBRTU010000051.1:0-18726 GCA_038244115.1 Burkholderiales bacterium
GAACGGCGGGAACAGTGGCGGTGTGACGTTTTGGCATGAACTGTAAATTATAACTCAAATCAATGTAGAAGCAGTTTCAAATCATGGGCGACAGCTTGCGGCCCTTGGCCAAAGCTGAGCAATAGACGAGGCTTCCCAGTGGGGTCAAAAATAAAGCTGCTGGCGCTGTGGTCGAGGGTGTAGCCGGAACCGCTGCCGGTTGCATGCTTTTGTGCGAATATTTTGAATCTTTTTGTCATGTCGAGGGTAGTTGCTGTATCTCCGCGCAAGCCCAGAAAAGTAGGGTTGAAAGAGGGTACATACTGCGCCAGTACCGTTGTCGTATCGCGTTCTGGGTCGAGGGTAACGAACAAGACTTGCACACGCTGCGCATCGGAGCCGAGTTGTTTAAGAGCAAGTGCCATTTCAGACAACGTGGTAGGGCAGACATCGGGACAATGGGTATACCCAAAGAACAACACGACGGCCTTTCCCTTGAATTCTGACAGCGTTCTCAATTTGCCATTATGGTCGGTTAAGGTGAAATCGCCACCCAAATCCATGCCGGAAATATCTGTGGCCAGAAACTTCTGCGGCACCTGCCGTTCGCCACAACCGGGAAGACACGACATGATCAGCAAGGCTGTCAGGCAGACGAGCAGCAGGGGAAGTTTTTTCATGGCAGAAATAGAGATTCTGGGGTAATTAAATTACCAGTAGGCACAGGTGCTGTTGGCGGCTAGAAGAGCACAGCATGAGGTAAATCAGTTAGACGATATTTACCGCTGACGACTGCAGTTGCAAGCTTTTCCAAGGTCTGTTCGGTCAACAAGGCGAACACTTTTTGTTTGATGGGTTTCCATTTGGCGTGCATCGGGCAGGCGGTCGCGTCGCTGCAAACTTTTAAGCCAAGCAGGCAATCCTCAGTAAACCCCTGGCCTTCGGTGAGAATCAGGATTTGCATCAAGTCGGTGCTTTCGGCGCCTTCGCGGAGGCAGAAACCGCCAAGTCTTCCGCGAAAGGAATAAAGCAGATTGCCTTTGCACAGACTTTGCATGATTTTCGCCAAATAGGCTGATGGCACATTGAGGTAAGCGGCAATTTTTCGGTTAAGCACTGGTTCGCCGGGTGGTTGCGTGGCGATGTAGATAAGCGCCTGAATCGCATATTGGCTGGTACGGGAGAGAATCATGGTTATGCCAGTTGAAAATCCATAACAATTGAAAAGGATAATTCTATCCTGATTGACTGGTTATGAAAAGTGCTGGTAGCGTCACAACAAATTAGGCGGCGCGGAAGAGCCGTGAATTGAGCATGACCATGGAAATCAGCAGAAGCCCGGCCACCGCGTTGTGCAATACGGCAACCGGTAGCGGCAGACTAAACCAGATGTTGCTAACGCCGAGACAGAATTGCAGTACCAGCAGAGTAAGAATCGTGAAACCGAGGCGAGCCAGGGTTTTCTCGCGTATCACCTGTGTAACCAGCCAGGCAAGATAAAGCACGGTGAACACGGCACCGAGCCGATGTGCCCAGTGAATGGCGGTGAGCGCTTCAAGAGACAGGTAACGGCCATCGGCAGTCATACCCAATTCGCGGACAAGGTGGAATCCATTGGCGAAATCCATAGGGGGCATCCAGGCGCCATTGCAAAGTGGAAGATCGGTGCAAGCGAGAGCAGCATAATTTGTGCTGGTCCAGCCACCAAGCATAATCTGCATGATGATCACCAACAAGCCTAGCGCGGCCCACAAACGCAGATTGCCTGGGCGAGCAGGCGCTATCAGTTTGATTTGACCGAGCGCCAGCCATGCCAGCAATCCCAGCGTGGCCAGCCCGCCGAGCAGATGAGAAGTCACTACGACGGGCTTTAAGAGCCAGGTAACTGTCCACATGCCGAGTAATGCCTGAAACACAACCAGCCCAACCAAAAAAGTCGGAAGCCAGGGGGAGGTAGGCACATGCTTGCGCAATCGCCATGCCTGGATGCACAGCGCTAGAATCAGTATGCCGAGTGTGCCGGCAAAATAACGGTGCACCATTTCTTTCCAAGCCTTGGGGGACGACACCGATCCGCCGGGTTTGACCGCGACAGCTGCAGCAATTTCCTCGCTGGCATGATGCGGCGATATCTGGCCGTAGCACCCGGGCCAGTCGGGGCAGCCGAGTCCTGCGTCGGACAGGCGCACGTAAGCGCCCAACACGACCACGCACCATGCGAAGACCAGTGTGAAGAAAGCCAGGCGCTTAAATCCTTGCGGTGATGTCATGCATTGCTCCATACTTTGCTGAGTCGAATTGCGAGCAATTTTAACACAAATTCTGGCTCTGAGAGCCAGAACGGACGCGGCTTACAGGGATGCTAACAAAGCGTTGACTGGTAGCAGCTGAGCGATATTTTCAGCCTTGGGTGTGGCTTGATATCCCACTGTGGCAAGTAGTGGTGCAGGCAGCCTTTCTGCCAGCGCCTGAATATTTTCTGCCGGGAAAAGCATGTCGGGGTTCACTTGGTTAGCGATCCATCCCGCCAAGGGCAAGCCGGCTGCTGTGATACTTTGTGCGGTGAGCAGGGCATGGTTTAAGCAGCCGAGGCGCAGACCGACTACTAAAATTACAGGCAGGTCAAGTAATTTGGCCAGGTCGGCGGTATCCTCGACAGTGTTTAGCGGGACACGGAAACCACCGACTCCTTCGACGATAATAATGTCTGCCAGGTGGCGCAATTGCTCGAAAGCAGCTTGAATACGGGGCAACTCGATAGTGATGCTGGCATGTGCGGCTGCAAGATGGGGTGCGATGTGCGGGGCAAACGCGTAGGGGCAGACTAGCTCAAGCCGCGCCTCCACATTGCTGGCGGCGCGCAAACTTTCGACATCTTCGCACTGGATGGCATTGCTGCGGAGTTCGCAACCAGCGGCTATCGGCTTCATGCCTATGACGCGTTTACCAGCTTTGGCTAAGGCGAGTAACAGGGCGCAGGATATCAGTGTCTTACCGACACCAGTATCGGTGCCGGTAATGAAAAAGCCAGGGTGCATATTTGCTCAGGCAAATGCCTGAAGGAGATTAGGTGTCTTTGGATGGTTTGGCAGCACGCGCTACACGACCCACGCGGTATTCCACCCAGCGCTTGATGCGTTGGGCATCGGCGATTCGCGTATATTTTCCGACGGAATCAAGTAGAACAATAATGATCGGCCGGCTGGCAATGGTTACTTGCATCACCAGGCAACGGCCTGCTTCGTTGATGAAACCGGTCTTGCTTAAGCCGATGTTCCATTCGCCAGCGCGCACCAGCGCGTTGGTATTGTGGAATGCCTGTGGATGGCGCCGTCCGGTGTCCACTTCGGCGGACGCGGTGGTGGTGAATTCGCGGATCATGCCATATTGAGTGCCAGCCTTGACCATTTTTACCAAGTCTTCCGGGGTTGATACATTTTCGCTGTGCAGACCGGTAGGGTCGATAAAATGGCTGGAGAGCATGCCAAGTTCGGTGGCCTTGCGGTTCATGGCCATGACGAACGCTGGCGTGCTGCCTGGATAAGTGCGAGCAAGCGCGGCTGCCGCGCGATTTTCCGATGACATCAGGGCCAAGCGCAACATTTCCGATCGAGGTAATTCCGAACCTACAGCCAGCCGCGAGCCGGAGTTGCGCAGCGTGTCTACATCAGATGACTCGACGGTTATTTTTTCATCCATCGGCAGCTTGGCATCGAGCACCACCATGGCAGTCATGAGTTTGGTGATTGAAGCAATTGGTGAAACCGCATCAGCGCGCTTGGCGTATAACGCATGTCCGTCTTCCTGGTCGATTACCAGTGCGGCCGAAGAGGCCAGGCGTAATTCGCCATTTGGCGTGATGATGTAGCGGCTAGGGTCGTTTCGGGCTGCATGGTGCTTGCCGTGGTTGTAGACGACTTTGACTCTGTTCTTGGAATGGTGTTTGCTGCTGGCCTCTGCACCCCCACTGCTCATCAGCGTGAAGGAAAGGATCAAGATTGATGTGGCTAACATTTGGCCAAGACGCATTGTTTTCCCCTACCTTTGTCTAAAATTATCGTTAGGTAACGTTTGACAGTGACATTCCCGTTTACAAGTAGCTTACACCGACACTGTACATTAGGGTAATTAAAATCGGAAGTTATTACAGAAACTTTAGCTTAATTCTACATTACCCCATTCCAGATTCAACCAGCGCATCGCGTTTTGACTCCTCTTGCTACTGTAATGCCCACATGTGGGCATAGATGCCATCTCGTTCTAAGAAGCCGCCTTAAATAATCCACAATTTAACTGTAAAACAGAAATGGTATTCAAGAATTCTCAAGAATGGTCGCTATAAAAATGTTGCATTTGCCTAATCAATCAATAAGATGCCGGTGTCATTGAGCAGGGCCAGGAATTGACAACTATTCAATCCATCCTTTATAAAGAACAGGATGCCAACTTTTTCGAACAAATTACTTGAGAAAATCGATGCAACTCATTTGCCTTCGATGCCTCATGTTCTTCTCAAACTGCTTGAGGTCTGTCATGCCGAGGATTCGACCTTTGAGGATTTAGCAAAAATCTTGAATAAGGATACTGCGCTCTCTGCCAAGATCATGAGCGTAGTTAATTCGCCTATTTATGGGAGAGCAGGAAAGGCTAATTCGTTCGAGCACAACTTGGTCGTGCTGGGTATGGATGCGATTAAGTCAATCGCTATCAGTGCGTCGATTTACCACGTGTTCAACCAGTTCAGTGCGAACGCTGCGCTGGACCTGAAATATTTCTGGCGCCACTCGTTGACCTGTGCAACGTTGGCCAAAATGTTGGCGCAGAAAACGGCTTATGGTAGCCCGGATGAGGCCTATTTATCCGGCATGCTGCATAACGTAGGGCAGCTGGTGCTGTGGCTGAATTTTCCCAAGGAATACGCTTCGGTGGTGGTTGCCGAACGGGACGAAGCGCAGTTGATTGCGTTGGAGGAAAAGCATCTTGGGACTACGCACAGCGAAGTGGGTGCATGGTTGGTGAACAGTTGGGAATTGCAGTCGTTTATGTCGGATGCAGTGTTGTATCACCACGACTCCCTGGAACGAGTGCTTGATGCGCATCAATTGGTGAAAATTATTTATGTTGCCAATGCAATGAGCCTGGATTTGCTGGTTGAGGGTGGCGAAGCATCGGTTATCGCGCAGCGTGTCTTTGGCCTTGGGGCTGACGATGTCGGTGAGCTTTCTGCAAAGGCGCACGAAAAAGTGAAACAGGTTGCGCGCTCGCTGGATATTGAGATCGACGAGTTGCCTGGTGAAGAAGCGACGTCAGAGCACGATACCACTGGTGAGCGCAGAAAATACCGTGCTCACCAGGTACGTGCCAGTGCCGCGTCCACTCAGTCGGACAATGTGAAAAAATTGCAACTGGCTCGGGAGGTACGGGATATTTCTCTGTTGGGCAGCGCGCGTAGCGCTCCTGCGGAAATGGTGGATGAAGATGCTGTTCTCACCTCAATTCAGCAAAGCATGCATCTGCTTTTCGGCGTCCAGGGTGCTTTCTTCTTCTTATATGACGCCGAATATAATTTATTGTATGGCAAGAGTGGCGGTGAATCGCGCTACCGCCTGGTGAACGAGCTGATGACGGCGCTCGAACCAGGGAAAAATATAGTTGCCGATACTTTGTTACAAAATTTACCGAAACGGGTATTCCTTTCCCCTGAGGGTAACCAGCCGATTCTGGATGAGCAGCTAATTCGGCTGATTCAAAAAGAAGGTGTCATGTGTCTGCCGCTGACAGTGCGTGGGAAGCGGATTGGCGTGATCGTAATTGGAATTGATAAGAAACAGCTGCCACGGCTGGAAAAGCAAACCAAGCTAATCACAATGTTTGTTGCACAATCCGCTGCAACGATAGATGACTTTAGAACCAGATTGTCACAGATCAATCTGATTGAGGCGGAGAGACGGGCGATTTCCGACGTTAAGGCGCGAAAGGTCGTGCACGAAGTCAACAACCCCTTGAGTGTCATGAAAAACTACATCAAAGTCTTGCAACTCAAAATGCGCGAGGAAGATCCGGCTCAGCAAGATTTGGGCGTGATCAGCGACGAGATCGACCGCGTGGCAGAAATAGTGCGTAGCCTTACTAAAGCCGTGGAATCGAAGGGACGCGATGGTGATGGTGTCAATATCAACGAAGTGATTGCTGATCTGGTCAAGCTGACACAGGAAGTAGCGCTCAAACAGAGCAAGATCATCATCGAGACACGTCTTGGCAAGGATTTCCCCTTGATGGTTACAGATCGCAACAAGCTAAAACAGGTCATGATGAATCTGATCAAAAATGCCACTGAAGCAATGCCCGGCGGTGGCAAGTTGATATTAACCACGCGTGACAAGCTCAACGTCGATGGTAGCGAGTATGTCGAAATCGTGGTGGAAGATACCGGCTCTGGCATTCCACCTGAGGTGATGACGCATTTGTTCGAACCTGTAACGACCACCAAAGGACGGGAACATGCTGGACTGGGGCTGGCGATTGTGAAGAATATCGTCAAGGAGTTAAGGGGGTCGATAAGCTGTCGCAGTAATGAAGCAGGAACCAGTTTTCAGATATTACTACCTAGAATTTTGGCAACAGAAGTTACCAGTTAAAGGACAGGTGAGGCATGGATAGTTTGGATAAAAGCTTCGGGGGAGGCGTGCATATGGTATTCGCTGCGCCAAGAATTTTGCTGGTGGACGACGAGCCACACTTGCTCAACAGTTTGAAGCGAGTGATGAACGTCTACGGCTATGAACCAGACATTGCCAATGGCGGACGCGAAGCGTTGGTGCGTATTCAGCAGCAGCACTATGACCTCATTTTACTCGATTTGTGTATGCCAGATGTGGATGGCTTTCTCGTGATGGAATTCGTTATCAGTCGCGGGATTGATACTACCGTAATCGTGGTCAGCGGGGATACCTCGATTAATTCTGCCATCAAGGCGCTACGTAGTGGCGCTTATGATTTTCTGCGCAAGCCCTACGAACCGGAAGCATTGCTGCATACAGTCGAGAACGCGCTTGGCAAACGCAAACTGGAGCGGGAAAACAAGAACATTGGCAAGCGGCTGGAGCAGTCAGAAAAATGGTACCGCTACCTGGTCAATAATTCACCTGACCTCATATATACGCTGGATGAAAAAGGATGCTTCACGTTCCTTAATGATCGTGCCGAAAGCTTGCTTGGATATGGGGAGGAAGAATTAGTCGGCAAGCATTATTCGGACATCATTCATGCTGAAGATGTGTCCAATATCACGCATATTTTCGACGAAAGGCGTACCGGCGAGCGTGCTTCGCGTAACGTCGAGGTTCGCCTGAAATGCAGGCCGGATACACACCGGCCACGGCAGTTCGAGACCCGTTTCGTCACCATGGAACTCAACGCCATGGGTATGTACGACGATGTTGACCCAAATTTCCCTGGGCGCTTCGTTGGAACTTATGGTGTCGCGAAAGATGTAAGTGACCGTAAAAAAGCGGAAGAGACCATCAACTATCAGGCCTATCACGATTTATTGACCGGCTTGCCAAATCGCATCCTGTTCAAGGATCGCCTAAGTTTAGCAATGGCGCAGGCCAAGCGTAACAGTGAAATGCTGGTGGTGATGCTGCTCGATCTTGATCGCTTCAAGGTGGTCAACGATACCTTGGGTCATGTCATCGGCGACGAGTTGTTGTTAAGCGTGGGTGGCCGGTTGAGGGGATGTCTGCGAGAGGGTGATACGCTGGCGCGTCTGGGTGGTGATGAGTTTACCTTGCTGTTGCCACAGGTTATGGGTGTCGAGGACGCCGAACAAATTGCAAAAAAAATTATTTCGGATCTGGAACGCCCGTTCTATATAGACAATAATGAATTGTTTATCAGCGTCAGTATCGGCATTTCTCTTTATCCTAATGATGGTGAAACAATCGATAGTCTGGTGAAAAATGCCGACATCGCTATGTATCACACCAAGTCGCGCAGCAAGAATAACTACCAATTTTATTCGCAGTCAATGAACGCTTCATTCTCCGAGCGGCTTTCGCTGGAAAACAGCATGCGCAAGGCCTTGGAGCGAGACGAATTCCGCGTGTTTTATCAGCCTCAGTTGAATATCCGCAGTGGCCGCATTGTCGGAATGGAAGCGCTTATTCGCTGGCAACATCCAAGTCGCGGTCTGTTGCTGCCTTCGGATTTTATTGCGCTGGCGGAGGAAACTGGGCTGATCGTGCCGATTGGCGAATGGGCTACGCGAACGGCCTGTATTCAGACCAAAGCCTGGCTCAATGCCGGGATTCCGCCGGTACGCTTGGCGGTGAATTTGTCAGCGCAGCAGATTGAGCAATCCCATTTTGTTGAGAAGATCATGCAGACCTTGCATGAGACCAGTCTGGATTTTGGTCTGCTGGAACTGGAAATTACCGAGAGCATGATCATGCAGGACGTGGAAAATACTATCGTCAAGCTACGCAAGCTTTCCTTGGCTGGGGTAAAAATTTCCATTGATGATTTCGGTACCGGGTACTCTTCGCTCAGTTATCTCAGGAAGTTTCCCATACATACTCTCAAGATCGATCAGTCCTTCGTGCGCGACCTGACCAAAGACCCAAACGGCGACACCTCTATCGTCACGGCTATTATTGCCATGGCCAAGGGGCTAAAGCTCAACATTATTGCGGAGGGCGTGGAAACCGAGAAACAGCTCGACCTCCTGCAAGCAATGGAGTGCGATGAGATGCAGGGCTTCCTTTTTAGTTGGCCGCTGTCAGCCGACGAGGCCACCAAACTGCTCACCGAGTCTCAAGGCCGTTCCATGCTGAGGGCAACCCATTCCTAGGCAGTGCTCTTGCCAAAACCTGAAAAAGTGTCGTAAAATCACTGCCTTTTCGCTCCGGCACGGACTATTCCGTTGTTGCCGGGTTTGTGTCCGGGCTGTTTTTTTAGAATTTTAAGGGTTAATCGATGGTTATCATTCGACTCGCACGTGGCGGCGCCAAAAAGCGTCCCTTCTACAACATGGTGGTGGCTGATTCGCGCAATCGTCGCGATGGCAGGTTCATTGAACGCGTAGGTTTCTACGATCCACGTGCATCGGAAGGGCAGGAATCGCTGCGCGTCAATTTGGATCGCATTAGCTTCTGGCAGGGCAATGGCGCTCAGTTGTCCGAAACAGTAGCGAGGCTGGTCAAGCAGGCTGGTGCCAAGATCGCCTGAGGACCTGGTGGTGATGGGGCGGGTTTCCGCCCCGTTTGGTGTGCGCGGCTGGCTCAAGGTGCACACCTTTACCGAGGCCATGGACGGTTTGCTGGATTACCCGGTATGGTGGCTGGAGCGCGATGGCGCCTGGCACGAGTACCCGGTGCTGAGTGGCAATATCCATGGGAAGTTGTTAATTGCGCAACTGGAAGGCGTGACTGACCGCAGAGAGGCAGAAGCGCTGAACGGCAAAGAGATTGCGGTGTTGCGCGATGATCTGCCCCCTCCTGAGGAAAACGAGTTCTACTGGAGCGATCTGATCGGCCTCAAGGTGGTGAATACTGCAGGGGTCGAATTGGGCAAGGTGGCGAGCCTGCTGCAAACCGGCGCCAACGACGTGCTGGTTGTAACAGGTGAACGGGAACGTTTGATCCCCTTTGTCAAACAGGTTGTACTCGACGTGGACAAGGCAGCGGCTGTAATCCAGGTTGATTGGGGTGCAGATTACTGATGCGGTTTGATGTCATTACGCTGTTTCCCCCCATGTTCGACGCGGTGGCCAAGTTTGGTATTACGGGCCGTGCGCTGGAACAGGCGCTGTACCAATTAGCGTTGTGGAATCCGCGAGATTTTACGACCAACAATTATCGCACTGTGGACGACCGGCCTTATGGCGGCGGACCAGGCATGGTGATGCTGGCTGACCCGCTGGAGAAAGCCATTCTCGCGGCGAAGCAAGCTCAGCGCGAGGCCGGAATTGAGTCACCGAAAGTGGTGTATCTTTCGCCGCAGGGAAAGACGTTGACCCACCAAAAGGTGGTGGCGCTGGCGAGTGAGCCGGGATTGATTATGCTGGCCGGGCGTTACGAAGGCGTGGACGAGCGCCTGATCGAACGCCAGGTTGATGAAGAAATCTCCATTGGGGATTATGTGCTGTCCGGTGGCGAGTTGGCCGCGATGGTGCTGATAGATAGCGTGGTGCGGTTGTTGCCCGGTGCCTTGGGCGATGCCGATTCAGCCGCGCAAGATTCATTTGTGGAAGGGTTGCTGGATTACCCCCACTACACCCGGCCCGAAGTATACGAGGGTGCGGAGGTGCCGCCGGTGCTGATGTCTGGGCATCATGCGGAAATTCAGCGCTGGCGTCTGAAACAGGCGCTGGGCAGAACGTGGTTGCGGCGACCGGATTTATTGGCGTTGCGACCGCTGACAAAAGTGGAGTCCGGGCTACTGGCCGCTTTCCAAGCGGAATACCAGCAGGAACAGGATGCCGATAAGTAAGAAATTTTAAGGAGCTTCAAATGGATATCATCCAGCAACTGGAACAAGAAGAAATCGCCCGTCTGGGCAAGAACTACCCGACTTTCTCACCTGGCGACACCATAGTGGTGCAGGTGAAAGTAAAAGAGGGTACACGCGAGCGTCTGCAGGCATATGAGGGTGTGGTGATTGCCAAGCGCAACCGCGGCCTTAATTCCGCTTTCACCGTGCGTAAAATTTCCTCTGGTGAGGGCGTGGAGCGTACTTTCCAAACTTATTCGCCGCTGATCGCCAGCATCGAACTCAAGCGTCGTGGTGATGTGCGCCGCGCCAAGCTGTACTACCTGCGTGATCGTTCCGGCAAATCGGCACGTATTAAGGAAAAACTCACTGCCCGTGCGGACAAAGCACAGTCGGCTACCGAGTAAGCTATTCTCTTCTGCATTGCGGATTCAACAAGGGCGCGACATTTGTCGCGCCCTTGTCGTTTGTGGGCTTTCGACAGGCGCGCTAGAATGATGCCATGCGCTATTTCTATTTTCTTCTTGCCTCCCTGCTCATCTCTGCAGTCGCGTTTGCTGCTAACGATCAATTAACGCTGGCCACGCAATTAGCCCAGGCGGGCACCCCGCAACTGGCCCTGCAGAAAGTGGACACTGGACAGCCGGCAATGCGCGATGATCCGGATTGGCTTGCCTGGGAGCGCTTACGCTTATCGTTGCTGATTACACTTGGCCGGTCGCAAGATATTCTGCGCCGTACGGAACAATTGCCAGCCACCCTGCCCGCAGACTTCCTGCGCGATGCTTACCTGGCGGGCGCACAAGCTGCGCTGAGAGTCGGCCAAGGCGAACAGGTGCGCGCTTATTTGGCGCGACTGTTGTGGCAATTGGAACCTGCAGCAAATCACGCCCTGCTTCGGCGCCTGGTATTGGAGAGTTACTTGACTGACCAGCGTGCAGCCGATGCCTATCTGGTGCAGTTGCGCTATCAGCAGGATTTTCCAAAGCCGGACAAAGCGCTGCTGGCACAATTGATAGAGGTCTTGCTGAATGCCGGCATGGTGCGCGAGGCGGTGACATGGTTGCCGCAACTGGACGATGGCCCGCTCAAGTTGTTGCTCAGGCTGGAAGCCGGCTTGACCGCACCCTCTTTGGCGCTGGCTGAAGCACGCCACGCGCTGCAAAAAAACGGCAGTCCTGCTTACTGGGTGTGCGTGTTGCGTGTGGCGCTGCTGCAGAATAATGTTGTGCTGGCGCAGGAAGCACGCGAACAATTGCTGAATATGAAAGAGCCAGCCGGTGCGTTCCCGGTCAGCACGCAAACCCTGCGCAAGGCCTATACGAAGCTTGCGATGGATGTGGCCAATCAGTCCAGCCTGTTGGTCGGGGACGATGCGGCCTGGATGGAGCTGGCCGCGCGCACTGCTGCCACTGCTCCGGTCACTACGCGCAGTTTGTTGGTCTACTTGTCCGATGCGGCACAGACAGCGGAGATGCGTGCGGATGCGCAAAATAAATTCGTCGCATCGCTGCGTGATGGGAAGCTGAGCCTGGCCGCATTGAAAATATTTGGGCAGGATGAGGTGGCCAGCATTGCGCCAGTTACGCGCGTTACCTTGGGTGCGATGGCGAGCGAGATGGCGCACCTGGTAGAAGCGGCGCGTTACTGGCACGGATTGGAGAATCCCCCAGCTGGTTTTTTAGCACCACAGTGGCAGCTAAAGCGTAGCGCGGCATTTATCGGCGCACGTGAATTCGCTGACGCAGAAGGCGCGTTGCACCAGCTATTTTTGATTCCTGCATTACTGCCCGCCGAGCAGCATGCCGTATTGCGGCTTTTACTGGAAATGCGCGAAGCGGGTGGTGCGAAACAAGCCGAGCGTTTGTTAAAACAATGGTTGCCCATTGCGCCTCTGTCGCAACATAAAGATATTTTATTCACCTTGGGTGATATTGCCGAAGGCAACGGCCAATATGCAGCGGCAGGGGAGTATTTTATGCAAGCGCTCATACTGGCTGACAGCCGCGATCCTGTTGTGCGGACAACGCGTTTCCGGGCCGCCGCAAGCCTGGCTAGAGCGGGCCTGATGGAAGATGCGCGCAGGCAGTATCAGATGCTGCTGACTACCACCAAAGACCCGGCACAGCTGGCGGCCATCAAGCGCACACTGGAAAAATTATGACATTTTCTGACTATGACGCCGTTGTAAGCGCGCCGTGCGCGGCACTCGGCATCGCCATTAAAAACGGCGTGCTCGTTCGCATCGCGTTTTTGCCGCTGGCAACGCAAGCAATCTCGCCGCGCCATGACACGGCACGCAAAGTGTGCGCCGAGCTGCAAGCCTACCTGCACGATCCTGCACACTCGTTTGCGTTGCACATGTTACAGAGCGGCACCGCTTTCCAACGCAGGGTTTGGCAGGCAATTAGTCGCATTCCTGTGGGCGCTACCCTGCATTATGGCGACCTCGCGCGCGAGATCGGATCCAGTGCGCGTGCCGTGGGGCAGGCGTGCGGTGCCAACCCGCTTCCCATCGTCGTGCCCTGTCACCGGGTTGTGGCGAAAAATAGTCCGGGTGGATTCATGCATAGCCGCGATGGCGATCCTGTGCGCATCAAACATTGGTTGCTCGATCATGAGGCCCGTGTCAAACGATCTGCTTGATGAGTTTTGTGACCTGTTGTGGCTGGAGGACGGGCTCGCACGCAACACGCTGGAAAGTTACCGGCGTGATTTACGTAAGTATGCAAGCTGGCTAAAGCACGCAGCGGAAAAAACGCTGCTGGAATCCAATCACATCGACTTGCAAGGCTATCTGGCGTACATGCACCAGACGGAGAAAAGCAAGTCCAGTACTGCCGCGCGCCGCTTGTCCACCTTGCGGCGTTTCTATCAGTTCTTGTTGCGCCAAGGCAGAATTAGCGCTGATCCGACGCTTCGTCTTGAATCGCCAAAATTGCCGCGTTCGCTGCCGAAGACATTATCAGAGGCCAATGTCGAAGCGCTATTGAATGCGCCGCGTGTCGATGAACCGCTCGGGCAACGCGATCGCGCTATGCTGGAAACGCTTTATGCGACCGGGCTGCGCGTATCCGAGTTGGTCAGTCTGCCCATGGTCGCTGTAAGCTTGGACATGGGCGTGGTGCGCGTAATGGGCAAGGGTGGAAAAGAACGCTTGGTGCCGCTGGGCGACGAGGCGATGGACTGGCTCAAACGTTATTTTTCCGAGGCGCGGCCGCAGTTGTTGCATGGGCGCGTGTCCGATGCTGTGTTTGTGACACAGCGCGGTGCTGCAATGACGCGCCAGATGTTCTGGTACCTGATCAAACGGCATGCCAAACAGGCTGGAATTGATGGCGCGCTTTCACCACACACGCTGCGCCATGCCTTCGCCACCCACTTGCTCAATCATGGTGCTGACTTGCGTGTTGTGCAAATGCTGCTAGGACATTCGGATATTTCCACTACCCAGATATATACTCATGTGGCGCGGGAGCGGCTGAAAGAATTGCACCAGAAGCATCACCCACGCGGGTAGTGTGTTATGACCACGCCTTCCAGATCAGTGACGTTCCGCTGCCTACCAGTAGCACGCCAATCAATCGCATCATCTGCTGGTTGGTCAGGCCTGCATGCACCTTGTTGCCAAAATAAAGTCCCAGCACCATTAGCGGCATGGCACCGGCCAGTGCTAGGAGCATATCGGGTTGCAGCAGCAAGCCAGCAATCAGAAAAGTGACAATGCGCAGGCCGCCATCCAGCAAAAATAGGCCGGAGAAAGTAGCGCGCATTTCTGCCTTGTCGTGCAGGCGGTGGGAAAAATAGATCACATACGGCGGGCCGCCGGTACCGAACAAGGCGCCGACTGTGCCGCCGGTAAGTCCAGCGGGAATTGCCCACCAGCGCGAGATCAATTTTTCGCCATGGATATTAAGCGCGTTGCGCAGCCCGAATACCATGACAAAAATTCCCAGGACGATGAGTAGTGGTTCTTTGGGAAGATTCACCAACAGCATAACTCCGAGCACGATGCCAGCAATGCTGAACGGTAGAAGCGGCGTGATTTCATCCCATCGCGCATGCTTACGGGTTTTCCCGCTCATGACGATAGAAGCAGAAAAATCCAGTATCAGTACGAAGGGTACGACAAATTGGAGTGGCAGAAAATGCGCCAGTAAAGGTACCGCAATTAATCCTGAACCAAGGCCAGAGATACCACGGATGAAATAAGCGAGCAGGATAATGGCAGCCGAAGCCGCCATTATTTCGGTGCCTGGAATCAAACCTTGCTGCCCCGTTCGATGACGATGCCGAGCTGTTTGACACCGCGCACCAGTCCCAGCTTCGCGACGCTTACCCGCACCCAGGGTGCGCCGAATTCTTTCAGGATCAACTGCGCGACATGTTCGGACAAGGCTTCCACCAGCGAGAAATGCCGGTTAGCCACACTGTCCCGGATGCGCTGGACGATCAGGCTGTAGTCTATGGTATCCTCGACCCGGTCGGTTTCACACGCCTTGCAGTGCGGCAAGCCGATTTCTAGGTCAAACTGCACGGTCTGCACAGCCTTGCGCTCCCATTCATAAATGCCGATGGCGAGTTCGAGTTTGAAGTCACGTAAAAAAATGATGTCCATGCGCAAGCGGCTTGAGTACCGTAAAATAGTGTAATCTGCCATTCTAAAATATTTGCCATGCCCACGATAGCTTTTGTCCTGATTGCCTACCTGATCGGCTCCATTTCTTTTGCGGTGGTCACCAGCAAATTGTTCGGTTTGCCCGACCCGCGCACCTTCGGCTCCAAGAACCCCGGCGCTACCAATGTGCTGCGTACCGGCAAAAAAGCCGCTGCTGCTTTGACCTTGTTCGGCGATGCGGCCAAAGGCTGGCTTGCAGTATTTCTTGCGCAGCGCTTTGCACAAGCTTATGGCGTGGACGAAACGGGTATCGCGCTCGTGGCATTGGCTGTATTTCTCGGTCATGTGTTCCCGGTGTTCTTTGGTTTCCAAGGCGGCAAGGGTGTGGCCACCGCGCTGGGTATATTGCTGGCGCTGAATGTTTGGATGGGGCTGGCAGTGCTGGCCACTTGGTTGCTTGCCGCGTTGATGTGGCGTATATCTTCACTATCCGCGCTGATCGCCTCGGTGCTGGCGCCGCTGTACGGGCTGGTGTTTCTGCAAGCGGGTGTGCTGCGCGGCGCGGTGCTTGGCTTGGCGCTGCTGTTGCTGTGGCGTCACCAGTCGAATATTCGTAATTTGCTTACAGGCAAGGAAGGGGCTATCGGTAAACCAGATAGCGCCGGAGATATGCCGCCGCAGTAAGGAGTGCAACGATGGCCTGGTTCGAAAAGGAAATGGACTACGCGCGGGAAAGCCTGGAAAAAATTTCTCGTGAGTCGATCGATCGCGCCGCAGAAAAACTGAACGGCGTAGTGAAAGAAGGTATTGCCGAAGCCAGTGGTGAATTGCGCGAAGTGGTGCTGGGCGCAAGCAAGGAAGTGGATGCCAAACTGGATAAAATTTCAGCGGAGCTGCACAGCCAGCGCAGCCTGACCAAAGACGATATCACCGAGGTGGTAGACTACGCCGCCGCCAAGCTGGCGATCACCATTGATGACCGCGTCGCGGTAATCAAATCCGAAATCACTTCGCTCATGCAGGAAAAAATCGAATACCTGAAAAGTGAGGTTGACGACTTTTTCGTCAAGCGTCAGCAGGACATCGCACGCGAGCGCCGCAGACTGCTGGCCAACGTGCTGATCGCCGTTTCCGCCTCCATCATGGTCGGTATTTTTTCACTCATGTATAACCGCTATGCTCAGGGTGGCACCGATCTGTTCGGTATTTTCCGCGCGGTGTTCGCCGCGCTGGCGGGTGGTTATGCAGCATATCTGGCGGTGAGTTTTGTGCGCCGCTACCTGTTGATGTCCGAGCACAAGAAAGACCTGGTGTTTCTCGCCATGCGTTACTGGGGAGTGTTGCGGCCGGAAAGTATCTTCGGTCACGTACTGTTGCTGGCTATACTGGCGGCATTGTTTACCACTTTGTTCTTCCCTGAAACAGTGGCGCAGTGGACGGGTAGTGATATGCTCATGCGCTGGGCGTCGCAGGTGCGTGGCAAGCATTAAGACTACGGTCATGGGATCGACTATTTCAAATCATGGAAAATTTATGGATGAGATTCGTGCTGAATTAGTTCGAACTGCCTTGCAGTGGCAAGAGAAATTTGGTGTGGCTCCTGCCATTACATCGGCAATCTCTGAGTTTGACGCGGCTACCCGCCTGGTTGGTTGTTCTGTGGAAGAATATTCATCGCTTATGCAAGATGCTACGGCTGTACGCAAGGGTTATGACTTCAGCTACAAGGAGAAACGTTATCAAGATAAAGCGAACCGACCAAGTGGTAGAAAGGGCAGTAAAGTAACGCGTGTTGCAAACCCTAAAAACCATGAATGGGACTTGCTGATTTGGATTCTCTACGACCGACAATATGAAATGCAAGAGGCATGGCAGTGGGAAGTTAAAAAATTTAGAAAAAAGTTTGATTCAGGCGAGCGACTTTCTCCTGACAATATGAGAGGTGGAAAAAGGCTTTATCCTAGAACCACTTTAATCTCCTCCAAATCCCACCGCGGCCTGACGGTAAATTCATAATCCGTATTACCGCCATGCTTTAAGCGCATGGCACCGGCAAATGCAATCATCGCGCCGTTGTCGGTGCAAAATTCCAGCGCAGGATAATAAACCGTCATGCCTTTTTTGACGGCCTGAGTGGTGAGCGATTCTCGGAGTTGCCGGTTGGCGCCGACGCCACCCGCCACCACCAGGCGTTGCATACCCGTTTGTGTCATGGCGGCAAGCGCTTTGGTCACCAGCACTTCCACAATGGCTTCCTGAAATGCGCGGGCAATGTCAGCGCGGTTGGCATGGTCGAGGGTGTGCTGGCGCGACAGGGTGAGCACGGCAGTTTTCAATCCGCTGAAGCTGAAATTGAGGTCGCCGCTGTGCAGCATCGGGCGCGGCAGCTTGAAGCGTTTAGCATTGCCTTCCTCGGCCAGTTTGGACAAGGCCGAGCCGCCCGGGTAACCCAGGCCGAGCAGTTGCGCGGTTTTGTCGAAGGCTTCGCCGGCGGCGTCATCCAGGGTTTCGCCGAGCAGTTCGTAGCGGCCTATACCATCGACGCGCATGAGCTGCGTATGGCCGCCGGATACCAGCAGGGCGACGAAGGGAAAGGCGGGAGGCGTATCGGAAATGAGCGGTGAGAGCAGGTGGCCTTCGAGATGATGCACGCCCAGCGTGGGGACATTCAACGCCAGTCCCAAAGCGTTGGCGGTGCTGGCGCCGACCAGCAATGCCCCGGCCAATCCCGGCCCTTCGGTGTAGGCGATAGCTTCGATGTCGCCAAGCGCAACACCGGCGCTGTCCAGTGCCTTGCGCGTGAGCGGCAGCACGCGCCGGATGTGGTCGCGCGAGGCAAGTTCCGGCACCACGCCGCCGTATTCCGCATGCATGGCGATCTGCGAATGCAGTGCGTGGGCGAGCAGGCCGCGTTCGGTATGGTAGAGCGCGACACCGGTTTCGTCGCAGGAGGTTTCGATACCGAGTACCAGCATGGGAGTTCTGTCGGCAAAAGCGAACATCATATACAAAGTTTGTTTAGCGGCGAAGCCAAGTTATACCGAAGTGAACACTCTCTTGTTCTTCAATACTCCTCGTGTCGTTGACATGGCCCGGAAATATCAGCATAATTAGCGGTTTCGTTTGGAGGGGTTCCCGAGCGGTCAAAGGGATCAGACTGTAAATCTGACGGCTCAGCCTTCGAAGGTTCGAATCCTTCCCCCTCCACCAGATTTTTTGTGGCTTTATGTTTTGCAAGACGGGGCGGGCCTCGTCAGAGAGATGCTCTTGCCCCGGAATGCGGGTGTAGCTCAATGGTAGAGCAGAAGTTTTCCAAACTTACGACGAGGGTTCGATTCCCTTCACCCGCTCCACGATATTTAGATTTTGATTTAGATTTTTTGGCCCATGTAGCTCAGTGGTAGAGCACTCCCTTGGTAAGGGAGAGGTCGACAGTCCGATTCTGTCCATGGGCACCACTGGTTTTTTTATTGATTTAACGTGCATCAAGGGGAACGATCATGGCAAAAGGTAAATTTGAGCGGACGAAACCGCACGTAAACGTGGGCACGATAGGCCACGTGGATCATGGCAAGACGACGCTAACGGCGGCGATCACCACGATCTTATCGAAGAAATTTGGCGGCGAAGCCAAAGGC
>JBBRTU010000052.1:0-17496 GCA_038244115.1 Burkholderiales bacterium
GCACCACGCCATTGGCGGTCGAGGAAGCACCGCGCTCGCCATTTTGATAATCGATGCCCATGCGTTTGGCTTCACTGGTGCTGAGTGCGACGGTGGTTGCGCCGGTGTCCACCAGGAAGCGCGTGGTATAACCATTGATGCTGCCCAGGGTAGAAAAATGGCCGTTGCCATCGGCGGTAAGCTTGACCACCGGTTTTTCGCCACCGGCGAAGCTGCTGGAAATGGATTGGCCCATGCCCAGTGTCTGCCGCTTGCCGTCGATCTCGAAGGTAGCGCCGTTGGAGTTGGCGCTGATCAGTTTTACGCCCCCCTTGCTCTCGCCCGCCGCCATGATGCGCGGCTTGCCGCCATCGATCGACACCATCGCCTTGTTGCTGAACAAGCCGGTAACATTGAGCTCGGCAGCGCAAGTAGCAAAGGCCGCAGTGCTTAGTAAAAGCAGGCATGCTGCCCTACAATGGAGATTATTGAATTTGCCAAACATTGAGAGGCTCCCATGAAACCGGTTGCGATTTTTCGCCATGCTGCTACAGAAGGACCTGGCTATTTTGCCACGTTTCTTGAAGAACATGCCGTGCCGATAAAATTGATCAAAGTTGATGATGACATGGCGCTGCCGCATGACGCCAGCCCATTCAGTGGGCTGGTTTTCATGGGCGGCCCGATGAGCGTCAATGACGATCTACCGTGGATACCCCAGTCGCTGGCCCTGATCCGCGATGCGGTTGCCAGGGATATCCCCGTGCTGGGCCACTGTCTGGGCGGTCAACTCATGGCCAAGGCCATGGGCGGCGTAGTCGGGCGCAACCCGATCAAGGAAATCGGCTGGGGCGAAGTGACGGTGCTGGATAACCCGGCAGCGCACGCCTGGTTCAATGATATGCCAGCCACATTTGAATCGTTTCACTGGCATGGCGAAACTTTCTCCATACCGCAAGGCGCCACCTGCATCCTGGAGAGCGCCTATTGTGCCAACCAGGCTTTTGTCCTTGGTAAACACTTGGGTATGCAATGCCATGTGGAAATGACCGAAGCCATGATCAAATCCTGGTGCGCAGTGGGTGCCGGCGAAATCGAGGCCGCACTCATCAGTCCGGCGGTGCAAACTGCGGAGGTAATGCAACAAGACATAGCGACTAAGGTGAACGCGCTAAATCAGATCGCCGGCGCGTTGTATGGGCGCTGGATTGCTGGGTTGGCAGGTTGACCTGAAGGCCGGCAGGGGAGATGGTATACCGTATTACAATAGTAGGGCATGGCGGTGTTTATGTTGACCTCAAGAGTGACTAGCAAATATCAAGCGACGATCCCCGCTGATGTGCGGAAGCGGCTGGGCATCAAGCGAGGTGACTTGGTGGCGTTTGAAATTGTGAATGACAAAGTGGTATTGCGCCGGGTTTCGCCCGTTGATATTGAATATGTGCAAGCCTTTGCCGGTACATTGAGTGAATGGGAATCGGAAAATTACGAAGAAGCCTACCGTAACCTATGAAGCATCTGGTGTGGTGAGTTCTATGATGACTCCGGGCAGATCAGCCGGACGGTGGGGAAATAAGTCCGATAGCGGCGGCTATCCCGTGTCAGTAAACCCATCTTGTTAACTGCGGCATGTGCGCCGATAAAAAAATCCGGTAGGGTGGATCGTTTTAACCCGCCGTTTTTTCGGTATTGCAGAAAGCATTTACCGGCCAAAAAAGCCGCTTCCCAAGGTAATTGCGCATATTCAAAGTCGGTCATGGGCAGCACTTCGCTCATTTCTTCGATGGACGCAAATCCGACGGAAACTTCGGCGTAGATCACCGGGTTGATAACCAGCGCATAATTCTCGGCGCACGATGCTAGCGCGTTCGCGGACCAGGCATTCCATGCTGGATCAAGTTCGACAATATCCAGAATGACATTGCTGTCCACCAGAATTTTTTGCATCAGGTGCCCATCACATCGTCGCCGCGTGTCAACGCCATAATTTCGTCGGTCGTCATGCGGATGGTTGCTTTGCCGCGCATTCGCTCGACCAGTTTTTGCCCGCGTGTTGCCTGGTTGGGCGACTTCTTCAGGAGAACCGCGCCGTCGCGGAATTCAAACACCACGTCCGTATTCGGAAGCAATCCTGCCTGCGCCCGGATTTCAATCGGGATGGTGACTTGTCCTTTGCTGGTGATGCGCATTTTGTAAGCCCCTCTAAAAAAGTATGAGTAATACAGATAATAATCTTACCGAATGTTTGCTGAGTAAACAATCCCGGTTTATATTCCTTGTTGCAAAAATACAACACATTTTTCGAGCATGTTGTGGAAAACACAGTTAAAGCTTGCGCCACAATTTGATTGGCAGGCAGAATGGCCTCAACTTCTCGCTAGAGGGAAGTTGGTGAAGGCGGTTCCCACAAGACACTGCTGGATCTCAACCCAAAACCTGATTTATGGAGAGATACATGAAAAAGACTCTGATTGCACTGGCCGTTGCCAGTGCTTGTGTTGCAAGTGCTGCTCAAGCTGACAGCAGCAACGTTGTCATTTATGGTCAAGCTAACGCTTCTGTTGACCTGACCAAAACCGGTACCGACACCGCCGGTAATGCTGGCGCCAACCAAACCAAGGTTTCCAGCAACCAGTCCCGTATCGGTTTCAAGGGCATGGAAGACCTGGGTAACGGCATGGCCGCCAACTTCCAAGTGGAAGAAGGCTTCGACATTGATGGTGGCGCCTCTGCTACCACTGGCAGTACTTTGACTAGCCGCAACACCTATGTTGGACTGTCTGGCAAATCCTGGGGTGAATTCCGCCTGGGTCGTCACGACACCCCGTACAAGATTGCAACCCGCAACCTGGACGTCTTCGCCGACACCATGGGCGATAATCGCAACATCATGGGCCAACCTCTGTTTGACATTCGCGCCAACAATATGGGTGCCTATATGAGCCCGAACATGAGCGGTTTCCAAGCTCTTGTAGCCTATGTGGCGGGTGCCGAGTCTGCAACCAGCGGCGCCACCAAGGGTGATGCATGGTCCCTGGCTGGTATTTACGCCAATGGCCCGCTGTTTGGTTCTTTGGCTTACCAAACCTTCAAGTTGGGTACTGCTGGTTCCGGTGCTATTGTTACTACACTCATTCCTACTGCGATTGGTGCTGATGCTGGCAAGACCGTTAAGGCTACCAAAGTGGGCATGGGTTATAACTTCGGCGATGCCAAAGTTGGCTTTGCTTACGAGCACATCACTGACGATCTGACCACCCATATCGACCGCAACAACTGGACCCTTAACGGTGCCTACACCATGGGCAGCAACGTGCTGAAAGCCGCTTACACGCATGCTGGTAAAGTCGGTAGCGTGAATGATACTGCTGCCAAGCAGTGGACTCTTGGTGTTGACCACAACCTGAGCAAGCGCACTGCTGTGTACGCTCTGTACTCCAAAGTAAGCAATGACTCTGCTGGTACTTACGGCGTGGGCACCGGTGTTGCTGGTGGTGCAGTCGCAGCTGTTGGCGCGGGTGCTGATCCTTCCGCCTGGTCCTTCGGCATGAAGCACAGCTTCTAATTCCAGTTTCAACGGAATTAATCAAGCTTGAAAACGGGCGCCTTCGGGCGCCCGTTTTTTTGTGCTAAAATTTTTTATCAAAAAAATCTGGCGGACAGTTCGCCTACCTTCACGAACTTGTGCAGGATGTGTGGTAATCAAAGGACAATGATGAAACCCTCCGAAGCCCTGAACTCGCACCGCGCCGACATTCGACGGGTAGTTGAGCAGAACCGCACACTCAACCCCCGCGTGTTCGGTTCCGTATTGCACGGCGAAGATGAAGAAGGCAGCGACCTCGATCTTCTGGTCGATCCAACACCGGATACGAGCCTGATGGACATTGCCAGGATTCAGAATCGTCTCCAGAAGCTACTTGGCGTGTCGGTTGATGTGCTGACACCGAAGGCGCTGCCCCCGAATTTCCGTGATCGTGTACTGGCCGAGGCCATGCCTGTATGAGAAGGGACGATTCTCGCGTACCCTAAAAACGGGCGCCTTCGGGCGCCCGTTTTTTATTTGGTGTGTCTATCAGTAGACTCGGCAATAGAGCTGGTAAACTTTGCTTTGGAAATGGGGGTATATCGTGGGAAGTGTAATGGGATCATTTGCCGGGATTGACGCAGAAACTGAAAGAGCAGTACGTGCCTTCATCGCCAAGGTAATGGGTCAGTACGACTTGGCTGGCGCGATCCTCTTCGGTAGCCGCGCGCGCCGTAATCATCGTCCTGATAGCGATGCCGATATTGCTGTTCTGCTACATGGACGCCCCGGGAAGTTCATTGCCACGAAGCTGGCAATGGCTGACATCGCCTACGATGTCCTCTTGGAGACGGGAATCCGTATCCAACCGCTCCCGATCTGGGAAGAAGAGTGGGCGCATCCCGAGGCGTATTCCAATCCGCGCCTTCTGCACAACATCGAACGGGAAGGAATTCGGCTGTGAACGCGCAAGAGCTGTTTGCAAAAGCAGTTCGCGCCGTCGCATCCGCCAAGCTTTTGCTCGGTGCGGGAGACGTTGATGGAGCATGCAATCGGGCTTATTACGCCATGTTTGATGCCGCCCGCGCTGCCCTGTTGGCGTCTGGTGCCCCGGTTGAATCCGAGATTGCGAGGACGCATAGCGGCCTGATCTCGGCCTTCAGTTTGCATCTGGTCAAAACGGGGCATGTGGCGGTCGAGTTCGGCAGGGCGCTGAACCGGGTGGAAGAGATCAGGTTGATTGCCGACTACAAGGGCGATCCCGTTGACCCGGAACAAGCCGCTTGGTCTGTTAATCAGGCAATAGTCTTTGTGCAGGCCATGCAGGATCGCTCGGGCAATGGTACCGATTCTGTAAAAGGAGGCGAATCGTGAGAGAGGAGCCGATATTGGTGGGAATGTTTGATTCCCTGTTGAATGAAACCGCTGGAATTTGGCAGGCCGGTGATGGTCTTCAATATCAGAGCGCTTTGCGTAATAGAGTGGAATGAGCAGAAGCTCTGACAAGATTTCGCAAATCGTCATGCGTTCACTACTGGTTGCCGGCTATAGCACATTTCCGCCTGAAAGCCATGATTTTGTGGTGATCCCTTACTGTGTCTGAAGTTCATGCCGGTCATGAGGTAGGCAAAAGTACATTGTTGGGCGAGGCCAACCGCTGCGTAGCCTGCGGCCTGTGCTTGCCGCATTGCCCCACCTATCGCAAGACTGAATCGGAAGCGGATTCTCCACGCGGCCGTATTGCCCTGATTCGCGGCGTGCTGGAAGAAAAAATCCCGTTGAACGAACGCTTTGTGCAGCATATCGACCAGTGCCTCACCTGCCGCGCCTGCGAGCGGGTTTGCCCGTCCGGTGTGAAGTACGGACAATTGGTAGATGGTGCGCGGGCCTTGATTGCGAAACAGAAAGTTGCGAAACGTTTTGATGTCCGGCGCTTCCTGATTGATCGCTTGATTCCCAATTCTGCCGCGTTGCGTTTTTCCGCCCGGCTGCTGCGATTTTCGCAAAAGACTGGCTTGCAGCGCCTGGCGTCGCATATGGGTTTTATGCGCGAGGCGATACACCAGGCGCCAACTATCCAGGCGATCAGTGCATGGCGCGATGAATATCCGGCCATGGGCCAGCCGCGCGGCGAGGTGTTTCTGTTCCTGGGCTGCGTGGCGCAGGTAGTGGATGCTGAAACGCTGAATGCGGCTATTTTTGTCATGAACCGGCTTGGTTACGCCGTGCGTGTGCCGCAGGGGCAAATCTGTTGCGGGGCTTTGCATCAGCATGGTGGCGACCCGGCACGCGCAGCCGGCATGGCTCGGCAGAATCTTCAGGCATTCGAGAGTTTATCCAACTCGCCGGTTATTTCTGCGGCTTCCGGTTGCGGTGCGATGTTGGCGGAGTATGAAAATGTATTAGGGGAAAGTGGCCGCGCTTTTTCTGTGAGGGCAGCAGATATCAATGCTTTTCTGGATAAGGCGGAAGGTTGGGAACATGCGACTATTCAGCCGCTGACCGGAAAAATTGCAGTGCATGATCCATGTACGCTGCGCAATGTGTTGCGCGCGGAACAGGCACCCTACCGGTTGTTGGCGCGGATTCCTCAGGCCGAGATTGTTCCATTGGCAGGCAATGACCAGTGCTGCGGCGCGGCGGGATTATATGTCTATGATCAGCCGGAAATGGCCGGCCGTCTGATGAGTGATAAAATTGCCGCAATCCAGGCGAGCGGCGCGCGCTATATTGCCACGTCCAATATCGGTTGTGCGTTAGGCCTGGTCAACGGCTTGCGCGCGGCGGGTTTGGCGGTGGAAGTGGTGCATCCGGTGACGCTGCTGGCCAGACAAATGGGGTTTAAAGGAAAATGCTGAATATAGACCGCTTGATCATTCAATTCGACAAAGGCTTGCGTACCCTGTTTGCACCCGCGCAAAGCGCGCGGCCAGTGCCGGGCGATGAACTGACCGAGACGAGTTTATCGGAGCAAGAAAAAAAACTTGCCGTATCTTTGCTGCGCGTTGACCACAGTGGCGAGATTTGCGCGCAGGCCTTGTACCAAGGGCAGGCGCTGACCGCACGCGATCCGGCAGTGCAGAAAGCCCTGGAGCACGCAGCTTGGGAAGAAACGGAACACTTGGCCTGGTGTGAGCGCCGCATAACTGAACTGGGCGGACGAACCAGCTTGCTGAATCCGGTGTGGTACACGGGCTCGCTGGCAATCGGCGCGCTGGCCGGGGCGTTGGGTGATAAATGGAATCTGGGCTTCCTGGCTGAAACCGAGCGTCAGGTTGAAGCGCACCTGGACGGCCATCTCAAACGCCTGCCGTTGCAGGATGCGAAAAGCCGGGCAATCGTCGAACAGATGAAAATTGATGAAAACGGTCATGCGGCCACCGCCGTCAATCATGGCGGGGTGGCGCTGCCCTTGCCGGTGAAATTGGTCATGAAGGTGACGGCAAGGGCGATGACTGGCGCGAGTTACTGGGTTTAAGATTGTCCTGATTAGTCACAATGTTCAGCAGACCGTGTAGGAGCGGCGCCCTCGCCGCGAGGGCGCCGCTCCTACAGCAATATTTCGTTGCCATGCACCTTGGCTGAGGTTGGGGGCTAATCAGGAAGATTGTTATGCGGCCGCCACGATTTCGAAATCATGGGTAACTTCCGCAGTTTTACCCAGCATGATCGTGGCAGAACAATATTTTTCGGCTGACAATTTGACTGCGCGTTCTACCTGTTCCGGCTTCAGATCTTTTCCGGTGACGATAAAATGCAGATGGATGCGGGTGAACACCTTCGGATCAGTGTCAGCGCGCTCTGCCTCGATTTCCGCCACGCAGTCGGTGATTTGCTGGCGGCCCTTCTTGAGGATGGCCACTACGTCGAATGATGAGCAGCCGCCTGCGCCCAGCAACAGCATTTCCATTGGGCGCGGACCCAAATTTCTGCCACCGGCCTCAGGTGGGCCATCCATCAGGACAGCGTGATTGCTATCGGTGGTGCCTAGGAAACTGACACCGTCTACCCACTTGATGCGTGCGCGCATGGTTGGCCTCTCGTTCTCGAAAGCCCCGATTTTACTGGAATCTGGCTGGAGTGAAAGAAGCTGCTGGGCTGATTGACAGGCTCCCGGTTCTGGCATAGAATGCGCGTCTTTCTCTGCTTTAGATTAAATTTTTGGATAGTTTCCATGAAAACCTTTTCTGCAAAATCGCATGAAGTAACGCGTGACTGGTTCGTGGTTGATGCGACCGACAAGGTACTCGGCCGTGTTGCCGCTGAAGTGGCGCATCGCCTGCGCGGCAAGCACAAGCCCATTTTTACGCCCCATGTTGATACCGGCGATTACATCGTCGTGGTTAACGCCGAAAAGTTGCGTGTAACCGGCAACAAGGCCGAACAAAAAACTTATTACAGCCACTCGGGTTATCCGGGTGGTATTCATGAAACCAGCTTTGCCAAGATGCAGCAGCGTTTTCCCGGCCGCGTGTTGGAAAAAGCGGTTAAAGGCATGCTGCCCAAAGGTCCTCTGGGTTATGCCATGATCAAGAAGCTCAAGGTTTATGCTGGCGCCGAGCACCCACATACTGCTCAGCAGCCTAAAGTGCTGGATATCTAAGGATTATCATGGTCGGAAACTATTATTACGGAACTGGGCGGCGTAAAAATGCAATCGCCCGTGTATTCATCAAGCCTGGCAAGGGCGGCTTCATGGTAAATGACAAGCCAGTGGACGAGTATTTTGCTCGTGAAACGGGTCGTATGATCGTGCGCCAACCTCTAGTGCTGACTAATCGCCTGGATAGCATCGACATCCTGGTGAACGTTCAGGGTGGCGGTGAATCAGGCCAAGCCGGTGCAGTGCGTCATGGTATTACCCGTGCGCTGCTGGAGTTTGACGCCGGATTGCGCGGCATGCTCAAGAAAGCCGGTCTGGTTACGCGTGATGCGCGTGAAGTCGAGCGGAAGAAAGTCGGTCTGCGCAAGGCGCGTCGTCGCAAGCAATTCTCCAAGCGCTAAGCTGGTTTGTAATATGCCTAAAAAGCCGCCCTTGGGCGGCTTTTTGGTTTTGGTGAAGCGATTTGCTTGGCCCCATTAATCGCTTGTAAGGTTTTATCTGCCGCAACTGGGGTATTGTTACACTTTCCGAACAAAGGATAGCGATGATTAAAGTGGGTATCGTAGGCGGCACCGGTTATACCGGCGTTGAGCTTTTGCGTTTGTTGGCGCAGCACGCCCAAGTGGAACTGACTGCGATTACCTCACGCAAGGAAGCCAGCATGCCCGTCGCCGATATGTTCCCCAATCTGCGCGGCAGGGTGGGGCTGAAATTTACCGATCCGGCAGAGGCGCCGCTGAAACAATGCGATGTGGTGTTCTTCGCCACACCGAATGGCATCGCCATGCAGCAAGCACGGGAGCTGCTGGGTGCGGGTGTGCGCGTCATCGATCTGGCCGCCGATTTTCGTATCAAGGATGTCGCGTTGTGGGAAAAGTGGTACGGCATGCAACATGCTTGTCCCGAACTGGTAGCGGAGGCAGTATACGGCCTGTGTGAAATCAACCGCGACAAAGTCAGGAACGCGCGCTTGGTGGCCAATCCCGGCTGCTATCCTACGGCGGTGCAGCTTGGCTTTATTCCCTTGATTGAATCCGGCCTGGTGGATATGTCCCATCTGGTGGCTGATTGCAAGTCCGGTGTGAGTGGCGCGGGGCGAAAAGCTGAAGTGGCTACACTATTTTCCGAATCATCCGACAACTTCAAGGCTTACGGCGTGGCAGGCCATCGGCATTTGCCGGAAATTGCCCAAGGACTGTCGATTTTCGCTGGAAATAAAGTTGGCCTTACGTTTGTGCCACACCTGACGCCGCTTATCCGGGGTATTCATGCTACGCTGTACGCCCGGCTGACCAAGGATGTTGATCTGCAAGCGCTATATGAAAAGCGCTATGCTGGCGAATATTTTGTTGATGTGATGCCTGCGGGCACCCATCCGGAAACGCGTTCGGTGCGCAGCGCCAATTTCTGCCGGATCGCGGTGCATCGTCCACAGGACGGGGATACGGTCGTTGTGTTGTCGGTGATCGATAATCTGGTGAAAGGCGCATCGGGACAGGCAGTGCAGAATATGAACATTATGTTCGGCTTGCCTGAGCAGATGGGCCTGGAGCAGATACCTATCCTGCCATGAGATTGTTGCGGAACCTGAAAAGGCATTTCGGCATCACCGCGCCCCGCATGTGGGTGCAGGCCCACGTGCCATGGTATTTTCGCTGGCCATTATTGTTGTTCTTGCTCGGGGTGGGGTTGGTGCTTGCGAGTACGCTGTATGAAACGGGCGCACATTTTGCCGGTTTCGAACGGGTTGAGGCAGAGAGCGAAAGGACGCGACTGGCGAGGGAAGTTGCACAGTTGCGTACAGATAATGCGAGACTTCAATCTGCCCTGGCCGACAGAGATCGCCAGCTAAGCGTGGAGCGGGCTACCCAGATTGACCTGGCAAAGTCGGTAAAAACTTTGCAGGACGAAAGCGCGCGCCTCAAGGAAGATCTGATGTTCTTTCGCAAGGTTAAGCCAACTACTGGTAATTCCAGCGCAGTTGGCATTCGCCGTTAATTGCTTATTTGTTAAGACAGCTAGCTTCTTGAAAATAGGAGGTGAAAATGATTTTCGGCAACAAGCGCATTAAGCCCCAAACCCGCATCGACAGCCTGATCGGCAAGGAAACGCAGGTGGAAGGGGATATTACTTTCAGCGGTGGCTTGCGGCTCGATGGCCATGTGAAAGGGAGTGTGGTAGCGGGGGAAGGCAAACCTAGCACCCTGGTACTGAGTGAGGAGGCGCGTGTCGATGGCGCAATCAGAGTTTCCCATGTGGTGATCAACGGGACGGTGAATGGCCCCGTATATGCAAGCGAATACGTGGAACTACAGGCGAAATCGCGGGTCATAGGGGATGTTTATTACAAAACTCTGGAAATGCACCTTGGCGCTGTGATTGAGGGGCGTCTGGTTCACCACCAAGATGGCCAGGGTAATGCGGTCGTCGAGCTAAAGGCGGTGTCTGGCAATTGACCGCCTGGCAAGAGCCGTGGATAATATCAACCTAGTCTGAATTAAAGGAGTGCCAAATGAATGCGATGACCGAAATGCAAAGCCCGCTCAACTTTACTGACAGTGCGGCGAGTAAAGTGAAGCAACTGATCGATGAGGAAGGGAACGCAGATCTCAAACTGCGCGTGTTCGTGACTGGCGGCGGCTGCTCAGGTTTTCAGTATGGCTTTACCTTTGACGAAACCGTCAACGAGGACGACACTGCATTGGAGAAAAATGGCGTAACGCTGTTGGTTGATCCGATGAGTTTTCAATACCTGGTCGGCGCGGAAATCGACTACCAGGAAGGTCTTGAGGGTGCCCAGTTCGTGATCAAGAATCCGAACGCCACAACTACTTGCGGCTGCGGGTCGTCTTTCTCAGCTTAAATTCTCCATTTTGTGGGAATGTAAAGGAGGCCTCGCGCCTCCTTTTGTTTTATATAAGAGTCACGCTGCTTGATAACTATTGATATAGGCTCTAGATGAACGAATACGTGCCAGGTCTGGAAGGCGTTCCGGCGACGAAGTCCAACATCTCTTTCATTGATGGCGAGAAGGGAATTTTGGCTTACCGCGGTTTTCCCATTGCGTTGCTGGCAGAGCACAGCACATTTGAGGAAACGGCGTTGCTGCTGCTGGACGGCCAGCTCCCGACGGCCCATGCCTTGGCTACGTTCGATGACCAGATGCGCACCAACCGCCGGGTGAAGTTCCAGATGCGCGAATTGATGCGCCATTTGCCTCCCACGGCCTATCCGATGGATATGCTGCAAACCATGGTGGCAAGTCTCGGCATGTTCTACCCCGATCCGGGCGGCGAGTTTTTGGATGGCAACAAGGTCAATCTGGATTATGTGCACAACATGTCCGTGATGATCATGTCGCGCATGCCCACCTTGGTGGCCATGTGGGAACATCTGCGTAACGGCTACGATCCATTGGTCGAGCCGCGCACCGACCTGACCCACGCGGAAAATTTTCTATGGATGCTGACCGGCATAGAGCCGGATCCCTATCTTGCCCGCATCTTTGATGTGTGTCTGATCCTGCATGCCGAACATACGATTAACGCTTCGACTTTTGCGGTGCTGGTGGCGGGTTCAACCCTGGCAAGCCCCTACGGCGTGATTGCTTCCGGTATTGCCACACTGTCTGGCCCGCTGCATGGCGGGGCTAACCAAGCAGTGGTCAAGATGCTGGAGGATATTGGCAGCCCTGAAAAGGCCGAAGCCTATGTGGATAAGCTGCTTGCGGAAAAGAAAGTGGTATGGGGCTTCGGACACCGGGAATACTCTGTCAAAGATCCGCGCGCCATCATCCTGGAAAAGCTGATGCGTGATCTGGTCGAACATAAGGCAGGGGATGTAGGGCCGTTATTCAACATCGCGCTGGCCGTGGAAAAAACAGCCACAGATCGGCTTGCCGCGAAGGGTGTGTTCCCTAACGTCGATTTTTATTCCGGCGTGTTATACAAGGAAATGGGGATTGCCACTGACCAATTTCCGGCGCTGTTTGCCATGGCGCGGAGTGCAGGATGGCTGGCGCATTGGAAGGAACAACTGGCGGCCAACCGTATTTTTCGTCCTACGCAGGTATATACCGGGGAGGCGGTGCGGGAAGCCTATATCCCGCTCAGCAAACGCGGCTGAGTCGATCACCAGCTAAGCCGGATAAATTGCCCCAAGCACGCAGGCATGGCGTGCTCCGGTTACGCCGGGCAAGTTGCCGGGCAGATTATGCAATGTCTGGCGCGCCAGCCACGCAAAGGCAAATGCCTCAAGTGAATCAGCATTAATCCCCAGATCATCAGTTATTCCCACCCGGCAATTGGGCAACAAGCTGCGCAATGCTTCAACCAGTGCGCCATTGCGTGCCCCACCACCGCAAAGATAAATCTCCTCGGTTCTCTCGCAGTGCATAGCCACCGCATCAGCGATGCTGTGTGCAGTGAGCTGGAGTAGCGTGGCCTGTATGTCTTGAGGCGCTTCCGCCCCGCTGAGCAGGCTTTCCAACCAAGCTAGATTGAAATCTTCGCGCCCGGTGCTTTTGGGTGGTTTATGCTGAAAAAAAGGATGAGCCAGACACGCCTTCAACAAGGCAGGAATTGCTTGGCCGCTGGTGGCCCACGCACCATTCGCGTCATATGCCTTACCGATATGGCGCATTGTCCATGCATCCATGAGCAGATTTCCCGGCCCACAATCAAAACCTTTTACTTCGCCGGACGGCGGCAGGTCGGTCAGGTTGCTGATGCCACCGATATTGACGATGACTCTATGCAATTGTGGGTGCCCAAATAAAGCCGCATGGAAGGCCGGTACCAGGGGGGCGCCTTGTCCACCTGCGGCAATATCCCGGCTTCTGAAATCGGCAACCACCGAAATATTGGTAAGCTCGGCAAGCAATGCGGGATTGCCGAGCTGGAGGGTATAGCCGAGTTCCGGGCGGTGGCGCACTGTCTGGCCGTGACAGCCGATGGCTTTAATTTGTGCTGCCGATGCATTCGCCTGGGAGAGAAGTTCGTGGACTGTTGCCGAGTAGTCGCGTGCTAGCTCCACCCCAATGCGTGCGGAAGCATCAAGATCATCATAGAAGGGATTGTGCAGGGCAAGCAGGCGCTCGCGCAACGCATTGCTATAGGGAGCGTAGTGACTGTACAGAAGACGGCTCTTCCCGCCATCCTCAAACACTACCAGCACTGCGTCTATGCCGTCCAGGCTGGTGCCGGACATAAGACCGACGAAGAATTCGGAGGAACGGTCAGTCAAGCGACGCCAGGTTGGTGCCGCGCAGCATGTCAAGGCGCGTCAGCATGGCACGCGATGTGGCTTGAAACTGTGGACGGAGCTGCGCCGCAATCGGGAAGGCAGTCGGCATGTCAACCGTCAGTGGATTGCGTTGCACGCCAGCGATGCGGAATTCATAATGCAGATGCGGGCCCGTGGCCATGCCGGTCATGCCGACATAGGCAACGACATCACCTTGGCTGACTTTTGAACCCATATGCAAACCTTTGGCAAAACCGGATAGGTGTCCATAAGCAGTACTGTATTGCCCTTGATGCTTGAGCACGAGCAGGTTGCCATAACCATTTTGCTTGCCCATGAATGCGACCGTTGCATCCGCTACTGCTTTTACCCGCGTGCCTATGGCAGCGCCGTAGTCAACGCCTTTGTGCGAGCGCCATTCTTTCAAAATCGGGTGAAAGCGGGCATTGGTGAAGCCGGAGGTAACGCGGGAAAATTCTAATGGTGAACGTAGAAAGGCTTTGCGCAGGCTTTTCCCATCGGGGGTGTAGTACCCACCATGGCCCTGCGCATCCTGGAAATAAACAGCGCGGTAGGTTTTTCCCTGGTTGGTAAACTCGGCAGCCAGGATGTGGCCTGATTTAACGGGTTCGCCGTTGCTATGGAAAGTTTCGTAGACGACTGTGAATTGGTCGTTCTTGCGCAAATCTTTGTGAAAATCGATATCGGTAGAGAATATTTCAACCAATTGCATCGCAACGGCATCAGGCAAGTCAGCAGCATCGGTCGCTGCAAACAAGGAACTGGCGATCTTGCCGGATTTCATTTGCACGTCCTGGACGAGCGGTGCAGCTTTTTCGGTTGCCTTGAATGCGTCGCCCTGTTTTTCCACCTGCAGCAAGTTGCCATCGCCTGCGATATAACGTAGGGAAATCAATTCCCCTGCGGCAGTGGTGCGGGCTTGTACGGTCTTGCCGGGCCGAAGTTGGGAAAGTGCTGAGGTGTCCCGGTTGCTGCTCAGAAAAGTTTGGATATCTTGCGGATCAATATGTAATCGGTTGAGCAGGTCGGTAACCGTATCGCCTCGCTGGATACGTTCCTCGCGCCAGAATTCCGCTGTGGCTGAAGCGTCTTGCGGGATACTCGGCAGAGCAAGCGTTTCCGTAACAGTTTGCACGGAAACATGTGTCGCATCGGTTTGAGGGGCGATGCCGAATGCAGCGACCATACCAAACAGAGGAATACTGGAAATGGCAACAAGCCAGCGTAGCTGAATCTTGCGTTCTTGTTCTGTTACCTTTTGCGCTAGAATGGCGCCTTTGCTGTCTTTCATGTCGTCCCTGAGTTCTTCGATTGCCGGGCAAGCTTAGCAGAAACTGCGCCGAGCGTGAAGTGAATAAATATTCATTTGCCGTACATGATGGTGGTTTAAAGGGTTTCGGCTCAAGGTGAAAGATCTTTAGGGGTATTTTTGAGGAATACATGTCTCAGATTGAAGAGCAGTTACAAATTATCAGGCGCGGTTGCGAGGAATTGCTGCTGGAGGCAGAGCTTAGGGAAAAACTCTCCAAAGGCCGTCCACTCAGGATAAAGGCTGGTTTTGACCCAACCGCACCTGACCTGCATTTGGGGCACACAGTGCTACTCAATAAAATGCGCCAGCTGCAGGAACTCGGGCACGAAGCCATGTTCCTGATTGGCGATTTCACCGGCATGATTGGTGACCCGACTGGTAAAAATGTCACACGCAAGCCCTTGACTCGCGACGACGTGATCGAAAATGCGCGTACTTACGAGCAGCAGATTTTCAAGATTCTCGATCCGGAAAAGACGCTGGTGATGTTTAACTCCAGTTGGATGGGGGAAATGAGCGCGGCGGATTTGGTCGGTCTGGCAGCTAAGCACACCGTTGCACGCATGCTGGAACGCGACGATTTTCAGAAGCGTTACGGTTCAAACCAGCCCATCGCCATTCATGAATTCCTTTACCCGTTGATACAGGGATATGACTCGGTAGCGATGAAGGCCGATATGGAATTGGGCGGTACCGACCAGAAATTTAATCTATTAGTCGGACGCGAGCTGCAAAAACACTATGGGCAGCCGCCCCAAGTGGTGCTCACCATGCCAATTTTGGAAGGGCTGGATGGCGTGCAGAAAATGTCCAAGTCGCTGGGTAATTACATCGGCATTAACGAGGCGCCGGATGAGATGTTCGGCAAACTGATGTCCATTTCAGATGAATTGATGTGGCGCTATCTGGAATTGCTGAGTTTCCGACCAATGGGCGAAATTGAACAATGGAAGCGGGAGGTGTCGGAAGGGGCCAATCCGCGCGACATTAAGATTCGACTGGCCGAAGAAATGATCGAACGCTTCCATAGTCGTGCTGATGCGGTTCGTGCCCACGTAAACTTCATAGCTCGTTTCCAGAAGGGCGCGATACCCGACGAAATGCCCGAGTTTATCCTTGCGGCTGAAGGTTCGGGACTGCCCATTACGCAAGCTGTTAAGCAGACTGGCTTGACTGCTAGTACCTCCGAGGCGCTGCGCATGATTGATCAGGGCGGCGTGAAAGTTGACGGCGATAAAGTGAGCGATAAAGGTCTTGCGCTACCCAAAGGCAAGACCGTGGTCGTGCAAGTGGGTAAACGCAAATTTGCCCGCATCACAATTTCTTAGTTTGCATCAATCGTCATCGTCATGATGGCGGTGGTGCTTGTGGTGGCGCCAGTGGTCGTGCTCTTCCACATAGTAGGCGCGCTGGTATGCAGGGCGTTCGCGCACGATTACAGGTTCTTCACGAACCACCACAACTTCGCGCTCTCTTTCTGCCATGTCGTGGCCGATGGCAGCGCCGGCCATACTGCCTATAGCCGTCCAGATGATGATGCCGTCTCTACTGCCGCTGATACTTTGTCCGATGGCAGCACCCGTAGCTCCGCCAATTGCTGCGCCTACGATGGTTTCGGTGTGGGCCATGGAGATACCGGGCGCAGCGAACATGGTGAGTGACGCAGTCAAAATCAGAAATCTTTTCATTTTCCTTCCTCTTTCATTAATTCATCTGTAGTGCGTAATGCGAATAACGGTGGGCTGTTTGGCTTGGTTGACGAAGTGAACAAAGTGTAATTATGTGGTCACCAATATATTCGCCAACGACGTAACTTCTTGTCGGGATGATGGAAATTGCTTCTTGTAAAAAATCTTTCATGAAACGCTTGACCGAGGTTTCTGGCTCTGTATAATGCGCACCTTCGTTGCTGAGGCGACAAACGTTCTTTAAAAATCAAACAACCGATAGGTGTGGGTGCTTGCTGGGCCTGACGACGTTTTGTTGGGTAATCGAAAGATACAAAAGCAAGTGCTCGCACGAAGTAATACTTTGAGTGAGCGACAGACGGATTTATTTGCGTAAGTGAGTAGACGAGTCAAAACAAAGCAAGCAAGGAATTAAACTGAAGAGTTTGATCCTGGCTCAGATTGAACGCTGGCGGAATGCTTTACACATGCAAGTCGAACGGCAGCACGGGAGCTTGCTCCTGGTGGCGAGTGGCGAACGGGTGAGTAATGCATCGGAACGTACCGAGTAATGGGGGATAACGCATCGAAAGGTGTGCTAATACCGCATACGCCCTGAGGGGGAAAGTGGGGGATTCGCAAGAACCTCACGTTATTCGAGCGGCCGATGCCTGATTAGCTAGTTGGTGAGGTAAAGGCTCACCAAGGCGACGATCAGTAGCTGGTCTGAGAGGATGATCCGCCACACTGGAACTGAGACACGGTCCAGACTCCTACGGGAGGCAGCAGTGGGGAATTTTGGACAATGGGCGCAAGCCTGATCCAGCCATTCCGCGTGAGTGAAGAAGGCCTTCGGGTTGTAAAGCTCTTTCGGCGGGGAAGAAATCGTAAGGGGTAATATCCCTTATGGATGACGGTACCTGAAGAAGAAGCACCGGCTAACTACGTGCCAGCAGCCGCGGTAATACGTAGGGTGCGAGCGTTAATCGGAATTACTGGGCGTAAAGCGTGCGTAGGTGGCCTGTTAAGTCTGATGTGAAATAGCCTGGATCTACCTGGGAATTGCATTGGATACTGGCAGTCTAGAGTGCGGTATAGTGTAGTGGAATTCCCGGTTTAGCAGTGAAATGCGTAGAGATCGGGA
>JBBRTU010000053.1:0-17132 GCA_038244115.1 Burkholderiales bacterium
CTTCTTGCACAGCTTCTTCGGGCACAGCTTCTTCGGGCACAGCTTCTTCGGGCACAGCTTCACGCAAAACAACCACGCCACCTTCCTTTACGAGTGCATCAAAGAACCAGCCCGCAGCATCAGCGTCTGGCACGTCGTGCTGCCCTTTGCCATAGGTATTTTCACCTAGGGTTGTGGGTTTGTTGAATTGAACTTGCATTGTGTTCTCCTTTATGCTTTAGTCATCTTGACGTAAATCAAATGCCATCTTTATAGGAGGCACATTCTGGGAAAACGAATTCCACCTCGCCGAACGCCCAGATGTACGGAGCATTGAACTTGATGCCGAGGTAGTACGGAGTCTCGCGGCGAATTGGAACCATCGGGAATCGAACGCGATCCATGTCGTTGGTATAGGCCACCATGCGTTGCGTGCTAGACGCTCCTCGATTAGTCAGCCACTTCAAAGGCTGAATTTCCAGCTTACGTCCATTTACGCTCAGCGAAATACTGTTGTCTTGCAGGAAGGTCAGGATCGACACATTACCGGCAGAGCTGATCTTCTGGCTGACGATGTACGCGAACTGGGTAGGAGGCAGCAACAGCGTATCAGGACAGACAGCAAATCCAGATGCAGACCATGCGGCAGTGATCATATCGTTCACGTCTTTCAGGATTTCGTCCGGTGTTTTGGATGTCCACAAAGGCGACGCCGATGCGCCGTTCGCCACCGCGCCGGTGGTGACCAATGCCGAGTTCACCAGACCGGTCGCGCCCACGCCAGAATCACCGATATAAACCATTTCATCGGTCGCCATTTGGTATATGGTGTTCAGTGCGTTGAACTTCTGCGCATCGACAGACTGGCCTAACAACTGACTGCGTTCCAGCTCGACTGAAGAGTATGACACCTCCTGACCAAGCAAGCGAAGAGGCATAACCACACGCTCGCCATTGATCGAAACGCCAGGAAGGGTTGTGGTGTTCGGGCTGATCCACGGTTTGCCGGTGGCGCTCTGCGTGCCGACCGCGCCGATGGTCGAGCGAATGAACGAGGTCGATTCGTTTGCCATCGTGATGCCGGTGCGCAACTTGATGTCGCGGCCCCAGGTGGTTGAATAAAGCGGCTCATACAATTTCTTGTCGAGGTTGTCGAGTTGATTAACGTAGTACGCTAACGTGCTGTCAAAAGTTTTCATATCATCTCCCCTTATTTGATGCTGATTTCAGCAACGTTGCCGGAATCCTTGCCATCTGTTGCCCAAGTCACGCCAACAAGCGCAACGCTCAGAGTCGTGTCGGAAGTGGCTTCTAGATCGCCCACCAACTTGCCAGCAGCTGCTGTAACGCGCATGTACACGATGCCGCCGCGTGCCGGAGTGCCGACAAGACAAAGCACGTTCACGTAACCACTTGTGACGATGCCCTGCACTGATGCGGTGTTCGGCGTGCCGCTTGCGAATGCCTGAGCCGTGTCGCCAGCGATCGACGGAGCGATGCGGGACAGGATGCCTGCAAACACAGTCGCAACGTCAGCAGAGGCGATTTTCTCGAACTTGCCTGATACGATTTTTACAGGGACACCGAATGCGGCAGGTGCCTGGGCTGCGTTCAGCAGACCTGGTTCAACGATGGTATCGTCGGGACGGGTTACGTCACCGGCAACGCCGGATGGAGCGCGATATAAAAAGCTAGTCATGGTTTTCTCCTTACTGTTTGCCGTAACGAGCGGCGTTCATTTGGTTGATCTTCTCTGGCGTCATATCGCCAGCTTTCATACTCGGAAGCGAGTCCAGAGAAACATGTGCATTGAGTTGCGTGCGGCGAACGCTTTTCAGCATTTCCGATGCAGCCACAAACAACATGCCCTTGTCGGCAGAGTCAAAAGTCTTGCCAGCAAGCAGGCGGTCGATGATTGCCTTGCCATCTTCGGTGCCGTAGGCTGTTTCCAGCGACTTGGCTTTCATGTCCTTTGACTTTGCCAATCCTGGCGCGAGGATTTCGGCACGTGCAACCGTCTCAGCATCGAGACTAGTTTCATTTTCACCCTCACCCGCCTCAATGCCCACGAGCTTTGCGATTGCTGCTTCCAGCGTAGCAAGTCGAGCCTCAACGCTAGATGTCTCGGCTGGCAGTTCGTCGGCGGGCTTCTCGCCTTCGGCTGGCAGCTCGTCAGTGGGCTTGTTGGCCGCTTCAATCGCGTCCAGCCGCTTCATAATCGCGTCCAGCGGATCTACATTTTTGGCAGGGATTTCTTCGGGCATGGCCTCGTCAAACGCCTTGCCGAATATTCCGAGCAATTTTTCTTTCATTGTCATGGGTGCTTCCTCCTTTTTTGGTGCGTGATCGAAAATGGCGCACTCTGAGCCGCACCGGCCAGAGGCGACGAGAGCTACGTGATTGCCAATTATATTGAATTGACGTCCGATACCTGGCGAAACCTCAATATACTCTGCTTCGTATCCGCACGAAACCTCGCGCAGCATTTTGCTTTTGATTGCCGAAATAGCTTCGCGATCTGTGATGAGTAGATCAGCCAATAATTTGTCATCGTCCTCACCCTCACCAGGTCTGGCGTTCTGCACCACGCCGACGGCCAGTTCGCGCCAATTGTCTGGCGTGACGAAATCATCGGGATGGTTGATCGTGACCGGCTTGCCTTCAAAAGAGGCAATCGTGGCAGGGTCATGAATATCTTCGATGGTGCGGGTGATGATGGTCGGGCCATCTCCGGCAGTGACGGGCGTTTCCGACGGCGAATACACGAGGTCGCCCGCCCGCGTGATAGCAACGCCAAGGCACACAAGGAAGCCCTCAGGTGTTTCGCTGATGTTTTCTGAAAGCTTGGCGACTGAATGGAATTTATTCATATTCCGCGATTTTCCACGTTTTTATAAAAAGCGCAAGGGCTATATGAGCGGCGATGCAAAAATGCAATAGCTATATGAGCGGCACATGAGAGTGCTCAAAGATGGTGCCAGTGCGCACGGGTGAAGTCGGTTTTGCAGTTCAGGCACCGGAAGTACCCGGTCAGCTTGCGCATCTGGATGCGCTCAAGGCATCCGCAGGCCGGACAGGCCAAAAGCGGCCTGCCGGTTAGCTACACGTTATGCGTCAAACAATTCCTGCCGCATTCCCCACTGGCCACTGAAATCTGCCAGCGCTTTGGTGAGTTTTCATCACCCACGATGCGCGAAATTTTGCAATTGGAAAGAGCAGTTGAAAACCTCCGCTGCACACGCGACCTGCTGCTGCCGCGCCTGCTGTCGGGGCAGGTGGCGCTCTCCGAGCAAGCGATTAATAATTATATGAACCAATCTGGTATACTGTTTGCCGATGAAAATATCGTTTCTTGACGCAGGCATCGAGGCGCTGTGCAAACAGTCCAAGCTGGCCATGCGCAAGCTGGGTGCGGAATCTGCCAAGAAACTACAGCGTCGTCTGAGCGAGTTGTTTGCAGCCAATTCGGTTTCTGAACTCGTGGCGGGGCGGCCTCATCCGTTGGAACGTGATCGGGCGGGACAGTTTTCGGTGGATTTGCATGGCGGCTGCCGTTTGGTATTCAAACCTACCCGACAACCGCCGCCAGCCAGGCTGGACGGCTCGATAGACTGGGCGAGGGTCGATGACATAACGCTGATGGAAGCGGGGGATTACCATGACTAAACAGGCTTTACGCGCGTATGAAACGCTGGCGGATTTTGCGCCGGACTGGATCAGTGCGCCTGGCGAAACGATTGCCGATTTGCTGGAGGAGCACGGCTGGACTCAGGTCGATTTCGCAACTCGCACGGGTTTCACCAAAAAGCACGTTCATTTGCTGTTACAAGGCAAGGCGCCTATTTCAGAGGATACGGCCTTGAGGTTGGAGCGGGTGTTGGGCAGCAGCGCGCGTTTCTGGATGAATCTGGAAACACAATATCGTGAACAGCTTTCGCGCCGCGAGTCCATTGCCTCGCTTGCACATGATGTTGGCTTTTTCTACAATGTTCATTCCGCTCTCCGTTGATAATGCCGACCAACCCGGCGCTCAACTCGGACAGGCCAAAAGCGGCCTGCCGGTTAGCTACACGTTATGCGTCAAACAATTCCTGCCGCATTCCCCACTGGCCTGCCATCGCTTCGGCAATCCCGTCGAATGTGCGGCTCCGTTCTTTCCAGCGGTTCGGGCCTGGCGGCATCTTGTGAACTCGCGCCTCTCGACCTTCCACAACATTCGTGGGAGTCAGCCGTCGCAATCCCTTCAACCACAGGCAGGTTGCTTTCGTTTCGCCATGCCCGTACTGCCACGGCTGAATCACTTGATCCGGCTTGCGCCACAAACTCGACATGATGCAGACCGGGTTCTCTATCGCAATGCGCGGGATCGGTGAGCGTGCCAGCGCCATAAAGAAACTCACAGCTGCCTGCTGCCTGCCATCCATGCGCTTTGCCTGGAAGTGCTTGGCTCCGCTGACGCTAAGGTGCGTGCATGGCGGGTGAAAAATTGCCAAGTCGAATGGGTAGTCCAAAAGGTCGCGGATGTCCCCTTGATAATGAGGCCCCGGCCTTTCCGTTGGGAGTAAGTCACAGGATATGGCATCGTGGCCTCTTGACAGAAAGGCATCCCGAACCACCCCCGAGTATTCGCATCCTACTAGCACCCTCATGGGTCAATCCTCCTTGTAGTGCTGCATAACAATTCATTCAACCCGATGCCGTTCCGGCGCGGGTTAATTCAGGCGTTATGCCCCTTGCATCTTACGGCCAGCTCAACCAACCATTCCGCCAACGCCAATGCACCACACTTTCACCTCCGGGCCATTTCCGCGCATCGCGGGCTTCGTCCCACACATCGCAATTTGGCAGTGTTTTGTAGTTACTATCAGCGCGGGCAAAAAGTACAGCGACCATTCGTAGTCCAATCAATCAGTGGCATAACACGGCCACTTTCACGGCTGCGCGTTTAATTTCCTCAATACCGCGCTCTATTTCTGCTTCAAGATCGGAGCAATCGCTGTTGCTTATCGCGTCCTGAAATGCGCACTCTATTATTCCGAGACCGCTTTCAATCTCTGCCGCCAGGTAATCATCATCCATGTCAATGGTCATTCTTTTCTCCTTAGTTAAAGCCTAACCCGTCATTCCAGCGGGACTGCTTCGCAGCCCCTGAATTCTGCGTTAGGCATTGCTCCACCGTTCGCTCTTAACCATGCTTGCATCATCGCAGCAATATTACCCCATCCGTCTGCATGGCGCTCTATCAAATGAAAAGCGATTGCCCCGTCCATCCCGGCCCATTGCTGCATCTTGTCGGCGGCTTCATCAGTCATGCCCGTTAGGGTTGGTTTCCAGTTTGGTTCATAATCCATGCCTAACCCTTCCATCAAGCGGGAAGCGCTAAAGCGCTCCCCTTATGTCAAACGTTAGGCTCGGCAAAGCATCGGCAATTATAAATTTCACCAGGGCCGTGCCTCCCCTCACCCTCAACCTCCGGCGGGTCGTCGAATCTGAATTCCCCCCCGTTCATATCGATATGAGAATCTCTCACATCACCATCCTCCGCCGTGCGCCAATAGTAATGAGTCACCCCGACATACTGGGCGCGAGCCTGCGTCAGAGAGGAATTGGCTTTGGCAATCTCGGTGCGGGCAATCAGGGTAGCCCTCGCCTCGGTCACCTCGGTAGTGCGTGCGAGTTCCGCTGCGACCGACCCCGCACGCTCACCGCCCATCATCGCTTCTTGCTCCAGCTTCTGAGCGCGTAGGCCTGCTTCAAGCGGTAGGCTCTTGATGAGTTCTACTTGATCTCTCTGCAGCTGTCTGGCGACAGCACCAACCGCAGACTCCGCCATTGTTGATTTCAACTCTTTTCCGATGGCCGTTGACATCTGCGCCCAAGCGCGTTGGTTGTTGCCCTGAATGCCAACCATGATCTTGGCGACAACAGCATCGCCCCATGGGCCGAGTGCCTCGCTGTACGAAGCCAGCGCCAGCGCCAGCTTCTTCGGATCTGTGATCTTGTCTCCGTTCACATGCGCAGCGACGATGCCGCCAACAATACGCGCCACCTTACGCAGCTCAATAGCTAGCCGCTGTTCAGAATTTTTAGGTGCGCTGAACTTAGCCATTGACCCAAGCCTTCAAGCGCTCAACCATCGTCTTATTGTCTTGCTGCGGCTGCATAGGCTCAGACTCGACAGGCACAGGCGGCGGCGCCATCTTTACTTCTTCGATCTGCTCATTTGTAATGTTGCTGAAAATTCCGGTCTGGTCGCTCGACTGCTTTAGCTCTTGCAGCGCAGTCACTTGGTCGATAACCCCTTTTTCGTAGGCGGTTGTGACCAGCGTCACTATTATGTTACTGATGTCGGCCTTCTCTTTTTCGCTTGTCTGCCAGAGCGACACAAAATTAAAATCAAATCCATCCGGGGCGCGAATGCCGAACAATGACATGTGCAGCACCTGCAAGACCCGCATCATGCCGTCACGCAATCGACTTTCCTGTTGAGCCGAAATATTGTCGTAATACATCCGCATGTCACTCTCTCCGGTCGAGCTAAGACCTGCAGGCGATTGCCCGAACAGCCTGACTAGTGGGATGCCTGTGGCGCCTGCGATTTGCTGGCCGAACTGTAGAATCATGTCAGACAAACCACTAAACGAATAACTGTTCGCGGTAAACGTGTCCTCCTTGTCTAGCAAGGTCAAGCCCTCGTTAGTTTGGAGTGATCTCATGTGGTGGAACATCGCCAGCAGGTTCTCTTCCGCTTTGCCGCCTGCCGCCAGCACCTCACGCAGCCCGTTGATCTGCACCGTCCGTAAATGAGCTTTCTGGATTAGATTGGCCGCGCCAGAGGTCGCCGTGTCGAATGCAACCAAACGATCTTGCAGGCGCTCGATGATGGACTCGCCCCACATCTGTTCGGTGATCGCTTGCCATGCTGGGAGTTGGATGCCGATCAGACGGATGACGCGGCTATGGTGCCACCTGACGTTGCTGATGCTGCCGGTTCCGATGTCGGAAATTACCGAATAAAATTCAGGTAGGCCCGCGCTCATGCCATCCTGAATTGTGTTATTGATGTCCGGCTGCAATGACCAGCGGTCGTAGACCTTCAGTCCTCTGAATTGATTCTTGCCGACCGTGTCGAGATTGAGCGGGGTGCTTGGGTCTTGACCATCGACCACCACGCAGGCCAACGCGCCGCCGTAGAGCCGCCCCCACTTTGTGGCCTCTAGCAACGACTGCCAAATGCCCAGACGGGTCAGCATCTGTTGCATGATCTGGATTTGATCCGGCTCCGATGTGCTGTGGATGCTGATACCGGCTCGCGTCATGTCCTCCGCGACCGAGTCCACCGCCGCGCCAACAATCCAGCTGCCGCGATACATCGCCTCCAGCTTGACCCGATTGCGGGTCAGCAGGTTGAACAGGTATGTTCCCTCGCTGAATACGTTGTCAGCACCCAGCCCCATGCGAGCGGATAAGTTGGCAAATCCGTCTCTGGTGTTAGATTCCATTTTTCACCTCGTTGAATGTTTTTCCGGTAGATTCTAAATATGGAGCGCACGGGTAGGAGTTGCACCTCCCAGCGCCGGAGGGTGTCCGGCGTCCTGCTCTTTCGTGCGCGTTGTTCTTTTCGGGTATGGCTTGGCAAGTGGTGCTATTTGTTCACGCATTGCTTGATCTAAAGGCATGAGGTATTTATGCTTAACAACTGCCTTATGAAGCACATAGCCTTTTATTCCTGCATTGTCAAATGTGCGTTTGTGGGCGATCTTACCCTTCAATTCTGCTGTTGAACTTTGTTTTATTGTTCCTTCATACAGCCAATTTGTCGCCTGATATATGCCACCATGATGCCCTTGCGCTGTGTCTGCATAACTAACAACCAATCTAAGGCCCGGTGATGACTTTTGCAGAAACCGCATAGCGATTGCTATGATCTTTGAAACTGGCGAATTGTGCTTATTAAGTGCCACCCGCACCAATTCACAGCATTCCACTTGATCCAATCCATATGGTGTGCCAATGTTGTTGTTTGCTCCATAGGCAAAAATCACAACGCCGATGAATTTATCATCTTCCCATGCGCCTACTTTTACAGACTTGCCGTATGGTAAAGACTTTGAATAATGCCAGTTAATTACAGCGAACTTCGCGGCCTCATGCGTAGCCCAGTCAATCTTTAGGACTGGCTTACTTGTGGAAATCATGGCCACACGCTGGGCAAATAATCGGTGCTTTTTCGTCTAGCTTTCCCTGATCATCTTCTGTGCCGGGTTTGAAGTCAGCACCCAGCACCATAGCAATCTCAAGCTCATGCGGGTCAAAACCAAGCAGAGCCATGTCAAAATAGTCACTGTTCAGCTCCGTCAGCTCTAACGCCAGTAGCTCATCATCCCAATCCGCCAGCTCGGCCATCTTATTTACGCTAATTCGGAAAGCCTTAATCTGCACGTCGGTCATATCGTCCGCCAGCATGACCGGTACTGATTCAAGTCCCAGCTTGCGTGCTGCTTTTAGCCGCAGGTGACCATCAACCACCAGCCCATCAGACTTCGCCAGCATCGGCACGCGGAAGCCGAACTCGTGAATTGCCGCAGCAATTTTGTCCACGACGTGATCGTTTTTGCGTGGGTTCCTTGCATACTCGATAAATTTATCAAGCGGCCAGTATTCAAGTGTCACGTCATTTTCTCCCAAATGCTGATAGCATTTTTAGTTGTCAGTATATCCTGTATCGCGTCCATTGTCGGGTCGGCTTGGTCGTCATGCGTGCCATTCGGGAACGATGCGAACTCCGCGAGGTAGTCTGCCAGCCACGGCGCATTTTCAGGCAGTGTAACATTTCCCGACTGCATTAATGGCGCGGCGTCCATTGCGCGGGTGATTTTATCAATCGACCGCTGAATGCCTATGATCGGCACTCCCTCGCGCTTTAGTGTCTGTATCAGCCCCGTGCCGCTGGCCTTGTCCTCTACCTTGAAAGCCCGTAGCGTGCCGTTATCGTCCATTTTGTGCTTATTCCAAAACGCCCGGGCTTGCACCAGCAATTCGGGTGCTTCCCATTTGCCGCGCACCTGATCGAGCATAACCGCCTGACCTTCGACCGACTCGCCCCAGCACTGGAAGACGCTGTAATCGTTCTGCTCTTTGGTTTTCATCGCCGTATCGCCATAGATGGCTCGCCATTTGAGCCGAGGCGGTATCGAGTAAAACCGCCACCAGTCGGTTTTGAATATCCCGCCGCCGAGCGGGGCCGGTAGCTGCTGGAACTGCCCGGCGGTCGCGTAGTCGCCCATTGCCCTCTTGTCACGATCAACAACGTTACGCGGGAAGCGTCCGGGGAATAGTAGCTCGCCGTCCTCTGTCCTCGGGTCTGTCCATCCGATTGAAGTCGTGCACCTCCGAGACGGCTCGAACTCCATCGGCAGGCATAAATGCTCATAACCAAGATCATTTGCCAAAACGTACCCGCTCGGGTCGTTCTCGTGCAGCCGTTGCATTACGATGATGATCGCCGATTTTTCGGGGTTGCTCAGGCGGGTAGGAAGCGTCTCCGTCAATACCCTGATAGCGGTTTCCCTATGAGTTGCGCTGTTAGCCTTTTCTGGGCTTAGCGGATCGTCCCACACGATGCTATTGTGGACCAGTATTCCATTAGCGAAAAAACAGTTAGTGCCGTCTACCTGCAAGTCGTAGGTGTCGCGTTCTCCGCGTATTCTTTCAACCATGGCCACAGAATCCGCTTGAGCTTCGATCTGTCCCCTCCATGTAGAGCGTAGTGGCAACCCCTGCAAAGAGATACCAGATTCGCCATTCTGTTGTCCTGATTGCTTATGTTTATATGGTGCACTTGCATGTTCTCTTCTGAGCCGCAAACGACGCACTTCCCAAGATCTCGATCCAACACTTGAGTCCGCGCTTCCGCCCACACCGAGCGGATACCACCTGAACGCAGCCCCCTCTTCTTGTCCGCACCGTCTCTCCATAGTGGATTGTTTTCTCCGCGTATCTCCGTAGATCGATGCTTCGCCTTGCAAGGGTTCGAGCAAAACTCCCTCCTGCTCGACTTTGGGAGCTCCATCTCTACTCCGCACCATTTGCACAGAACCGTGAACCGCGGAACGCGTCTCTTCGCCCCCGCCCGGTGGAGCGAAATGTCTCGGCACTCTTTTGAGCAGTTCCGCTGCCCTTTCCGAATGTTTTTCTCGCACACCGTACAGCTTGGCCCAATTTTCCCAAGCCTGTTGTTCGTGTAGATTGTCGAACACTTCAGGGAGCAAAATACTACCCCTGACCTCATCCTGTCCGTTTTTCTCATGTCGGCAACTGCGCGAACCATTATCGTTCCGCAATGTTCGCACGAGACTGTCACCCTTGGAAAGAAGGCGCGCTTCGATATATCCTCTTCCGGTGTAGAATTTATGATCTCCCGAACATACGACCACCCGCCCAGAGGAAGAACGCACTCTATAGATTTCCGTCGATGAACCCCTCGCCACGGCTTGGACTTGTCTTTCCACCAATTTTCTTGAATATATATCATAGCTGATAACATAACAGGTAGAGGCGGAAACAGCAATGCTTTTGATTGATTTAGGGCCGTCGATTGTATCTACAATAGAGTCTCCGGTTAGGCAATGCGCTCGCCTGCCGGTCATGGACGCAACCGCGCAGGCCTGCCTAAATCCGCGCTTCTCATTTTCAAAATACAGTTTTTCGTTTTGATCTCCCGCCAGTTTCAACGGCCAAAGTGTTTGATACCACTCCGACGTGACCAGCTCGCGCATCATGCGGCTGTCACGGACTGCCAAATTTTGCTCGTGCGCCGCCCCAATAAATTTATGCTCAGGCTGACCGCGCGGCCCCCACAACCACGCCGGGTACATAATCCCGGTGATTGTTGATTTGGAGGTGCCTGGCGGGACATTGATAAGCAGCCGCGTTATCTGCCCATCTGCCACCGCCTCAAAATGCTCAGCAATCGCGTCCACGTGCCAATTGTGGATATGGCGGTCTGGAATGATGCTCGGCCACGCCCGGCGGATGAAGTGGGAAAAAGACCGGCGGCACAGCTCCCGCTCCACCTGGATTAATTCATCGCTGGTTACGATCATCTTTAGCCGCCAAAATTTGGGCCAGCACATCAGATGATAGCCGCGATACGTCGAGCGACTGCGGTGCGTTGTTAATCTGCACCGCCACCTCGGGCGCTTTACCCAGCACGCCATCCCGCTGCTTCGCCACAACCTCGCTTGCGTGCCTCATATCCTGCATCGGCATATTCGGGTCGGACTGCACGCGCTTCACCGCCGCCTGGGCCAGTATCAACCCGGCCTTGTTGAAGAATGTCAAGTGCTTGGTGCGCTCTTCGACCGCAGTCTCAATGGCTGCGGCAACGTGAGCAGAGTGCTCGCTATGCTCCGCCAGACCTCTTCGGTACTGAACTCCGGCGCTCACGATACCGCTCACGTTGTGCTCTACGCCCTTGGTGTGCTTGGCCACCAGCCCAGCACTGACTTTATGTCGACCTGCAAGGTCGCGCTGGCTGTACTCCCCCGTTCGCCACTCGGCTATGAGTCGCTCGACTATTGCGGTGGAGATTGGCTTACCGGCCAAAACCAACCTCTTTTTTCATCATGCGAATGATATTAGAGTCCTTCTTCTTGCGTTAATTTTCTCCCGACTATGTTGTATGTAGCGGCCCGGTAAGGCCCCGTTACGATTATCTTGTTCATTTTTTTCTCCTTTTTCCGTTTCGGGCCGTTCCCTCAACATGAAATCATGTCTATCCGTATATCCTGTGTCAAGCTCTTTATCAAAATATTTTTCATTAATTGCGTGTTGATTGAAATTTAACGAACTCGACCAAAACCGCCCTGATTTTTCTGGAATCTTTTCCGAAGTCGCGCGACGCTAGGAATGCGCTGATTTCGTTCTGGTGATCGACCACGGCGGCGCGGAGGCTCTCCTTAACATCCTGCGCTGGCGATGCTTCCACCGGCGCCGGTACCGCGGGAGCTTTCTGTGCCGCCGCCTCTACCTTCGTGCGCGCCTTCGCCTCCTCTTCCGCCTGGATTCTGGAGCGCTCCGCTTCAAGCTTGTCGGCGTGATTTTTGATGCGGGACGTAATCAGCAGGGTGAAGTCATCCATCGGCTTGGTGATGATCTGCTGCAAGTCGGGAAACAGCATCGACATCTCGGCGGCATTCTCTTTGCACCAGAAAAGTTTTTCGCGAACGTCCTTTGCGGCTATGCCGGCCGCAACTTTGCTTATCGCCAGCTCGGTATCTACGGCGTCATTCCATGCCGCTATCAGCCGGCGGCCTTTTATTGCGCTGATGAAGTTAGGTCGCGCAAAATTCAGCTTGATCGGCGAAATCGTGGCCTCTAACGCCGCGATGTGCTCGGCATAAGCCAACCACCCAGCGGTCATGATCGCCATTTTCTTCGCGTCTTTTTCCTGCAAAACGTTTTTTTCCAGATTGAGCGCCGTGACGCGGAGATCCTCATGCCATGCGTCGATCATGCGAGCCGCCGCGCCGATGGTCACCGTCTGCGCTAGCATCGCCTCTTTCGCCAGCATCAACTTCTTGCCGGTCTCTCTGTACAGCTTAGCTGCCGCCTCGGCATTGCTGAAGTCCTGATCGGTGACGAGCTGGGTTCCGCGCACGACAGCCAATGATATCGCTAACGCCTCACCAAACTCCTCCATATTGCTGCTGGTGATTCCCCCGCGCGCATGGACAAAAAGAGCCGGGAGCGCCATCACTGCCTCGGCTAACGGTCTTTCGATATGCACGACATGCTGATAACCGGCCAGGTCAGCCTCGAACGTCTTCCACCCAGCCAGAATGCACTGGCGCAATTTAGGATTTGATACATAAAAAAAATGGGTTTCCTCGACAAGCTCGTCGAGCTCGTTCCACGTGGTCGCCATGAAAAGGCATTTCTCCGCGCCAGATACCGCCAGCTGCTGCTCCATCTGGATCAGATACATCATCGGCAAATCGCCCGCCGCCGCACGGATCGCGGCATTCAGGGTTTTATGCTCAAAGCAAATCGTCCCATCCATTGTCAGGCCGTCGAAGCTGGCGCTCAATTTACCCTCTGCACTGTCCACGCCGACGACAGGGTAGAGCTTTTTTCCAATAATTCTCTCCGCCAGCGGGCGGGCTAGTGTCTCGAAATGATTCCCGTCATCGAAGCGCCTCTGGGTGGCTGAATCGATATCCTGGGTAATCCCGGCGGCGACTTCATGCAGGAGCTGAGTTCTGGTCCGGTGGGGAGACTCGCCCATCATGGCCGCGGCGTCGCTGGCGTTGTAGTGGGTGGCACGGTGGGAACTCCACTCTGGGCTGCCCTGCAAAAGTTCGACTTGATTCATGCTATTCACCGTTCCCTTCTTGCGCCCAGAGGTCGATCTGCATTTTTTGTTCATTGGAAAGCGTCATCGTGGTGCTCGCCACGGCGGTGATCTGCTTAGCGGACTTCTTGCCGGAGCGAACCAGCGCCTCGCACTCTTGGGCGAGTTCGGCAAACCGCGTGGCGGTGCAGGCCGGGAGCAGCTCTTTTTCCGTCTGGGGCGGTATTCCGACCGGGAGCAGCTCTTTTTCCGTCTGGGTCGGTATTCCGATAAGCACAGTCCCGTCGTTACTGTCGATCATGACCGTCCGGTCCTGCTCGATTGCTGACTCGATCTGCTGCGCCGACTGCATTTCGATGCTCATTGGCAGGTACTTCCAGCCACGCCGGACAACGGTCTTACGGATCATTTCATCGGTGTCGGTATCCCAGGGTGTCGTCTTGCCGCTCTTCTTGGCACTCTGCACCGCGCTGCTGCGTTCCTTAATTTTCATCACCTCGTCGACGCTCATCCACTCGAAGTGATGACCCCCATCTCTAAAATGCGCCACCATGTAGACGAGCACTGGCGAGCCACGATCACCGATGATCTTTGGCTTGTGCATTACGTTGGCCTCAAGCCCAAGCGACAAGTCGAAAGCGTCGTTTGAATAGACGATTTCGGCGTTGATGCTGGTTATTTCCCCGGAGCGGCGAGCAAGTGAAAGCAGACCGCGGTAACCGACCATCATTTTGATTTCACCCTTGAATGGAACTAGATACGCCTGCCCGAGAACGCCGCCGATCTCCAGGCCTAAATGTGCAGCCTGAACAATTGCGTTGACGTAGGCTTCGGGATTGGAAAGCGCGCACTTGGTCAGAAATTCGTTTCCGCGCAGCTCATTCAGCGCGATGCGCGCCATTTTCTCCGGCGTTAGGCTGGATGATTTGGCCAGCACAGACTTGATCTGCGCCATGCGCTTGGCGAGAAAAAGGGCGAGATCGCCGATGGTTTTTGGTTGCGTTGCACTTTGCGTGTTCATTTTTTTCTCCTGGATTTTATTAAACAGCCAACATCGCGTAAAAAAACGATGTGCGGCAGGTGTAGCCTAATGCTCGGAATTGCCGGTAGTGGCGCAGCAGCGTGAGCGCATTGCTTAAATCGCTCGAGGTGCGCCGCCAGTCGTTCATCAGGAACTCGACCAGAGGATTCCGCCGAACATGGCGCGCCAAGTAAACGGGCTTACTCAATTTACCACCTCGCCCGCGCCGCCGCCGCACAGCAACGTATGTGCCGCGCGCAGCTGTATCAGCGCGGCGCCGTAATTTTCTGAATCGATCCCCCCGGCTGAGAGGTCGGGGTGGTACCGGGCCTGCCTGATACGCGCGGAGCCGATTCGATACGTCAATCTTCCTCCCTGGCTGGCGGCGATGCTGGCGGCTTCTGCTGCGCTGATCTGCGGGTGGAACAGAATTTTTCCCATCGTTATTCTTCCCGCTCAATTAACTCACCATCGCGCTTTCTGTCGTAGTGTCGGCAAGATTCAGCGGCCACGCAGCTATCGCAGGAACAGCGCGAGGAATGCGGCGCGCGAGTTTTTTGTTTGTCGCGGATGGTCGCTGACAGAGAGAGTACAACTGTCGTGCACGCATCCGCCGCCTCGTCTATCTCCGCGCTATCAGATTCGATGCGCTTGTGCGCCAGCAACGATGAACATAAGCGCAAGGCAAGCGCGTGGCACTCCTCAATCGCGAGTTCTGGCTGGAACTGACTCAGTCCGCCGGCTTGTGTTCCACTCAAAAAATCCATATCAAACTCCTCTATTTTTTATTAGTTAAAGGGTGGGCGACCTAGCCCTGGATGCAACGCTCTCGTTAGCGCATGGACCATACTTTAATACGTTGGCCGCACCATTGTCAATACGTTGGCGCACTTTTTTTGCTCGGCCTGTACTACCTCCCAAAAATGTATATCGCGCACGAGTGCGGACTACCACTCGAAGGGGCTTCTAAGGGGCTTCTAAGGGGCTTGCAAGGGGCTTGCAAGGGGCTTCTAAGGGGCTTCTAAGGGGCTTGCAAGGGCCATTGAAGCGGGGTTTTGTTCATACGACGAGGATTCTGAGATGGTCTGGGTGCACGAAATGGCCGCGTACCAGATAGACGATCAATTAAAGGGGCGAGATCGCCGTATTTTGGGTGTTCAGAATGAGTATGACACACTGCCTGAGTGCCTGTTTCTAAAGGATTTCTTTGATAAATATAAGGCAGCTTTCTTGATGGAGAAATCAAGGGGCTTGCAAGCCCCTTCGAAGCCCCTTGCAAGCCCCTTGCAAGCCAAGAACAAGAACAAGAACAAGAACAGGAACAGGAACAGGAACAGGAACAGGAACAGGAACAGGTCCCGCCGGGAAAAATCCCCGTCGCCCCAAAATCGGAAGCCGAGACGCAAACATATTTTAAAAGCAATTTTGTATTGACAGCGGTGCGAAATCGCATTAAAGTCTGCGGAATGACCCCTCCCCTCGCTAAAGGAAGGTTGTAGCTCCCTCTCTCACCCCGGATGCCCGACAACATGAAGATACAGCAAGCAATTCAACAAATTTCCGCAACCGGAATGACTGACGTCCAGATCGGCAAAAAGATCGGTGCTGCCGTGTCAGTCATAAATCGACTGCGCAACGGAATCCATAAGTCAACCTCATACGAGCGAGGCTTGAAAATTTTTGCCCTTTATGCTGAACGCTGCGGCGCTTTAGCGAAGCCAAAAACGGTCGGTAAACCAATTATTAAATAATTTACAGTTTTCCGCACCTATTTAACGGCTGCATGGGAGGCTGCAAAATGCAAATAGCAAAACTCGAAAATCAAGCCAAGATGTCGAGCCGAGAGATCGCGGACTTGACCGGCAAGGAGCACAGCAAGGTAACCGCTGATATTGCGAGGATCTTGGCAGAGGTTGAAATAGATGCGGCGGGTTTCAGCGGCATCTACTTTGACAGCAATAATCGTGGGCAGGCTTGTTATAACCTGCCGCGACGAGAGTGCGAATTAATAATTGCTGGATATTCTGCAAAGTATCGGCTGGCGATTATTGACCGCTGGCAAGAGCTTGAGCAAGGCGCGTTCGACGCCCCTAAAACACTGTCCGGGGCTCTCATGCTGGCCTCAAGGCAGGCCGAACTGATTGAGCAGCTACAGGTTCAGTCCATGCTTGATGCGCCGAAGGTGGATTTTGCGATGGCCGTTCGCCGTATGGATGGCGCGTGCAAGATCGGAGACTTCGGGAAGGTCATCGGCATAGGTCGCAATCTTTTGTTCGCAAGACTGCGCGCAGATCTAATACTCATGGCAGACAATATGCCGTACCAAAAGCACATCGACAACGGAATCTTTGTTGTTATCGAGCAAGTTCCGTATATTGATCACGGCGGCAAGGCACACCCAGCATTCACCACAATGGTTACTGGCAAAGGCCAGGTAGCCTTACAGCGCAGGTATGCGTCGAGGGCTGACTAATCATGCGTGCCTATTCAAAAATCAGCCCCCAGTTCTGGATCGGATCAACGGGGCGGAAGCTCCGCAGATTGGGCGTTGAGTGTCAACTCGTGTCCCTTTACCTGATGACGTGCAGCCACGCCAACATGCTCGGCCTGTACTACCTCCCAAAAATGTATATCGCGCACGAGTGCGGACTACCACTCGAAGGGGCTTCTAAGGGGCTTGCAAGGGCCATTGAAGCGGGGTTTTGTTCATACGACGAGGATTCTGAGATGGTCTGGGTGCACGAAATGGCCGCGTACCAGATAGACGATCAATTAAAG
>JBBRTU010000054.1:0-17017 GCA_038244115.1 Burkholderiales bacterium
GAAATCAACGTCGAAACTTTCAAGGGTGTCGTTCAGTTGAGCGGCTTCGTAAGTTCTGAGGCGAACATCAGCAAAGCTGCCGCGCTTGCGCGAGGCGTCAACGGGGTCACTTCCGTCAAGAATGATATGCGGCTCAAGTAAAGATGGGCCTGGAGGTCACGCAAGGGATCTCCAGGTATTGGTAGACAATTAGTTTTTAGACAAAGAGGCATTCGAAATGAAAACAATGAAAACATTTGCAGTCAGTGCAGTAGTTGTGGCAGTTCTGTTCGACTTGGGTGGTTGTAGCGGGATGTCGCAGCGGGATCAGAATACCGCAATCGGCGCCGGAGTAGGTGCCATCGGCGGTTCGGTTCTCACGGGTGGCAGCACAGCCGGAACGATCGGCGGCGCTGCAGTTGGCGGCGTCATCGGCAACCAGATCAAAAAATAGCATCATCAGCAGTAGTAAATGAATGATGTGTCGGCCATACACGGCTGGTACATCATCATCTAGTAACATCGCCATGCAATTTTTGCATAGCCGTAATTCTTGTCAGTACGACAGCAAAGGAAATAATCATGAACACGCAAGCCACCAAATTCCCCCCCGCGATGATGTGGATCACAGGCATCGCGATAATCTTGTTCTGCATCGCCGGCATTGCGGCCATCATGGGTTGGATACCAACCTCCATGGGCCATCCCAGTGACGGCGTGCCGCCGCTCACCAATCTCGAAAAAACCGAGACCAACGAAAAACCTCAGACCAACGCGGCCAAGCCCGCCGAAATCAAGCCGCATTCGGCTTCACAATCACGTACGGAGCACGTGCATGCGGCGAAGACCCACCCTGCCCATATGAAATGCACAGAATGCGGCGTGATCGAGTCGATACGGGAGGTTGATACAAAAGGCGAAGGCACCGGACTCGGTGCGGTCGGCGGAGCCGTGGTGGGAGGCCTGCTCGGCAATCAGGTGGGCGGCGGCCATGGCAAGGAGATTGCCACCATCGCTGGCGCAGTTGGCGGTGTGGTGGCCGGCAATGAAATCGAGAAAAGGGTGAAATCGACCAAGGGCTACGAAGTCGTTGTTCGTCTGGACAACGGCTCAAGCAGGGTCATTCATGAGGCAAACATGCCGGGGTGGCGAAACGGAGATCACGTCAGAGTCGTCGATGGCGCGATCCGTTCAAATTAATACGTGTGAACACCTAATATATTTGTTTATCTACGAGCCAAATGGCGGCAGCGCGAAGACCGAAGTCAGTATCAATGAAGCGTTGTTCCCGAAATACCTGTTACCAGTAGCGCGGCGAACTGCTCGGCACCGAGCGGCCGGCTGAAAATGTAGCCTTGCCCCTCTTCGCAATGCCGCGCCTTCAGGAAGGCTAATTGTGCCGGTTCCTCCACGCCTTCGGCGACCACCCGTTGCTTGAGGCTGGTTCCCATGGCGATTACCGCGCTGACGATGATGCCATTGCCGTTGGTGGAACCAATGTCATGCACGAATGACTGGTCTATTTTGAGGACATCGATCGGAAACTGATGCAAATAACTCAAACTGGAATAGCCGGTGCCGAAATCGTCCACGGCCAGTTGCACTCCCATAGTTTTGAGCTGCTGAAGTATTGCGATGCTGGATTCGGCATTGCGCATCAACACGCTTTCGGTGATTTCCAACTGCAGGCTGGATGGCTTCAGCCCGGTTTCGTTCAAGATAGCGCGCACGCCTTCAACAAAATTTTTGTGGCGGAATTCCAGCGCAGAGATGTTGACTGCGACAGAAACGGGCTTCAGTCCCGCGTCTTCCCAGCGCTTGGCTTGCGCGCATGCTTCGCGCAACACCCAGTGGCCAATCGGTATGATCAGGCCGCAATCTTCCGCCACCGGCACGAAGCGATCAGGCTGTACCTCGCCCCACTTCGGATGCATCCAACGCAGTAATGCTTCGGCCCCGGTAATCATGCCGGTATCCAGATTGACCTTGGGCTGGTACTGCAACACGAACTCCTGCCGTTCCAGTGCAACCCTTAAATTGATTTCGATGACTTGCCGCTCAACCGCGCGTACGTTCATGTCGCTTTTGAAAAACTGATAGTTGTTGCGACCCTTTTCCTTGGCCTGGTACATCGCCGTATCCGCGTTCTTCAATAGTGTTTCTCCATTCTTGGCGTCAGCGGGATAAACGCTGATGCCGATGCTGGTGGTCACGTGCAGCTCATGCCCGGCAACGGATTGCGGCACTGCCAGCGCAGCGAGTATTTTGTCAGCAGTCAAAGCAGCATCTTCCGCATACTTGTCTTCCGACAGCAGCACCACGAATTCGTCGCCACCCTGCCGGCTTACCGTGTCGGAACTGCGCACACAAGTAAGCAGGCGTTGCGCAACGGATTGCAGCAGTTTGTCGCCGGTCGCGTGTCCGAGTGAATCGTTGATGTGCTTGAAATTGTCCAGATCCAGGAACAACACAGCGAGCGTCGTACCGTTTCGTTCTGCCCGTATGATCGCTTGGGCGATGCGATCGTTCAGCAGCACGCGGTTCGGCAAATCGGTCAGGTAATCGTGACGCGCCAGATGTGCCATTTTCGCGGCCATCGCCTCTGCCGCCGTAATATCGTGGAATACCATCACCGCGCCGGCAATCTTTCCATTTAAAGTGTGGATCGGCGCGGCGGAGTCTTCGATAGCAGCTTCGCTCCCATCGCGCCGGATCAGCAGCGTACCTGCAGCCAACTTCACCTGCTCGTTTTTCTGCAGTACCAATTCGATCGGATTTGGCTGTGGTTGGCGCGTCGCGCCATTGATGATTCGCATCACCTCGCCGATTGGATGACCGTGCGCGTCTTCCTTCGACCATCCAGTCATGCTTTCCGCCGCAACGTTCAGATAGTCAACATTGCCCGACATATCGGTGCCGATGACCGCATCGCTAATCGAGTTAAGCGTAATTTCGGCACGCGATTTTTCTAAGTGGAACGATTCTTCGACTGCCTTGCGCTGGATTATGTTGCGCAGCGATTGCGGTACCAGATAGCTTCCAAAGTGACCTTTTGACAGATAGCCTTGCGAACCGTGCTCCACCGCTTCCATCGCAAGCGTTTCGTCCTCCTCCGCACTGAGCGTCAAGATCGGCGTCTGGGGCGCGGCGGCGAACAGCTTGTCGAATGTTTCGATGCCTTGGCTGTCGGGCAGCGACAGATCCACTAAAATCGCGTCGATGTCGCCTGCCTGCAGCCGCTCAAGTGCGTCGGAGAGTCGAGCCACCCGCTCGATGGCGTATGGTCCGTCCTTTGCCCTGCGGAGCATGTCATCCAGGGTTCCAGCATCAGCCTGGTCCGCTGTGACAATAAGAACTCTATTTGTCATGCTAGCTCTGCTTCTCTACGCCATCGGAATAGAGATTGGGACTTGCTGCTTTTTTTCAGCATTTTTGCGTGTCCGCTAGCTCAAAAGATCTCTCATGTCATCGGCGTGCTGTTCTTCCATAGCCATGATGCCAATCAACATTTGGCGAGTCGTTGGATCCGTATCGCCGATTTTTTCAATCATCTGGCGATAGGCTTCAATTGCGATCCGTTCCGCTATTAGGTTTGCCCGGATCATGTCTTTGATATCACTTGATTGGTCATATTCCGCATGGCTACGCTCGACCAAGGTACCCGGATTGAAATCAGGCTCTCCGTTTAACTGAACAATGCGCTCGGCGATCAGCGTGGCGTGCGCCTCTTCTTCCACTGCGTGCTGCAGAAATTCTGCTTTGATCGGCGCATTTTCCAGACCTTTCGCCGTAAAATAATGCCGCTTGTAGCGCATCACGCATACCAGCTCGGTTGCGAGCGCGCCATTCAACAGTGAAATGATTTCTTTGCGATTGCCTTTGTAACCAGTTGTCACTGCGCCATCCTCAATATTTTTCGCTGCCGCTCTGATAGCGGATGTGTCGATAGCCTGCGATTTAACTAATTTCATTTAATTCTCCAGTTAGAATATTTTAAGAAGATCTTCGCCATGCAAAGGTTTTGCAAACCATGTATGAGATAGTTCGGAGTTAATCAGTCGATTTGCGAACCAATGGTAGCGCGCGTCAAACAAGTCGACGCGCGACTGCATCGCAATTCATTTATCGTGGAGGAATTTTTCCACTATCATCGGACAGTACGATTTCCACTCTGCGGTTGATCTGGCGACCGGACGCGTTGTCGTTATTCGCGACCGGGTAGGCCTCTCCATAACCACGAGTGCTTATGCGGTCACGACTGATGCCCATCTCGATCAACGCGGTGCTAACGGACATGGCGCGCCGTTCAGATAGCTCCTGGTTGTGGGCTGCGCTGCCGGTGCTGTCGGTAAAGCCTTCTATCAGCACAACACGTTGCGGGTTCTGTTTCAGGATTTCTGACAGCTTCTGAACATTGCTCATTCCTTCCGTCTTTAGCTCTGCTTTATCGGTACTGAACAACACGTCACCAAAGGTCACCACAATGCCACGCGCTGTTTTCTGCGCCGCAAGATCGCTTAGTTGGGCCTCTAATTGACGCGCATGCGCTTCCGCTTCCATTTGTTTACGTTGCGCATCGGCGGTATCCATTTGCGCGGTCCTGGTCTGATCTTGCGCTATCGCAGCATTCAATTTGGCCTTATCAGCCTCCCTGGTTCGTTGTTCAAGGCGAATTTGGTCGCGTTCCTTGGCGGCATTGGCTACCGCCATTTCAGAGGCCTTTTGCTTGGCCACTTCCTGTGAAGTGGCTATTTTTTGTTTCGCAATATAAGCCAGTTGGTTAACTTTCTCGTCGCTGTCGCGGTGTTCCCACGCCACATTCGCACTATCCAGCGCGTCGCTGGCTTGCTTTAATTCAAGTGGCGCCAGGGTAGCTACGGTTATGTTACTTTGCGCAACCTGAAAGTCGCTGCGAGCTTCTTCAAGCCTGGCGTTGGTGTTTGGCATTGAGCTGCAGCCGGCAAATAGTGATGTGGCAATAAGCATTGCTGGGATATAACGAAGTTGTTTCATGATAAGTTCCTTAAGGTAAGGTGAGTTGGCAGCCGAGCATTCAACAGCGTGTCGCGGTGTGCCATTTTTTTCAACGGGTCGCATGTCGAGTATTCAGGAACAGCGCCAATAATATTCGTTTAGGATCTATTTGCCGGCGCGATCAAGCTCTTCATTCAGCACGCGGATATCGTCTTGCAATGCGTCCGACGCCTGCTGTGCCTTGGTTGAATTTGCTTTGCTTTGAGCCAGCTTGGCGTCTGCCTGCGCTTCGATTGCCAATGACCTCGCCAATTTGTAGTCTTTCGCTGCCATTGCCTTGTTGGCGCGAGCAATCTTGTCTCGTGCCGCATTCATTTCAACCGGCGCAAACTGGCTAGCGCCAGCCGCTACCGCGTCAGTCACCGCAGCGTTTGAGACAGCAACCTCGGCGATCGGCGGTGGGACGCTTTGGCAGCCAGCCATCAAGATCGGCACAAATCCAAGCAGGTAAATACCAAGATGCGTTTGGTGTTGCGAAATATTTTTCATGGCTTTCTCCATCATTTACAACAGTTGATAGTGCAATTGAGTTGCGTGCCAGCGGCAAAGTAAGATAATTGCGGTGATTACCCTTTATAGTCGCTATCCAGGCGGCGCTCAGTACGCCAGCGCACATAGCTGAATATTTTTATGACGGGAAACCTGTTCTGCGGCGAACGCTTCGGTTTACTTGGCATACACTCAGAACGACACCTATCTCACAATAATTTCTGTACCAATATATTGCGTACTCTGTGCGGTAACGTACATAAAGTTTGCTTCATATTGCGTAGTCTGTAGGTGTTGGCTTGATTCTACGGGGTCAATGATTTTCACTCCGTTTCGCCAATCGTTGGGCCGAGTTCGACCACAGCGCTACAGTTTTGAGGTACTCCGATTAACCCAGAAGTAATGATAGGTCCACACTCATGAACATCAATTTAACGCTTGCCCCAGTTGTATCTCTTATTGCCGGTATTCTCATCCTTGCGATGCCTCGGCTTTTGAATTACATCGTCGCCATTTACCTGATTATCATTGGTTTGATCGGGCTGTTCGGTACCGGGAATTTGTTTCGATGAAGCAACCCAGAGGAGCGGAAGTACCGGCAGCTAATCCGTCTGGAAGTGAGAATGCGATGCATGAAATACCATCGGCCGACACACCGATGGTCGTGCCACCTGCGCTGCATACTGCCATCAATGTACGTAGTGTTTGCCTGACGATTCTAGCAACAGTGGCTTTTGTGTTTGCACTGCAATGGTCGCAAAAATTTTTAATCCCGGTTATTTTCGGCATCTTCATAGCCTACACGCTCAATCCTTTGGTGGTATGGATGGAGCGTATCCGTATTCCCCGCATAGTCGGCACTAGTGTGGTTATGGCCTTGCTAATATTTGGCCTGGCCCAGGCTGGGCATTCTTTGCAAGGCCAATTCATCTCGATTCTGGAACGCCTCCCTGCCGCCGCACATCAATTGTCCCAATCAATTATCGGAACGCAGGATGGAGAACCCAGCACGATGCAAAAAATGCAGGAGGCAGCGACGGAGATCGAAAAAGCCGCCGGGCAGGCGACCGGCGCACGGAGTAACTCCAAGCGTCAGATAGACCGTGGGATAGCTGCACCGCCATTGTTCAAACTTAACGATTGGTTATGGTCAAGCTCGATGGGTGCAATTGGCCTCATCGGACAAACCACCATTATCATTTTCCTGGTGTTTTTCCTATTGCTGTCAGGCGATACATTCAAACGCAAGCTGGTGAGATTAACCGGGCCATCGTTGACCGAGAAAAAGGTTACCATCAATATTCTGAATGAGATCAATACGTCGATTCAGCGTTATATGTTCATGCTGCTGGTAACAAATACCTTGCTTGCCTTGTTGATGTGGGTAGCGTTTCGCTGGATCGGGCTTGAGAACGCCGGCGCCTGGGCCGTTGCGGCTGGATTTTTACATATCATTCCTTACTTCGGACCCTTGGTCACCGCGTTAGCCACTGGCTTGACCGCATTCATGCAGTTCGAATCCTTCTCGATGATGCTAGTTGTAGCGGCATCGACTCTGGCTATCGCAGCGCTGATCGGTACCTTTGTGACGACATGGATGACCGGTAAAATCGCGAAGATGAATGCCGCAGCGGTATTTATCGTGTTACTTTTTTGGGGATGGCTATGGGGGGTATGGGGTATGTTGTTAGGTATTCCTATTATCGTCATCGTAAAAGTCATCGCAGAGCGTGTCGATGGCATGCAGGCGGTTGCCGAACTGCTTGGCGAGTAATACAACGGTGTAGTTGTGGTTGCCCGATGGTTAATGAGGTCTTCTCGACGAGTGTCTGCTTTCACCAATCCCTCGTGAGACGCAAACGACACACAAGAGAGATATGTGCCATAGCCGGTAATGACCGCTATCGCGCGCGAAGGAGACGACCAGAAAATTCTTTCTACCGTCACCGCACCCTCAACTCATTGTCAAAGGGAACGTCACCATTACACGTAGGCCAGACCGCGATTGGTCGTTAGCAAAACCAAGGCTTACTTTCGCACCGACACGGGTGGCAATTGTTTTAACAATGGATAGACCGAGACCAGAACCAATCTCATCACTGCCTAAGACGCGATAGAACGGATCAAATACCCGCTCCCGTTCTGCCTCTGGAATACCTGGGCCGTTATCTTCGACCACCAAAGTAATCATTCCATTGATGGCTAAAACCGACAAATTGACGTGCCCTCCAGCTGGGGTGTAGCGGATCGCGTTGTCCACCAAATTTTTGACGAGGGTTATCAAATCAACCTCGTTGACCAGGACTTGGACGTTTGAGTCGTTCACGACGCCAACGTCAATGCCTTTTACCTCGGCCAATGGCATCAAATCCTCCAGCACGCGCCGATAGACCTGTAGTACAGACACTGTGGTGTTGGGCGTGATTACCGAGGCTTGGACTCGCGCCAGCGCCAACAGTTGATCAAGCAGTGCTCTGCCACGCTCGATACCTTGACGCAATGTGTTTAATCGCTCGTGCGCGTTGGCAGACATTTCAGTATCTGTAAGCCGTTCGGCTTGGAGCGACAGTGCCGTCAGTGGGGAGCGCAGCTCGTGTGCTGCATCAGCGACGAAGCGTCGCTGCGCATCCATTGACTGTTCTACACGCCCTAGGAGTCGATTGATTGCGCCCACGAATGGCCGGATTTCGGCGGGTAATGGTTCGGGAGCAATTGGGTGAAGTTCCAGTTCGCCACGCTGATCGATTTCTATAGCAAGGTCTGCAACCGGTTTGAAGATTTTGCGGACTAGATTGGCCACAACAAGCAACAGGATCGGAACCAGAATCAGGAACGGCATCAGTGTGCTCAACGCGCTATCTTGTGCGATTTCGTCACGGACTGCCGTCTCCTGAGCCACGGCCAAGCGCTGGCGTGTGCTAAGGGTTCTGACCAATACCCTATAGGTTCCATTGCTGGTGCTGACGGTTTGCATACCATCGCGGAGATTGTTGGGGAGTGTCAACGGCGAGTTAGCCGTCGCAGTGGCACTGGAACTGACTGATGGAGTCGTAGAGAGCAATTGCACAAAGACACGCGATTCAGGATCACTGTCTGCCTCTCCACCTGAATCGCCCGCTTGAGGCACAGGCAGGTGATGCCGGTCGAACAATGTGGCGACTTGGCGCAGGACGTCATCTTGTAATTCATGCGCCTGTTCAAATGCGGAGTAGAAGGCAAAAATCCCGGCAATCAATGCAATACTCAGAATCGCCAGGGACAGCCAGAGGGATAGCCTGATTTGGAGCGAGTCTTTTACCCGCTTTTTGATACCATCCATCCAACCCCCCTCACGTTCTTGATAACATCACTCCCCAGTTTTTTGCGTAGGGCATGGATCAGAAACTCGACTGCATTGCTTTCTACCTCTTCTCCCCAGCCGTAAATCCGTTCCTCCAATTCGCTACGAGACAAAATTGCACCAGGACGAATCATCAGGGCTTGCAAAAGCGCAAATTCACGATTGGAAAGCGGTACTGGCTCGCCATCGTTGACGCGCGCTTCGCGGCTAGCCGGATCGAGCGAAACTACACCATTGCTCAATTCGGGGGCTGCGGTTCCACCTTTCCTTCGGATGACTGCCCGCATGCGGGCCAGCAATTCGCGCATCTCGAAGGGCTTGAGTACATAGTCATCTGCGCCGCCGTCCAGTCCGCGAATCCGATCGTCGACACCGTCACGCGCAGTGATGATCAGAAGAGGCACTGGATTGTCCTTGGCTCGGATGCTACTGAGCACTTCCAGACCGTCTTTCCCCGGCAAACCCAGATCGAGCAGTACAAGGTCATAGTGTTGACAGGAAATAGTGTGAATTGCGGTTAGCCCGTTGCGTACCCAATCAACCGCGTATGAAGCGTCTTTCAAGGCCGCAAGAACGGCATTTCCAATCATCGCGTCGTCTTCGACCAATAGCACCCGCATTTATCCTCCTGCGGCCATCGCGCCACGTTTCAATTGAAACAGCATCAATGGCTTTGTTTTGCCGCTCTTTGTTTAAAGAACAAGATGCTGGTTAGGATAAATGCAAAAAGTGCTGCCGACGCAGAATAGCGGCTCAATGCCAGTCCACCGGCGTTCAGAGGCTTGTCTAGAAAATCACCCACTACTGCACCCAACGGGCGCGTGAGAATGAATGCAACCCAAAACAGCACGGTGCGAGATAGGTTTGTCCAATAATACGCGGCAACAACAAGTGCCAGCAGTGCGCTGAATACCATTGCACCGCCCCCATAGCCGAGACCAGCCGTATCAGCCGTCCAATCACCCAACGCAGTTCCCAGAGTTTGAGAAAACATAATGGTCACCCAATAGAACATTTCGGCCTTTGGTGTGCTGACAGTACCGATCGATACCGTGCCAAGCGAACGATACCAGATGGCCAAAGAGAGCATCAACAAGGCAAATAGTAGCGATGCCCCACCTGCATACCCGATTCCAAGAGAGCGGTCGGCATAATCAGCCAACGTTGTCCCGACGGTTGTGGTTGCAATGATGGTTGTCCAGTAGAGAAATGGGTGAAATCCTTTTGCCTTGATTTGGGCAGCTACGGCGACCAAAAAGATTGCAGCGAAAATTGCCGTTCCTACAAGGTAACCTAGGTGCATCGACATCGACACCGCATCGCCACCCGTTTCACCCAAGGTGGTGGCAGCGATTTTGATGATCCAAAAGATCAAAGTAACTTCTGGAACCTTGCTCAAGGCGTGGTCGGTGGAATTTTTCATAGGGGGGGTACCAACATTATGGTTTCCGTTAATTTAAATGGTTTGAATCGACCAAAAGATAGGCCACTATTGCTTAACGTTTGTGACAAGAATAGTTCAGAAGCCACGGCATGCCTAATATAGGCAGAGCCAGTGGCCCGAGTGTATTGATGCACTCGCTACAATCCACTAATCCGGATTAGGTCCTTCTAGTTTATTTTCCAGCACCTTTCCTGTTTTTGCATCCACGCCAACCTCTTGTGTACCTTTGGCACCCTTAATATCGAACGAATAGCGCAAGCCACTCCCACCTTTTTCGGTTTCCAATTCTTCGTCAGTTATTTTTCCGGGATGTGCCTTGAGCGCGATAGCGCGTGCTTCATTCATAGAAATTTTGGCATTCTTGGCAAGCTTTTCACCAGTGAATGCCTTGGCGTGGACCTGCTGGTTGGCAGAGGTGACCTGCTCCGAAGGTATCTTGGCTTGTGAAGTGACTGGCACATCTTTTTCCATACTTTGAGCGGCATAGGTAACAGTGCAAACAGTAGATAACACGATAGCGAAGATGGAAAGATTGCTGTAGCGAGACATGGTAGTAGTACTCCGATAGAACGCAGACATTTGCGTAATAGTGAGACTACGACGTCAGACTTAGCTGATACTGAGCGTTGCGTTTTCCCATCCCGGCGCCAAATCACCTTGCTCCTGGCTAGCTGGTCGTACAGGCACCAAAAACTTCAACAATACTGCCGTCAGGATGGCACAACTGGCAGCGAAGCCGAAAGCTGTTTCGGGGTTGAATGTCTGCCACAGCCAGCCGAACAGCAGGGCGGAATAAATTCACTTTTGATTTGGAAATAGAATAAAAAAAGACAAGGCCGGCCTTGTCTTTTACATCGGCCTTAAAAAAGTGGTAATGCCCGTGAAGACAGCTTGAGGCACCTACTTCCCTACAACCCGTTTAGATCCTGAAGCGCATCCACGACGATCCCCGTCCCTACTGCAATCATCAGGATGTCACTAGCCACGCGCACGTAACGGTGGCCCGCAGGTGGGCTACCTAGTTGCACAACGAGCGTTGGTGGCAAATCGTAGTAGACCACGTCCCGCGGCAGCGGCCGACCCATCGTCCACTTTTTCGCCTGACCGGGTGGCATGCAGCCGTTGTGCTTTTTGGCAAGACCTGGTGGGCAACGCCCGGTTCTATACTGCTGAACATAATAGTCATGAACAACGGTTCGGTGCTGGTCACCGAAATGCCTGTTCTCCCTCATTCCTGGCGCTTCTCTGTCATGAGACGAGCGTTCGTCACGGCCTTGTTTATAATCCTGTTGGTTTTCGCCTTTGTCCTTCTGCTCGTGCTTTCCATCCTTATTACCGCCAGCCCATGATGGCTTATCTGCGAGCACCGACCCGGCCGCAAGCATCCCGGCAAATACGAGAGCCAGCGTGCAGCTCGATTGCAAAGTAATCTTATGCATGGTCTGTCTCCAAGTAAAATTTAAAACAAAAGGCCAACCAAAAAAATTGGTTGGCCTTTATTTTCTGGCTGGTTTTTCTGATATCCAGATGACGCTTACGGCTGAACCTGCTTCTGCACCTTAACTTCCACTTTTACGCTACGGTTGGGTTGCAGGCAGGCAACCAGCTTCTTGTTCTTGCCGCTTTCCTTGCCTTTAACTTCGTCACAGGAAACCACTGGCTCGGATTCACCTTTGGCATCGGTTTCAATGCGCTTATTTTCAATACCCTGGTTGACCAGATAGGCCTTCACAGCATCCGCACGACGTTGGGACAGCTTCTGATTGTAAGCTTCGGTACCAATGCGATCGGTATGGCCTGTCACCAGTACAACTTCAACTTGCGGATATTGCTTCATCTTGCTAACGATTTCTTCGTCCAGTGTTTTCTTGCCTGAATCGCGCACAACTGATTTATCGAAGTCGAACAGTGTTTCAGCTTGCAGGGTAATTGCCATGAAAGCTGGTTTACCTGGGCCAGCGACAGGCATAGGGGCCGGGACAGGGGTCTCGGCTTGCGCTACCGTGGACTGTTCTTTCTTTACCAGATCCGGGTCGCATTCCATAATTGCCATAGCCGGTGTCCAGAATCCAGTGCGCCAGCATAGACCATAGCCACTCTTTACCACGTTGCCACGGGTATCGGTCAAATACCCTTCCTTGGTAACTTCATCTGCAGACGCAACGCCAGCCATGGTTATGGCAGCTATTGCCAACATGTTAAGAATGATTCGTGAAGTCTTCATGATATTTTTCCCTTTAAATAAATGATACATCGTCTGAAACTATAAAGTCGGTGGACAGCAAGCTATCCATAATACCAGTGCTGATCAGTAACGTGACACGCGGTTATTTTCGATGCGGACACGGTCTCCGACACGCAGGTCAGCGATGTCTTGCTGCGTCACGTCTTCATACCCCCCGTTGTTGAGCCGCACCCGTACGCGGTACGTGCTTTGCTGCTGCCTGTTTTTTTCTATCTCGTGACCCACAACGGCACCACCGACCACACCGGCCACTGTAGCGGCATCCTTGCCGTGGCCACCGCCCACTTGGCTTCCGAGTAAACCACCCACGACGCCGCCGATGACTGTGCCGGCACCGATATCGCTGCTGCCACTACTACCCTGGCTTGTCTCGATTGCGTCGACCACGCCATACACAACGCCGGCATAGGACGAGGTCGAGGATGTCATTGGTTGATTGGTATTTGCGCAGCCGCCCATCAGGGTTGCTGCAGCAAGAAAAGTTGCAACGATTACTTGGTTTGTTTTCATATAACCTCCAAAATTGATAAGTTCAGGATATTCGCAAATACAAAGTTAGTCTGTGCGGTAGCGTACATAATCCTAGAAAAAGCAATTGGACATAGAAGAACGTAGATAAGCGCAGATAGAATGGGAAGTTGTTGGTATGAACCCTCTGTGTATCCGCGTCCAATAGCCGTTTTTAGGATTAACTATTGCAGGAAGTTTGTTCTGCTTCCAAGTAACGCCTCGAATTCCTCGGCGCACAAGGGGTGACTAAAATGGAAACCCTGCCCCTCGTCACATTGCAAAGTCTGTAGGAATGCGAGTTGCTCCGATGTTTCCACGCCCTCGGCAACGACTCGCGCCTTGAGGTTTCTTCCCATACCGATTACTGCACCGATGAGGGTGGCACCATCAGAATCGGTGGTGATGGCAGTGATGTCGCGCACGAAAGACTGGTCAATCTTCAACGTGTCGATCGGGAAATGATTTAGATAATTTAAGCTCGAATACCCAGTGCCGAAGTTATCAATGGAAAGTTGCACTCCCATGGCTTTGAGTTCCTGCAGCACAAACGTCGACGACTCTACATCTTGCATCAGCACGCTTTCGGTCAGATCAAGTTCAAGAAAGTGCGGTGCCAAGCCAGTATCTTTCAGGATGTCCTCAAGGCATTCCAGAAAATTATTGTGCTTGAATTGCACTGCGGAAATGTTAACCGCCACCGGCACTGCCCGTAAGCCCATGTCCTGCCAAGCTTTGGCTTGCCTGCATGCTTCACGCAGCACCCATTCGCCGATTGGCACAATGAGGCCACAGTCTTCCGCGATAGGCACGAACTGTGCAGGCAGGACAAGCCCAAGAAGTGGATTCATCCAGCGAATGAGCGCCTCTACCCCCGTGACGGCTCCGCTCTCAAGATTTATCTTCGGTTGATAGTGCAACACAAACTCCCCCCGCGACAGCGCGCGGCGCAAGCTGCCTTCAAGGGCGCTTCGCTCGACCGCCCGGGTGTTCATGTCCTGTGTAAAGAACTGGTAATTGTTGCGCCCACTTTCCTTGGCATGATACATCGCAGTATCCGCACTCCTAAGCACGGCTTCCACATCCTCACCGCCATCGGGGTAAAGACTGATACCGATGCTCATGGTGACATGGAGCTCATGCCCGCCAATATGGTGCGGCATAGCCAACGCCTTGAGCAATTTTTCCGCAAATTGGGTTGCCTCTTGCACATGTTCGATTTCGCTAAGCAAGATCACAAACTCGTCTCCACCCTGACGACATACGGTGTCCGAGCTGCGAACCGAATCCGTTAAACGTTTGGCGACCGACTGCAGTAGTTGGTCGCCAATCGCATGCCCCAGGGAGTCGTTAACATTTTTAAAGTGATCCAAATCCAAATACAGCAACGCGACTTGCCGGTGGTGACGTCGAGCCAGTCCAATCGCCTGAGCAATCCGGTCATGCAGCAGCGTCCTGTTAGGCAAACCGGTGAGAAAGTCGTGTTGCGCCAAATAGGCCATTTTTAGCGCTATCACCCGTGCCTCGGTCACATCGCGGAAAACCATTACTGCGCCAATAACCTGACCCTGCCGGTCACGTATGGGAGCGGCAGAATCTTCGATCCCATACTCCATCCCATCGCGCCGGATAAGCACAATGTTTTGAGATATGACCATAGTCTTATTTAGCTTGAGTGCGGATTTCGTTGGATTCTGAACGGGTAGGCGTGTAGTGCCGTCGATGATATTGAAAATTTCGTCAAGCGACCGGCCCGATGCGTCTCCTCGTGACCAGCCAGTCAGCTTCTCCGCGATCAGATTCAGATAAGTGACGTTGCCCCGTATATCAGTGGTAAGTACAGCGTCACCAATGGAGTTAAGCGTGACTTGGGCGCGTTACTTTTCTTCAAACAACACCTCTTCCGTAGCGCGCAAAACGGACTCTGCCTCGCGTAGTTCCTTAACGGTCTCTTCCAGTACTTTGCAATAACTCTCCGATTCCTTGTACAACAGCCGCACTTCCAGCATGTTGTGGATGCGTGTCTGCACTTCAATTAAATCGTATGGTTTGCTGATGAAATCTTTGGCACCTGCTTGTAGCGCGCGCAGCTTGTGACCCGGTTGCGCCGTGATGACCAGCACCGGAAGGTAGTCGTCCGGTTCAATTTCCTTGAGTCCTTCCATCACCTGAAATCCATCAAAACCAGGCATCTGCAGATCGAGCAGAATCAGATCGTAGCGGTTTTTTCGATGCAGCTCGCAAACTGCGTGTGGATCTGTTGTCGACGCAATGCAGGTATAACCGGCGTCATGCAGCATCGTCTCAAGCAATATGACGTTGGGTTGCTGATCATCAACGATCAAAATACTAGCGTTCAGAACGTCGGATGCGCTAACCATTGGGTATTTTATCCTGGGCTTTATTCAAGCAGGCTCTATGGCTTCTGGGATTCATGTATCCGCAATGCGACATGGGATACATGAATGACGGCAATTACGGCTTCACGCGGTTCATGTAGCCCATACGTCCCATTTGGCTAATTTGCATCTTATCGAACATGGTTTTTTGTTCAGGCGTAAGGGTGTTATAGAACGCTTTAACCGTGTCCGTCATGGTCGCCATGTGCTGCGCGCGATCCTTCATCTTATTCGCCATCAATGCCATGCGCTCAGGCGCAGTTTGCGGCATGTTCTGCATATCTTTTTTCATGTCTTCCTGCATCGATGCCATGTTCTTGGCTTGAGCAGTGACCTGATCGGAAAAGACACTCCAGGCTGGATCCTGATCTTTGGTGAGATTAAGCTTGGCTTTAAGTTCGCTCAGGTGTTTCTCAGCGCGGGCGACATGATCCATTTTCATGTCGTCTTGCATCATGCCCATGCCGTCACAGCCCGATTCATGATTATGCCGTTTCATCCTGCTGCCGGGATCTGCCGCTGTTGCAACACTAACTGCGAGCAACGATGAGATCAGGCCGAGCGTAATTTGTGTGTAAAGTTTCATAATAATTTCCTTTTAAATAGAAGAAATAAATTGCTTGCCGGGTTGCGGCCACAACGAGAAATATTGAGTGAAGGAATTACCAGGCGGTGCAGATCATCCGACAGCCCTTATCGTGCCCCCAACCACGCTGCACAGAAGGCTAGATTGCGCCCAATATAGGCTTAGGTCAGTGCGCTGCCGCACATAACTTTTTAAAAATGGTCTATATTGAAATTCGTAACTATTGTTCATTTGGCCGTATTTCGGTAACGGTCTCTTATTGATAAATGGAGTTACCTATGGCTACGCTGCATAGCCCAAGACAGAACCATCTTCTCGATGCTCTGCCTACGGTCGAATTCAACCACTTGTTGCCCCTTCTGGAACTGGTTGAAATGCCCCTTGGGGAGGTTCTTTATGAGTCCGGCGACCGCTTGCATCATATCTATTTCCCTACCACCTCTATCGTGTCCCTGCTTTACGTTTTGGAGGATGGCGCGTCAGCCGAAATCGCCGTGGTCGGCAATGAGGGGATACTGGGTGTCGCCCTCTTCACGGGCGGCGAGACCATGCCCAATCGTGCCGTAGTGCAGAGCGGGGGCCACGGTTACCGGCTGAAAGCGTCGTTGCTGAAAGATGAATTGAATCGCGCCGGGGGGCGCCGCGCCGGCACACTGCAGCAGCTACTGTTACGTTACACCCAGGCGCTGCTGACACAAATGGCACAGACGGCAGTATGTAACCGGCACCATTCGGTGGATCAGCAACTCTGTCGCTGGCTGCTGTTAAGCCTTGATCGGCTGCCCTCGAACGAGGTGGTCATGACGCAGGAATTGATTGCCAATATGCTCGGCGTGCGGCGCGAGGGGGTGACGGAAGCCGCCGGGCATTTGCAGAGTGCCGGGCTCATTCACTACCGGCGCGGCCATATCACCGTGCTCAATCGACCGGTATTGGAAGGAAGAGTGTGCGAGTGCTATCAGGTGGTCAAGAATGAATTCGATCGTCTGCTTCC
>JBBRTU010000055.1:0-16947 GCA_038244115.1 Burkholderiales bacterium
GTAACCCCACTCAATGGCGCGGTTGTATATCGTGCTCAACAATTCCACCACGCGGTTAGACATCGTTGAATGAATGGCTCCGATAGCTGAATGCACGGCGCGCACGTCCGACGTCTCGATTTTTTCTAGCTTGCGGTTCTGCCAGTTGACGCCCGCCGGATGCCTAGCGCGCTTCCTGCCGTGTTTCTTCGCTGGCATATCCGGCATATCCCCCAGGCACCGTTCCCACATAGCGCGCATATCGGCAGCGCGCTTAATGCCGCGCGGCCCGGCATGTTCCAGCATGTAGCGCTCGAACGCCTCCCCTAATGTCATAGCGGCTTTCTCGGCGCGTTTCTTTTCCGCCGGATTGTGGCCTTTCGCAAATTCCCCTAGCGCCTTGGCGGCCTCTTTGCGGGCGCTCTCGACGGTCATTTCCGGAAATTTTCCCAGCGTCAACCAGGCCATGCCAGATTCGGTTCGTGTCACCACATAGAAAGTACGTTTTCCTGCCGCTGTAATTCTGACAGCTAGTTTTTGTACTGTATCGTCGTAATAGGTGGATCGCTGGCCTTGCGCCGGGATCGGCAACGCTTCAATTTTTCCCTTGGTGAAATGTAGTCGATTTAACATCATCGCAACCCTTTGGTTGAATCGGGCTAGCGCTGGGCTAGCACGGGCTATCAAAAATCGTTAAATTTGATGATAGCCCGTTAATGTCGGGTATGCAATAACTGTTTGTAATATATGTATTAGTTAAGGTGCATTTATATTGGTAAAGGTGCCAACCCTGTGGCTACGAACCAAGGAGTCGGGAGTTCGAATCTCTCCGGGCGCACCAAACAAGACAAGGGCTTACAGTTTAATCGCTGTAAGCCCTTTTTGCTTTCTTTCCTTTCGCGTCCTAAATAGACAAATGATCTCTTAGAAGCTGTTTTAAATGAATGTGGTGGATATCCCACACTGCGGTTTCTATGGCGACCGCGGCCGAGTAGGCACTCGATACTTCGATATCGTGAATTTGCCATGATTCTATTTTTTGCAAATTGTCCTGATGCTCAAGGCGCACGGGACTGGCTTCAATCACGCTGAAGCGATTCAATGAATCAGAAAGCCCTATTCCCAGTGCCTTGATATAGGCCTCTTTGCGTGTCCAGGTACGGAAAAAGGCGCCGATGCGCTTCTCTTCTGGCAGATCCCGTAGTGTGTTGTTCTCTTGCACCGAGAACCAGCGCTGGCAGATGTCCATGTAGTCGATATCTTGTTGGATTGCTTCGATGTCGATACCAATTTCGCTGTTCATCACAAAGGCCGCTAGCATGATCTCTCCGCTGTGGGAGACGTTGAAGCGCAATCCGCTATAGACGTTTGCCAGGGACGGTTTGCCGTGATCGTTGTAGGCGAAGCGTAGTGTCTCGGGCGCGCGTCCAAGATAGCCGCCTAGAATGTTTCGCAGGGCGGTGCGACCGGCAATGTAACGGCGCCGCTGTTTTTCAAACCGGTAGCGATCAGCCTTGATCTGTTCGTCGTTTGAGAGCAGCGCCATGAGCGACTGCCCCTGGCCATCGTCGTGATCGAGTTCTATCTTCCAGATGTGCAGTTCGCCTGCCTGGAGTTGGGGTGGCACCGCCGCTGTTTGCCAGTTATGCATACTTTGTTATTGGCTATCCTGATCGAGAATATGTTGCAGCTTTTCGGCCAATACGTCGACACAAGGGGCTTTGACCATCAGGCCGTGAGTGCCGGGCACGGAGTGAACCACCAGCTCCCCCTTTATCACTTTGCTCCATCCGAGCAAGGGGTCGGAGGCCCGCTTTTCCGATTCATCGGCGACAAACAGATCGATTCTTCCTGGGTAGGGCTTGGGTTTATAGCTCCAATGGGCCCAGCGGTGTGTCTCACCGATGGTGTGCATCTGGCGCAAGTTGCGCAGACCTGGCGGATAAAGAATGCGGTGATAGAGATATTCCTGAAAATGGCGCAGGTCTTTCAGGGTGAGTAATCTGCGAAGTTGAGACCAGAATATGCCTTTATGAGAGACTCCGGGGGCATAACAATCAAGAAGCGCCAAAGTCGACACTACTTCCCCTTGGAGGTGGAGCTGCTGTGCCATCTCGAAGGCGACGATACCACCGCTGGAAAAACCGGCGATGCGGTAGGGACCATTAGGTTGCCGCTGGCGCATGGCATTGATGCAGTCGGCGGCAATGTCTGCGACGTTATCTCGTGGTATCTGCTTGCCATACACCCCACGCGCCTGGAGGCCATACACGGGAAGTTGCGGCGACAATGCGGGGGCCAGTTCGTAATAGTGGAACAGGTTGCCGCCCATGGTGTGGATGCAGAACAGCGGTGTTTGGTTGCTACCGGGCTTGATTTGCACCAGTTCTGGCCACAGGGTGGTGCTCTGGTTTTGTTCCAAAATGCAAGCCAGGGTATGGACAGTGGCTCCTTCTGACCAGAGGGTATCCAACGGAAGTTTTTTGCCAAAATGCTTTTCTATCTGGTCGAATAGTTTTACTGCAAGCAGTGAATGGCCGCCCAATTCGAAAAAATTGTCGTGGATGCCGATTGGATTACGTCGCAGGAGATTTTCCCAGATTTTGACCAGATGAAATTCCAGTGGATTGTGTGATCCTCCGCTGCATTCAACGGAAAAACCGAGAATTGGAGCGGGTAAAGCCTCGCGATCAACCTTGCCATTGGGGGTGAGTGGAAATTCGTCCATGATGACAAAGGCGGAGGGGATCATATAGTCGGGTAGCCGTACTTTGAGGTGCTGGCGTAAGGCTTGCTCGTTTATAACCTGTTGCACTCGAGCCGTGACATACGTCACTAGCCGTTTATCACCCGGTGTATCTTCACGCAGCAAGGTTAGACAATCGTGTAGTGCCGGGTGTTGTTTTAATATCTCATCGATCTCTCCCAGCTCAATGCGAAAACCACGTAACTTGACCTGACGGTCGATACGACCGATAAATTCGATCGCGCCATCAAGGTGGTAACGCACCAAATCCCCTGTGCGGTAGAGTTTGTCATCCGCTGTTGGGTTGAACGGATTAGCGATAAATTTCGCTACGCTTAGTTCTGGCTGGTTCAAGTATCCGCGGGCTACCCCGGGGCCACCGATATAGAGTTCGCCGAGCACGCCGACAGGTACCGGTTGCTGGTTAGTATCTAGGATGTAACACATGGTATTGGTAATGGGATAGCCGATAGGTACTGTACGGGCATCGACCGCTACTTCGCGCACTTCGTACCAGGTAGCGAAGGTCGTCGTCTCGGTTGGGCCGTAAACATGTAACAGCCGCTGTGGTGGCCCGCCGGCCAAACATGCACGTATCTGATTTGGATCGCAAGCCTCGCCACCAAATAGTAATTGTTTGAGGCTGGCAAATACGGTTGAATCATGGTGGATCATCTGATTGAACAACGCAGTGGTGAGGAACAGGGTAGTGACCGCCTTCTCACGCAACAGTGCGCCAAACTGCGCAGGCGACAGTACCACTTCCTTTGGAACGATCAGGATATGGCAGCCGTTGAGTAGCGCTCCCCATATCTCGAAGGTCGCGGCATCAAACGCAATATTCGCCGCATGGGCGATCGTATCGCTTGTGCCCAGGGACACGTAATCGGTGTTGAGTACTAACCGAGAGATTGCCTTGTGGGTAACGCACACGCCTTTAGGTTTGCCGGTGGAACCGGAAGTGTAAATGATGTAGGCAAAGTCATCGCCATTTGCTGCCAAGAGCGGATTGGTATCTCTTTCCGCCATAATTGCTGGCCAGTCACCGTCTATCCGAATCATTGTGAAACCGCATGCCGGCAGGGCTTGCACAAATTCCGAATGGCTGATCACGATATTGAGTTGCGCATCCTCGATCATCAGCGCCAGCCGCTCCTTGGGATAGGACGGGTCCAGCGGCACATAAGCGCCCCCTGCTTTGAGAATGGCAACCATGGTCACCAGGGCATCGATCGATCGCTCCAGGCAGAGACCGATCAACGCACCGCTGGTTACCCCTTGTTTGATCAAATGATGTGCCAGTTGATTGGCGCGGCGGTTGAGTGCATCGTAGCTGATTTGCGAATTGTTAAAGATAGCGGCGATGGCATCAGAATTCGCCGATACTTTTACCTCGAACAGATGCTGTACGCTTTCTGCAGCCGGAAAATAAGTTGTTGTGTCATTCCATTGGGCGAGTTGTGCTTGTTCGGTTACAGTCAGCAGCGGCAGCCGGGCAATGGCCTGATCCTGGTTTTGAACGATGGCCGTCAGCAAGGTCAGATAATGGCCAGCCATGCGTTCAATGGCGATGTCATGGAACAGGTCGCTGGCATAGTTAAAGGTAGCGCGCAAACCGCTACCGCTTTCGCTGACGAACAGGGTCAGGTCGAACTTGGCCTTGTCTATGCCAAGTTCGAGGTTACTAACGCCAAGCTGTTCCATTTGCGGTAGCACACATGCATCGTTTTGCAGCGAGAACATTGCCTGGAACAGTGGATTGCGGCTCGTGTCGCGCCGAGGTGTCAGCGTTTCCACCAGCTTTTCGAACGGCAACTCCTGATGACTAAAAGCACCCAGGGCAGTCTCGCGTACTTGGGCCAACAGTTGGCGGAAGCTGAGTTCCGATGTGAAGCGGGTGCGGATCACCAGACTGTTAACGAAAAAGCCAATCAGCGGCTCCAGCTCGGTTTGAATACGTCCCGCGATGGGCGTGCCCACCAGGATGTCGTCCTGGCCGCTGTAACGGTACAGCAGCGTCTGATACGCGCTCAACATCACCATGAACAACGTTGCGTTTTCATGTTGGCCCAACCGTTTTAATGCATCACTTAGCTGCGGCGGCAGGTCAATGTTGTGGCGTTTGCCATTAAAGCTCTGCACTGCCGGGCGTACTTTGTCGGTAGGTAATGCCAGCACCTGCGGCGCGCCATCCAACTGTTGCTGCCAATATTTGAGTTGTTGTTGCAGACTGTCGACCTGTTGCCGTTGCCAAACCGCGTAGTCGAGGTATTGCACTGGCAACGCCACCAAGGCAGCGGGCCGGTTGTGGCAGTAACTGTTGTAGAGCAGGCCCAGCTCGCGGTTGAATATCTCGATTGACCAGCCATCAGAAATGATGTGGTGCATTGTCACCAGCAGGGTATGTTGTTGCGGTGAGAGGCGGAACAGTTTTGTACGAAAAAGCGGGCCGGAACTCAAATCGAAGGTGCGTGATACCTCATCATCGATCTGCTGTTGCAGTTCATGCTCCGCATCATGATGGTCGCGCAGGTCTAGAAGCGGCAGTTCGATGAGCAATTCAGGTGTGATATGTTGTTGCGTTTCATCGCCTTGCTTGGAAAAGGTAGTACGCAATGTCTCGTGGCGCTTGACGATGGCATTGAGCGCATCGCACAGGGCGGCTATATTCAGGGGTCCGTCCAGCTGCAACAGTTGCGGCAGGTTGTAGTCGGCTTTACCAGGATAAAGCTGATCGAGAAACCAGAGCCGTTGCTGGGCGAATGATAACGGTGCTTTGCCGCGTTGTTGCTGGCGAGGGATGAGCGGGCTGGCCATGAAATCGCTGGCGCCGATTCGCTCATTAAGTGCAAGTTCCAGCAGTGCCCGCTTGGTGAGCGACAAACTAGCAATGCGTGCTGCAATATCCATCAGACTGCGTCTCTTCTGCTCAGGTTGTCTTTCAAGATGGCATTGCATTCGGCAACACCGATGCCATCCGGCAGCCTACCCCCATTTTCCTTGAGCGCAAGCATCGTTTCTTCAATCGCTGCCTGGGCGGCAAACAGGCAGGGGGTGCTGTAGTTGACTAGTGAAACACCGGCGGCCTTGAGTTCGGACAGCGTGCAGGGCGGCGATTTGCCGCCAGCGATCTGGTTGAACATGAGCGGTTTGTTGAGAGTAACCTTCAGTTGTTTCAAAAGATTCAGATCGCGCAAGCCATCGATCAGGATGGCATCGGCGCCTGCCTCGGCGAAGGCATGGGCGCGGCGTTCAATCTCGTCGAACTCGGTCGCATCGGTGCGGGCGATGACGAACAAGTCTTTGCGGGTAGCCAGAACCTTATCCAGTTTGACGAGGTATTGGTCCAGGTCTAGCAGTTGTTTGCCATCGAAGTGGCCGCACCGTCGAGGTCGCCGCTGATCCTCCAGGATCACTCCCGATGCGCCCACACCATTTAGCAGAGAGACAACATGAGCGGCCGATTCGGCGTCGCCATAGCCGTCGTCGATATCGACCATGATGTGGTGCCTGGGCAGCACGGCGCGCATGCGTTGACAGAAGGCAACGATGTCAGACCATGCGATGAAGCCAATGTCCGGCAGGCCATAGTGGCTGGCTGCAAAGCTGAAGCCGCTGATGAAAATTGCATCGTAATGTTTTGCCGCAAGCGTGGCGGAAAATACATCGTAGACACCGATAAACGGCATGATCTCTGTCCTGCCGAGAGCGTCTCGCAGTTGCTGCCCGTAGCCGTTTTGTTTCATGCTTTCTCCCCTGCTGTTTTTTCAGCAAATAATTGCTCTGCTTCAGCTTCAGTTAGATTTTTCAACTGGTCAAGCAGTGTGGTCAGTGCAGCTTCCTGCAACGCCCTGGCCTTGTTTACCAATAACGCCTGTGCCAGTTCAGCGATAGTCGGCGATTCAAAAATGTTGCGCAATGGAAGTTGAATATTGAAGCTGCGGTTGATGCGTGAAATGACTCGGGTAGACAGTAACGAGTGGCCGCCCAGTTCAAAAAAATTGTCATGAAGACCAGGGTTTTCCAGCGTCATGATCTCGCTCCAGATTCGCGCGAGCTGTTTTTCGTAGGGCGTACGGGGGGCGATGAATTGATCGGCCAGTCGTGAACGATCATGCGCCGGTTGCGGCAGGGATTTTCGGTCAATCTTGCCGCTGCTAGTAAGTGGAAAGGTTTCGAGAAAGACAATGTTGGACGGCACCATGTATTCGGGTAATTTTGCCTTGAGCATGATCGTCAGCGCTCGTGCATTTGCGCTGTCTTCGGGGATGACATAGGCGGTGAGGCGTTGATCACCCGGCACATCTTCACGGAGAATGACCAGCGCATCTTTCACCGAGGCATGTTGCCGTAACAGGGATTCGATCTCGCCCAGTTCGATACGGAAGCCGCGCAGCTTTACCTGAAAGTCGCTGCGGCCCAGATACTCGATATTGCCATCGGGCAAATAACGGGTCAGATCACCCGTTTTGTAGAGGCGGGCATTAGATGAATTGCTGTAGCTATCTGGAGTAAAACTGCTTGCGGTCAGCTCCGGTTTGTTTAAGTAGCCTCGACCTACCCCGGCACCACCAAGCCACAATTCTCCTGGAATGCCGACCGGCACCGGCTGATGGTTGCGGTCCAGGATATAGGTTTGCACATTGGCAAGCGGGCGACCGATATTAGGACTATTCGTCTTTGCATCAATCAGGCAGCAGGTAGCGTCGACGGTGCATTCGGTGGGGCCATAGACATTGTAAAAATGGCTACGTTGATGTGCCGATGCCAGCCGCCATAGTTCAGCATCTACGGCTTCTCCGCCGCACAGCACGATCGCAGGACAGTCTCCTGCATCATCGAATAGGCCCTCATCGAACAGCAGGCGTAGTTGCGTCGGGGTGCAGCCCAGCACATCTGCGTGTTGCGCTCTCAAGGCGGCGGCGAAGGCTGGGGTATCGTGGCTCACCACTTCGGGCAGAATGACAATGCAGTCACCCCTTAACAGACGAGTCCACTGTTGGACGGAGGCATCAAAAGTAATGGCCGTATTTAACGCGACCCGAAGTGGCCGTTTATCAAAATTATCGAATACCTGTGTCTGTAGCGCGCAGGCAAGATTGATCACCGAGCCGTGTTCGATCATCACCCCCTTGGGGATACCTGTCGAGCCTGAGGTATAGAGGACGTAAGCCAGATTATCGGGATTCACCGGCGCGTCTGGATTGTGCTTGCCCGTTGCATCCAGTTCTGCTTGCAGCGCATCGATGTTCAATACAGCAACGTTCAAATGTCCGGCAAGTGATTCCTGATGACTACCAACGGCCAGTAGAAATTTCGGTGTAGCGTCATCGAGAATGGTCTGTAATCGTTCTAATGGATGTTGCGGATCCAGTGGCAAATAAGCACCGCCCGCCTTGAGTATGGCCAAGATAGCGATCAACAGCTCCATGGAGCGATCCATTAGCAGTGCGACCGTCTGCTCTATTTTGATACCTCTTGCAATCAGTAGATGAGCCAGTTGATTAGCGCGGGCATTGAGTTCTCTGTAGGTGAGTTGTTGATTTTCGAATATCAGCGCCACCGCATCGGGTGTTGCCTGTGTTTGTTGCTCGAACAGGGTGTGGATACGCTTATCGCTGGGAAATTTCCTGCCGGTGTTATTCCATTCCTTCATGATTCGCTGCTGTTCTGCCATGGTCAATAGCGGCAAAGTGGCAATGCTCTGATCAGGATTGGCCACGCATCCTTCCAATAAAGTTTGTATGTGCCCAAGCATATTATTGATGCGCCATTCGTCAAACAGAGCCGGGTGGTATTTAAGATTTAAATGCAGACGTTCGTTTTCGAGTAACACATCGAGGGATAATGCGAAATCAGTTAAAGGTTCGGCCAGCCGCCATGCTTCGATGTCCAATCCGTCAAGCTTGAATTCATACCAGGAGGCCTCATGAATGTTGATCATGATGTCAAACAAAGGATTGCGCCGGTCTTGTCTTTCCGGACGCAGAATCTCCACGAGTTTGTCGAAAGGAAGTGCAGAGTGCTTGTAAGCTTCTAAGGCCATCTCGCGTACTCGGCGAAGCATCTGCCGGAAGCTTGGATCACCTGATAAATCGGTGCGTAATGCCAGCGTGTTAACAAAGCAACCGATAATATCTTTGATTTTATCAAGGCCATGACGTCCTGAAATAGGAGCACCGATGACGATATCCGTTTCACCGGTATATCGATGCAATAACACGTTGAAGCATGTGAGGATAGTCATGAATAAAGTGCAATTTTCCTCTTGTCCCATACGCCTGATTTTTGTTGTTAACTCCGCAGAAAGTTGCAGTGAGCACAGTGCTGTGTTGTAGTCGGATTGTTTTGCGCGGGGACGGTCAGCGGGAAGTTCCAGGCAAGTGGCGTTTGCTAATTGTTTCTTCCAGTAATCAGTCAAGGGTGTGATTGCCTCACCTTGTAGCCAATCGCGCTGCCACTCGGCGTAGTCAGTATATTGAATGACAGGCTCGGGGAGTTCGGCAGGGGCATGCAGCAATGTTGAACGGTAGAAGGCTTCTAATTCGCTGCTAAAAATTCCCATGGACCAGCCATCAAAAACAATATGATGCAATGTAATTATTAACACATGCTCTCGTTGGCCCAATTGAAGTAGAACAGCACGTATCAATGGTGAGTGGGTCAGGTCGAAAGAATGGTGGGCCTCGCTCATGGCGATGCGCTTTGCCTCGTCCTTTTGTTGATCTGGAGAGAGGTGTTGTAGATCTATTGTGGTTATGGTGAAGGGCATATGGGGGGCGATATGTTGCATCGCTTCGCCATCATGAACAGAGAATGTGGTTCGCAGGGTTGCATGACGTCTGATTATTTCTTTTATCCCAAGTTCGAGCGCGCCTTGATCCAGGTGCCCGCGCAAATGCAATGTTCTGATGACATTGTTGATTGAATGTTCAGGCTCAAGTTGTTCAACAAACCAGAGACGTTGCTGAGCTAAAGATAGCGGTGAAAATACGCTGTCATTCCTTCGGAGTAAGGTCGACCGTTCTGGCCGCCCTGTTTGATTAATTTCCTGGGCTAATTCAGCTATCGTCGGGTATACGAACAAGGTAGTGATCGGTAGATCGCATGAAAACAGACTGCAAACCTTGCCAATGACCCGCGCGCCACTGAGCGAGTCGCCACCCGCACTGAAAAAGTTTTCATGTACGCCAATGCGTTTGTTACCCAGCCCTTCCCTAAATATTTCCGCCAATAATTCTTCCGTGGTGTCGCGCGGCGCAGTGTAACTATCCTGCAACTGGCCGGCCAGTTTATCGGCCATCCCGATGCGCTGAACCTTGCCGGTTGGGCCTTTTGGAATCTCATCGACAACCAGGATTCTGTTGGGTATCTTGAATTCGGCCAGTCGGCCAAATAGACCCCGGCGCAGCTCATTGGCAGTGACAGTGGCGTTTGCTTTCAAGACAACGGCCACGGCCACATCTTCACCCAGACTGTCGTGAGGCACGGCAAAGGCTACTGCCTGGAGCACATCGGGGTGATCAAGCAGCGCTTCATCCAATTCTCGCGGTGATATTTTTTCCCCGCCGCGGTTAATGATCTCTTTCAGGCGGCCGGTGATGTAGAGATAGCCCTCTTCGTCCATCCGGCCCTGATCGCCGGTACGGAACCAGCCTTGGAAAAATGCATTGGCGTTGGCTTGGGGATTGCTTTCGTAGCCACTTGTAACGTTGTCGCCGCGGATCACAATCTCACCGGTTTCGCCAGCGGTCAGCAGCACCCCTGCCTCGTCCATTATGGCCACGTCCGGGCCGGCGGCGCGACCGACCGAACCCGCTTTACGCACAGCAGGCGGCAACGGGTTGCTGGCCATCTGGTGCGCCGCTTCAGTCATGCCATAGGCTTCGATCACTGGCGCATTGAATACGTCTTCAAGTTGAAGCATCACCTGTGGTGGTAGAGAGGCAGAGGAAGAGCGGAGAAAACGCAGGGGAGCAGATTTTATTGCCTCCCGATGTTGTGCCGCTGCATCCAGGATGGACATGTGCATAGTCGGTACGGCGGTATACCAGGAAGGACGGCACTGCTGCAGCCAGCCGAAGAAGCGATCGCGATTGAAGCCGGAACTGCACATGACTTCCGCGCCGGCGGTTATTGACGCCATGATGGCTGCCATTAGCCCATGGATATGAAACAGCGGCATGATATTAAGGCAACGGTCGTCCGCCGTCAGCGCCAGGGTGGCGACTATATTCTGCGCCGAGGAACAGATGTTACGCTGGCTGAGCGGTACGATCTTGGGTTTTGACGTTGTCCCTGATGTATGCAGTACCAGTGCTTCGTCGTTCGGCTCGGCATACAGTGCACCGGTAGCAGGAACTGTCGCCCCGTTGAGTGTGAAGACACCGGCTGCCTGGTTCGGGCAGGGAATCAACTCGATAATCGGGATAGCGAGTTGAGTTGCAACTTGTCGCGCCGGGGAGTCCATGCCGGCCTGTATCAGCAAGGCCTTGGCGTTGAGGTCGCCAAGATAGAACTCGAATTCTGGCGCCTGGTAAGCGGGGTTGAGCGGTGCAGCAGTAGCGCCGGCTGCGACAGTCAGAAAGGCGGTGGCCATCTCCGGGCCGTTAGGCAGTACGATGGCGACCCGGTCGCCACGGCCAATACCCATATGGTTCAGGATGGCGAGGTTGGTTTCGACCAAGACCTGCAATTGTGCATAGCCAAGTGGTGAGCGTCCCGGCGCGGAGATAGCAGACTTGGCGGGGGCGTTGCTCACCTGTGCAGCGATGATCTGTCGAATAGAGTCAAAGCGACTGTTTCGATCTATTTTTTTCATTGTTGTAACTTGAATTAATCCTTCCCTGAAACTTGGCGAGCCTTGTTTTGGCGACGCCCCAAAAGCCCTTGATGCTGTTGATATGGTTATGCCCCACAGCAAACGCATTATTGCCGTGGTTGATATGAAAATATTTACGTATCCTACATCAACCAGGCCATCTGTAGCCATGATCCGCGCTGACAGTTTCCCCAAGTTGATCGAGTGGCTGGAGGTGGGGGTAGTGTTAAGAAGGGCGAATTACGCGTGCCGCCTTGGATAATCTTTACAAACTGTCGGGCAAGGCTTTGGTCGATGCAGGCAGCTTGTGGTAACAGCGCTCGAATCATCTGCGGTTCAAGCAGCGCGTTCATCTTGGCGATAATATGCGCCGGTTTGCCTTGGCGGGCCAGCGCGGTTTCCCTGCGGATTGCCTGGATCACCCGACTGTGCAGGGTGAACGGGGCCTGCCATAGATGGAGCAGCTTACCAGCCTTGCCCAGGCCGGTGAGCTGTCCGAATACGTCGCTCACGTCCGAGCAGATTTCTTCGTTGCAGGTGAACAGGCCGAAGTCGGTATAGAGCTTGGTATTGCTGGGCGACCAGTTCACTGGTTACCTGGCATACCTGTTTGAAGATCTGTCGCGCCGGCAGCCGTCCGGGCCGGCGACGCGGATTTCGAAGAACTCATCCAGGTTGCTGCTGACGATGCACAAGAAGCGCAGGCGCTCCAGCAGCGGGTTGGCGGAGTCCTCTGCCTGGGCCAGCACGCGGCGGTTGAATTCCAGTTGGCCGAGTTCGCGGTTAAGGAAGTACTGAGGAGAATTAAAGCGTGACATGGGGCTGAAGGGCACCTCTATAAATTTATTTTGCGGGCGAATCGCGGCGTCGCGTGCTCGCTCGCTCCTCGCCTATCTTGATGATATGTCTCGTCGCTCACTGCGCGGCTTCTTGCGCTTCATCCCGCAAAATAAATTTCTAGAGGCGCCCTGAATTGTGAACCTAGACAATAAGGACATTCCAGCCGATAGTACTAGAATTAAATAATTCCATCTATCGCACTCGATGACAGTAGAAATCGAACTTAAGCTTGCGATCCCCTCCGCTGCGGCCAGCCTGCTTCGGCGCCATCCTCTGGTAAAGTCGTTGTCGTCTGCGCCACCGCTTCGGCGCCGGTTGCACAACCGCTATTTCGATACCGCCGCTCTGGATTTGACGCACCAAGGCTACGCTCTGCGCCTGCGCCGGGTGGATGGACGCTGGCTGCAGACGCTGAAAGGGGGCGGTCAAATGGAAGGCGGGTTGCATCGGCGCGAGGTATGGGAAGTCAGCGTAGATGGGGATGCTCTGGACTTGAGTCGTTTTCGCAATAGCGCAGCGCAGCAGGTGCTGGCGCCATTAGCCGGCCAGTTGCAATTGCTATTCGTTACTGACTTTTGGCGCACCACATGGGCGCTGACCACGACGGCTGGGGATCACATCGAATTGGCCTTGGATCAGGGAGAAATCCGCACAGGTGGTAAACAGGTGCCAATCAGCGAGGTGGAACTCGAACTGAAATCTGGCAATCCACTTTCCTTGTACCAGCTGGCAGTTGCCCTGCAGCAAGACCTGCCCCTGCGCCCGGAATCGGCCAACAAGGCGGAGCGCGGCTATGCGCTGTATCTGGGCTTGCCGCCAGCGCCGGTAAAAGCCGAGCCGTTGGCGTTATCGCCGGCTATGGATGCTGCCGCTGCCTTGCAGGCCATCGCCTGGAATTGCATGGCCCAGATGCAGCGCAATGAATATGGCCTGCTGCATTTGTCCGACCCAGAGTATTTGCACCAGATGCGTGTCGGGCTGCGCCGGTTGCGTGCCGCACTGGGCCTGCTTCGGCTTGCGCAAGCAGACATCGTGGACAAGCCGATTTTGCGCGAACTCAACTGGCTTGCAGAACGGCTTGGCCCAGCGCGTGACTGGGATGTTTTCGTTACCCAGACCTTGCCGCTGCTCACGCAAAAACACAATTTTCCTTCTGCCGCTCTAATCTCCCACGCTGCCGAAACGACGCGCAAACGGAGGCTGGTCAGCGCGCGCAGGGCAGTGGCTTCGGCACGTTATGCCGGCTTGCTGCTGCGACTTTCCCTTTGGGTGGCGCAGGCAAAATGGCGCACCGGAGGAATGTTCGATAAGCCCGCAATCGACTTCGCAAGGCAGACGCTGCAGCATTACCAGCGCCAAACACGCAAGCGTGGCAAATCGACAGACAAGCCGGAAGATCTACATGCTTTGCGTATTGCGGTGAAAAAACTGCGCTACGCAGTCGAGTTTTTTGCATCCTTGTTTGACGCTGGGGCCAGCCGTGGCTATGGCGAACGGCTGACGGAATTGCAGGATATTCTGGGGCGGCTAAACGATTTAACAGTGGCGTCGCGTTTGCTTTCTGAATTGGCGGGGGGCGCTGACAGGCGGTTGCAGCAGGCGTTGGATAGTGCTCAGGGCCGGCTGGAAAAGCTAAGCAAGCAGGATGTGAAAGCATTGCGGAAGGCCTGGCGAAAATTTTCTGACGGAGGCTTGTTTTGGAAGAAATGCTGATGTTCTAATCGGCGGGGCACGTTCGGCAGGATGTAATGTAACTGAACACTGCTGGCAGCTTAAATTTGCGTGCGTTCGTGCAGTACTTTCATCTGGAATAGGGTATTGCGCTCTTCTTCTTCCAGCGTGGATTCGATGTGGCGGATGGTGTGTTCATAAGCTGGAATAATGTTGTACTTAAGTGCATTTACACGCTTTTGCATCTTGCGCTGCTCGGCGAGTAAACGCCATAAAGCGGTTTCCGCCTCGCCCAGTTGGGCGAGCAGAACCGCGAGGCCAGCCAGCCGCGTGCGCGCTTCATCGAAACTGGCATCGGTCCACATCAATCCCACTGGCTGGAGTGGCAGGTGTTCCGCCGTTACTGCCGGATATTCCACACCGATGCTGGAACGCGGCAGAATGCGCACGCGTATCGCTGGCTTCAGGCCGAGGGTTGACTGGCGCAGCATCTGTGAGCCCATGCGCATGTGAGTGATGCCAAGCCAATGGTAGGCCTCTTGCAATGCTTGCCGCGCTTCGCCGCGCAGGGTGCGGTATTGCGCCAGGCGCTCGTACACCAGGCGGGTGAGCAGTTCACGCTTGCGCTCCAGCATGTCATGACCCTGGCGTAAAAATATCACCTGGCGCTTGAGTACCAACAGCGCGCTTTTTGTCGGCGGTACCTTGAGCTGCTTCATGGGTAGCGTGCAGCAGGCAGGTGATATTTATCGAGATCAGCTTCACTGACCCGTGCTAGCGATTCGCGTGGCAGCAAGGAAAGTTGGCGCCATGCCAGGTCGAGCGTTTCGATAATGCTGCGCTCTTCATTCTCACCCTGGCCGACGAAACCGCGCTCGAAACTTTCGGCGAAGCGCAAATAGGCGCGATCGGCTGCGCTTAGCTCCTCGGCGCCGATGATGGAAGCGAGATTGCGCACCTCCAAGGCGCGTGCATAGGAGGCATAGAGTTGATTGGCAACGCGCGGGTGATCCTCGCGCGTATAGTCCTTTCCGATGCCGTCTTTCATCAGGCGCGAGAGGGATGGAGGCACGGCGACAGGCGGGTAAATGCCTTGGTTATGCAACTCGCGCGACAGCACAATCTGGCCTTCAGTAATATAGCCCGTGAGGTCGGGAATCGGATGCGTGATGTCGTCCGAGGGCATGCTCACCACCGGGATCATGGTGATGGAACCGTGACGCTCCTTGATGCGCCCGGCGCGTTCGTACAACTCCGCCAGATCGGAGTAGAGATAACCTGGGTAGCCTTTGCGCGATGGCACATCGCCCTTGGCGGTGGCCACTTCACGCAGCGCCTCTGCGTAGTGGGTCATATCGGTCATGATCACCAGCACGTGCAAGTCCATATCGAAGGCCAGATACTCTGCCGCCGTCAGCGCCGCGCGCGGGAGAATCAGGCGCTCGATCGCCGGGTCATCGGCGAGGTTGAGGAACATGACCACTTTAGACAGCACGCCGCTGGATTCGAAGTCTTCCTGGAACATGCGCGCATCGGTATTCGAAACGCCCATCGCGGCAAACACAATGGCGAAGCCGCCTTCTTCATTCGGCAATTTGGCTTGGCGCACGATTTGTGCCGCCAGCCGATTGTGCGGTAAGCCGGAGCCGGAAAAGATCGGCAATTTCTGCCCGCGCACCAGCGAATTTAAACCGTCGATGGCGGAGATGCCGGTTTGCACAAATTCGCGCGGATAGGCGCGCGCTGCCGGATTTACTGGCGCGCCGTTGACGTTGCGTTTGAGACTGGAGATCAGCGGTGGCCGTTTATCGCGCGGCACGCCGGCGCCATTGAAAATGCGGCCAAGAATTTCCGGCGACAATGCCAGCTCGAAGGACTGCTCCAAAAATCGCACCCAAGTCCGTTCCAAGTCGAGGCCATCGGTGCCTTCAAATACCTGAATTAATACTATGTCATTAGAGCTGCGGATCACCTGCCCGTTGCGAATGCGACCGGCGTGATCGCGGACTTGCACGCGGTCGCCCAGCGCTACGTTAGCCACGCCTTGCATGAACAAAAGTCCGCCGCGCGCCGCAGAAGCCATACGAAATTCGCGTTCTCTCATTTCGCGCTTGCTCCCGGTTTGCCGTATTCCGCGCGCAGCACATCAAATGCAGCGTGAATTTCATCTGCACAGGCATTGAGCCCCGCCACATCTTCGTTGGCATACAGTGTTTTGTAGCGCCGCGCGCGTGCCAGCAGCGGCAGCGCGAGCAGACGTTGCACCGGCACGCCGAGGCCGAGCAGGCGCTGGCCCTGGGTATAGACCGTGAGCAGAAGTTTTAGCAAGGCGAACTGTTTGGCCGGCGCGCAATAGCTGTCTACTTCCTCCAGCGCGCTTTGCTGCAGCACCCCTTCCTTCATTAAGGCGGCGCCCTCCAGCGCCCAGCGTTGCGCCGGCGAGAGCGCCTCGGGACCGACCAGATTGACGATGCGCGCCAACTCGTCGGCTTGGGTCAGCAAGCCCAGCGCTTCGCCGCGCAAGCGTTCCCACTGCGGGTCGATATTTTCTGCCCACCACGCGGCGGCCGTGCCGACATAGCCGGAAAAGCTTTCGGTCCAATCTACCGCAGGGTAGTGGCGCGCATCGGCCAGTTGTTTCGAGAGTGCCCAGAAAGTTTGTACGATTTCTTTGGTGTGGTTCGTCACCGGCTCGGAAAAATCGCCGCCTGGCGGCGACACCGCGCCGATCAGCGTGACCGATCCGAACTGCCCGGCCAGAGTTTCCACGCGGCCAGCGCGCTCGTAAAATGCGGCCAGCCGCGAACCCAGATAGGCCGGGTAGCCATCTTCTACCGGCATCTGCCCCAGGCGGCCTGAAACTTCGCGTAAGGCCTCTGCCCAGCGACTA
>JBBRTU010000056.1:0-16104 GCA_038244115.1 Burkholderiales bacterium
AAGAAGCTGTGCCCGAAGAAGCTGTGCCCGAAGAAGCTGTGCCCGAAGAAGCTGTGCCCGAAGAAGCTGTGCCCGAAGAAGCTGTGCCCGAAGAAGCTGTGCAAGAAGAAGCTGTGCAAGAAGCTGTGCCTCAGGCAATTGATTTACGTCAAGATGACTAAAGCATAAAGGAGAATACAATGCAAGTTCAATTTAACAAGCCCGTAACACTGGGTAAAAATACATACGGAAAAGGCCAGCATGAGGTGCCAGACGCTGATGCTGCGGGCTGGTTCTTTGATGCACTCGTAAAGGAAGGTGGCGTGGCTGTTTTGCGTGAAGCTGTGCCCTCAGGCAAAAAAGGCAAGTGATGGACATCGCACTGTTCCGCATAGACTTCCCAGAGTTCGCGGACGGTGCACGCTTCCCGAGTTCGACCATCACATTTTGGTCTAACCTTGGGGAGCAACTTATTTCGGCTGACCGCTTTGGGAGCATTTTTACGCAAGCGGTCGAGCTATTCACCGCCCACAATATCGTGCTGGCGGCAGGAAATGTTTCGACGGCAGCGGCTGGCGGGGTAGTAGCCAGCAAATCGGTTGGCTCTGTCAAAGTATCGTATGACACCACATCGGCAATGGAGACCGGCGCAGGACACTGGAATCAAACGATATATGGTCGTCAATACATCCGTCTCACACGGCTGATTGGCCAAGGGTGTTATCAGCTATGAATGTGACCGTCCTAAAAGACAACACAGCCGCCGTGCTGCGAACCGTCCAAGAGATGGCCAGCAAGCGCGTGCTGATTGGCATTCCAGCTGAGAAGGCCGCTCGCAAGGGCGATCCGATCACAAACGCGTCGTTGGGATATATCCACGAAAATGGCAGCGCAGCACGAAACATCCTCGCGCGCCCGTTTCTGAAGCCTGGAGTGGCGCAAGCTTCGCAAAAATGCGCAGAAGTTCTCGGCAAGTTTGCAAAAACAGCATTCAATAATCCTTCCGACATCGACAAGGGATTGAACGCTGCCGGGTTGATTGCACAGGCAAGTGTGAAGAAAAGAATTGTGTCCGGCGAAGGTTTTACGACTTTGAAAGCCGGAACACTGGCGGCACGTAAGCGTAAGGGCTTCAAGGGCACGAAGCCGCTGATTCGCACCGGTCAGCTGCTGAACAGCATCACGTATGTTGTGAGGGAAAAATAATGGCCCTCATTGATGTTTCTGATCTGCTGACTGACCCGGACTTCACGAACATCGTGACGCTGATTCGTCGCGCCTCCAGCATCAATGCCTATGGTGAGCACGTCATGGTCGAGACACCATCGACAATCACGGTCGTCGTGCAAGGGACGAACACAGAAGATTTGATTCGTATGCCAGAAGCGGCGCGGCTGCAAGACCTGATCACCGTGTATTATCGGGGTGAGCTGATGGCAGAGAGCCCAAATGGCTACGCCGACATTATCGTCTGGAATGGTAAACACTATCAAGTGGCGACTGTCGATGAGAATTTCATGAATTTCGGCGCAGGCTTTACCCGCGCTATCTGCAAGATGGAGGAAGTAAGTGCCTAATACTTCAGCCACTGGCGGTTATTTACAGCAGGTCTCTGGTCCTCTTGAGGGATTGGACTTGCGTCGTTTCATCGGGACACTGTTGGTCGGCGTTTCTGGCTTCGCTCCTGGGATGGTTCGCCCTTCTTGGCAGCAGAATCCGCCTCCGCTACCATCTATAGACACAAACTGGATGGCGTTCGGAATCACTTCACGCAGTGCAGACGCAAATCCGTATCAGGTTGAGAAGGCCGACGGATTGGGGGCGCTGATGTTGCGGCACGAAGAAATCGAAATACTGTTAGTCTTCTACGGCCCTGATTGCCTGCAAAAAGCGTCTGAAATTCGAGACGGATTTTATATATCCCAGAACACCGAATCTTTGCAACTCGCGGGCATGGCATACATCGACTTGAGCAACATTATTCACGCGCCGGAATTGGTGAACGATCGTTATTTCGACCGTGCGGACACAACACTGACCATTCGTCGCGAAGTGCGCAGGGAATACAGCGTCCTGAACTTCATGAGCGCGAGCGGCGTGATTAACGCGAATAGAGCTGTTGACACGCTGACCAGAGCATGGTCGGCATAATTTTAAAGGAGAGCAGATAATGGCAAACGGATTAAATGTAGGACGGCTCGTAAGTGTGACCGTCAATCTCGCACCACTCGCGGCAGCACGCCGCGGGTTCGGTACGCTCATGGTCACTGGCGACTCGAATGTCATTGATGGCGTGGAGCGTTTGCGCTCTTATGTTGATTTGGAATCGGTAGCTACCGACTTCGGCACCTCTGCGCCTGAGTACCTGGCGGCGAGTTTATACTTTGGGCAATCTCCCCGACCCAGCCAATTGATGGTTGCTCGCTGGTTGCGCACTGCCACGGCTGGCCTGCTGCGAGGCGGTATCTTGACGACCGCAGAGCAAACCCTCTCGCTCTGGACTGCCATCACCACCGGGTCTTTTGCGATCACCATCGACGGCGTAGTAAAAACGGTTTCCGGTCTTAACTTTTCGGCACAGACCAACCTCAATGGCGTAGCGAATATCATCAACACGACCGCAGTTACGGGTCTGACCGGCGGCACGATTGCGTGGGACGGCTCCCGATTTACCGTGACATCGGCAACGACCGGCGTTTTGTCGACTTTGACGTTTGTCACCGCGACCGGCGCAGGTCAAGATATTTCGGTAATGTTGAAAGGCACTGCCGCGTTGGCTTTGACTCCTATTCCCGGATTCGCTATTGAGACCCCTGTTGACGCTGTGGCAGCACTAGCCAATCTTTCCGGCGCATGGTACGGCCTGACATTTGCCGCCTCAACCATGCCGACCGACGATCAAATGGTGGCAGTCGGCGCGCTGGTCGAGGGGCTCTCCATTAACCGCATCTTCGGCGTGACGGAAACCAACACCCTTGTTCTGGACGCCAGCTACGCGACCGACCTTGCTAGTCGATTTAAGGTACTGAGCTACAAACGCACATGTGTAACATACTCACCCAACCGCTACGCGATTGCCGCACTCATGGGCCGCGCTTTCTCAGTCAATTTTGCAGCGAACCGCTCGACCATCACTTTGATGTACAAGCAACAGGTGGGCATCGTTGCGGAGCTCCTGACTGAAACTCAAGCCCAGACCTTAAAGGCAAAACGCTGCAACGTGTTCGTGCAATACCAAAACGACACGGCACTTCTGCAATACGGGGTAATGTCAGGACAAGCGTATTTTGACGAGATGCACGGCCTGGATTGGTTCGCTGATGCCGTGCAAAATGCCGAGTACAACTTGCTTTATCAAAGCAAGACGAAGATTCCGCAAACCGACGCCGGCCAGAATCAGCTTGTGACCGTGGCCGCTGGCGTGTGTCTGGAGGCGATCAACAACGGCTTGGTGGCACCGGGCCAATGGAATGCCGACGGATTCGGACAGTTGGCGCGTGGCGACTTCCTTACCGAAGGCTTCTATATCTACACCCAACCGATGGCAGCGCAGAATCAAAGCATCCGCGAACAACGCATAGCACCTCCGATTCAGATTGCTCTGAAATTGGCAGGTGCGATCCATGAGGTCTCAGTTTTGGTTGACGTGAACCGCTAATTAACAGGAGAATTAAATTATGGCTACATATTCATTCCAAGACGTAGTTGCCGCAATTGTTGGCGTTGGCGGCGCGATCAATCTGGCATCCGGCGCAGCAGCTGCCGAAGAGGGCATCACAATCGAGGCTGTGGAGGACAAAAACATCATGACCGTCGGCGCTGATGGTTCTGGTATGCACTCGTTGGTTGCCAACGAATCGAGCACCGTCACTATTTGCTTGCTGAAGACCTCGCCGGTCAATGCCCAACTGATGTTGATGTATAACCTACAAACTAAATCATCTCTCGGCCACGGCAAAAACGTGATCACGGTGCGTGATGTGGTTCGCGGCGACGCCATCGTTCTCACAAACGCTGCATTCAAAAAACGACCAGCAGCCACCTACGCAAAAGAGGGCGGCAAGATGGAATGGACTTTTGATGCAATCAAGACCACCCAGATTTTGGGCGTTGGCACACCGGAGTTATAAAACATGGAAATTGAAATCGAAGGCCGCGCATACCGCATCAACAAAATTGATGCGCGCAGTCAGTTCCATATCGTGCGCCGACTGGCTCCCGTACTTGGTAAAATCGCACCGGCAGTTCAAGGCGTAAAGGGCGGAATGGAATCCCTGCCTGCCTTGGCTGGAGCGATTGCGGATTTATCGGACGAAGATGCGGATTATGTGTTGTTTGGTCTGCTCAAAGCTCTGTCTCGCAAACAAGATCAGGGTCTTGGCTGGGGGCCGGTAGTGACCGGAACGTCTATAATGTACGACGACATCACAATGTCTACAATGCTGAAACTTGCGTGGGAGGCGTTGTCATTTAATATGTCAGGTTTTTTCGCCGCAATGCCCTCGCATTTGAAAGAAGTAGCCCAGAAAGCAAACGACCAATAAAGTGGGTATCTTTGCCGGACGGGGAAGATTGGCTCCTTCGTCCGGTGCTGAGGGGCATGTGTAAATATGAAAGCCTGATTGATTGCACGCTTAACCTTGCGGACATAGCGATTCTCAATGACGCGCTGGATGTGCAAGAGGAAAACGAAATGCGCTATCGGGAGGCCAACAAATGAGCGGTGATGTAATCAAGGAATTTTTAGTATCGCTTGGCTTCAAGGTCGATGAAGCTGGCATGGCTAAGTTCTCCCAAGGAATCGCCTCGGCCTCGTTGCGCATCACTGCGCTCGCAACTACCGCAACCGCTGCTGCTGGCGGCATCGTCATGGGAGTGCAAAAGATCGCGGAGGAGTTTTATCAGCTTGATAAAATTGCAACGCAATTCCGCACGACCGCTGACGCAATAGACGAATTCTCGGATGCTGCTGTAATTCTCGGCATCAAGGAAGAGACGTCAATTGATAGCCTCAAAAATCTAGACCGCGCCATTGTCGATACATCGATGGGGCTGGGTAGGGCGAAACTGGTTTTTGAAGATCTCGGAATCAGCGTCGAAGACGCCGCGGGCAAACTGAAGCCTACCACGGAAGTTATGGCTGAGCTAGCCGAGAAATTCAAAACCATGGAGAGGGGCAAACAGATCCGCGTCATGGAGCGGCTTGACCTTGACCCTTCATTGTTAAAACTTTTCAGCGCCGACATGGCAGCACTACGCGCTGAGATGAACGCGATAGACAACGCTACAGGGTTCGATCTGGGCAAATCGATTGCAGAATCAAAAGACTTCATGTCCGTGTGGCGTTTGATGACTCAGGAAATCCAGAAATGGAAAATGCTTTTTTCAAAAATGATGGAGGCCATTGCGGTAAAGTTAATGCCAAAACTCAGCGCCCAGATTAAAGCGGTTACGGGAAAAATGCTCGCCTTCCGGCAGCGGGTCATGGGCGCCATGCCAAAAATTATCAACGCGGTGTCGCCCATAATCGACATCGTTCTCCGCATCGCGGAGGCGTTCATCATCGTTGCTGGTCGTGTCGCGTCTGGCATATCGTCAGTGCTCGGGTGGCTCTCCAAGGTGAATGATATGACAAACGGATGGGCTGGCTACATCCTTGCTGCTGCTGCTGCTTGGGAACATCTCAACCTAGCCTTCCTAAAAACGCCGCTAGGCATTCTGCTGTCGCTAGCAGCTGCCATTGCACTCCTTGTCGATGACTTTATGACTTGGCGGGAGGGTGGCAAGTCGCTGATAAATTGGGGTGAGTGGAAGAACGAAATTGATTTGGCTACGGATCTTATTGATGGACTCAAGGCCGTTCTGGTCGATGCGTTCCAAGCGATCTTTGCCGCGATTGATGCTGTTGTCAGCCTCCTGACTGGCGGCTGGTCAAGTGCATGGACTGCCGTGAAGAGCATGATTGGTAGCATTGGTGGGATGTTCAGCGGTGGGTCTAATTCGGCTAGGGGATTATCTGTAACACCTCAATCTGCTGCTGCGATGACATCTGGCGGTCAGAACGTCAACCAGCAAACGCAGATCGTTGTACAAGGGTCTGGCGACCCTGCGGCAACCGCGCGTGCAGTCTCCGGACAACAGAATAGAGTGAACGCTGACATGACGCGCAACATGCGAGGGGCAGCACGATGAGCCTTCTTGATACAAACTTAGCCGCCACTGCGAACTTTCTGCCAAAGCGAGCCATTGGCCAGTTCACGGCCACGATCACCGTTGAGGAAATCGCAACCGACGAGCTTGAAATCACACAGCATCCAGTTCAGCAGGGCGCATCAATCACTGACCACGCGTACAACAAGCCGTCGACTGTCAATCTAAAAGTTCAATGGAACAACGACGATGCACCGCTCGCCGAGACCTACAAAAAGCTGTTGGACTTGCAGTCCAGCCGCGAACCATTCGATGTCGTCACAGGCAAGCGCACATATCGCAACATGCTGATAAAATCGCTGGGCCAGACCACCGATGTGCAGACCGAAAACATCCTTTCGATCTCGTTGTGCCTGCAAGAGATTTTCATTGCATCGATTGCAGTTGTTTCCGTTCCCTCTCGGAAAAAGCAGAAGCGCCCCGGCAAGACAGGCACAACCGAAAAGGCTGGAAAAAAGTCGGCGCAGGAAGTTCCACCGAGTGAAACGAAAAGTGCGCTTGATGTACTGTTTGGAAAAAAGTAACTGATATGGCATTAAATATATTCAAAATTCCTCTTTCAAATATTCCGCAGACGTTTGACATTGAGATGAACGGCAAAGCCTACACCATCACGTGCCGCTACAACACCGAGATGGCGAGTTGGCTCCTAAGCATGGCTGACGGCGACACGGGAGCGGATTTATTCGATTCCATGCCCCTGGTGACGGGAACTAATCTGCTAGCCCAATATGCGCACATTGGCCTCGATGGGAGCCTGATCGTCTACACGGACGGAGATGAATTTGCACCACCGACCGAAGCGAATCTTGGCATTGAGTGCAACCTTTATTACGCCATTGATCAATGACAAGCCAACTACAATATATCCGCCGCTGTAATCTGATCGTGTCCGGCACATCCGGCGGCGGGCTTGACCTGTCTGGTCTACGCATCGTTTTCAAAATAAAAAAGAGCGATGCTCAGACCCCGAACACGGCCGAGATTCGCGTGTACAACCTCGCCCCGGACACGGCGAACCAAATACGCAAGGAGTTCAAACGCGTTGTTCTGCAAGCCGGTTACGAAAGCAATTACGGCATCATCTTCGACGGCAACATTAAGCAGGTTCGGATGGGACGGGAGGACGGCACCGATTCCTATATTGATATTGCCGCTGGAGATGGTGACGTAGCATATAATTATGCAGTTGTTAATACCACACTGGCAGCAGGTGCGAAACAGTCCGACCAGATCGGCGCGGCCTCCGTGGCGATGGCGGGCAAAGGTGTCAGAAAAGGGCACATAGCAGACACCGGCACAGCTGCTCTTCCTCGCGGGAAAGTGATGTACGGAAACGCTCGCGACTACCTTCGTCAATCTGCTGAAACGTCCGGGACAACTTGGTCAATACAGGACGGAAAGCTGCAAATTGTGCCACTAACGTCTGTCCTGCCAAATCAAGCCGTACTGCTAAATAGCAAAACTGGATTAGTAGGCACGCCTGAACAGGCCGAAGGAGGCATCACGGTAAAATGCCTTCTTAACCCGATGCTGAAAATAGCCGGAAAAGTAAAAATAGCAGAAGCAGACGTCTCCACGGCGAAACTGCCGGACACGTCAAAAGACGCTCCGGCCAACAAGCCAGCAGCCATTTCAGCAGATGGCATCTACCGGCTTTTGACCGTCGAGCACGGAGGAGACACAAGGGGAAATGACTGGTACAGTGATCTTGTGTGCTTGGACGTTGATGCATCGGCCCCAATGGGTAAGCAGGTGAAAAAAGGATGAGACAAGAAGAGCGACTAGATGACCAATCCGAAGCCTTGCGGCTGGCGATGGAAAACACACAATCTCAAATGTGGACTGCGCTACCCGGCATTGTGACGGGCGTTGACCTGTCAGCGCAAACAGTGTCTGTACAGCCGACGATTCAAGGCAGCATCTCATCGTCGGACGGCTCGACGCAGTCAGTCAATATGCCTCTGCTCGTTGACGTGCCTATCGTCTGGCCTCGTGCTGGTGGATTCGCACTGACCTTCCCGATCAAGGCTGGAGACGAGGTTCTGGTTGTGTTCGCAAGTCGTTGCATTGATACGTGGTGGCAATCTGGCGGCGTGGGCGTGCAGGCAGAAGCCAGAATGCACGATCTATCAGACGGCTTCGCCATTCTCGCGCCGACCAGTCAGCCAAAGACGATGAGCAATGTCAGCGCGGCAAATGTTCAGTTGCGCGACGAAACCGGCACCACATTTGTGGAGATTGCGCCAGGCGGAATTGTTCGCATAACGTCTGTGGCCGAGGTCAATATAAGCACACCGCTTGCCAAGATCGTTGCGGCAGATATCAAGCTAACCGGGGCCGTGGCGATTGTCGGCGACATCACACACACCGGAAGCCTGGTAACTTCGGGCGGAATAACGGCTGCTGGAATAACGGCGGCGACTGCATCCGTCGGCGGCATCGCGTTCACAACACACAAGCACACGGGTGTGCAGACCGGCATCAGTACGTCTGGCGGGCCAACTAATTGAAAATACTTTCCATACTTCGGAGAATAAGGCACAATTCCAACTCATGAGATACCGTAAACTTAATCAAAACGGCGACATGACCTTCGGCAACCAACAAGCCGACTTCCATCGCGATTCGCCAGAGGCAGTTGCACAAGCCGTCTGGACTCGCCTGCGTCTGTGGGTCGGCGAGTGGTTCATCGACACCTCCGAAGGCACGCCGTATCAGCAAGCGGCGCTCGGCACGAACAAGAGCGCAACTATTTCCCCGGCTATCCGACAGCGGATTCTTGAGACCGAAAACGTCACGAGCATTGAGTCGTTCGGGCTGGTGATAGACCCAGATAACCGCACGGCATCAATCTCTGTCGTTATAAATACGGCTTTTGGCGCCACGAAATTGCAAGGGGTTATCTGATGGCGATTTTTGATTTGGTTTTTGTTGACCAGTCAGGACTTCATTATCCTGACTATCCGACCGTTCTGTCCGTGCTGAAAGCTGAATATCGCACAATCTACGGCGCGAATATATACCTCGAAGCGGACTCGCAGGACGGCCAATGGGTTGCTGTTGTCGCGCTTGCGATTTTTGATTCGATCCAGACTGCCGCCGCCGTTTACAATTCATTCTCCCCGCTGACAGCACAATCCGACGCGCTATCTCGGAATGTGAAAATCAACGGAATCCGCCGCCTTGTCTCGTCCTTTTCGACCGTTGACTTGACCATTGTGGGGCAGGCCGGTGCGACCATCACGAATGGGCAGGCAAAGGACATCCTCGACCAAAGATGGATGCTGCCTGCATCAGTCGTCGTGCCAGTTAGCGGCTCGATTGTTGTCACAGCCACGGCAGAAAAGGTCGGCGCTGTCTCTGCGTCAGCAGGCACAATCAATAAAATCGCGACGCCAACGCTCGGCTGGCAAACAGTGAACAACGTGACCGCAGCAACCATCGGCGCGCCGGTTGAATCGGATGCGGCACTTCGCAGGCGTCAATCTAAATCGACAATGATACCCTCGCTGTCAGTGCTGGAAGGCATTGTCGGTGCCGTCTCGTCGGTGGCCGGCGTGGTGCACTCACGCGGCTATGAAAATGACTCCGGCGCGACGGATGCTGACGGGATTCCCGCGTACTCTATGGCAATCGTGGCCGAAGGCGGTGACGCTCAGGCAATCGCAAACATCATCGCAACCAAAAAAACTCCAGGCTCCCCAACCTACGGAACGACGAACGTCACAACATTCGACAAATACGGCGTGCCAAATATCATTAATTTCTTCCGGCCAGCCGTTGCGACGATTGGCGTAGAAGTCACAGTAACGGCATTATTCGGTTATACCACTGGCTTTGCCGACTTGATAAAAGCCTCAATAGCCGCCGCCATCACCACGCTGGTGATTGGTGACGATGTATTGATAACTAAGCTTTACGTCCCCGCGAATTTGCCCGGCACGGCGGCAGGAACGACATTCGACATCACGCAAATCCGCATCAAAAAAAATGCAGGCGCGTATGGCACGACGAATATCGTGCTAGCGTTTAACGAATCCGTGACCTGCGACCCGCTTGTAAATGTGACCATAATCGTGGTATGACCAGCGCAGAATATCTAGCCCTGATAACCTCGGCTTATGCCGAGAAACCTCGCTTCATGGCGACTGTGGAAGCGAGCGTTGCGCCATTCGCGGCAATTCAGGATGTCTTGAAAAGCCTCCCGGCTGCCTTCGACATTGATACCGCAATGGGCGTGCAGTTGGACACTATCGGCTTATGGATTGGCCGCTCACGGCGCATCGACGCGGCACTCGTGGGGGTGTATTTCGCGTGGGACGACACTGTTGCGACCGGATGGGAATCAGGCGTCTGGCAGGGAGTTTATGACCCAGCTAGCGGCTTGGTGGATTTGCCTGATGACTCCTATCGAAGATTACTTCGAGCGAAAATCGCAACCAATAGCTGGGACGGGACAATTCCAGACGCTTATGCAGTTTGGGAATCGGTATTCGACGCAAGCTCGTTCATCCTGATGCAGGATAATCAGGACATGTCAATGGTAGTGGGCATTGCGGGGGCGCTGCTATCCGCCGTCGATAAGGCACTTCTGGTGGGCGGGTATCTAAATCTCAAGCCAGAAGGCGTAAGAGTCAGTTACTATGTCGTAGCGCCCGTGGCTGGTGCATTATTTGCTTGGGACGTTGCGGACAGTGGCGCGCTGGCAGGGTGGACCAACGGGAATTGGGCGACCGAAATTACGCCCGCATAATTTTTGAAAGGATAGCAAATGGCAACGAGTGAAATTCTACCGTTCGCAGGAACGGACACAGGAACCAACCTTCTTACACAGGCCGAATATCTCGCTGACGCTCAGCGGCTGATCGGCAATCAGCCTGGTATTGCTCGGTCGAAGTTGGTAAATAAGGCGTTGCATCAAAGTTCGGCTGTTACTGCTGGGGTAGCGAAGTTCATTGCTGATAATCAAGCGACAGACATAACGGACGGGATGACCGCTGCTCAATTTGCTGCTGCCGTTGAAGTTGCAATCCCTTCGCGGGCTGTTCTCGCTGATCCCGCTGGGTCATCGCTCTTAGGCTTCCTACAAGCAGGAACAGGAGCTTTAGCAACTACAGCACAGTCCAAATTACGCGAGGTTGTAAGTAGCAATGACTTTTCCGCAACCTTCACAGGCGCGTCCGTTCAACTAGCCCTCGACAGCCTAATATCATCTGGTGGCGTAGTAAATATGCCAAGCGGCAATGCTTCAGCCTCAACAGTTCTTTCCTTCGCAAACAATGAGTCTGCATTAAAAGGCGCAGGGAAATCAAGAACAACTATCACACAAACAACAGCAAGTGCACAAGGGGCTATTTTAAGCAACTCGCTCAGAAATACATTATCTGATTTCACGCTTGCGCCTCCGGCTGGCTCAACTAATATCGGCATTTATGCGGATGCATCACAAGAGTTGCTTTTTGAGAGGATTCTGCTTTCTGGATGGGACGCAGGAATGCAGTTTCTTGGTGGCACGGGTGTAATAAACGGGACTTGGTTTAATAACATAATACAACTAAATCAAGTTACCGCTGTTAGTTCATTAACCCGTCCGAACCTGGATTTTCAGGGGACGAATTTAACTTGCGTAGGGTGTGACTTTTCAGGCATCCCCGATGCTGGCGTGAGAGCAGCTGTTCGAATCAGGGCAGGAAGTTACGACCACACCTTTATAAATACATACTTTGAGACAGGCAGTGCTAGTATTGGTGGCGGTGATGTATTCCGGTGTGAAGGCGGCTTCACCCGCATTCAAGGCGGGAATTTATATCAAAATGGAACAGCCGCCAATCGTGTTGCCAGCTACGTTCGGGCATCCGGTGGAGCCACTGTAGTAATCGAAGGGGTAAATGGCTTTGGATTCTGGACAAATTTAGTTGTTGCAGACGGTGTTGGAACAGTTGTTTACATTATGCCTGGCACGTTCCAAGGTTCGTTAGATGTGACTGCTCGGTACGTTGAGACCAACGGAGGAAAAGTAATTGACCTTACTACATGGGATGCCAAAACACTTGATATTGCTTTCTCAACAGCGAACTACACTGGTGACGGCATAATTACATGGACTGTAGCTTCATCAGCCAATCAACTTGTTTACAATTATATGCAAGTCGGAAAGATGATGACAGTGAACTGGTATATTCAAAATACAAGCACTGGCGGCGCTGCATCTGCTATTTTAAATATTGCCATCCCGAATGGTAAAGTAGCAGCCAAAAGAATGAATAGTGTATTCAATTTCGTTGATAACGGCACGGAGGGGAAAGGGCTTTGTGATGTGCTGGTTGGGGGGACAAAGATAAGGTTGCTAAAAGGCGTAACAGCAGCCAACTGGAGCGCCACGAGCGCCAGTTCTACGGCGATGGCGGGGCAGTTTACTTTCGAGGTTCAGTAAGGAATTATAAATATACCATATGGAAAGCTTTTAAGGGGTAATTGATGGCGCGACTAACCCAGTACATTCTGTTAATTATCTTGCAAAGCAACTAATTTTTGATGGAATAAACTGGAATATTTTGGCCGGATAGTTATTCAGTCAACACAATAAGGAAATTTCATAATACGCCACACATTATATCAAGGGTTAACCAATGACAGATAATCGGCAAACAGAGCGTTGGCACGTTGGTAAGGAAATACCAATTGCGATGTCATTCTCAATTTTCATCCAGACAGCGGGCAGTGCGTTATGCCTTGACAATTACAGATTTAGACCTGAGAAAGTAATATGACGAGGTTTGCTCTTGGCTATCCAGTGCGTATTGTCGGGTTCCTGCTGGATGCGTTGGTCAAAGAGAGTTATTGAAAAGGGGAATAAAGATGGATCAGACGATAATTAACTGGATGCTGACCGGATTCAGTGCACTGATTGGTTTTACACTCAAAACTATGTGGCAGGCAGTAACGGACTTGCAAACGGCAGACAAGGATTTGGTCGACAGAGTTTCGGGAATTGAAGTGCTCGTTGCCGGAGACTATGTTCGCCGCAGTGAATTCGAGAAAGCAATTGAGAAGCTGTTTATAAAACTCGACACCATCGAATCAAAAATAAATGGAAAGGTAGACAAATGACTTACCAACTTGGTATGAGCAGCAATCATCATCTCCTCGGCGTACATCCTGATCTGGTGCGCGTGGTTAAGAGAGCGATTGAAATGTCAGAGGTGGATTTCACCGTGCTGGAAGGTGTGCGCACCAAAGAGCGTCAAGCTGAGCTGCTGGCGGCGGGTGCTTCAGCTACGATGAATAGTCGGCACATTACCGGCCACGCTGTGGATCTTGGCGCGATTGTGGCAGGTCAAGTTCGCTGGGACTGGCCTCTGTATCACAAGCTGGCGGCAACGATGAAGAAGGCTGCTGCCGAGGTCGGCGTGCTAATCGAATGGGGCGGCGACTGGAAGTCATTTCCTGATGGCCCTCATTTTCAACTACCTTACAAGGAGTACCCGACATGAAGGTCTGGTGGAAGTCAAAAACGATTTGGATAAATGCAATTGCGGCGACGCTCGTAGCCGCTGAGTCTGTGACCGGCGCGATGCAACCGTTAATTAGCGTGAATTTTTACGCTGTGATGGCTGTTTTCCTGCCAATAATCAATGCCTTCCTGCGCACCATCACGACCGACGCACTGACTGCGAGCAAAGATGTTTAACCTCAGAATCATCGTCGTTGCACTCACGCTGGGTGCGGCTTCGTCATGGTGGCTGACGGCGGAGTACAAAAACAACAAGTGGATTGCCAAAATCGAAGCCCAGAAGGTCGAGGCTGCAACTGTGCTACAGGCGGCAACCGAACAGTCAATCGTAAAAGAAAGGGAACGCAATGCAATTTCGACCGCACTGGAAATTAAAAATGCAGAGAACCAGAATCAGCACGATGTTGCCCTTGCTGATAATCGCCGTCTTGTTGCTAAGCTTGGCGGGTTGCGCGACCCAGGACGTAGGGAGAGTTGTAGTAGCGCCTTGCCCCCCGCCACCGGAACCGCCGAGCAACCTGCGCCTGAAGCCACCGGAGGCCAACTTTCAATTGAGGCTACGGAATTTCTTCTTGAATTCGCAAGAGACGCCGACCGTGCCGCGCAGTACGCCGACACCTGCCACGAGTGGGTCGGGCAAGTAAAGTAAGCATGGACATTTTTGACCAAGCGACAGCAATTGAAGAGCATTATCGTAAGTTAGCCATCGAAGCGCAGCGCAAAAAGACGATAATGCTTCCTGACCTTGGGCATTGTCATTCCTGCGAAGAGACCCGTTCAGACGGCCGCCGATTCTGTGACGTAGATTGCAGGGACGACTACGAAAAAGAGCAGAAGCGTCGGAAACGGCAAGAAGGGTGACTTCGGCGTTAGACCCTAGCCCCCCCATCACGTAATTACCTCTTTTTGTTTGCAGCTATCTGGAACAGCGGAAAAAACTCGATTTTTATCAACCTTTCCTGCCATCACCTCCGGCCACAATCCAAATGTCAAGCCCTTGGCCAGGCAACCCGTAACGGCAAAATTATTAACCCACGGCACTGTGCGTCTAAAATGTAGGCACCCTTCGCAGATCATGCCTCCCTCATACGTTAGCAGATTCAATCTGAAGCGGAGGATTACCAATCAAGCAAGCCGCGATACCAATTCCGTCATCGCTGTGCGGAAGTAGACCTGCAACCTGCTCCGCACTCAACAGCCCACGTTGAACGGCGTCCACCAGCACAGCCTTACGTCCGAGCTGGTCGTGCCCGAGCGAAGCGTGCCATTTTGCAGCCACGCCGTCGCGCTTGCTTTGCTCGACAAGGCGCAAGTACGCCTCCTTGAACGCCATGCGCGCAGCGATCTGATCGCCCTCGTTCAGCAGCGGAAGGGCGATGAAGAATGCATTCGCCATCTCCTCAGTCCACACGACGCTGGCGTATTCATCCCGCGGGATCTTCGCCCACGCCTCTTCAGCACCGGGGCGACCGTCAGGCTTTAATTTTTCAATCTGCTTGATAATTTCGTCCAACGCAAAACGGCCCGACGTTTTACGTAAATTTACCAATGCCGAAATCACCTCACCCTCTGGGTAGTCCTGCAAATCTACCGCCATCATCTTTAGCGCTCCCGGCGAAAGCTCTTTGCTCATCAACTCAGCCGTTCCGGCCAAGGCCTCAAGTATTTTTCGCATGATCCTCCCCCATCCTGATAAGCTTCATTGCCTCGTCCACCGCGGAATAATTCGCTTGTGACCTATCGATCTGCCGCGCTCTGGTTGCCGTCATGCTGCGACCAGTAGCCCATTCTGTCCGCATTTTTTCAGCGTCAGCCAGCAATCCCTCAACAGTGTGCCCACGCTGCACGTAGTACGCCACGTTGCTGGCGACGTAGTGCGCTGCGACAAGCGGCGATTCGGCGATCCCAAGTCGCCCCACCAGCTGCTTCACCAGGCTGTTAACTTTCGCGTTTCGCACCGGCTCGGTCTGGTATCGGTCGAAGTACGCGGCAGAGTAAGACTGCCAAGTCTGCCTGCACGCTGTTTGCAGCTCGGTTTCTGATTTTGGGGCGACGGGGATTTTTCCCGGCGGGACCTGTTCCTGTTCCTGTTCCTGTTCTTGTTCTTGGCTTGCAAGGGGCTTGCAAGGGGCTTCGAAGGGGCTTGGAAGGGGCTTCGAAGGGGCTTGCAAGCCCCTTGCTTTTTCCATTAAAAAAACAGACTGATATTTATCAAAGAAATCCTTTAGAAACAGGCACTCAGGCAGTGCGTCATACTCATTCTGAACACCCAAAACACGGCGATCTCGCCCCTTTAATTGATCGTCTATCTGGTACGCGGCCATTTCGTGCACCCAGACCATCTCAGAATCCTCGTCGTATGAACAAAACCCCGCTTCAATGGCCCTTGCAAGCCCCTT
>JBBRTU010000057.1:0-15797 GCA_038244115.1 Burkholderiales bacterium
CACCAGTTCAGCCAAAGCCGGGTCGCGCTGGATGTCCGCCGGGGTGATCAGTTTGTCCAAGCACTCAAAGAGGCCACCGTTCAAGAACGGTACTTGGCGGAAGAGGGCCAACGCCGCGTCGGGGTCTTTGAATTCGGTGTGGTAGCGGTAGGCGGTGTGGATCAGGTACTTGTCCATGCGCTTGGGGCCGCTCGTGGCGCGCCAAACGCGCTGCTTGTTGCCATCTTCATCCTCATCCGCCGTTTCGGTGTTGAGGGTGGCAAAGAACAGGTTCTGCAGAATGGCTTTGTAGTAATTGCCTTCTGCGCCGTGCTGGTCGGGCGGGGTCTTTAGCAGGTTTGCCAACGCCTTTTCGTCAAACAAGGCGGCGGGCACAAGGTGCTTTTCTTTCAAGAACCAGACAAAGATAAGCCGAGTGAGAAGGCGTATCAGTGCGACCGTGGGGCGGTTGTGGGTTGTGGGGTCGTCTGATTTTTCCAGCGGCTGCCCCTTGGGGAACACTACGCCCGTGCGCGCGAGGATGGCCCAGTAGTACCACTCCGCCAGGTCTTTGTAAAAGCGGTCGTTCAGCGCTTTGACATCCAGCACCTTGAGCCAAGCGTCATACAACTTCTCGAAGCTTGAGGGGACGTACTTCGCGTCCACTTCGCCCAACGCCATGCTTTCCAGAATGCGAAGGTGAGCGGCGTGCGGTGCCCCCAGGTCAATGTCTTTGATGATGGAGACCTTGCCTTCAATCACATCCAAAGACGCGTCGCGCCTGTTAGCGCGGCGGTGAATCACCGAAATGGATAGCAGTGGCGTGCCGTCTTCACGCGGGTGCCGGAAGAGCACGATGGCAGGCATGGGGAACAGGCGGTTGAGCTCGCGTGTGAGTGCTGCCAACCGCGTGCGCGACCATGCTCCGGCCTTCAAATCCAGGGCCAAGAAGACAAAGCTTTCAACTTGCCATGCCTGCACGCCGCCGGTTTCCAGCAATAGGCTGGCTTGCCCCGCTGCCAGTGCTGGCAGCTCGTCATTGGTAAGCTGGAACAGGAAGGCGGCGCTTTGCCAATCTGCCAGGGCGGCGTGCGCCGGGTTGAGCTGCTTGGCACCACCCAACAGGGCTTCAACTTCTTTGGCGAAAGCTTGAGGTTGAGTCGGTAGTTCCAGCGTTTTATGGCTGGCATAGCCCAGTTTGCCAAGCAATGCAGTGGCGCTGCTGCGCAAATCGCCGTTGGCTAAGTTTTGCAGCGCGGTTTGAAGTTCGGCGCGTAGTTGCTTGCTGCTCATTGTGTGGCTGCCGGTGTTGGTTGAATCACCAGCCAGGTGATGAGCTCAAAGTCGTTGTTGGCTTTAACCGCCTTGGTCGCATCCATGAGTTTGCCGCCACGGCCCGTGAATAGATTGGCAGCGTTTTTGCGGGTGAACTGGGCCACGATGGCTGCTACCGTTTTGTCCAGCAGGGCGGAATACGCACCCATGTCTTGCCCGTGGCGGGTTTGTTCGTCAAACAGCTTGCACAGGTCGGCATAGGGTTCGGTCTTGCCCTGGCACAGGGCGCGGAATATCTCCAGCACTTGCTTGGGCGCGGCAAAGTTGTAGCGCACCGCGCCGTCGGCATGGATGTAGACCAAAAAGTAAGGGCTGAGCGGATTGACTGCCTCGGATGCTTTGGCGGCGTGGTCGGCTTGTTGGCGCAAGCAATAAATGACACCGGGCTTGACCGTTGCGTGCACCGAGCTGGTCGGCACTACCCCGTACAGGCCAAAGGGTGCATCCTTCAGCTTGGCACGGTTGACCTCCACGTAGTTGCTGAGGTCCATGCGGAAGTCGTCCAGGCTGAATTCGTTCAGCGCAACGGATTCGTTGAAGTCCTCCAGGTCCAGCACCTCGTCTTTCAGGCGCATGAGCTGCTTGTCGCGGTATTTCAGGTCTTGGTGAATCAGCTCTTCCAGTTCCGCGTTGGTCAACACGTTGTCTTCGTTGGTGGCGGAAATGTCCACCAGCGCCATGCGTGCCTCCACGCGGTTTTTGAGGTTGATGTACTTATTGAGGTCCGGCGTGGGCCAGAAGTTGATGAGTTGGATGGTGTCGTTGGGGCTGCCAATACGGTCAATACGGCCAAAGCGCTGGATGATGCGCACCGGGTTCCAGTGGATGTCGTAATTGACCAGCAGGTCGCAGTCTTGCAGGTTCTGGCCTTCAGAGATGCAATCGGTGGCAATCAGAATGTCAATTTCACCGTCTTGGGGCATCTTGGACATCTTGGCACGCTGCTTGGCGCGGGGTGCAAAGTTGGTCAATATCTGGTTGAACTCTGGCGCGCCAAAAGTGGAGCGGTTGGGGCGGGCACCGCCGGACACCAGCGCAATGTGGCTGCGCAGGGTGGTGGTGGCCCAGGGCTCCAGTTGCTCATACAAATAGGCGGCTGTGTCTGCAAAGGCGCAGAACACGATGATTTTGCGATTGGGCTCACCCCGGTTGTTGGTGGTGTGCCGGGTAGCAACCTTGTCTTTGATGATGGCTTTCAACTCAGTGAGCTTGGCATCGCGCTCGGGTGTCACGCCGCCAGCGCTTTCGGCAAGCATGGCAAGCTGGCGTTTGTCGGTAGCCAGGTCGGTTAGCCAGCGATCCACGTCCATGTGTTCCATGCGGTATTTCAAGGTGCCAACCTCAAACGCCTCCCGCAACTCTTCGTCTTCTTCTGCCTCCATCAAAAACAGGGTGGCTTGCAGATCTTGCGCTTTGCCGTCACGCAGCTTTTGGTAGGCTTTCAAGCGCTCTTCCAAGTCCTCAATTTTGCTGACGGTGCGCTCCATGGTGATGGCGAAGGATTTGACAGAGCTTTCCAGCCGCTTGAGGAAGTTGACCTTCATCATTCCGATCAAAAATTCTTCACGTTTTTGCTGGCTGAAGTTACGAACATTCGCCTCGCCTTGGTACTGGTCTTTGAATTGCTCCTGTACATAGACCGAGGGCTTGAAAAGAGCCAGTTGGTACTTTTCAATCTCTTCGTTCAACTTGTCGTAGGTTGGGAAACGGCCTTTGCTGTCAATTTCCGAATACATCGAAATCGGCTTGGCCCGCTTGGGGAACTTGCCGATCTGCGCCATTGATGCGCGGTAGTATTTTTGGATGTGCTTGCGGGAACGCGCAATGGTTAACTCGTCAAGCAAGGTAAAAAACCCGGCTGGAAGTCCATCCATCAAGTCTTTTGGGTCGCGGTCACCAGTGCCTGCAACAGGCTTCTTGGCCCATGCGGTAAACGTCTTTTGCGCGGCGTCTAGCGTTTGCTTGATGCTGGCAATGCCGGTGGTTGGCATCAGTGCGTGGTCGCGCCCCTCGGATACCAAATAGAGCTGGTTGCGCAGGTCTTTCAGGTCGTTGTTGACGGGCGTGGCGGACAGCAACATGACCTTGGTCTTGACCCCGGCCTGGATGATGTCTTGCATCAGGCGCTCATAACGGCTCTGCTTGATGACGTTGCCTTCTTCGTCGCGTTTGCCTTTGACGTTGTTGCGGAAATTGTGCGATTCGTCAATCACCACTAGATCGAAGTTCCCCCAGTTGATGGTCCCCAGGTCAACATCGCCCGCTTTGCCACAGTCTCGGGACAGGTCGGTGTGGGACAACACCATGTAGCTGAACCGGTCACGAGCGAAGGGGTTGAGTTCGGTCATGTTGCTACCGAGATAAACCGTCCAGTTCTCGCGCAGCTTTTTGGGGCAAAGCACCAGCACCCGGTGGTTGCGCAACTCAAAATATTTGATGACGGCCAGCGCGGAATAGGTTTTACCCAGGCCCACGCTGTCAGCCAGGATGCAACCGTTGTGCGTGCTGATCTTCTGCACCGCACCTTTGACGCCATCTTTCTGGAACTCAAACAGGGTCTTCCAGATTTCGGTGTCGGTGATGGCAGTGTTGTCAAAGAACTGGGCTTGCTCTTCTTGGCCCGAAAGGAACTTTTCAAAGACGTGGAACAGGGTTTTGAAGTAGATGAATTCCGGGGAATGGTCCACGTAGAGCTGCGCCAGGTACTCAAGCACCTGGGCTTTGACATCTTCAACCAGTGTGGAGTCCGACCACAATTCGTCGAACCATGCTTTCAAGTCCGTGCGGTCACGGTCGCTATCGACCACCATGTTCAACTCGATATTCGGCGCAGCAGACAGGCCCAAACCGCGCTGCGTGAAGTTGGAACTGCCCATCAGAGCGTGTTCGCGTCGGCCATCGTCAATGTGATACAGCTTGCCATGCAATAGGTTGGCTTCGCGGATGGAGCGGACCTCGACCTTGTTGGTGATCCACTCCGCGCAGCGGCGGGCGACTTCTTTTTGGTGGAGGCGGTTGGCGAGCGCCAAACCTTCGTCTTCAATCTTGAAGGCTTTTTTGTCGGTCTTCTCAGGGTCTAGTGTCTGAATGAATTTGGGTTCGCCAAACAGGAATTTGAGGGATTCGATCCCGTCGAGCTGATCGCTGAGGGCTTCGTAGGCATAAATGGTGAAGTAGGCGGAAACGACTGAAAGACGGCTGCCGCTGGTGGCCTTCTCTTTCAGGAATTCTGCAACTTTGCCCCTGGTCCTGTTGTCTCTGATGCCTGATTTCAAGTGAATCCCTTTTTGTTCGCCCTTGCCCCGTCCGCGTCGCCAACTGGGGCGATTCAAGCGAGTGGACTACCATGGCCTGAATTGGACGAATGAATACTTATTGCGAGAGTCTACAGCTTGTGAATCGGGGTGAAACGCGCGAGAAACATCCTGAATGGACATGCGAATTTGTGTGAAACGCATCAACTGCGATAAATGTCTGAAAGTGCGCCAAATTTCATCGCGATCCCCGCCAGCGACTGATTTACATACGCCTAATGCGCAGCGTGTAGGCGTTCAAACGTACGCCTGTGCATTCCTTTGGATTTGCCAAAGTTGCTGATCAGGCTTCTTTGTCCCTGCAACGCCGCTCACGGATCGCGCCCTTCCCGCAGCCTACCCTGTTTAGCCTCTAAAAAACCGGTCACGCTGCACGAATGCTGCTTGGCCAATCTTCCTCAGTAGAAAGGGAGAAAGTTGCTAGCTGAATTTGTCTACCAGTGCGTGCGGATCAAGCCCGACCGCCTTGCACCAGAGAATGGTCTCGGTGAAGTCAATCCGTCGTTCACCACTTTCGACCTTTGCGACATAAGACTGGGGTTTTCCCAGAGCCTCTGCCACATCAAGCTGTCGCAACTCAGCCAGCAAACGAGCCTTCCTGAGCTCCTTTCGCAGCAGTAAACGACGGTCTTTTTTCAACAGCATTCCGAAATGCTGAATCCCGAATCAGAATATCCCAGTTCGGGATATGCTATGAGCCAATACAGTAAGTAAATGTGGGCGCCATTTAAATCTAATTGCAGACCGGTCGCTCGATCACTCTAACCCTTTACGCTGCACCAATTGCGTCAGTGGAATATCTGCCCAGTACCAAATGAGAATTGAAAAAGGCATCACCTCAAGCTGGGCCGAGCAACTTCAGGCCGAATGCTCGGAACAAGTCATCGCCCAATTCGAAGGAATGCGCGAGTCGATGCTCTCCGGCGATTCAGGTCTACTGAATACCTGGGAGGAAATTTGCGCCCAAGTACAGGGCGAGGAATCTGGCGACTGGGACACCTATACCGGCATGATTGAGGACTTCATATTGGCCAATGTGAAGCAACTACCCAAAAGCGCCCAACTTGCGCTTTGGGCTCAAACCGAAACTGGCTGGGACTGGATCTACGATCACTTTGCAGAAGACGACAGTTACGACAATGCCCCATTGGACTTTGAGTCAATTACTCAACTCATTAAGGGAGCAGTTTTAAGCGAAGCAGCGGATTACGAAAGTCCGACCTTGTACAGATACCGATGGGATGCAGATGACCCGCAATTCGACGAAGACGAAGACGAAGACGAAGACGAAGACGAAGATGAAGATGAAGATGAAGATGATGAGGCAGTTGCGGAGGTAATGAACGAGTCGGCAACAGTAGTGGCGTGGTGCCCGCCGAACGTGGACCAAGCCCTTTACTCGGTAATGATTTCCAAGGGGGAAGTTACGGAACGGGACTGGTGGATGGCCCTAGCGGATCGGGTGACGGAATTGGTGGAAAAGTCGGCAAACCCGGAACAAGCGATGCTGGATGCAGCTCGACAGCTGAAAACGGAAAACCCGGACTACCCGGCACAAGCGGGGCAGTGTCTAGTGCAGCACAATCTAATCCTACGAACAGCAATGTCACGGATGATCGACCAGCAGGAGGACGATATATTTCCGGCAAAAGTGGTACGAGGAAACAATCAGGCGTTTCAAGCGATGGACGAGACAACGCTGGAGGACTGGCTGAATCTGGCATCAGCAGCGGTGAGCGAGTCCAGTCTGGACTGACTGAACGTCCATCGAAATGAATTGGGCCGGAATCTCTGTCGCATTGGGGCTCATCACGGGCGCGTACTTCACCATGCCCTATGGTCTGGTGATATTTGTATTTCTCGGATATTTGTTCTGGAAGTCTTAGGCTTGGTTCGCTTGTGATTTCCAGCGATGGCACCACACTCAATTCAGGCTGCGAAAGCGGCCGCTTTTTAGACTGTGTCACCAACGCGGTATCGTTGCCATTTCGTCGCCACCAAAATATTGAAAATATACAAAATGGTCCAATCGCAATCTGCCCCAAGTACGATCGACATTCCTCTCAGGGAGTTCTACGTCTATGCGCTGATAGACCCTCGTGATGGCAGTATCTTTTACGTAGGAAAGGGCCAACGAGAGCGCGTTCTGCACCATGCAGGGCAAGTCAACGTCGAGGATGTTTTTCGGGACCGCGACGACAATGTAGACAATTCAGAGGTCGATGAGTATCGAACTGAAAAAGAGCAAAAAATTGCCGAAATCAAGATGTCCGGTATGGACGTAATTGAACGAGTTTTAGCTCGATTCAAAACTGATGATGAGGCATTTGCCGTCGAATCGGTTCTCATTCATTGGGTATACGGACGCAAGCAAGAGGGAGGCGCGTTGACCAACATTCAGGCCGGTCACAACCATATCCATGTGCGGCGCAAAGGCAACCTTGATCGATGCGAATATCTAGATGTTGTCAAACAATTGAGAAGTGAACCGGGCGTCTACGGCTCAACCGAACTAAAAAAGCTTGAAGATAATCAGATTCCAGTTATTGCCGTTGAAACAGTTCAACAGTTGAGATCTTTGCTTCCGATTCGCATGCGACACATCACAATTACTGAGCCGGTGGTGATTGAATCCGGTAGATGGGTTGGCGCTGACGTGGGAATGGATGAGCCGGACGTCATCTTGCGATTACAGTTCTCACCACAGAAACTCACGACGAATTTGAGACCTTCGGCGGAGGGAAAGAAGGCCGGACGTCAAGCATTCGTAGTGCGGGTGAAAGCAATTGGACTGGAACCATTGGGGGGTGATCGGTACTGTTGGATGGGTGATTGGTGTGGTAACGGACTGAGGTTTGACGATTACCACCGCATGATTGATCGTATTACGATGGCCTATGACACGCTAAGTAGGTCTCGAACTAAGGTTGAATTTCAGGTAAATTGAACCGAAAAGCGATGCCAAGCCGCAGGTCCTATCCAATGGATATAGGCAGTATCAAAGAATGTTGCTGCCTTTTGCACAAACACAAAACTTTGGCTTAGCCTACCTGATAGGCTTCTTAATCGTCGTCTACCAGTCCGTCAGGCAAGGCGCTTTGATGCACTACAGACAGCGCAGAATGGCGCATGGAGGCAAGCAGTGCAGCCAGCGGGTTTAGGTTCTCGCCGTTGTCCCTGGCCTTGTCAATCTCGTAGGCTTCACGCTCCAATGCCACCAGCGTTTTCAGCGTGTCGGCCAGCTTCTGAGCGTTGGTGATGCGCCCTGGCATGCTGATGACCCTGCGGTAAAGGTCATTCATCTGGTCTGAGCCTTCGGGGTTGCGCATGATTTCCCCAAGCTGCACAAGGCTGACAGGGACATCAATCATCAGCTCCAACTCGGCCAGCAACTTCATGCCAGCGGCGCGCATGCGGGAAATGTCCTGTCGCTGTGCCAGCCGAACATCAGCTACGCGCTGCGCTGCAATCTCAATCGTCCTAGCTTCAATGCTTGCGTTAAGCGATACCTGCTCTGCCGTTCGTACCAATACCTTTGGCGCAGGCTTGACGCTCAGTTTTGTGGAGCCGTCCGGCGCAATGGATGCTTTCATCACCAGTTCGTTGGCAGCTTGATTGATCTTGGCTGTTAGGTCGCGGCTCCAGCCGTACTTGTCCGCGCGTTTGTGGATGCCGGTGTTGCTCACGCCGAAAGCAAGGGCAATCTCGCGAACCGAAAGCATGCCCGCCCGGTAGTCGCGTTCAATACCCTCCCAATCGACTACGCGAGCCGTCGGAGTGATCTGTTTCGAAGGTGCTTTGGTTGTCATACGTTCGATTTGAAATGCTTTCTGTAAACCGTCAACCGCAAACCAGCGTGTTTTGTAAACCTTTGTGTAAACTATTTGAAAATGTCGGGGGTTGAAGGCTAACCGGCGCTCAGAGAACTATTGGTTATTCCGCATGAAGGCAATGCCAATCGCTTTAACGGCAGTAAAGCCGCCGCAGTGCTGCAATTGGGTCACTAGATCAGCGGGTAAGCCAGAGGCGCCCAGTCCAGCTTGGCGCCATTGATTGCAACGCCACGATCCACCCCGGCCATTTAAGTGCTTGCATTCGAGACATACTCGCCGGACATCGATTGGATCACGATCCCGCTTCACCAAGGTGTCTGCAACTGATTCACTGTCAACCAGTGAAATGCCACTATTGGTGAACTGCAATAGCCGCGCCATAAAGGTGTCGATCTCCAGGGTATTCATGGCATCGCTAGCAGGCCAGCACCATCGATCCGGATTCAGGTCTGCCTCTGGATAAGTCGCTTGCAATTCATCCAGCGCCAAAGACGCCGCCCTGAATTTCGCCACTGTTTCCGGCGTGATGCCATCTGAGAAAGTCACTCGCCAAGGCGGCGATTCAGTCGGTCCAAGCCCATTAGCAGCGGGTTTATTCACTTTTGCTACAGCTACAGTTGCTACAGTTGCTACACATGGGGACACAAGTACGGGTGGCGTAGCAAAAGTAGCCGGTGTAGCAGTAGCAAACCCGCGCAAACTACCTTTCTTAATTAGGTCGGCCAGGGTCATGTCGCCACCGTGAGTAACGCCGGGTTGACATGTACCGCCCGCTTTTTGCCGTCTTTGGTAAGCCGCGCCCGCCCAAGTTCTGCCAGTTCCGACACGGCCTTTAAATACAATTCTTGGTCACGCAAGGCGCACGGACCATATTGCTGTATCTGCCGCGTGGGAACTTTGTCGGTGTTCTCGCGCTTGCAGTAGTCCAACATCCATGATTCCAGCCGCGCCGGGTTGGCAAGCTCCGCAGGCATAGCCAGTTCACCCAAAAAGCGCCGTGCCTCGGACAGATGCCAAGCCGTCACCCGTGCCGCTGATTCCATCGCCTCGATGTCAATCGGACCAATGCTGCCGGTGAAGGTGTGAAACAGTGCAGCGAGGCGTGCTGCGTTGTCAGCTGTCTTACTGGCGACGTCCCGCACGTCGTAGAGCTCGCGCCCGGCTGATAACTTCGATTCAATCGCATTGTGAAACGCCACCCATGCGGCCTTCGCGTCAGGTGCCAGCGTGAGCATGGCCGGATCAAGTGTGCCGCCATCGTCAATCGGTGCCGGCCGATTCAGAATGGCTGTCAATCGGTTATTGAATGTCGCCAATGCTGGCCAGCTTGCGGGTGCTTCGGTGAAGTGGCGTGTCCCCTGAGTCGACTGCGGCCATGAAATTAGAAACCGCGCCAAAAAGCCTGTGCCCCGTGCCAGTCCTTTGGTGTTGGCAAAGAATGCGCGGATTGTGGCCTCTTGCACTTGGAGGGCCATCGTCAGTCTGGCACCACGCACAATATAACTCTCCGACGACCTGCGCTCAACCGGCAATGCCGCACCGTCCCAAAGCTGATTCAGTGCCGCCAGATTACGCATAACCGAATCACTACCCATGCCATGCCCGCCAAAAACACTTCCGGCCTCGCTACTGATAACGCCGCCCGACGGCCATTGCTTGGCCAGTGCGTAGGTCAATGCTTCCGGTGTGGCATCGCCATAGATCAGCCTTGGCACCCGTGGTGGTGTGGGTGTGTTGTCGTCTAAGTCGTGCAATTGCTGGATGAGGTCAGTGCTGGGCTTACCCGTTTTGGATGCCAGCTTGATTGCCTCCTTAATGCCACTGCGTTGCGAATCCCATGCCTCCATATCGGATTTGTAGGCTTTGACAAAGGGCTTTGCCGCTTCCTGCTCCTGTGCTTCATAGTCGCGTATCGCTTTGGTAAAAAAGCCGTCACACGTAGATTTACGCTCTCCGCTGTCAGCAATGGCCAGCAGGAACAAGCCGCAGGGCCCGGTTAGCTTTTCGGCCCGTTCCACGTCAGTGTGGGCTTGAATTGCCAGCGATAAAGCCGCCAGTGCAGACGCAGCAATGAGCGGAATCGGTGCTTTAACAAAGCCGGCCACTTCCTCCACTGCACATCGTACTGCGTCAGGTAACGCGTCGAGAGGATAGTCCTGCGGAGCAATATGTGCAAAAAGCGGTTGCAGTTCCGGCCAGCTGTTTCGCGGGGTTGCTACGGCTACAGTTGCTACAGTTGCTACATTGATGCAGTGGACTACCGAGTCAAACCCTGACGTCTGGTGCAGGTCGTTAAAGTCGGTCGCATTTTCTGGCCGGTTGTCTCCGAAGTCAGGTACCGCGAGATAGCCAGCAACAGCATTCGCCGCGTCTCGCGCCTTGGTCAAGCCTGGATTGCCCTCTGTTTGGTAGTCGTCATCAGCCGCCAGGACTATTTGCAAAACGGCATATTTGGCGCGCAAGGCCTGCGCCACCGGCTCTAAATTTCCCGCATTGAACGCTATCGCAACCGCATCGCCCGTGGCCTCGAAGATGCTGGCACCGGTCGCATATCCCTCGCATACGACCAGCCGGTTATCCTTGATCTTGCCGATTGAATGAAAACATCCGGTCCGCTTGCCGCCCGACAAACCCCGCTTGTCTTTGAAGTCAGCCGGGTTGATTCGTTCTACATTCCACAGCTTGCCAGTCGTGTCCCGCATTGGCACCAGTAGCGTGCCGTCTGCCTCTTCTCTTACGCCGTGGGGTTGCACACCCTTGGCGTTAAGGTAAGGGTGACTGGTACAACTGCTCGCCTTATTGAAGCGGTTTTTCGCCTCACCAGCCGCCAATTCGTTACGCTGCGCCTGCTCACTATCTCTCTGCGCTTTAATGGCCTGCACCCGGTTCTGGTGGTTCTCACGCTCTGCTTGCGTCATTTCAGTGGCGGATTTGCTGCACCAGCTCCGCGTGAAGCCCTCACGCCAGCAGCCAAATGCACCAGCCGCCAAATCATCACTGTGCAGTACATACCAGCCCGATTCGTCGCGCGGTTTCCCGTTCGAGCTAAACCGGTGAATCTTGCCGTCGTCAATGACTTCGTCAGGCTGGGGAAGTCCGGACGCTGCAATCGCATCCCGGAATTGGTTGATGGTGTCGCTCATTTGCACACCTCCAATGTCCGGGTACAGGCATGCCGAGCATCAAAATCCTGTACGTAGCTGCTGTCTCCACGCTTGCACGCCAGGAAATCATCACATAGAAGCTGGTGTGCCGCATTGCAAGCTAATGCTAGCGCGTCCATCAGAATCTCAATGGCTTTACTATTCTGAGTGTCCGTGGCAGAATTAAACTTGTAGGGACAGATATCAAAGCCTTCGGTGTCGCAAGCACCGGGGGCTTTTTCAATGGTGTATTGGGTCACTGATCGCCCCCTTACACTTTGATCTGTTCGGAACGCTTGGCGTGTAAGCGATTCACTAGATCACGTATTTCGCTATCTGACTTTCCGGCAATTCGCGCTGCATTGATAGCCTGGACTTCATCTGACGGCCATGCTTTCGAACGCGCCCCGATAGCTACTCCTGTAGTGAACAGCCCGGCTTTAATTGCCGTGTAAATTGAAGCATGGCTGCGGTGCCCGGTTTCCGCTTTAATGGCTGGCATTCTCAACATCATCTTTGATTCCCCTCGTAGGTCGCTGGCGGCTGCTGGCGATAGGGTGACTTTGCCGTTAATGCTCACAATTGAAAACGGGTGCAAATCACTTTGCACCCGTTGACACTGTGGCGGCAACCGCTACTTATGCCTATATCGCTCCAGAAATTCACGAGCTTCGATCGAGAGGCCAACATACAAGCGTTGTGGATCAAAAAACTCTTCGTTTGGGAGCTCACCAATTTGTGCTGGGGTGGCCCAGGTTTGGCTTTCTATAAGCGTTTGAACGCCCTTGCTACCTTTGGATTCATGATGAGTGCCCCAATTTCTATAATGCTCTGCAATTGCCAAAACTGGTCTGGGGTCTTTCATAAAACTGAAACGTCGGGCCGCGCGCCAATCTGAATTGACCGACTGAAAACCGCTGCCAAAATCGTTAAATGCCGCCCAAAGGTGCGAGACGCCTTTGAATTGACTCCAGCGATTCATCAACGTCCGCGCGTTGATTGGTTCATATTTACTGAGTAAGTCGACGGCCTTTTTTACAGAGGCCGCACTCCTTGGGTCCCTGTCAAGCAACAGTACGAACTTCAGGACCTGACCAGCGGAAATGGCTTCCTCGCTGAGGGAACCCAATTTTTGAATTGGTACTTTCTCAAGAAAATTAAATATCGAAAACAGTTCACCTCGTGCGATTGGCAGTGAATCTGTAATTCCCCCATCCTCATACCTGGCACGCCAGTCCAGGCATATGGCCTGTGCACAGGTAAATCTATCCACATGCTTACCGTCATCAGGAAACAACATCGTCGAATAGACACTGGCAGCCAGCGCAGTCAACTTTGGTACGTGTTCAATGACAAAAAATGGCAAAGATTTGCGAGTAGTTGTATCAGCAGACATCTCTCAGCCACCTCTTTTCAATAGCAGAGTGACAAGCGTTCCGGGAGGGTTCAGCCAACTCACCGCATTGACCGGTTGAATCCGCTTGAAATATCTGTCTTCGAACTGGAAACATTGCGTAGAAACGCCTGAATGAAACTGTCATGCGACCTTGAAATGGATCACGTCAGCACCGGCAGCCAGCTTATCCAAGTAGTCGGCCCATTGCTGCATCATCGCCGCCCGGTGCTTCAGGTATTGCGTGCGGTTATAGCTGGTACCGTTGGCATCCTTCACCGCGTGGGCCAATTGAGCCTCGATCACCAGCGGGTCAACGTCCAGCACTTCCGCCAAAATGGTTCGCGCCGTGGCCCGGAACCCGTGCACGCTCTGCACCGTAGGCCCATAGCCTAAAGTAAGCAGCGCCGCTCGCAAGGTGTTGTCACTGATAGGCCGGTCATGGCTGCGTTCACCAGGGAAAAGCAAGGTACCGGCACCAGTCAACGGTTGGAGTTTGCGCAGTATCTCCACTGCTTGTGTGGGCAACGGCACGTAATGAGGAATGCCGTTTTCTTTGCCCTCCTTTTTGCGCTTCATTCGTGTGGCCGGAATGGTCCACAGTGCCGCGCCCAGGTCAATTTCAGCCCATGCCGCCGCCCGCAGTTCTCCCGGTCGCTGAAATAGCATGGGGGCCAGTTGCAACGCCGCCCGCACGATCGGCCCTCCCTGATAACCACGAATGACACGGATCAACGCGCCCAATTCACCCGGCTTAGTGATCGCGGCAAAGTGTTTACCGTGGTGTGGTGTCAGTGCGCCCGCAATATCGCCGGTAATGTCACGGGGTGCCCGTGCAGTTGCGACGGCATAGCGCCAAACTGCCCGCGCAGTGGTTAATACCCGGTGTGCCACGTCGAGCGCACCACGTTCTTCCACCTTGCGGATCGCTGCCAGTAGCTCTATTGGCTCAATCTCACCAATGCGCCGGTTTGCAAAGTATGGGAACAGGTCTTTTTCAAGGTTGCGCTTTTCCCGAATGGCGTAATGACTACTCCACCGCGTTTTGTGTTTCTCGAACCACTCCAGCGCAGTCTCTAGAAAACTGTCGGTGCCCAAGGCAGTTTCTTTGAGCTTGGCAAGCTTGCGGGCTTGGACTGGATCGCGTCCGTCTGATTTCTGCAACTTTGCCACGTCACGGGCTTTTCTTGCCGCCGTCAGTGTCACGTCTGGATAGCTGCCCATGGCCAACTGCTTTTCTTTGCCGTCAGCACGGTATTTCAGGAACCAGCGTTTCGATCCGGCCGGACTAACTTGCAGGTACATCCCGCCGGAATCAGCAAATCGCTTTTGCTTTTTGTCCGGTGGACAGACTGCGTTTCGACATTGGGCATCGGTCAGCATGGGGGTACAGCTCCAGTGTGGGGGTGAAAATCAATGGCTTTTCACTGCTAAATGGGGGTACATCCACCCGAATTTCAGCGAAATCACCTTCTATACCCCCGTTTGTACCCCCGCTTTGGGTTACCAGTCAATAGCGGCCTTTATCGCTTGCTGCACTGTAAGCGATTGATTTACCAATGAAAAAGGCCTCCGAGTATCGCTACTTGGAGGCCTTTGTCTTTCGTAATGGTCGGTGTGAAAGGATTCGAACCTTCGACCCCTTGCACCCCATGCAAGTGCGCTACCAGGCTGCGCCACACACCGAACGAGCCCATAATTATAACCTGACTTACGCGCGCGCTATCAAATGGCGGCAAGCAACTCGCGAATTTCGAATAGCTCTCGCCGCAGCAAAAGCAGCTGAGCCGACGGTTCCTCGACCGCCTCAAAGCACTGGCTATCTGTGAAGTCAGACATGTCGACTTCTAAGACCTCTACACCCTCAAGCCCAACCTCACCGTTCCTCTTCTTTTCGCGCTCAATCTGCAAGATCTCTTGCATTTTGTTGCGCGCACCGCTGATGGTGAAGCCTTGGTCATACAGAAGGTCACGGATCCGTCGGATCATGAGCACTTCATTGTGCTGGTAATACCGGCGGTTTCCACGGCGCTTCATGGGCCGCAACTGGACAAACTCTTGCTCCCAGTACCGCAATACATGGGGCTTTACCCCGCACAAATCACCGACCTCACCGATGGTGAAGTAGCGTTTCGCGGGAATGGGGGGGAGTGTGTGCTCCATAGCGATCAAAAGCGATTGAGTGGCAAGCGTGGAGGGTACCCTAACTTGCAGTCGATTGCAAAGTAGGCTTGAAATTAATGGCTCTGAAGTACGGGAAAACGCGCTTCAAGGACATTGGCTCAGGCTTCGTCCTGAATTTGTTCTTTGAGCTTAGGACTTGCGTGAAACGTGACAACGCGGCGCGCCCGAATAGGTATAGCTTCGCCAGTACGCGGATTGCGCCCTGGCCGAGATGCTTTTGTTCGAATCTGAAAGTTGCCAAAACCTGAGATCTTGACATCGGTTCCGTCCACGAGGCTTGCGGCAATGAGATCGAAAAAAGCATCAATCATGTCCTTTGACTCCCGCTTGTTCAAACCAATTTGTTCGAACAAAAGGTCGGCCAGCTGCGCTTTGGTCAGTGCAGGGGTTTCCAAACTATCAACGGAAAAGTCCATGGATTCTCAGCTCCTAATGCTTACCAAGGCGCTTCATTCAGACGCGCTGGCGCGCACCCAAGGCCGTGACCAAGCGCTCGACCACGCCCGACACCACTGATTCAATACGTTCTTCGGTCAGGGTGGACTCGTCGCTGTTGAGCGTCAGACGCACTGCCAGACTTCGCTCCGATGGTGCCGCTGCACTGGCGTCTTTGTTC
>JBBRTU010000058.1:0-15683 GCA_038244115.1 Burkholderiales bacterium
CCGAATCTTCGCGTACATGATCATGGTAATCACCTGTCGTTTGCTCCTGTTTAAAAAACAGGCAGCGTACTCGGATTACCTAATCAAATTTCTACGCACACGCCAAAATACCTTCTTCAGTTTTCATCGCGCGCCAACACTCTTGGCCATCTGAATGATGGTGCGAACGATGATCGCATCATTCGGGTCATCGGCCATGTCGCGGATAAAGGACTGGTCAATTTTCAATTTATCTACGGCGAAGGTTGTCAAGTAAGAAAGGCTGGAGTAGCCCGTGCCGAAGTCATCGATCGACAGTTTCACACCAAGCGATTTCAAGCGCTGAACCGTGCCCAATACTCTTTCGGTATTCTGGAGCAGGATTGATTCAGTCAATTCGAGTTCAAGTAAAGTCGGATCTAAGCCCGAGGTTGAAAGTGCATGGATTACGCTTTTCTCGAGATTGCCGCGCTTGAATTGCACCGATGATAGATTCACGGCGATCACTAACTCAGGCAGCCCCGCCTTGCGCCACGCAACCGCCTGCCGGCACGCTTCAAGCAGCACCCATTCGCCCATCTGCACGATCAATCCGCTCTCCTCGGCGATGGGGATAAAACGCATCGGCGGCATCATGCCGAATTCAGGATGGTTCCAGCGGATCAGGGCTTCGGCGCCGATAACTACATTGCTGCTAAGATCGAGCTGCGGCTGGTAGTGTAGAACAAATTCTTCGCGCTCCAATCCCTTGCGCAGATTGTTGCGTATTTGCAGATGCTCAACGGCGTCGGCGTTCATTTGCTCGGCGAAAAAACGGAACGTGCTGCGACCGGCGTCCTTGGACTGGTACATGGCGGTATCAGCTTTCTTGAGCAGAGTATCGTAGTCCTTGCCGTCGTCTGGATAGACGGCGATGCCAATCGACAATGAAGTGGAAAGTTCGTTACCTTCGATAGAGAAGGTTTCCGTCAGCCGTGCCAGAATCTTTTCCACGACACGGGTAATGGCATCGAGATCGGGCACCCCGCCAAGCAGGATCAGGAATTCGTCGCCGCCTTGCCGGCTTAGGGTATCCGTGTCGCGCAAGCATTCCTTGAGGCGTGTGGCCACCACTTTGAGCAATGCGTCGCCAACCATGTGGCCCAGCGAATCGTTAATGATCTTGAAGTTGTCGAGGTCGAGGAAAACCAGCGCTACTTTGGTATCTTCACGGTCTGCAAAAGACACGGCCAGCCCATAGTGATCTTTGGCTAACAAACGATTCGGCAGGCCGGTCAAGAAATCATGGTAGGCCAGAAACTCCACCTGCTCCTGGGCAGCCTTGCGCTCGGTGATGTCCTGTGCCGTGCTAATGACATATCTGCGCCCGTCTGATAATTTACCAACGGGCGCTGCCGTGATATGCCAGTTGCGCGAACTGCCATCCTTGCAAGTGATGACAAATTCTCCTTGGTCAACCCGATGCTTGAGACGGTAAAGTGGGTTGATTTTTTGCTGTACTTGTTGCGCATGCTTTCCGTACGCTTTTTCGGTCCAGCTTCGCGTAGTAGGGATATCTGAATGAGCATAACCTGTCGCCTCGATCCACGCTTTGTTGACTTCCAGAACTTCCCCATCTTCAGCGTGAATCATGATGGGTATGGGTGCTTCGGATATCACGCGACGAAAGCGCTCCTCACTTTCTTCAAGCGCCTGCTGGGCATGCATGGATTCGGTAAGATCCATGGTTAGATGCATCAAGTTATGCTGTCCTCCACTATGCAGTGAGCAGAAGGTGACGCCAAGCTGAACATTCTTGCCGAAACTAGTGGTGAGTGTAACCACCGTAGATAGAGGTTCATCGCACGTAAGCGACTGCAGCGCCAAGTTGTAGATACCGGAGCGTTTCCATGATTCGATGTGGTGAAAGTTCTGGGCAGCGGCCTGGGCCTGGGTGGCGCCAATATGACGTGCCATCGCTGGATTGGCTGTTACGCAGTCACCGCGTTCGTCATAAATACAAATGCCAATTGGGGAGGTTTCGATGATTTTCTGGTTGAGTTCCTTCTCGATATCGAGCCTATAATTAGCGGCCTGAAGATGTTCCAGAGTGGCTTGAAGCGCTGCTTCAGCATTCTTTTGATCGGTGATATCGCGCACCGTCGCCTGCAATATTTTCTTCCCCCCATCCGTGAAGGCGGAAAGAACCACTTCGGCAGGAAAGTCTTCTCCATTCTTGCGGCGGTGCACCCACTCAAATCGACTTGTCCCCTGCTTGAGGGCCATGGCGATTTTCTCATTAGCGGCAGTACGAGAATCTTGTCCGTCTGGCTGAAGAGGCGGCGAAAAATCGGAAGGGTGGCAAGAAACAAATTCAGACTTGCTTGTTAATCCAAATATTTCCAGGGTGCGCTGATTGCAATCAAAAACCGCCTGTTCTGAAAGCAGCATGATGGCATCATTAGCGCCCTCGTAGATGGAGCGGAATTTTTCTTCTTGTTGTTCCCTTTCTGTTGCCCACTTTGCTTGGCGTTTTGCTGTCCAGTAATAAACGCCAAAGCCGCTTGCCAAGAAAATCAGGATTGACAAATAGAAGGGCTGAGTATGTTCCCACCATTTTGTTTGGAGGTTCGAAATGGGGGCCGTGACAAAAAAAGTAATCGGGTAATTAGGCAGCCGGTAAAAAGCAAAATGATAATTAGCGCGAGCCACAGTGTTATAGCCTTCGGCAATACCACGTTGGGGAAAGCTCTGCTGCCGAAGCAAGCTGGCTAATGCGCCAGTCCTGATTTCCCCATAGGTTTCCTTGATATCTGCTGACTTGGGGAGTGGGTATATGCTTAAAAGGTAGCCATCGTCCCGGAGCAAGCCCATTTGGGCATTTTCGGGAAGAGAGAGGTTCTGCCAGAAGCTTTGCTGTTTCTCAAGGGGGAGGGGCGCATTCAAAATGTAGCGTAACTTACCATTCTTATCGCGCACCCCATTTCTAAGCGGGATAGTCCATTTCTTGACCATCAGTCCAAAGGTCGGCCGGCCAATATTAAAAACCTGCCCCTTTAACAGGGCTTCGCGTCCCAGAATAAAAGAATTTTGCTGGCTGATGTTGGGGAGTACCGTCCCAGGAGGCGAAACGGCTGAAGCAAGGATCTGTCCGTTTGGATCGTTAATATTAACATTTGCAATTTCCGGGTTGGTTTCCTTGAAGCGCTTCAGCAGCAATCGCACGCGTTCAAGGTTGAACGTGCCGTTCGCATCAAGTACTTCCTGGCTCAGCACATTCAGATTGTTCTCGAAATGGGAAAAATAGGAATTGATCGATTTTCCGCTCAGTTCCGCTAACAGCGATAGTTCATTCAATTCGTCTTGCTTTTCCGATTGCCACGAGGTCCAGGAAAAGGCGATGACGAAAATAATCAAAGAAAGGAATAGCAAGCCAAATCCCAGGCGGACATTTCGGGTGGCTTGTGATTTAGTAGGCTTGGCCGTCATCGAATATTTATCACGCAGTTAACGAAGGCTATATTGGTGTATCAGCAACGCCTTTTGATTATGCAATAATTTGGCCGCGGATGTAATACAACACGCTACTGAGAATTTACAAAGTACTTCCGAAGTGGACAGCGTTATCCTTGCCCACACTCGGTGAGGTGCTGACGAACGCAACGCAGCAGTGAGCAAATGGTTGCAGAAATTAGCGAGTTACTCCGGGCGCATCTGCGGAAACAGGATCACGTCGCGGATGCTCGGGCTGTCGGTCAGCAGCATGACCAGACGATCCACGCCGATACCCTCACCAGCCGTCGGTGGCAGGCCGTATTCCAATGCGTTGATGTAGTCGGCGTCGTAATGCATGGCTTCCGCATCCCCGGCCTCTTTTTGTCGCACCTGTTCCATGAAACGTTCCGCCTGATCTTCTGCGTCGTTCAGCTCGGAGAAGCCGTTGGCGATTTCGCGCCCGACCATGAATAGCTCGAAGCGGTCGGTGATGTCTGGGTTGTGGTCGTTGCGCCGTGCCAGCGGGGAGACTTCCGCCGGGTAGTCGATGATGAAAGTCGGGTCGAACAACAAGTGCTCGGTAGTTTCCTCGAAAAATGACAATTGAATTCCGCCCAGACCGTCGTTCGGCTTGAATTTGGCTTTCATCTCGGTGAGTTTTGCAGTCAGGAAATCGCGCTCATTGAGCTGTTCCTCTGTATATTCCGGATGGTATTTGCGTACTGCCTGCACGATGGTGAGCCGGTCGAACGGCTTGCCCAGGTCGAGTTCGCGGCCCTGGTATGTCATCTTTGTGGTGCCCAGCACTTTGTCCGCGATCTCGCGGAACATGGCTTCGGTGAAGTCCATCATGTAACGGTAATCACGATACGCTTCGTAGAATTCCACCATGGTGAATTCCGGATTGTGCCGCGTGGACATGCCTTCGTTGCGGAAATTGCGGTTGATCTCGAACACCTTTTCCATGCCGCCCACTACCAGGCGCTTGAGATACAGTTCTGGAGCAATGCGCAGGTAGAGCTGCATATCCAGCGCGTTGTGATGCGTCATGAACGGGCGTGCCGCAGCCCCGCCGGGAATCGGGTGCATCATCGGCGTTTCCACTTCCAGATAGCCATGGCGTTCAAAGAAATCGCGCATGGCGCGGATGATATGCGAGCGGATTACAAATACCTCGCGTGCCCTTTCGTTGGTGATCAGATCAAGATAACGCTGGCGGTATTTTTGCTCTTGGTCGGTCAGCCCGTGGAATTTTTCCGGTAGCGGACGCAGTGCCTTGGTGAGCAGGCGGATGTCGGTGACGCGGATGGACAGTTCGCCGGTCTTGGTGCGGAACAGTGTGCCGCGCGCACCCAAGATGTCGCCCAGGTCGAAGTGCTTGAACGCCTCGTGTGCCGGTTCGCCAACACCCTCGTTGGTGATGTACAGCTGGATGCGGCCGCCCATGTCCTGGATGGTAGCGAAGCTGGCCTTGCCCATCACGCGCTTGAGCATCATGCGCCCCGCCACCGCAACGTGCACCGGGGTGGCTTCAAGTTCTTCCTTGGACACATCTGCATAGTGCAATTGCAAGTCAACGGCGTGATGCTCGCGCTGGAAATCGTTTGGGAAGGCATTGCCCTTGACGCGCAATTCGCGCAGCTTGGCGCGGCGCTCTTCGATGATCTGGTTGGTATCTTGTTGGGGTTGGAGTTGTTCGTCGGTCATGATATGGCTCAAATTGAAAAGAATTTTTCTGTATGGATATGCAGTGTTTCGGCGGCTTCAGCCTGTACCTTGTCGGCGGTGGCGAAGCGGGGGCAGCCGGAAGCCGAAGCAATGGCCAAGTGCAATGCATCCAGCGTGCGCAATGGCGCGTGTTGCAATTTACCGATCAAATCGTGCGCCAGGGCAAAGTGGTGATCCTGTACCGGGTTGACTTTCAGGAAACCCAAACGCATATCCTCCTCGAAGGTATGGTGTGCATCCCGCTCATTTTTTTTGCTCAAATCCCCGTTGCGCCGCCGCCGCGCCAACAGGCAGCGAAACTCTACGATGGTGAGGCGGCTAATGACCGGCTCGCCACAGGTGCGGATGAAGGCGTCGAATTCATCTGAAAAAGTCTCGCGCACATACCACTTGGCTAGCGCCGAGGTGTCGATATAAACCTCGCTCATCGTGCGTCGCGGTCTTCACGGATATAGACCGCGCTCGGAATCTCCTGAAACGGCATGGTAGCGCGCAACGCCGTATGGCTGGGGATTTCCTTGCGTGGCTCGAGTGGTATGACACGGGCGAAAGGCTTGCCGTGATGGGTCAGTACCACTTCGCCTTCTTCCTCAAGTGCCTTGTGGAGCGCTTGGTAACCTTGGCGCATTTCGCGGACGGAAAGTTCCTTCATGGTGTTACTCCAGTGTTTGCGGGTAAATGTGGCACAGATTGTAGCAGTGTGACACATTTTGCGCCAGTGGATTGCTGTTAAACGCCCTGCTTCAAACTTTCACTAATAAATCCATCCAGGTCGCCGTCCAGCACCGCCTGGGTATTGCCGACTTCGTAATTGGTGCGCAAATCCTTGATGCGCGATTGATCCAGCACGTAGGAGCGGATCTGATGGCCCCAGCCGATGTCGGTTTTGCTATCTTCCAACTTCTGCTGTGCGGACTGGCGCTTGCGCAGCTCTGCTTCGTACAAGCGAGATTTCAGCATAGCCATGGCTTCCGCGCGGTTGCGGTGCTGTGAGCGGTCATTCTGGCACTGCACCACGATATTGGTCGGCAGGTGGGTAATGCGCACCGCCGAATCGGTTTTGTTGATGTGCTGACCACCCGCGCCGCTGGCACGGTAAGTGTCGATGCGCAGATCGGCGGGATTGATATCCACTTCGATCGAATCATCCACCTCCGGGTACACGAACACACTGGCAAACGAGGTATGCCGGCGGTTGCCGGAATCGAATGGCGATTTGCGCACCAGCCGGTGCACGCCGGTCTCGGAGCGCAGATGACCGTAAGCATAATCGCCGCCGACTTTTAATGTGGCGCTCTTGATGCCGGCGACCTCGCCATCGGATTGTTCCAGTATTTCAATGTTGAAACCGCGTCGCTCGCAGTAGCGCAAATACATGCGCTCCAGCATGGAGGCCCAGTCCTGTGCCTCGGTGCCGCCGGAACCGGACTGAATATCGATGAAGCAGTTATTGGGGTCCATCGGGTTGGAGAACATGCGGCGGAACTCCAGGCCTGCCACTTCCTGCGCTACTTTTGCGGCATCCGCTTCCACGCTGAAGATGGTGTCATCGTCATTTTCAGCGCGAGCCATTTCAAACAGTTCTGTGGCATCGCGCAGCTCCTGGTCAACCTTTTCCAGAGTCAGTACCACGCCTTCCAGCGCGCGGCGTTCCTTGCCCAATTCCTGCGAACGTTGTGGGTCGTTCCAGACAGCGGGATCCTCCCCGAGTTGGATAACTTCGATCAGGCGTTGTTGCTTGGCCTCGAAGTCAAAGATACCTCCGAAGTTCGGCGCTGCGGGTGCTCAGGTCTTGCAGCGTATTGGCGATGGCGTTGAGGCGTTCGGCTTCCATGTCTTGCAGATAATCCCGTGAAAACACGCAATTATACACAGCTTCGCACTCTCTCGCAGGCGCCCCGGAAGGGGCAGAAGAGAGAAAATCAGTCAGACTGGCTCCCAGTGCTCCAAAGTCAATTGCAGCGTGCGGGCACCGTTGTACTCGTTGACGTTGAGGCGGTACACCGCCTGTACCTGCTGCGGTAGCGGCTCGTGGTGAAAGAACAGCATGGCAGGGAAAACACGGCCTTGCTTGGTCAAGCGCAGGCGCAGGTGTTTTTCTCCGACCACACGCTGTTCCGTTACGCTGAAAGTATCGCTGAATGCAGGCTGCGGGAAACCCTGGCCCCACACATTACTGTCCAGTATTTGTGCCAGTTCCAGGGTCATGTCCGGGATGGGAAGTTCGCCATCGGTTTCGATCTGCCGCTCCAGATCGACGGGGGAGAGCAGTTGTTGCGCAACGGCTTCAAATGCAGCGGAGAAACGTGCGAAGTTATCCTCGCGGATGGTGACCCCGGCGGCCATCGCGTGCCCGCCGAATTTCAGCAACAGGTCAGGATGACGCTTGGATATCAGGTCCAGCGCATCGCGCAGATGCAGACCGGGAATCGAACGACCGGAACCTTTCAATTCGCCGTTGTTGCCCTGTGCGAAAGCGATAGCGGGGCGGTGAAATTTGTCCTTCACGCGCGAGGCGAGAATGCCGATCACGCCTTGGTGCCATTCTGGTTCAAACAAGCTCAGCGAAAAATTATCCGCCACGTCCATTTCATCCAGCGCGGCGAAGGCAGTTTCCTTCATGTCCGCTTCGATCTCGCGCCGCTCGCGGTTGAGTGCATCGAGCTGGCGGCCAATATCCATGGCGCGTGCTTCGTCGTCGGTGATCAGGCATTCGATGCCCAGCGACATATCATTGAGCCGTCCTGCCGCATTCAGGCGCGGCCCAAGCATGAAGCCGAGATCGTAAGTGGCAGCGCGGCGCATATCGCGCCCCGAAGCGGCGAACAGCGCGCGGATGCCTGCACAGGCATGGCCGGCGCGCATGCGCTTGAGGCCTTGCGTGACTAATATCCGATTGTTGTCGTCCAGCTTCACTACATCGGCCACCGTGCCCAGTGCCACGATGTCGAGCAGCTTGGCTAGGTTGGGTTCGGGAAATCCACCTTGGCCCAGGGTGGACGGGTCAAGTGGAGGAATTGAATTCTGCACCGTTTGCTCCCCACTTTGCAAAAGGGGGGCTGGGGGGGATTTACTGAAAGCGCCACGCTTCCGTAATTCCGCGCGCAGCGCCAGCATCACATAAAAAATCACCCCCACACCTGCCAAATTCTTACTTGGGAAAGTGCAGCCGGGCTGGTTCGGGTTGACGATGGCTGCAGCCGCAGGCAGCTCGTCGCCGGGTAGATGGTGGTCGGTGATCAGCACCGCCATGCCCAGACGATTCGCCTCCGCTACACCATCTACGCTGGCGATGCCGTTGTCTACGGTGATTAAAATATCTGGCTTACGCTCTGCGGCCAGCCGGACGATTTCCGGGGTAAGGCCGTAGCCGTATTCGAAGCGGTTCGGAACCAAGTAATCCACCTGTGCGCCGAACTGGCGCAAGGCGCGCATTGCTACGGCGCAGGCGGTGGCGCCGTCGGCATCGTAGTCGGCCACGATCAGTAGGCGCTTGCCGGATTGGATTGCATCGGCTAGTTGGGTGGCGGTTTGCTCGATGCCTTTCAGTTGATCGAAAGGCAGCAGGCCGGCGAGTTCGGTTTCCAGTTGCTCGGGCCGGGTGATGCCGCGTGCGGCGTAGATGCGGGCAAGGACGGGGTGCAGGCCGTTCTGCACTAAGACATTGGCAATTTCAGCAGGGAAGGGGCGGGGGGTTATTTTCGGCATAAGAGGCTCGATTGTAGAGCAATTCAAGCTAAAATCCGATGCTATGCTCAACGCCATCTGGGTCGGTTTTTTTCTCATCGCTTTCGCGCTCGGCGCGATCAAGCTGATCTTTCTCGGTCAGACCGAGATATTCACGCTGATGATGAAGGCGGCTTTCGACATGTCGAAAACGTCTTTCGAAATCGCGCTGGGTCTAACCGGCGTGATGACCTTGTGGCTGGGCGTAATGCGGGTGGGCGAGAAGGCGGGATTTCTGAACTTGCTCACGCGCTTTCTTGAGCCGCTATTCCGCCGCCTTTTTCCCGACGTGCCGCGCGGCCATCCGGCGCTGGGTTCCATCACCATGAACATGGCAGCCAACATGCTGGGGCTGGATAACGCTGCCACCCCGGTGGGCATCAAGGCGATGAAGGAGTTGCAGAGCATCAACCCTTCGGCGGATACGGCGAGCAACGCGCAGATTTTGTTTCTGGTGATCAACGCCTCATCGGTGACGCTACTGCCTGTCACAATTTTCACCTATCGTGCACAACTCGGCGCGCACGACCCGACTGATGTATTCATTCCGATCCTGATCGCGACTTATTGCTCCACGATGGTCGGGCTGATGGCGGTGGCGGCAGTGCAGAAAATCAACTTGCTGGACCGTGTGGTGTTGGCCTACCTGGGCGGGATTACTGCGGCGGTGCTGGGGATTGTGGCCTATTTCGCGCAACTGGATGCGGTTGAGATGCAGCGGCAGTCTGCATTGGTGAGTAATTTTATTTTATTTGGATTGGTGGCGTTATTTATCGGCGGCGCGACAGTGCGCAAAGTGAATGCCTACGATGCTTTTATCGAAGGCGCCAAGGAAGGCTTCCAGGTGGCTGTCGGCATCATTCCCTACCTAGTGGCGATGATGGTGGCGATTGCTATATTTAGGGCCAGCGGCGCACTGGAAATACTGATGGCCGGCTTGCGCTGGGTGGCCACGCATATGGGCTGGGATACGCGCTTCGTGGACGGTCTGCCCACGGCATTCATGAAGCCGCTGTCCGGCAGTGGTGCGCGTGGCATGATGATCGACACCATGAAAACCTTCGGCGCAGATTCTTTCGCCGGGCGTCTTGCATCCGTGATACAAGGCAGCACGGAAACGACTTTCTATGTGCTGGCCGTTTACTTTGGCGCAGTCGGTATCCGCCACGCGCGCCATGCCGTGGCGTGTGCTTTGCTGGCTGATCTGGCAGGCGTGGTGGCAGCGGTGCTGGTGACGTATTTCTTTTTTGGTTAAACAAAATTTTGGATTGATTTGATGCGGGAATATTCAACTATCGCGGCTGTCGATTTAGGTTCCAACAGTTTTCGTCTGCAAGTTGCGCGAGTGGAGGGCGACCAGCTTTATGCGCTCGATTCGCTGCGCGAGACTGTGCGTCTGGCGGCAGGACTGAATAGCGACAAGAAACTGGATGATGCTACCCAGAAACGCGCCCTGGATTGCCTGGCCCGTTTTGGCGAACGCTTGCGCGGCTTGCCGCTCCAGGCCGTGCGCGTGGTGGGCACCAGTGCGCTACGTGTGGCAAAAAATGCTGATCAATTTATGCAGAAGGCCGAGGCGGCGCTGGGCTTCCCGATCGAGATTGTTGCCGGGCGCGAAGAGGCGCGCCTGATTTACCTGGGTGTGGCACACGGCCTGCCCGCTTCGGACAAGCGCCGTCTGGTGGTGGACATAGGCGGCGGTTCCACCGAGTGCATCATCGGTGTCGGCCTGGAGCCGGGCATGATGGAAAGCTTACACATGGGCTGCGTGAATTTCAGCACGAACTATTTTCCTGATGGCCTGATCGATAAGGCCACGCTGAAACGTGCCGAACTTGCGGCGAGAAACGAAATTCAAAGCGTCAAAAAAGAGTTTGTTGCCGGAGAGTGGGACGAGGCCTTTGGCTCATCCGGTACTGCACGGGCATTGTGCGACGTGCTGGAACAGAATGGCCTGAGCGATGGCGGCATCACCCGTGAGGGGCTGGCCGAGCTGCGCAAAATCCTGCTCAGGATCGGGGATGTGCGCAAATTCGATTTGCCCGGCATCAAGGCCGATCGCAAGCCGGTGCTGGCCGGTGGTTTCTCCATCATGGCTGCATTGTTTGATGAACTGGGCATTGAGCATATGAAAGTGGCGGAAGGCGCGCTGCGGGAAGGTGTGTTGTACGATCTGCTGGGTCGCTTCCACCATCACGATATGCGCGAAGCGACCGTGATTCAGTTTGTCCGCCGCTATCATGTGGATACGATTCAGGCCGCGCGGGTTGAATCATTGAGCATGGTGCTGTTCGATCAAGTGTCTGCCGGCATGAAGGGCGATCGTGAACTCTTGAAGCAGCGTCTTGCCTGGGCTGCACGCTTGCATGAGATCGGTCTATCCATTGCGCATAACGGCTATCACAAACATTCTGCCTACATTCTGCAAAATGCGGATATGCCGGGTTTCTCCAAACGCGAGCAGGGGCCGTTGGCTTTGCTGGTACGTGCGCAGCGCGGTTCGCTGTCCAAAGTGGCGGAACTGGCGGCACGGCCTGACGATTGGCCGCTGGTTGCCGTGTTGCGCCTTGCGGTACTATTTTATCGCAGCCGCACGGCAGAGGAACTACCTTACATGCAACTGGAATGGCCGGACACGGCAGGGCGCTTGCTGATCGACCGGCAATGGCTGGACCAGAATCCATTGACCGAGGCTGCGCTGGAATCGGAAGCGAAAGAGTGGAAGAGTATTGGCGCGAGCTTCAAGGTAGTGGCGGCGAAGTAGGGGGAAATCATGCTTGTCTTCGCCGGTGGATTGTTGTTTCCCCCCTTTGTAAAAGTGGGGAAACAAAAGGTTTGAATTTTTAAAACAGCTTCTAAGGTAAAATCACGCTTCTGTCTTAGCTTGAGTGAATGCCATGCACCTGATTCGTCCTTTTGCCGGCCTGCGTCCGGTCTCTGGCCGTGCCACCGATGTGGTTGCGCCCCCTTATGATGTATTGAGTACGGCCGAGGCGCGTGTGCGTGCCGCAGGCAAGCCGTGGAGCTTCCTGCATATCTCAAAGCCGGAAATCGATTTGCCGGTGGATACCGATCCCTATGCGCAGCAGGTGTACGCCAAGGGCGCGGAGAGCCTGAAGAAAATGCTGGCTGCGGGTGTGCTGGCCAAGGATGACCAGGCCTGCTACTACGCCTACCGCATCGTCATGGGTGCGCATGCCCAGACCGGTCTCGTGGCTGCCGCGTCGGTGGCCGATTACGATACCAACCGCATTCGCAAGCATGAATTCACCCGTCCCGACAAAGAAGACGACCGCGTGCGTCAGATCGATGCACTCAATGCACAAACCGGCCCGGTGCTGCTGGCATACCCGAACGCGCCGGAAGTGGACGCGATTCTGGCTAAAGCTTCACAAGGCGCGCCGGATACTGATGTGACTGCGGATGACGGCGTGCGCCACACCATCTGGGCGATACGTGACCAGGCGGATTTGGCAAAACTTACCGCGTCTTTCGATGCCATGAAGGCCATCTACATTGCCGATGGTCACCATCGTTCCGCTGCGGCTTCGCGCGTGGCGGCGGCACGCAAGGCGGCCAATCCGAAACATAGCGGCGAGGAAAGCTACAACTATTTTCTGTCGGTGATTTTTCCTCATCATGAAATGAAAATCATGGATTACAACCGGGTGGTGAAAGACCTAAACGGTTTGAGCCGCGAAGATTTCATGCGGCGCATTGGCGATAATTTTTCCATGGAGCCAAGCAATAGCCAGGTCAAACCCGGCAAGCCCGGCGAAGTGGGCATGTATCTGCCGGGCCAGTGGTATCGCCTGCAAATCCGCGCCGATCTCATTCCCGTGAACGACCCGGTTGCGCGCCTGGACGTGAGCCTGCTGCAAAATCACCTGATCACCCCTGTGCTGAATATCAGCGATCCGCGCCGCGATAAGCGCATCGATTTCGTCGGCGGAATTCGCGGTTTGCAGGAGCTGGAAAAACGTGTGGACAGTGGTGAGATGGCCGTCGCCTTCGCCATGTTCCCCACGCGTATGGAAGACCTGATGGCGGTCGCCGATGCGGGCGAAGTCATGCCGCCCAAGTCCACCTGGTTTGAACCCAAACTGGCGGACGGATTGGTATCGCACGGATTGGAATAAAAATTGACAGCCCATATAAAACTATTACCTAGCGGCAAGGAGTTTGTTGCCCAGGACACGGAGACCGTGCTGGAAGCTGCGTTGCGCTCCGGAGTTTCGATCAGCTATAGCTGCAATAACGGCACATGCGGGGAATGCAAAGCGCACCTGCTGAGCGGACGGGTTAATCAGCTTGTTGGCCAGGACTACTGCTTTTCCGAGGCGGAAAAGAACCGGAACGCAATTCTGTTGTGCAACATCACCGCAGCTAGCGATCTTGAAATCGAGGTGCATGAGGCAAACAGTGCACAGGATATACCGCTGCAAAAAGTGCCTACACGGGTTGATAAACTGGAGCGGCTATCGAACGACATCATGGTTGTCCATTTGCGCACACCGCGCAGCCAGACATTGAATTTTTTGGCGGGCCAGCATGTCAGCCTTGAAGTGGCAGGCATTCCGCCCAGGAACAAGTCCATTGCCAGTTGCCCGTGTAACGCCATGCATTTGCAGTTCCATATCCGGCATGTACCTGACGATCCATTCTCCGAACATGTCTTTACCAAGCTGAAGGTCGCGGATACGGTCATGATCAACGGGCCGATGGGTGACTTCTTGCTGGATGAAGAATCCAAACGTCCGGTTATTTTCTTTGCCTATGAAACCGGCTTCGGCCCGGTCAAAAGCATCATCGAACACGCCATTGCGCTGGACTTGCAGCAGCCCATCCATCTGTATTGGCTGGCGCGGGAGGGCGAGTTTTATCTGGAGAATTACTGCCGATCCTGGGAAGACGCGCTGGATAATTTCACTTATACGCCCTTGGTCATTCAAGCGAATGGGGAGGGTAACGACCCATTCATGCATCCCGAAATTGCCGCCAAAAATTTTGTGATGGCCGGACAGCGTGTAGGCGCAGATCATCCAGACCTGAGCGGTTTCGACTGTTATCTCTCAGGCCCGGAATCGACCATGCAGCCGCTGATCGAACAACTGCGGGTTTACGGCCTGCGGAAGGATCTTACTCAGGTCGATTTCATGCAGCGCTATTAATCTGAAGATGTGAAGTGATGAGTACTATGTAGTAGCTCATACATGGGGGCAAATTTTTTCCAAGCTTTCAATTGATGATGCGAGAAGGTAAAAATTGTGGCTATATTTCCCGAAAGTGGTCGTTCGATGGGTGAATTTAGCGGGCGATAAAGATGCAGCTTTTGACGATCTGCGGGAGCAAAATGTTAGCCCAAAAGCTATAGCTTAGCCTCATGCTTGAGGTGCATAATTGCATGCCTGACAGCACTTGAAGCTGCGGTGTAGGGGCTGGAAGCACCAATCATGGCTTCAGCTTCCGTGTATTTCCTGGCATTAATGGTTTTGGCAATTTTCCCGGCTTCGACATGAAAGTATGCGTGTTTGGTTAGGCACTCTACGTAGCTAGATAATTCGTTGAATTTAGATTTAGCTTCACCATGTAGCCATTTGCCTAGTTCGCAGCAATTATCTTTTGAAATAGATTCGGCATCCATTGTTTCCTTGCCGGTAATTGCTTGGCGGAATTTGATTTTCCACTCTGCGTGTTTTTCGATTGCTTGGTTAAAATCCATCATCGTCTCCTTTGGTGGTTGGTGAGCTGGCTAACAGTTAATATAGAAACGCTAGCACACGTATGCCGATTATCCTATTGTAATTAACCGATCCGCAAGCGTTTTTTGTTTTCCCGCGCCGCTATAATAACTTCCAGAAATACGGACAGAGCATACGCATTCGAATACCCGATTTTTGTACTTTCCAACAATTGGCACCTGACACGCGCTGTCAGATCAGGCTGGAACTACTACAAGTAACATCGTGGCGCACCAAGGATGTTAGCCTCACCACTCATGGTATGGGCTTGCCCAGCATGTCCAGCAGTTCCTGTTGCACGCAGAAGGCTTTGCCGCTGCGGGTTTTCTTGCGGCGGTAATGACCGTCTGATGCCATTTCCCATGCCTGGCAGTTGTCTTTCAAATAGGGCTTCAGCCCTTCGTTGATGACACGGCGTTTGAGTTTCGGTGAGAGCACCGGGAAGCCGACTTCGATGCGGCGGAAGAAATTTCGATCCATCCAGTCGGCGCTGGAGAGGTAGACGTCTTGTGCGCCATCATTGCGGAAATAGAACACGCGGGTGTGCTCCAGGAAACGGCCGATGATTGAACGCACGCGGATATTTTCCGAAATGCCTTTCAGCCCCGGTCGCAAGGCGCATACGCCGCGTATGATGAGGTCGATTTTTACGCCGGCACTGGAGGCTTCATATAGTGCCTGAATAATTTGCGGTTCCAGCAGCGCATTCATTTTGGCGATGATATGCGCGGGCTTGCCGGCCCGGGCAAGCGCTGTTTCATTGCGGATGGCAAGCATCACGCGGCTGTGCAGGGTGAACGGCGCTTGCCACAGGTGGTGCAATTTGCTGGCCTTGCCCAAGCCGGTCAGTTGAGCGAAGACGGCGTTGACGTCCGCACAGATTTCCTCGTTGCAGGTGAATAGGCCGAAATCCGTATAGAACTTGGTGGTGCGCGGATGGTAGTTGCCGGTGCCGAGGTGCACATAGCGCCGCAGCTTGTCTTCTTCGCGGCGGATTACCAGCGCCATCTTGGCGTGGGTTTTGTAACCGACCAC
>JBBRTU010000059.1:0-15665 GCA_038244115.1 Burkholderiales bacterium
GCCTTTGGCTTCGCCGCCAAATTTCTTCGATAAGATCGTGGTGATCGCCGCCGTTAGCGTCGTCTTGCCATGATCCACGTGGCCTATCGTGCCCACGTTTACGTGCGGTTTCGTCCGCTCAAATTTACCTTTTGCCATGATGACTTCCTCTCGTATTACCAGTTATTTTTTGTTGATAACCGCTTCCGCAACGTTTTTCGGCGCCTCGGAATAGTGCTTGAATTCCATGGTGTAAGTCGCACGTCCCTGGGTCAGCGAACGCAGCGTGGTGGAATAGCCGAACATCTCGGCCAGCGGCACTTCGGCCCTGATCACCTTGCCACCGCCTGCCATATCTTCCATACCCTGGATCATGCCACGGCGGGATGATAAATCGCCCATCACGTCGCCCATTTTTTCTTCCGGCATTTCTACTTCCACGGCCATCATCGGTTCGAGCAACACCGGATTGGCCTTGCGCATACCATCCTTAAAACCCATGGACGCAGCCATCTTGAATGCGTTTTCGTTGGAGTCTACGTCATGGTATGAACCATCGAACAAGGTCACTTTTACATCGACAACCGGGAAACCAGCGAGCACGCCGTTCGGCAGCGTTTCACGCAAGCCTTTTTCCACTGCCGGAATAAATTCGCGCGGCACTGATCCACCCTTTATGGCATCGATAAACTCAAAACCTTTGCCCGCTTCGTTCGGTTCCATCTTGAGCCAGACATGGCCATATTGACCACGGCCACCGGACTGCTTAACGAACTTGCCTTCAACTTCAACAGCCTTCCTGATTGCCTCACGGTACGCCACTTGAGGCGCGCCAACCGTTGCTTCAACGCCGAACTCACGGCGCATCCGGTCAACCAGAATTTCCAGATGCAATTCGCCCATACCGGAAATAATCGTTTGGTTGGTTTCTTCATCGGTACGCACACGGAACGAAGGATCTTCCTGCGCCAGACGATTCAACGCCAAGCCCATTTTTTCCTGATCGACCTTGGTCTTCGGTTCCACGGCCACGTGAATCACCGGCTCCGGGAATATCATACGTTCCAGGGTAATCACGTTATTTATGTCGCACAACGTATCGCCGGTAGTTGCTTCCTTCAAACCAACAGCGGCCGCGATATCACCAGCATGAACTTCCTTGAGCTCTTCGCGCTGGTTGGCATGCATTTGCAAAATCCTGCCCAGCCGCTCTTTTTTCCCCTTAACCGGGTTGTAAATGGTGTCGCCGGTTTTAATCACACCGGAATAAACGCGGAAGAAAATCAGTTGCCCAACAAACGGGTCGGTCATAATCTTGAATGCCAGACCGGCAAACGGCTCATCGTCAGCCGCCCTGCGCTCGCCTACCTGTTCGTTTTCGAGAATGCCTTTTACTGGCGGAATATCGACCGGCGAGGGCATAAATTCGATCACCGCATCCAGCATTGCCTGGACGCCTTTGTTCTTGAATGCCGAGCCGCACAACATCGGCACGATTTCGCTGGCGATCGTGCGCTTACGTATACCTTGCTTGATTTCCTCGATCGACAAGTCGCCTTCTTCAAGGTACTTGGTCATCAACTCTTCGGTTGCCTCGGCTGCGTTCTCCACCATTTTCTCGCGCCACTCTTGAGCAGTTGCCAAGAGCTCGGCAGGGATCTCGCGCAAATCGAATTTCATACCCTGGGTCGAATCGTCCCAATAAATCGCCTTCATGCGAATCAGGTCAACCACGCCTTCGAATTTGTCTTCCGCACCAATCGGAATTTGCAGCGGTACTGGATTGGCTTTCAGGCGGCTCTTCATCTGATCGTAGACCTTGAAGAAGTTAGCGCCGGAACGATCCATCTTGTTGACGAATGCCAAACGCGGCACGCCATATTTGTTGGCCTGGCGCCACACCGTCTCGGACTGCGGCTGCACGCCGCCTACGGCACAATACACCATACAGGCGCCATCCAGCACACGCATGGAACGCTCCACCTCAATGGTAAAATCCACGTGTCCCGGCGTATCAATAATGTTGATGCGATGCTCAGGAAAGTTGCTGTCCATCCCCTTCCAGAAACAGGTAGTCGCCGCAGAGGTAATGGTAATTCCACGCTCTTGCTCCTGCTCCATCCAGTCCATGGTCGCAGCGCCATCATGCACTTCGCCGATCTTGTGGGATACGCCGGTATAGAACAGGATGCGCTCGGTGGTCGTGGTCTTGCCCGCGTCGATATGCGCGCTGATCCCGATATTACGGTAACGTTCGATAGGTGTTTTACGTGCCACAGCTAAAAACCTTTAAATTCTTGTTGCCATAAAATTCACAAAGAGCGCATTCTAAAGACTCGGGCAAAAGCCGGAGCCAGCGCTCTCTATAACCAAATTAGAAACGATAGTGAGAGAATGCCTTGTTGGCCTCAGCCATGCGGTGCACTTCCTCGCGCTTCTTCACCGCACCGCCCTTGCCTTCAGCCGCGTCGATCAATTCACCGGCCAAGCGCTGGCCCATTGATTTCTCGCCGCGCTTGCGCGCAGCGTCACGCACCCAACGCATTGCCAGTGCATTGCGACGCACGGCACGCACTTCAACAGGGACCTGATAATTGGCTCCACCCACACGACGGCTTTTCACCTCGACCAGCGGACGCACATTGGACATAGCCTGGGTAAATACCTCTAGCGAATCCTTGCCGCTCTTCTTCGAGATTTGGTCCAGCGCGCCGTAAACAATACGCTCGGCAACTGCTTTCTTGCCGCTACTCATAATCACGCTAATAAATTTCGCCACTTCCTGACTGGCAAACTTAGGATCCGGCAGAATTTCGCGTTTGGGAACTTCTCTACGTCTTGGCATAGTTAACCTCAGTACTCTCAGTATTCAGCAGCGGCAATGTGCCGCAATTAAGCCGCCTTCGGGCGTTTGGTTCCGTACTTGGAACGGCTCTGCTTACGATCTTTCACACCAGCAGTATCCAGACTTCCGCGCACCGTGTGATATCGCACACCCGGCAAATCTTTCACACGGCCGCCACGGATCAACACTACAGAGTGCTCCTGTAGGTTGTGACCCTCACCCCCAATATAGCTACTTACTTCAAACCCATTGGTCAATCGAACACGGCAGACTTTACGCAATGCGGAGTTCGGTTTCTTTGGTGTTGTCGTATAAACCCGTGTGCACACTCCACGCTTCTGCGGGGAGCACTCCAAAGCAGGAACCTTACTCTTCACTCGCTTGGCTGAGCGAGGTTTCCGCACTAACTGGTTAACGGTTGGCATCGTATTTCCATTCCCATAAATAAGGGGACGGCCTGTGTGGCCGTCCCGGAATCCCTCTGCATACCCAACAGGCAGCAGGTTCTATCGAGCTAAAAAGACTGCGGATTTTACATTCTCACGGCCATCCTGTCAAGCAACCTGCTCCTGATCCTGCGCCGTGCCTGCTGCTTCCTCGACCAGTCCGCGACCTTCCGCCATATCCACGCCAGCCTGCTGCTTGCGGCGCGCATTGTGGAAGGCCAGTCCGGTACCCGCCGGGATGAGGCGGCCGACAATAACGTTTTCCTTGAGGCCGCGCAGATCGTCCTTCTTGCCCATAATCGCCGCTTCGGTCAACACGCGCGTTGTTTCCTGGAAGGAAGCTGCGGAGATGAATGAATCGGTGGACAACGAAGCCTTGGTAATACCCAGCAATACATTCTCGTAAGCAGCTGGTTGTTTACCCTCGGCGACCATACGATCATTTTCAGCCAGTATTTCAGCACGCTCAACCTGCTCGCCCTGAATGAAGCGGGTATCGCCTGAATCGCTCACACTAACGCGACGCAGCATCTGGCGCACAATCACTTCGATATGCTTATCGTTGATCTTCACACCTTGCAGACGGTACACATCCTGCACTTCGTCGGTGATATAGCGCGCCAGCGCTTCAACGCCGCGGAAGCGCAAAATATCTTGCGGATCAGCCGGACCATCAACAATGGTCTCGCCCTTATTCACTACCTGACCGTCATGCACTGTGACGTGCTTTTCTTTCGTAATCAGATATTCGTGCGCCACACCTTCGAGGTCAGTAATCACCAGACGCTGTTTCCCCTTGGTATCCTTACCGAAGGAAACAGTACCGGTGATCTCTGCCAGCAAGCCAGCGTCCTTAGGTGAACGGGCCTCGAACAACTCTGCCACGCGCGGCAAACCACCGGTAATGTCACGCGTCTTGGAAGTTTCCTGCGGCATCCGCGCTATTACCTCGCCTACGCCGACTTCCTGGCCGTCCTTGACGGTAATGATGGCACCAATCTGGAAGGTGTAATTGACTGGCAGTTCGGTGCCGGTAATTTTGACCTCATTGCCTTGTGGATCGGTCATTTTTACCTGCGGACGCAATCCCTTGGATGCACTGGTGCCACGCCGTTTCGGATCGATCACCACCAGGGTGGAAAGACCCGTTACGTCGTCGATCTGCTTGGCAACTGTCACACCTTCTTCGACGTTCTCGAAGCGGATCTTACCCGCGTACTCGGTAATAATCGGACGAGTATGCGGATCCCACATTGCAAGCACGTGGCCCACCTTGATTACGGCACCGTCCTTCACATGCAAAGTGGCGCCATATGGAACCTTGTGGCGTTCGCGCTCGCGACCGCTGTCATCCTGAATCAATATTTCGCCATTGCGCGCAATAGCGACTTGTTCGCCGCGTGCGTTGGTTATGTAGCGCATGGCTGGAGAGAACTGCGTCACGCCACTGGATTTGCTCTCCAACTGGCTCGCCACCGCGGTACGTGAAGCTGCACCACCGATATGGAAGGTACGCATGGTGAGCTGGGTGCCCGGTTCGCCGATGGACTGTGCAGCAATAACACCAACCGCCTCACCCACGTTAACCAGCCAACCACGACCCAGATCGCGACCGTAACACAGTGCACACAAGCCGTAGCGAGTGTCGCAAGTAAGCGGTGCACGCACCCGGACTTCGTCAATACCTAGCGACTCGATCAAGTCCACCGCATCTTCATCCAGCAGGGTGCCCGCTTCGAATACGGTTTCACCGGATTCCGGACTCACCACATCGAAGGAAGCCACGCGACCAAGAATTCGCTCACGCAACGGCTCAACCACCTCACCGCCCTCAATCAGGGCCTTAATGGCCATACCATTTTTAGTTCCGCAATCGTGCTCTGTCACCACCAAGTCTTGGGTAACGTCCACTAAACGGCGTGTCAGGTAACCAGAGTTGGCAGTCTTCAGCGCGGTATCCGCCAGGCCTTTACGCGCACCGTGCGTGGAAATGAAGTACTGCAGCACGTTCAAGCCCTCGCGGAAGTTCGCGGTAATCGGCGTTTCAATAATCGAACCATCCGGCTTGGCCATCAAACCACGCATACCTGCCAACTGACGAATCTGCGCGGCAGAACCACGCGCGCCGGAGTCGGCCATCATGTAAATGGAATTGAACGATTCCTGATTGACCTGCTTACCGCTGCGATCCGTTACGACCTCGGTACCGAGCTGCGCCATCATGGCCTTGGCCACATGGTCACCAGCACGACCCCAAATATCCACCACCTTGTTGTAGCGTTCGCCCTGGGTAACCAGACCGGAGGTGTATTGGGCCTCGATCTCCTGCACTTCTTTTTCCGCCGCACCGATGATGACGCCTTTGTCTGTCGGCACCAACATGTCGTCCACACAAATCGACATACCGCCGCGTGTGGCATAGGTGAAGCCGGTATACATCAGCTTATCGGCAAAAATCACCGTCTCGCGCAAACCGCAAAGGCGGAAACTGGCGTTGATCAGCTTAGAAATTTCTTTCTTCTTGAGCGCCTTGTTCACCACCTCAAAAGGCAGACCAACAGGCAGTATCTCGGACAAAATTGCACGCCCCACGGTGGTTTCGTAGCGTGTGATTTTTTCACGCTTGGCACCCTCTGCGTCAAACTCATATTCCTTGAGACGCACCGTGATTTTGGCGTTCAGTCCGACCTGGCGCGCTTCATAAGCACGGACCAGCTCGCTTACATCGGAGAACATCGTACCTTCGCCCTTGGCATTGATTTGCTCGCGCGTCATGTAGTACAAACCCAGCACGATATCCTGCGACGGCACAATCACCGGCTCGCCGTTGGAAGGTGACAAGACATTATTGGAAGCCAGCATCAAGGTGCGGCACTCCATCTGCGCTTCCAGCGACAGCGGCACATGCACAGCCATCTGGTCACCGTCGAAGTCGGCATTGAACGCCGAGCAAACCAACGGGTGCAACTGGATGGCCTTGCCTTCAATCAACGTCGGCTCGAACGCCTGGATACCCAAGCGATGCAGAGTTGGCGCACGGTTCAGCATCACTGGATGCTCGCGAATAACTTCCTCCAGCAAGTCCCAGACCACTGGTTCTTCTGCTTCCACCATGCGCTTTGCTGCCTTGATGGTGGTTGCCAGACCCATCACTTCCAGCCTGTGGAAAATAAACGGTTTGAATAATTCCAGCGCCATTTTCTTGGGCAAACCGCATTGGTGCAATTTCAACTGCGGGCCCACCACGATCACAGAGCGGCCCGAATAATCCACACGCTTGCCCAACAAGTTTTGACGGAAACGACCGCCTTTGCCCTTGATCATATCGGCCAGCGATTTCAACGGACGCTTGTTCGCGCCAGTCATGGCCTTGCCGCGACGACCGTTATCCAGCAGAGAATCCACGGATTCTTGCAGCATGCGCTTTTCGTTACGCACAATAATCTCAGGCGCTTTCAATTCCAACAAGCGTTTCAGACGATTGTTGCGGTTGATCACGCGGCGATACAGATCATTCAGATCAGACGTCGCGAATCGTCCCCCATCCAACGGCACCAGCGGGCGCAGTTCGGGTGGCAGCACTGGAAGCACTTCCATCACCATCCAATCCGGCTTAATGCCGGATTTCTGGAATGCCTCAAGAATCTTCAGGCGCTTGGCAATCTTCTTGATCTTGGTGTCGGAACCAGTTGCGGCAAGATCCACACGCTGGCGTTCGATTTCGCTATTCAGATCCAGCGAACGCAGCAAGTCGCGTACACCTTCCGCGCCCATGCTGGCCTTGAATTCATCGCCGAACTCTTCCACCTTGGTCAGGTAGTCGTCCTCGGTCAGAAGCTGGCAACGGTTCAGCGGCGTCATGCCGGGATCGGTCACGACATAGGCTTCGAAATACAGTACACGTTCAATGTCGCGCAAGGTCATGTCAAGCACCATGCCCAGACGCGACGGCAACGACTTGAGGAACCAGATGTGCGCAACCGGGCTGGCCAGCTCGATGTGCGCCATGCGCTCGCGCCGAACTTTGGACAGCGTTACTTCAACGCCGCATTTTTCACAAATTACGCCGCGATGCTTGAGACGTTTGTACTTACCGCACAAGCACTCGTAGTCTTTGATCGGGCCGAAAATCTTGGCGCAGAACAAACCATCGCGCTCCGGCTTGAAAGTCCGGTAGTTAATCGTTTCCGGCTTTTTCACTTCGCCAAAAGACCAGGAACGGATCTTGTCTGGCGACGCCAGACCGATCTTGATAGAGTCGAACTCTTCTTCCTGAGTAACCTGTTTAAATAAATCGAGCAGTGCTTTCATGTTTCCTCCAGTGAGGAGTGAAGTACGCGGTGCGAGACGAAGGGGATTTTCCCCTCACGCCTCACGCCGCATATCTCACCAAATCAATAGCGTTCCAAATCGATGTCGATCGCCAACGAGCGGATTTCTTTCACCAGCACATTGAATGACTCCGGCATACCAGCGTCAATCTTGTGCTCGCCTTTGACGATATTTTCGTACACCTTGGTACGTCCAGACACATCGTCGGACTTGACGGTGAGCATTTCCTGCAAGGTGTAGGCAGCACCATAAGCCTCCAGCGCCCACACCTCCATCTCGCCGAAGCGCTGGCCGCCGAACTGCGCCTTGCCGCCCAACGGTTGTTGCGTCACCAGTGAGTATGGGCCAGTAGAACGGGCATGCATCTTGTCGTCCACCAAGTGATGCAGCTTGAGCACATGCATGTAGCCTACCGTTACCGAGCGGTCAAATGCTTCGCCGGTTCTGCCGTCGTGCAGCGTAACCTGACCCGACTCCGGCAAGCCTGCCAGCCTCAGCATCTGCTTGATCTCTTCTTCGTTGGCGCCGTCGAACACTGGCGTCGCAAACGGCACGCCCTTGCTCAGGTTGGCCGCAAGCTCAACGATTTCTTCATCGCTAAACGAATCGAGATCTTCAGTCTTGCCGGTGTCGTTGTATACCTTGCCGAGAAACTTGCGCAGTTCCGCAATTTTCGCCTTGGCCGCCAGCATGTCGCCGAGCTTCTTGCCCAAACCCTTTGCGGCCCAGCCCAAGTGCGTTTCCAGAATCTGCCCCACGTTCATTCGTGACGGCACGCCCAGCGGGTTCAACACAATGTCCATTGGCGTACCATCCGCCATGTAGGGCATATCTTCTACCGGGACAATCTTGGAGACCACACCTTTGTTACCGTGACGACCAGCCATCTTGTCGCCTGGCTGCAGACGGCGCTTGACCGCTACGTACACCTTGACCATCTTCTGCACGCCCGGTGGCAATTCATCGCCGCTGGTGAGCTTTTTCTTCTTTTCTTCGAACATTTTGTCGAATTCGACGCGCTTTTGCCCCAGGCTTTCCTTGAGGGTTTCCAACTGGTGCGCTGCATCATCGTCGGATAAACGGATGTCGAACCAATCGTAACGCTCGATGCTGGCCAAGTAGTCCTTGGTGACCTTGGCGCCCTTGGCCAACTTCTTCGGGCCACCCTTTACCGTCTTGCCAGCCAATAGGCGGGCAATCCGTCCGAAGGTATCATTTTCCACGATACGCATGCGGTCAGCCATGTCCTTCTTGAACTCTTTCAACTGGTCGTCGATGATCTGCTGAGCGCGCAAATCGCGCTCGATGCCTTCGCGTGTAAACACCTGCACGTCGATAACCGTGCCGGACATGCCGGACGGCACGCGCAAAGAGGTATCTTTCACATCGGAGGCCTTCTCGCCAAAAATTGCGCGCAGCAATTTTTCTTCCGGGGTAAGTTGGGTTTCACCCTTGGGTGTTACCTTACCCACCAGCACATCACCCGCCTCAACCTCAGCACCGATATAAACGATACCGGACAAATCCAGGCGCGACAGCTGAACCTCGGACAAATTGGAAATATCCTGCGTAATCTCTTCCGGCCCAAGCTTGGTATCGCGGGCAACAACAGACAGCTCCTCGATGTGAATCGAGGTATAACGGTCTTCCGCCACGACCCGCTCGGAAATCAGGATAGAGTCCTCGAAGTTGTATCCGTTCCAGGGCATAAACGCGACCAGCATGTTCTGCCCCAGCGCCAGCTCACCGGTATCGGTGGAAGCACCGTCAGCAATCACGTCGCCGCGTGCGATCTTATCGCCCATCTTGACCAGCGGACGCTGGTTGATGTTGGTATTCTGATTTGACCTGGTGTATTTCACCAGCGAGTAAATATCCACGCCGACTTCGCCAGATGCGGTTTCTTCGTCGAACACGCGCACCACGATCCGTCCAGCATCCACGTAGTCCACAATACCGCCACGTTTGGCGATGACCACCGTGCCAGAGTCAACCGCAGCGGTACGCTCGATGCCCGTACCTACCAGCGATTTCTCGGCACGCAAGCAAGGCACTGCCTGGCGCTGCATGTTGGAACCCATCAATGCACGGTTCGCATCGTCATGCTCCAGGAACGGGATCAACGATGCTGCCACCGATACGATCTGTGCCGGCGCCACATCCATATATTCCACTTTGTCCGGCGTCGACATGGCGAATTCATTCAGGTGACGGCAAGACACCAGCTCGTCCTTCAGCTTGCCGCTCTTGTCCAGGGTTGCGTTGGCCTGGGCGATGACATATTTGCTTTCTTCGATGGCTGACAGATAGTCGATCTGATCGGTTACCTTGCTATTTGCCACCTTGCGATAAGGCGTCTCCAGGAAGCCATACTGGTTGGTACGCGCATACAGCGCCAACGAGTTAATCAGACCGATGTTCGGACCTTCCGGCGTCTCGATCGGGCACACCCGACCATAGTGGGTCGGATGCACGTCGCGCACTTCGAAGCCGGCACGCTCACGCGTCAAACCGCCAGGCCCGAGTGCCGAGACGCGGCGCTTGTGGGTGATCTCTGACAACGGATTGGTCTGGTCCATAAACTGCGACAACTGACTAGAACCAAAAAATTCTTTGACTGCAGCCGATACTGGTTTGGCATTGATCAGATCATGCGGCATCAGGTTTTCCGATTCCGCCTGCGACAAGCGCTCCTTCACGGCGCGCTCGACGCGCACCAATCCGGCACGGAACTGGTTCTCGGCCAGCTCGCCCACCGAACGTACGCGGCGATTACCTAGGTGATCAATATCGTCGATCTCGCCGCGACCATTGCGCAGCTCAACCAGAATCTTGATCACCGCAACGATGTCTTCCGTACTCAGCGTACCTGGGCCATCCAGCGCATCACGTCCGATGCGGCGGTTAAATTTCATGCGCCCCACTGCCGACAAGTCATAGCGTTCCGGGCTAAAGAACAATCCCTTGAATAACGCCTGGACTGCATCCTCTGTAGGTGGCTCACCCGGACGCATCATGCGATAAATAGCCACTTTGGCTGCAATTTCATCGAGCGTTTCGTCAATGCGCAGACTGGATGAAATATACGGTCCCTGGTCGAGGTCATTGGTGTAAATGGTGTTGATTTTTGCCACGCCCGCAGTGCGCAATTTTTCCAGCGACTCTTCTGTCAACTCATCATTGGCCTTGGCGATGATCTCGCCACTCGCCTTGTCGACGATGTCGTGTGCCAGCACGCGACCCAGCAGGAAATCTTCCGGCACGGCAATTTTTTGCAGACCGGCCTTCTCCATGTCGCGGATATATTTGACGGTAATGCGCTTGTCTTTCGGCACGATAACCGTACCGTCCTTACCCACGATGTCAAAGCGTGCGATATCGCCGCGCAGGCGCTCAGGCACCACTTCGAATTGCAGACCTTTTTTGGCGATATGGAAGGTATCGTTGACAAAAAATTCCTTCAGGATCTGCTCGGGCGTATAACCCAAAGCCTTCAGCAGAATTGTCACCGGCATCTTGCGGCGGCGGTCGACGCGGAAGTACAAAATGTCTTTCGGGTCAAATTCGTAGTCGAGCCATGAACCGCGGTAAGGAATGATACGCGCGGAGAATAGCAGCTTGCCGGAGGAGTGCGTCTTGCCGCGGTCATGCTCGAAGAACACGCCGGGCGAACGGTGCAACTGGGACACAATCACACGTTCCGTTCCGTTGATGATGAAAGAACCGGTCGGTGTCATAAGCGGGATCTCGCCCATGTACACTTCCTGCTCTTTGACTTCCTTGATCGTGGGCTTGGACGCTTCCTTGTCCATAATGGTCAAACGCACTTTGGCGCGCAACGGCGCAGCAAAGGTCAGACCACGCTGCTGACATTCTTTCATGTCAAACGGCGGCTCACCCAGCACGTAGTTCACAAAATCCAGGCGCGCATTGCCGCTATGACTGGAAATCGGAAAAATCGAACTGAATGCGGCCTGCAATCCCTCGGTCTTGCGTTCCGTAGGCGGCACGTCCTCTTGCAGGAAAGCGCGGAACGAGTCGAGTTGCGTGGCCAGTAAATAGGGCACGGGCAGCGCGCTGGCGCGCTTGGCAAAACTCTTGCGGATGCGCTTTTTCTCGGTGAAAGAGTAGCTCATAGTATCTCCGGTTAACGAATCAGGAGTCAGGGGTTGAACATCAAAGGACAAAAGACGGATTCAGCAATTTTGCTTGAATACACCATCTTTTCGCCTGTGACCTCCAAAAGCGGTAAAGGCTGGCGACGCGCAAGGCGCCACCAGCCCTAATTTACAGCCGTATTACTTAATTTCGCAGGTTGCGCCAGCTTCGATCAACTGCTTGGCGATCGCATCTGCGTCAGCTTTGGAAACAGCTTCTTTAACGGCCTTAGGAGCGCCATCAACCAGATCCTTGGCTTCCTTCAGACCCAAACCAGTGATGGTGCGAACGACTTTAATCGTGCCCACTTTGTTATCACCGGCACCGGTCAGAATAACGTCGAATTCGGTCTGCTCTTCAGCAGCGGCAGCGGCACCAGCGGCAGGCGCCGCAGCAACGGCAACAGCGGCGGCAGCGGATACGCCGAATTTTTCTTCCATTTCCTTAATCAGCTCAGACAACTCGAGCACGGTCATGTTTGCAATAGCGTCAAGAATGTCAGATTTGGCAATAGCCATGGTATTTCTCCTGAATGTAAAAAAAGTTTATTAAGCGGCCTGCTTGTCCCGCACAGCGGCGAGACCACGCACGAACTTGGTTGGAACCTCGTTGAGCGTACGCACAAATTGCGCAATCGGCGCCTGCATCGTACCCAGCAATTTCGCCAGCAACTCGTCACGGCTCGGCATACTGGCAAGCGTTGCGACATCCTTAGCGGACATCATCACGTTTGGCATTGAACCGGCTTTAATGACAAATTTCTCGTTGCTCTTGGCGAAATCATTCATCACTTTGGCAACCGCCACTGGATCCGAGGACATGCCATAGGCCAGCGGGCCGACCATATGGTCAGCCAAACCAGCAAAAGCCGTTTCGGACACAGCGCGACGTGCCAAGGTGTTCTTGAGTACGCGTAGATAGACGCCAGCAGCGCGTGCCTTGGCGCGGAGGGCGGTCATATCGCCCACCTCCAGACCGCGATACTCAGCAACGACAATAGCTTGCGAATTCACCACCGTGGCGGAAATTTCGGCTACTGCCGCTTTCTTCTCTTCCAGATTGAGACTCAAGGTCTACCTCCTAAAGATTAAAAAAAGCCAGAAACTGTGGAGCAAGCTCCTCGCTTCTAACCCGGCGACCTTCAGTTCAGGAGAAATTCCCTTCCTGGGTACGCCATCTGCGTAGGTATCAACGTTCAAAGATCAGACACTGTGAAATCACTATAATTTCCTAACAGCAATTTCCTAATATCCAAACTCATTACGCCATCATTAAGCCCTTGCGGGCACCTACGGTCTTTGACAACCTGCGCATCATTTGCCCGAGAATCCGAACGCATGACAAACAGCCCAAAGTTTGTTGCCAAGCGACGTGCAACTTCGCACGCCGCTCAAAAATTACTTACGCAGCCAGACTGGACTGATCCACCCGGATGCCCGCACCCATGGTGCTGGATACGGAAACCTTTTTCAGGTACATACCCTTGGCGGTAGTCGGCTTGGCTTTGTTGAGCGCATCCAGCAGCGCACTCAGGTTTTCACGCAAGGCTTCCACCGGGAAAGACGCGCGACCAATGGTGCACTGCACAATGCCGCCCTTGTCGGTACGATACTGAACCTGACCGGCCTTGGCGTTCCTCACAGCTTCCGCCACATTAGGCGAAACGGTACCCACCTTGGGGTTAGGCATCAGGCCGCGCGGACCAAGAATCTGGCCCAGCTGACCAACAACACGCATGGCATCAGGCGTGGCAATCACCACGTCGAAGTCCATACGGCCACCTTTAATTTCAGCAGCCAGATCTTCAAAACCAACGATGTCCGCACCTGCATCTTGTGCAAGCTTAACGTTATCGCCTTGAGCAAACACAGCGACGCGCATGGTCTTGCCGGTGCCGCGTGGCAGCACAACAGAACCACGCACCATTTGGTCGGATTTACGTGCATCCACACCGAGGTTAACGGCCACGTCGATAGACTCGTCAAACTTCGCAGTGGCAGTTTCCTTGACCAACGTCAAAGCCGCTTCCACGGGGTAAACCTTGGAGCGATCAATTTTGGCCTTGATTGCCTGAACGCGTTTAGATACGTTAGCCATTTACACACCCTCCACTTCGATACCCATGCTGCGGGCACTACCGGCGATCGTTCTGACAGCTGCATCCATATCGGAAGCGGTCAAGTCAGGCATCTTGGTCTTGGCAATTTCCTCGGCTTGCGCACGGGTTAACTTGCCAACCTTGTCGGTATGAGGACGGGGGCTGCCTTTAGTCACGCCCGATGCTTTCTTGATCAGCACCGTAGCGGGTGGCGTCTTCATAATGAAGGTGAAGCTCTTGTCCGCAAAAGCGGTGATCACCACAGGAATTGGCAGACCAGGCTCTAAGCCTTGGGTCTGGGCGTTAAACGCCTTGCAGAATTCCATGATGTTAAGGCCGCGCTGACCTAGAGCGGGACCGATAGGCGGACTAGGATTAGCCTTACCTGCCGGCACTTGCAGCTTGATGTAACCAATAATCTTCTTTGCCACGATTTACTTCCTTTTTTAAAGTGAGTACCAACGCACTTTCACTAACGCCATTTCACAATCATTCAAAATGGGACTACCTACTTGTGCTCCTCTTTGCCGGAATTCAGGGCGCCCGGTACCACCCTCAAAAATTATTAAGCTTTCTCGACCTGACCGAAATCCAGCTCTACAGGCGTGGCACGACCGAAGATCAGCACAGATACGCGCAGCTTGCTCTTGTCGTAATTAACTTCTTCCACGTTGCCATGAAAATCGTTGAACGGGCCTTCAGTAACACGCACTGCCTCGCCCACCTCAAACAGCACCTTGGGTTTCGGTTTCTCGACACCCTCCTGGATCTGCTGCATGATGTTGGCCACCTCTTTTTCAGAGATCGGCGTGGGACGCGTCGCTGACCCACCGATAAAACCGGTCACCTTGGGCGTACTCTTCACCAGGTGCCACGTGTCATCGGTCATGTCCATCTGCACCAACACGTAGCCAGGGAAAAATTTGCGTTCACTGATGCTCTTCTGGCCGCCCTTCATCTCGACGACCTCTTCCACCGGCACCAGAATCTGGCCAAATTTATCCTGCATGTCAGCACGCTGAATGCGTTCCAACAGGTTTTTTTGCACGCTCTTCTCAAACCCCGAGTAGGCGTGAACCACATACCAACGCTTAGTAGACATTAGTCTCCCCGACCCATCAGTAGCTTGACCAAACCCATAAGGCTGGCATCAACCACCCACAAAAACAGTGCCATGGTAATCACCAACAAGAATACAACCCCGGTAGTCTGAAAGGTTTCCTTGCGGCTCGGCCACACCACCTTGCGCGCTTCAGCCACCGACTCCTGGCTGAATGCAAAGAACCGTTTGCCCGGCTCGGTAAACCACGCCACCGTAACCGCCAGCAATACACCAACCAGCACGGAAGCAGTTCGCAATACCGCCGCACTTTCGGACAAATAATAAAATCCCCCTATGCCGCCAGCGACAAGGAGGAAAGCAAATATCAATTTTACTTTATCAGCCATATGCAACTTATACCGATGTTACGCGGCCTCATTTGCTGCCAAGCCGCGCGTCCGGCAAGGTGGCAGGCCAGGAGGGAATCGAACCCCCAACCTTCGGTTTTGGAGACCGACGCTCTGCCAATTGAGCTACTGGCCTATAAATTTGTTACGAGTTTCGGGTTTCGCGTTTCGGGTCAATGTGCTTTTAACACGAAACCCGTAACTCGAAACCCGGAACAGTTTAATTACTCAATAACCTTAGCCACGACCCCGGCACCGACAGTACGACCGCCTTCGCGAATCGCGAAGCGCAAGCCTTCTTCCATCGCTACCGGCGCAATCAGCGCTACCGTGATCGAGACGTTGTCTCCCGGCATGA
>JBBRTU010000060.1:0-15612 GCA_038244115.1 Burkholderiales bacterium
CTTGACGTTGAACACCACGCGGTTGTTCGCCAGAAAGCTGGCGTTGCGATGAACAGCCTTGATCTCTGCGGGGCTTTTCCAGTCAGCCCTGCTCGCCTCCGCGTACCAGTTACGCAAAGGGGTTTCGGCTTGTGGATGCTTTTCCCAGAACTCGCGCAGCTTGCTAATGGCGATGATTCGCATGACTCAGAATAGCATGATCCCATTATGGGTTCAAGATGGTCAGGGGCTTCTGCCGGAGTGTCACGAAACTGCTAACCAATTCCATCGTCCTACGAGATGCCAATACCCTTCAATGCAGCTACTCCATATAACGCACCCATCAGTACCGGCTGGTGCAGCATGTAGATCAGCAGGCTGTGCCGGCCAGCGAGAGCGAGCGACTTAACGGCCACGCCATCGTTATGCCATTTTGATAATGGCAATTTCCATGTGCTGCGCAGAAACCATTTCCCAAGAAATACACCAAGCAGCACCACGCCGAACCAAGGTAGCAGCGGTACGTAGTCTTCGGTGATCGGCTTGAAGGTCATCAGCCCAAACCATTGCAGCCAGGGCTGGTTGAACAGCGGGTGCTGGATGGTGAGACCGATGGCGATCAGGCCAGCACCCAATAGTAGATTAGCTCGATAAAGGCGCAGGAAGGCTAACCCAAGCACGCTGGCCAGCAGAATGAAGTGCAGTACGCCGAAGAAAATCCAGCTATCGGGAAACAATATGCGGCTGGAAATGCTGACCAGTGCGGCGCAAGCAGCAAGCCATGCCAAGCGGCGGAAATAGCGCTGTGGATTAAAGCTGTTTGCAGTCGCAAGCGCCAGGCTGATGCCAGCTAGGCCGAGGAACAGACTCAGGATAAAGGCACGGAAGCCGAGCCAGAAGGGAGTGTAGTTGAAGTTGAAATGGGTGAAAGCGTAGTAGTTGAGGTCGAAGCAGAAGTGGTAGGCCGCCATCAACACAATGGCGGTTCCACGTAATACGTCTATGAGCTGGACGCGGTTAGACGGCGTAGCTTTGATGGAGCCGGACATAGTGCTGCGCCGAATAATTGAAGTAGGCGATTTCTTCCGGGGTAAGCGCACGCACCTGCTTCACGGGCCGGCCCAGGTAGAGATAGCCGCTTTGCAGTACCTTGCCTTCCGGTACCAGGCTGCCCGCGCCGATCAGCACTTGCGGTTGCAGCACGGCTTTGTCCATGATGATGGAGCCCATGCCGATCAGGCATTCGTCGTGGATGGTGCAGCCGTGCAGGATCACGCTATGGCCTACCGTGACCCGGCTGCCGACGATCAGCGGCGCGCCGTCAGGATTTTCCGGGGTTTTGTGACTGACATGTAATACACTCAGGTCCTGGATGTTGCTATCGTCGCCGATGGCGATGCGGTTCACGTCGCCGCGCACGACGGCGTTGCACCATACCGAGCTGTTCGCACCGATGCTGACTTCGCCGATAATATGCGCGCTGTGATGAATGAAGGCGCTGGCAGCGATGCTTGGACTGGTTCCCCCATAGGCTTCGATGTTAGTGTGAACGTCCGGCATGAGAACTTGTCTCCTATATAATTCCCACAGCAATTCTAAACTGAAAGTGAAAGTATGAACCCTCTTCTCGATTTTAGCGGCTTGCCGCGTTTCTCCGACATCAAACCGGAGCAAATAACACCCGCCGTGGATAGTTTGCTGCAGGAGAACCGCGCGCTGATTACCAAACAATTGGCAGACAGCAGCGCGCCGACATGGACTGATTTCGTTGCTCCGATGGAAGATGCCAACGAGCGCCTGTCACGCGCCTGGGGCCAGGTGTCGCATCTGCATTCGGTGATGGATAGCCCGGAACTGCGCGAAGTGTATAACGCCAACCTGCCCAAGATCACCCAGTATTACGCTGAGTTGTCGCAGAACCAGGACATGTTCGAGAAATTCAAACAGCTCAAGGCTGCGCCGGAATTCGCGAAGCTCAATCAGGCGCAAAAGAAAATCGTCGAAAACGAACTGCGCGATTTCCGCCTGGGCGGTGCCGAACTGCCGGACGACAAGAAGCAGCGTTTTCTAGAAATCCAGGAGGAGATGGCCTCGCTGTCAGCCAAGTTTGAGGAAAACCTGCTCGATGCCACCAATGGTTTTGCGCGTTACGTCGAGGACAAGGCTGAGCTGGCGGGCATTCCCGATGACGTGCTGGAAACCGCGCAGGAAGCGGCCAAGAAAGGCAACAAACCGGGTTGGAAGTTCACCCTGCATGGCCCTTCTTACATGCCGGTGATGCAGTATGCGGAGAGCCGCAGCCTGCGCGAGGACATGTACCGCGCTAATGTTACGCGCGCTTCGGAGCTTGGCAAGCCGGAGCTGGATAACACGGCGATCTTGGATAAGATTGTGCGCCTGCGCAAGGAAGCCGCGCTATTGCTCGGCTTCACCAGCTATGCGGAAGTCTCGCTGGCGGCCAAAATGGCGGAAACGCCCAAGCAGGTGCTGGATTTTCTCAACGAGCTAGGCGTGCGCGCCAAGCCTTATGCCGAGCGGGATCTGGCCGAGCTGCGCGAGTTTGCGCGCAATGAACTCAAGCAGGAGAAATTAGAAGCATGGGATATCCCGCTTGCCAGCGAAAAACTGCGCGTTGCGCGCTATGCATTTTCGGATCAGGAAGTGAAGCAATATTTTCCTGAAACGCAGGTGCTGCCCGGCATGTTCAAACTGGTGGAAACGCTGTATGGCCTATCCATTAACGCGGGTGCTGCGCCAGTGTGGCATGAGTCGGTCAAATTTTTCGATATCCGTGACCGTAGCGGTGTGCTGATCGGGCAGTTCTATCTGGATTTGTATGCGCGCGACATCAAGCGCGGCGGCGCGTGGATGGACGACGCCATCACGCGCCGGAAAAAAGGCCAGGGCATCCAGACGCCGGTGGCTTACCTCAACTGCAATTTCTCCGGCCCGGTGGGCGGCAAACCCGCGTTATTTACGCACGACGAAGTCATAACCCTATTCCATGAATTTGGTCACGGCCTGCATCACCTGCTGACGCGTATCGAAGATCTTGGCGTATCCGGCATCAACGGCGTGGAGTGGGATGCGGTCGAATTGCCCAGCCAGTTCATGGAAAATTTCTGCTGGGAATGGGACGTCATCAAGCACATGGCCAAGCATGTGGATACCAGTGAAATCCTGCCGCGCGCGCTGTTCGACAAGATGCTCGCCGCCAAGAATTTCCAGAGCGGCATGTTTACCGTGCGCCAGATTGAGTTTTCATTGTTCGATATGCATCTGCACTACGATTACGACCCGGCTGGCGGCAAGACGCCGCTGCAATTGCTGGATGAGGTGCGCAAGCGCGTGGCGGTTGTGCTGCCGCCGGCCTTTAATCGTTTCCCTAACAGCTTCTCGCACATTTTCGCGGGTGGTTACGGCGCGGGCTACTATAGTTACAAGTGGGCGGAAGTCCTGTCGGCGGATGCATACAGCTTGTTCGAGGAAAATGGCGTGTTGAATGAAGAAGTCGGCCATCGTTTCTGGAGCGAAATTTTGGGAGTGGGTGGTTCGCGCAGCGCGCTGGAATCCTTCGTGGCTTTCCGCGGGCGCGAGCCGACCATTGACGCGCTGTTACGTCACAATGGCATGAGCGGCACGGTTTGATTTGAACTTCGTGGAGGAGATGGTTATGAGGATGTTCCTGGCTTTTTTTCTGCTGGTTATTTCATCGTTCAGTGTGAGTGCCGGAACGGTATACCGCTGGGTTGATGCTGACGGGAAGGTGTATTACAGCGGGGAGCTGCCACCGCCCAACGCAAAAGGCGTGCAGGAGAAAAAGGTAAGCGCTGGTGGTGTCGGCGAGGAGAATTTGCCTTATGCGGTCAAGCTCGCGGCGCAGAAATATCCCGTTACGCTTTACGTGACCGATTGCGGCGAGCCTTGCGATAAAGCACGGGAACACCTTGCCAAGCGCGGCGTGCCGCATAGCAGCGTGGATCCGCAAAAACCGGAAGGCGCAGAAGCACTAAAAAAACTGATCGGTGGTTTGGATGTGCCTGTATTGGTGATTGGCAGCACCGTTTCTAAAGGCTATCAGGCTTCAGGCTGGGATGCGGCGCTGGATGCGGCAGGCTATCCAAAATCCAATATTCTGCCTAAAACTGCGCCAAAAAAACAAGATACCGCGCCCGCCAAGCCAGCCGACACAGCAGAACCGACAACCGGAAAATAAGGTTTTCCAGTGCCATTGCAACTAGCGCCATTTCAGCCAACGGCTGAAAAGCCACGTCGATGGCTGTTCTCCGCTAGTATGTGAGGTATATAAGAAAATTATAATGTAACCAGTTTGATGACTTGTTGCATCCATGGTTTTCCGGGAGTAGGATGACATTTGTCAACGTTTGTTGAATTGCTGGCTAAACGTAAAAAAATTTGGAGGATGTCATAATGAAAAATCAGATGGTTGATGTGCTTGACTACACAAGCCGATTATTCGCTGCTGTGTTCCTCTGCCCTGTTGCCGCTTCGTCTTGGGTGCTATTTGCCTTATCTGGTTTCAGTTTGACCGGTTTATTTATAAAGCTTGGCGGTTACGGACAATATATCGCACTGATGGATCCCGAAGAATTCGGCGTCTTCATGTTCCAGTTTCTTGGAGGCTGGGCCAGCTTGGCGTTCTTGTTCCTACTTATTTCTTTCGCTTTCAAGCCGCCCAAATTCAACTACGTCCTTAAGCGTCGTGGACAACGGCAAGAAGTCAGCATTTCTCAGTAATTTCGTAGTGCCGCCGGGGGGCAATCCCGACGGCACGCAACCTAAGCAATTCCCCTTTCCGCGGTTCTGCGGACGAGTTCTTTTTTTGATATGACAGTAGCTCTTTCGAGAAGCCGCAGCCGGATGTGCTAGCGGCAATTCGAATAGATTTATGGGGCTTCGACCATATTCATACGTGCCAGAATGATCCCTGTCTTGCGTTGCAAACCGCGCGCCTCCCGGTGTTTGTCGTAGTAACGTGGATTGGGTATCATGGCTGCAAGCTTGGCTGCCTGGGCGGCACTTAAGTTGGCTGCACTGGTCTTGAAGTAGTAATGTGAGGCGGCTTCTACGCCGAAAACACCGTTGCCCCATTCGATGACATTCATGTAGATCACAAGAATGCGGCGCTTGCTCATCATCTTTTCCAGCATCACGGTGATTACGGCTTCTTCGGCTTTGCGCCATGGTGTGCGGCGCCCGGAGAGAAACAGGTTCTTGGCGAGCTGCTGGCTGATGGTGCTTCCCCCCGCGACGATTTTTCCTTTCTTCAGGTTTTTCTCGTAAGCCTTCTGGATGCCTTCCCAGTCAAAGCCTTCATGGTCGACGAACTTGGCATCCTCGGCGGCGATTAGCGCACGCTTCAGGTTGTTAGAGATGCGGTCGTACGGTACCCACTTGTGACGCAGTTCCGCGTCGGGATTTTTTTCCTGAATAATCGCCAGCCGCTCGTCCATGAACGCGCTGGTTGATGGGTTGTGATCGATCCACCACCACACGTGCAGGAACACCCACAGTTGGTAAAACAGTACGATGATCAGCAGCAGCACGAGGCTTTTCCATAGCCAGCGGCCAAGTGTTTTAAACATGTTTATTGTTTGAGGAGCTGAATAATGGGCTGGGTGTCAGGACGTACGTTGCGCCACAGAAAAAACGACTCTGCTGCTTGCTCGACCAACATGCCGAGGCCATCGGCCAGGCGCGCCGCACCTTGTGCCTGGGCGAATTGCAGAAATGGCGTAAGGCCTTTGCCGTACATCATGTCGTAGGCCAAGCTGCCAGGTGCGAATATACCCGCGGGTAATGGCGGCAGGGCATCGGACAGACTTGCCGATGTCGCGTTGATGACAATATCAAATTGATTGCCGCTGAGGTCATAGGTGCTTGATGAAATGCTTACCTGCGAAAAACGATCGCCCTGCTCATAATGTCTGACGATTTGCTCTGCTTTATCGAGCGTGCGGTTGACTATCACCAATCGTTCTGGATGCGCTTCCAACAACGGCGTCATGACACCGCGAGCGGCACCGCCAGCGCCCATCAGGAGTATCCTTTTACCTTGCAACATAATGGCTAGGTTGTCCTGGATATCCCGAACCAACCCTACACCATCTGTGTTGTCACCCCGTATGCCGCCATCTACTAAAAATTCGAGGGTGTTTACTGCCTCGGCGTCAATTGCACGATTAGAGAGGTGATTGGCTAAATGCCATGCCTTTTGTTTGAAGGGCACTGTGACATTCATGCCTTTGCCGCCGCTGTCTTGAAACTTTCGCACCTCGTCCTCGAAGCCTTCAAGCGGCGCAAGTATCGCCGTATAGGTCAGATCCTGACTTGTTTGTTTGGCAAACGCGGCATGAATGGTGGGGGACTTGCTGTGGGAAATAGGATTGCCGATAACGGCGTAGCGGTCGGTCATGAAAAATTGTAGCCTGGGTACAAAAGGCGCAAGTTTACCTCAAGTTGCTGCACCTTATGTTTGCTGCCAAGGCAGACCGGCCGCTTTCCATCCATTCAGCTTGCCGCGCTGGTGGATAGTTTTGTCAAGATCACCTTCCAGGCCTTCCAGCACGTTGTAGCAATCCGGATAGCCCGCCTGCACCGCGGCTATGGCGGCGTGATGCGAACGAGCACCGCTGCGACAAAGGAACATGACCAGCGATTCCGGGTCAATCGCCTGTTTGAATTGCGTGAGGAAATGTGGGTTGAGCGCCCAGCCCGGATAGCCCAGCCAGTCGATGTGTATTGCGCCAGGAATGGTGCCAACCAACTCACGTTCCGCCTGCGAACGCACGTCCACTAGCTTGGCTGCGGGAGCCTCGCACATCAGCGTATAGGCCTCATAGGGTAACAGCGCGCCTGCATAAGGCAGATTTAGACTCTTGGCTCGCGTCTGGGCGGCTTGCAGGATTTCAGTCAGTTTTCCCATGATAAACCTTGCTCTAAACGGTTTTTTTCCAGTATAAGATGCTTTTCCATTGGTAACATAGCGCCGTGAACAATTCTTCCCCTTCAGACAACCTTAGCACAAAGCAGCAAGCGCGCTTTGATGCTGCCCAGAAGGTGACTTGGGTCAGCGTCGCGGTCAATGTGGTGCTTACCCTATTGCAGATCGTGGTTGGCTGGTTTGGCCGTTCCCAAGCCTTGATCGCTGACGGTCTCCATTCTCTCTCCGATTTGCTGGCTGATTTTCTGGTGTTGTTCGCCAACCGTCACGGCAGCCGTGATGCCGACGCCAGCCATCCTTATGGCCACGCACGTATCGAAACAGCTACCACCTTTATTCTTGGCGCTATGTTGGTTGCCGTTGGTGTTGCTTTGCTGTGGGGGGGCGCCACCCGTTTACAGTCCCCTGGGATCTTGCAAAAGGTTCATCCAGCCACTTTGTGGATTGCGCTGCTTACCTTGGCTGGCAAGGAAATACTGTTCCGCTACATGATGGCAGTAGCCAAGCGCCTGCGTTCGCAAATGCTCATGGCAAACGCCTGGCATGCGCGTTCTGATGCAGCATCTTCTTTGGTGGTGGCGGCAGGCATCGGGGGAAATTTGCTCGGCTTCACTTTCCTTGACTTGATCGCTGCAGTAATCGTCGCCTTCATGATTGCGCACATGGGCTGGAAAATGGCATGGCGCGCCATGTCTGATCTGATTGACACTTCGCTGGACGAAGAAACGGTGAAAGCCATCCACCAGACAGCCCTGGACACCGCCGGCGTGCGCGGCTTGCATGACTTGAAAACCCGCAAAATGGGAGACCAGGCGCTGGTTGATGCTCACGTGCTGGTCGACCCAAAAATCAGCGTGTCAGAAGGGCATTACATTGCCGAGGCGGTGCGCGCAAATCTGCTCAAACAACACGGCGTGCTGGACGTGATGGTGCACATCGACCCTGAAGAGGACGCGCACAGTAAGCCCAACATACATCTTCCTGGGCGCAAGGAATTACTGGCGCACCTGGAGCAGCGTTTAGGAATGGTCTACCCGCCACCGGAAAAGGTCGTTCTGCACTATCTTGGTGGCAAGGTTGAGGCAGAGATTTTTTTGACGGCTGAATTCAATATCCATCCTGAGAAGCTGAAAGTACTCAAGTCGAGCATTGATGAAATGCTAGTGCATGATCCTTATTTCAGGACTTTGCACTTGCATCGACACAGCGCACCATAACGGTGCCTTGAATTTAAATATCGCACCATATTTGCACATAATTTTTTATCGCCAGAACCAAACTAGTTGTGGCAAAATAGTTTTCTTAAATTTGCGCCCTGGCATGGATCATGCTTTTCCAAATACCTGCTGGCATTCAATTTACCAATTTTCAAGGTTCGCTAGAACTGTTTATTTTTAAGTTAGGAGAAAGAAATGGCGGTCGCCGACGTTTTAAAAATGATCAAGGATAATGAAGTTAAGTTTGTTGACCTACGTTTTACCGATACGCGTGGCAAAGAACAGCACGTGTCCATCCCATCCCATGTTGTTGACGATGGTTGGTTCGAGAACGGCCATGCTTTTGATGGCTCTTCCATCGCTGGCTGGAAGGGCATTCAAGCCTCCGACATGTTGCTGATGCCCGACGCTGAAACTGCCAACATGGACCCGTTCTTTGATGAGTCCACCTTGATCATGACTTGCGATGTGGTGGAGCCTTCAGATGGCAAAGGTTATGACCGCTGCCCGCGCTCCATTGCCAAGCGTGCTGAGGCCTACCTGCAATCCAGCGGCATCGGTGACACCGCTTACTTTGGTCCGGAACCCGAGTTTTTTATTTTTGATTCCGTTACTTGGCACTCCGATATGTCCGGCACGTCCGTGAAAATCGAATCCGAAGAAGCGGCCTGGGCTTCCAGCGAAAAAATGGAAGGCGGCAATACGGGCCATCGACCTGGCGTCAAAGGCGGCTACTTCCCTGTGCCACCCGTTGATTCCCTCCAGGATATCCGCTCTGCCATGTGTCTGGCGTTGGAAGAAATGGGTGTGCCGGTTGAAGTGCACCACCACGAAGTGGCTACTGCGGGCCAATGCGAAATCGGTACCAAATTCAGCACCCTGACCAAGCGCGCCGACTGGACCCAGATACTGAAGTATGTGGTGATGAACGTCGCTCACAGCTACGGCAAGACGGCGACTTTTATGCCCAAGCCTATTGTTGGTGACAACGGTTCCGGTATGCACGTGCACCAGTCTATCTGGAAAGACGGCAAGAATCTGTTTGCCGGTAACGGCTATGCGGGTTTGTCCGAACTGGCCCTGTACTACATCGGTGGCGTGATCAAACATGCCCGTGCGCTGAACGCTATCACCAACCCAGGCACTAATTCTTACAAGCGTCTGGTTCCTGGCTTCGAAGCGCCGGTGATGTTGGCCTACTCCGCCAAGAACCGCTCCGCCTCGATCCGCATTCCGCATGTGGCTAACCCGAAAGGGCGCCGCATCGAGACCCGCTTTCCGGATCCTTCCTCCAATCCGTACCTGTGTTTCTCCGCTCTGCTGATGGCTGGCCTGGACGGCATCCAGAACAAGATTCACCCAGGCGATGCGATGGATAAGAACTTGTACGATCTGCCGCCGGAAGAGGAGAAATTGATCCCGACCGTGTGCTCGTCTCTTGACCAGGCGCTGGACTATTTGGACAAGGATCGCGAGTTCCTGACTCGTGGTGGCGTGTTCTCCAATGACTGGATTGATTCCTTCATTGAGCTGAAGATGGAAGAAGTTACTCGCTTCCGCATGACCACTCACCCGGTCGAGTTCGCCATGTACTACAGCCTGTAAACATAAGTTTTAGGCGAAAAAAGGGCGGGGATTCCCCGCCCTTTTTTATTTCCGCAAAGCAGTGCTTTGCGATTCATTAAATTTTGCTTATCTTCCACAGGGTTGCGTTGCTTATTTCAAATCCATATCATAAACTGGGACTGACTCCCATAATGGTCCTGAAATTAATGAACAAGCTCAAACTCATAGTCGTGTTAAGTGCGGTGTTAAGTCTCAGCGCACAGGCAGAAATTTATAAATACGTGGATGAAAACGGTCGCATCACTTATTCCAACATCCCCAAGAAGGGCTCCAAAAAGCTTGACCTCGAGGCATTGCCCACCGTACCGGGCGTCAAACCACAGACATCCACACCGAGTAGTTTTCCCAGGGTAGACGCAGGTACCCAGAAGAGGCGGGATGATTCCCGCCAAAAGATACTGGAGGAAGAGCTTGCATCTGAGGAAAAGCAATTGGCCGATGCTAAAAAAGCACTAGTAGAGGGCGAAGGTACCCGCATGGGCGACGAGCGCAACTACCAGAAATATTTGGATCGCATTCAAAAATTGAAAGAAGATGTGGTTCGCCACGAGAAGAACGTCGAGGCACTTCAAAAGGAACTTTCCGGCTCGCAGGATTCTGGCAAGAAAAATTCCGGTAAGCACTAATTTCCGTTTTTAACTTAACAGCGCGCCAACATCCAGTGATGTGGCGCGCTTTTTGCTTTTAATTAGTTAGTTAAATTTTAGCAATGGTTACCATGACTTCTTTTCCCGGACTCGAATTACTCGCCACTGCCGTGGTTGTGCTGGACGACCATTTTTCCGTGCTCTACGCTAATCCGGCAGCAGAGAACTTATTTGGCTTCAACGCGCGCAACGTGCAGGGGCGGGCGCTACAACAGGTTTTCGATAACGCCGTGGAACTCAGGGCGGCGGTCGATTACGCGATAAAAAATAATACTAGCTTCACTGAGCATGACCTGCCTGTAGCCACGCCGGGGCACCCGAAACTCTTGGCAAGTTGCACTGCAACGCCGCTGGAGCACCCAGCTGCACGCCTGCTGCTCGAGTTTCGCCAAACCGACCAACAGTTAAAAATTGCGCGGGAGGAGAGTATGTTGCTGCAACAGCAGGCTAACCGCGAACTCATTCGCAACTTGGCACACGAAATAAAAAATCCACTGGGGGGAATTCGAGGTGCCGCACAATTGCTGGAACACGAATTGCCGCGTAGCAGTTTGCGTGAATACACCCAGGTGATCATCAAGGAAGCCGATCGCCTGCAATCCCTTATGGATAGGCTATTAACGCCGCATCGATTACCTCAGGTCATAGAAGTAAACATTCACGAAATTCTGGAGCGTGTAAGAAGCCTGCTGCTGGCTGAAACGCCCAAAGGAATTATTATTCGACGCGACTATGACACTAGCTTACCCACCATGTTGGGCGATAAAGAACAGCTGATTCAGGCGGCACTGAACATCGCACGCAATGCGGTGCAGGCCATGCATGGCAAGGGGGAGATTACCCTTCGCACACGTGCCGCGCGCCAGGTTACATTGGCGCGCAAGCGTTACCGCTTGGCGGCGAAGGTGCAAATAATTGATAGCGGACCCGGCATCCCGGAGGATATCCGAGAAAAAATATTCTATCCATTGGTATCTGGACGAGAAGAGGGTACCGGTTTGGGACTGACGCTGGCGCAAACTTTTATCAACCAGCACCACGGCACGATCGAATGTGAAAGTAGCCCTGGCAATACATGCTTTACCCTGATGCTGCCATTGATTGGCAACAACGAATAAACATGGCGCAGCATTACGGGGCTCCGTATGCTGTCATACTAAATATTGGACAAACCTATGAAACCTGTCTGGATTATTGACGACGACCGTTCCATTCGTTGGGTGTTTGAAAAAGCACTGGCACGAGAGGCCATCGACTTCAAAACTTTTTCCTCAGCGCAGGAAGCGCTCGACGCTCTGCGGAGCGAAATCCCGCAGGTAGTGGTGAGTGATATACGTATGCCTGGAAGTTCCGGCCTGGAACTGCTGCAACAATTGAAGGAACGTTTTCCAGCATTGCCCGTGATCATCATGACGGCATACTCCGACTTGGAAAGCGCTGTAGCGGCATTTCAGGGCGGTGCCTTCGAATATCTGCCCAAGCCTTTCGACGTTGACCAGGCGGTTGAACTGATCCGCCGCGCTATCGAAGAAAGTTTGCGCGAAAACGGAGAAGCGGAAATCTCTGAGGCAACACCGGAAATTCTCGGACAGGCACCGGCCATGCAAGAGGTGTTCCGCGCAATCGGGCGTTTGGCCCAATCTCATGCCACTGTCCTGATTACTGGGGAGTCTGGTACCGGCAAGGAACTGGTGGCGCGTGCGCTGCATCGGCATAGCCCGCGCGCCGCAAAGCCCTTCATCGCCATCAACACTGCTGCCATTCCCCGCGACTTGCTGGAATCCGAATTATTTGGTCACGAACGCGGTGCCTTTACCGGCGCCCAGGCAATGCGCCGTGGGCGTTTTGAGCAGGCGGACGGCGGCACCCTGTTTCTGGATGAAATCGGTGATATGCCGCCTGAGTTGCAGACGCGCTTGCTGCGCGTTCTGGCTGACGGACAGTTTTACCGTGTGGGCGGCCATCAACCTGTCAAAGTCAACGTGCGCATCATCGCGGCGACGCATCAGGATCTGGAAAGCCGGGTCAAGGAGGGCTTGTTCAGGGAAGATCTTTTTCATCGCCTGAATGTGATTCGTCTAAGATTGCCGTCGCTGCGCGAACGGCGTGAAGACATACCGCTCCTGGCGCGCAATTTTTTGCAAAAAAGCGCGAAAGATCTGGGTGTCGAACAAAAGCGCTTGTCCGACGCCGCGCTTAAATACTTAAGCAAACTGGACTGGGGGGGTAACGTGCGCCAGCTGGAGAACATGTGCCATTGGCTCATGGTGATGGCGCCGGGACAAAATATCGATATTGCCGACTTACCCCCGGAGCTGCGTGAGGATACTGGCGTGTCAGCGGAAGGCATCTGGGTCGGCATGTTGGCCATGGAAATGGAGGCAGCACTCAATCGCGGCGAACAAGGCATCATGGGCCGCTTGACCCGAGATTTCGAACGCACGCTAATTACAAAGGCATTGGAACATACCGCAGGCCGTCGCATTGAGGCTGCTCAGCGCTTAGGTATTGGGCGCAATACGTTGACACGAAAAATTCAGGAACTGGGTATGGATAAAGATAAGCCAGGCTAAATAACGTTCAGGTTGTGAGGCCAAAAATTTATTATAAGGTCATCTCTACCACCACCGGTGCATGATCCGATGGCCGTTCCAGTTTGCGCATTTCCTTATCAATGGCACATGCAGTGCACTTGTTCGCCAGGTACTTGGTCAGCAAAATATGGTCTATACGTAATCCCATATTGCGGCGGAAAGCGTTCATGCGGTAATCCCACCAACTGAAGGTTTTTTCCGGCTGGTCGAATAGGCGGAAAGCATCCTGTAAGCCCAGTTCAACCAAATCACGAAAGGCTTGTCGTTCCGGCGGGCTAACCAATACCTGACCTTCCCATGCTTGCGGGTCATAAACATCCCGCTCATCCGGCGCGATGTTGTAGTCGCCAAGCAAAGCCAGTATGGGATAGCGTTCAAGCTCATCATTCAGCCATAACTTCAGCGCTTTAAGCCATGCAAGCTTGTACTGGTATTTATCCGAATCAACGCTTTGACCATTCGGGACGTACACGCAGATTATCCGCACACCACCTACCGTTGCAGCTAGTACGCGCTTTTGTGGATCGTCAAAATTAGGGATAGCCACAACAATTTCAGTGACCGGGATTTTGCTTATAACTGCCACGCCGTTGTATGTTTTCTGACCAGAAAATGCAACTTTATAGCCCGCTGCAGTCAGGTCTGCTATCGGGAAATTTTTGTCCTCAGCCTTGGTTTCCTGTAAACAAAGGACATCCGGCTGATTAGCCGCCAGCCAATCCAATACCTGTGGCAGACGTATTTTTATGGAATTGACGTTCCAGGTGGCAATTTTCATTATTGAAGTAAGTAATTGATTACATTGTATTTAATTTTCTTCTGCTTTGATAGTACCCCCACGCATACCCCCAAATGAATTTGACCTGAAACACGGCTTATTGGGTGGGTTCCGGCTTGCGTGACGCACGCCGGCTGCTACAGATACGTACCACGATTTTCTCAGCGCAACGATGCCCGATGAGTCTTCGGGGCAGCGGTTGTAACGCTATGTGTCGCATTATCCCATCATCACATGGCAATCGTGTGCAAATTGCGGTATGAGTCTGGCCGCCTGGGCGGTAAGCCAATTTCACTCGGCCGGGTGTTGGGATGGAGCAATGGCGATCGAATAGCCTGCCGGATCATCGACCCAGGCTTGGAGCGCTGTCGGCGTCCAGCCGCATGCCCGTCCCCCGAGATGAACGGGTGGCGGGAATTTCCCTTCTGCAATGCGTCGGTACAAGGTGGCGCGGCTTAACGCAGTAATGCGTATCACGTCGGCCATGCGGAAGAATGCCGGGGCCACCATCGGTATGTTACGGCCGTAGTGGTCGGCAGGTTGTGCGAGAGACATGGCGAATCCTGAGAAAGTGACCATGCCCTCAGATTGACTCAGAAGGTCTCGACTGGAAACTCACGTAGGCGTACTGTGGCGAAGCCAGCCAGCGTATTTTTCATTTCTTCGAATGAACTGGTTCAGGTGTATCCGAATCGCTCACATGATGCGTTGGCTTGGCATGGATGATCAGGGGGCTGGATTGGCCCGACCGACTGGATCGCTTGAACACTCGATCACGCTCCATGAATGCTTCCAGCATGTGCGGGATCAGCGTGGCGGTGTCGATCGGCTCGCCGAAGGTCTTCGCATGCAACGCCGCATATCGGTCCAACTCCGTCTTGAGCGCACTCGTGCAGGCGAAAGTGACCTTGATGGTCGCGGTCTTGGGCAGCGGCCCCAGCCGCAGCTTGCTGGTGGATATGCTCATTGCGACGATCCTCTCTGGAAGAACAGCGGCTGGTACGGCCGCAGGATCAGATCCTTGTTCACCATGACCCGCATCGGAAAGCCGGGCCGGATAGTAAGCGTCGGTTGGATGCTCACATTGCGTTTGGTGATTTCCTGACCGACCTGGTTCACTGTGTCCTGCCCGCTCTGGCGCGTGGCAATGATGATTTTGCTATCGCTGCCGGTTCGATCAGGCGCAGCCAGTTCGGCACCGACTCCGAGCAGCGTGGACAACGCCGCACCGGCGAGGATGCGATCCCAATGCCAATCGACGCCATCTTCCAGTCCGGCATAACCGGCCGGGTCGATGCCGGGCAGGCGGTCAAGCGAAATGGATGAGGTATCGGGCAGGATCAACCGCGTCCAAACAAGTAATACGCGCCGCTGGCCGAATGACACCTGACTGTCATAGCGGCCGATCAGGCGTGAGCCCTGCGGAATCAGCAGGAAGCGACCTGTCGCCGTGTCGTAGACCGCCTCGGTGACGTTGGCGATGACCTGTCCCGGCAGGTCGGAATTGATGCCCGTTACCAGTGCTGCCGGAATGATGGTGCCCGCCATCACCTGGTAGGGAGAGGCTGGCAGTTGCAAGCTGGCCGGATTGCGGGTGGCGGTGTCGCCACCATTGGCGACAAACGCCTGCTTCTGATCCTGCCGGTTTTGCACCGCCGTCGGGTCGGTCGGTTGCGCCGATGCGACCGCAGGGGTCATCGGATTGAATGGCTGGTTGCCCGATACTGGATCGGGCATGGCCGTACTCGCAGTGGGTGATGACGCTGCTTTCACCGCACCGCTACGAAAGAAAACCCCCGAATGTGCC
>JBBRTU010000061.1:0-15299 GCA_038244115.1 Burkholderiales bacterium
ACAGCGGACGCTTCGAGCAGCGTCAACGTTTGCCGCAACGCACCCCGGTGCTGCGGCAACACAAAGCGTATGCCGGGCGCAAGATCCAGAGCATAGCGGGTAATCGTGCTGGCCACCTTCTGAAAAGCGACTACCGCCGTGCCAATCTCTTCGGGGCGCAATTCGCCATGCTGATTCAGGGTAAAACTGATGGGTTCCCCGCTCATGACACAGCGGGTTTCGACAGTGGCCGGAGCGTTGAGGATGCGCGGCAGCGCCAAAGCATCCAGCGCAGAAAGCGCATGCAGCGTTTCGTGCGAAAAATGCACCTGAATGTCGGTTGGCGCGGAAGTAAAGGGCGGACAACTAATGCTTTCGCTCAGGACGAATATTGCATCCAGCGCTTCAAGTTCATCCAGTGATTCACGGTCGAAGCCCGCAGTTAGCGGCGCCACGCCAGTCTGCATCCAGCGCAACAACACTGCCATATAGGTTTCGCGCGTATCGTCACACGCTTCGTTTTTGATGCGGCGCTCCAGGGGGTAGGCACGGTGCAGCCCCATCAGGGCCGCAATGGCTGCCTGAGAGTCGGCATTCACTTGAGGTTTGTCCGCCAATTTGTATGTCCTTTCTGCTGCTTGTTTATTTATCTAAACACTGCTTATTGGACGCAGATAAAATCCGATTACCGCTGATGATTCAATTCGTTGATGATGTGTTCCGGTTCACTCATAATTATGGGCATAGATATACCAACAATTTCTTGTTCTATCTGCGCTTATCAGCGTTCATCTGCGTCCAACGCCTTTTCTGGAATTATCCGGTTCAGCATACCAACTGCTGGATGATTACTGCAACAATCCTGCCGCCAATTTCACTCCAGCGTAAAAAAACCATGGCGTGTAAAATCAGACCACGAATCACCACCAGAATCATTTCAAGAATCCATCATGCCTTCGAATAAATTGCATACCTCTTCTGTCGCCGTGATTGGCGGCGGCCCTGCCGGACTGATGGCTGCCGAGATGCTAAGCCAGAACGGCATAAAGGTGGATATTTACGATGCCATGCCCTCTGTAGGGCGCAAATTTTTGATGGCTGGCAAGGGTGGTATGAATATCACGCACGCCGAGCCGGCCGCAGCATTTCTCTCGCGTTACGGCTCGCGTAGCGCGCAAATTAAACCGCTGCTCGATGTATTCGGCCCCGATGCGCTGCGTGAGTGGATGCTCGGACTAGGTATTGATACCTTTGTGGGCAGCTCCGACCGCGTGTTTCCGACTGATATGAAAGCGGCACCGCTGTTGCGCGCGTGGCTGCATCGGCTGCGCGAAAGCGGCGTGCATATTCATGTGCGCCATCGCTGGCAAGGCTGGAACGAGGACGGTGCACTGCGCTTTGCAACACCTGCGGGTGAAGTATTCGCGCAGGCCGATGCAGTGGTACTGGCACTGGGCGGGGGAAGCTGGGCACGACTGGGTTCCGATGGTGCATGGGTGCCGCTGCTTGCGCAACACAATGTTCCGATTGCGCCGCTACGTCCCGCCAACTGCGGTTTCGATGCTAGCTGGAGCGTGCACTTCAGGACGCGTTTTGCCGGACACCCTTTGAAATCTGTGAGCGTAAGCTTTACCGACAGCGCTGGTATCGCCCATCGCAAACAGGGCGAATTCATTGTCACGTCAACCGGGGTTGAGGGCAGTTTGATCTATGCCCTGTCCGCACCACTGCGCGACGAAATTGCCGCAAGCGGCAGCGCAGTCATTTATCTTGACCTGCTACCCGACAAAAAATTGCCGCACGTCATCGAGGAAGTGGCACGGCCGCGCGGTTCACGCTCGTTATCCAGCCACCTGCAAAGCCGGTTGGGAATTAAAGGTGTCAAAACCAGTCTACTGCGGGAGTTGGTTTCAGCGCAGGACTTCGCGCAGCCCAAACGTCTTGGCGCTGCAATCAAGGTACTGCCGCTGCGGCTGATTGCGCCCCGCCCGCTGGATGAAGCCATCAGCACCGCCGGGGGCGTAGCCTTCGAGGCACTCGACCAGCGCTTGATGATCCGCACCATGCCGGGCGTGTTCTGCGCGGGCGAGATGCTGGACTGGGAAGCGCCGACCGGCGGCTACCTTCTCACTGCCTGTTTCGCGAGCGGACGCGCTGCCGGTCTGGGAGCGTTGACCTGGTTCAACTTAAAAACGGCGGTCAAACACGGATGAGCAGATACGCAGATATTAGAGGCGTTGCTGCTCTAATATGCGTGTTCAAATTAAACCCGCCACTGATCCCCATCGCGCCCCATTATTTTATGATCTACCGGAATGTGTTAAGGCCTTCGAGTATTAAAGATAAAGGAAGTTACCGAAGATTTTCTTGGGGTGGCTGATGGGGCTCGAACCCACGACAACCGGAATCACAATCCGGGACTCTACCAGCTGAGCTACAGCCACCATTGAACTTGTTGCGGGCAGATGGTGTGCCCGACAGGAATCGAACCTGTAACCCCCAGCTTAGAAGGCTGGTGCTCTATCCGGTTGAGCTACGGGCACGATTCAAACAAAACCTGGTCGGGGTGGAGAGATTCGAACTCCCGACATCCTGGTCCCAAACCAGGCGCGCTACCAGGCTACGCTACACCCCGAAGGGGCAGAACTATACTGTGTCTGCGAAAAAAGGTCAATCAGCTTGAGGGAAAGGAGTGAAAAATGAGATGATCACGCTTTGCACTTCCATGCCCTCATCTCCACTGACAAATTAATTATGCCCGCAAAAATCCTGGACGGCAAAAGCATTGCTGATGCCTTGCTCAAGCAACTCAAATTTCGAGTTGATTCGATGCTTTCACAAAATAGGCGCAGACCTGGTCTGGCAGTGATTCTGATTGGTAACGACCCGGCTTCCTCAATTTACGTAAGCAACAAGCGACGCGCTTGCGAAACGACCGGATTCCATTCTGTCTCACACGATTTGCCTGTTTCTACCAGCCAGGAAAAGTTGCTTTCCCTGATTGACGAACTGAACGAGGATCAAAATATCGATGGCATTCTGGTACAGATGCCTTTACCAACCCACATTGACCCCGAGGCGGTGGTGGAACGTATCCATCCAGGCAAAGATGTGGATGGATTCCATCCTTATAACATCGGTCGCCTCGCCCTGCGTATTCCTGTTCTGCGTCCCTGTACACCACGCGGAGTGATGACCCTGCTAAATAGCACTGGGGAGACGCTACGCGGCAAAAACGCTGTTGTGGTAGGCGCATCCACCACCGTCGGTAGGCCGATGGCTCTGGAGCTTCTGCTTGCAGGTTGCACCGTCACCGTCGCGCATAGCGCCACGCGCGACCTTCCGTCTTTTGTAAAGGAAGCCGAAATTCTGGTGGTGGCCGTAGGCAAACCGGAACTGGTAAAGGGCGAATGGATCAAGCCAGGAGCAATCGTCATCGACGTGGGTATCAATCGCCTGGATAGCGGTAAACTCTGCGGCGACGTGGCCTTTGCAACAGCAAAAGAGCGTGCCGGTTGGATCACCCCCGTGCCAGGTGGCGTGGGCCCCATGACCGTGGCAACACTGCTAGAGAATACCGTAGATGCTGCTGAGGCCCATATGCGCTTTTAACGCTACTGAGAGTGCCACTGCCTCAACAAATTCAGGCCCACATACCCACACCCATGCGCTTCGCCCTCCAATAGCTTAAATGGGCTATCCGGCTCGCCCAAATCGCTCAATACCGCGACAGCGCCTGAAAAATCGTGCTCAACGGTATAATCATTCACCGTAACGATGGTCCTAAGCCCTGCACCCAGGCTTGATCTGATCCCGTTCTCTGAATCCTCAAAGGCCAGGCAATCAGAAGCGTCTATTCCCATTTCGCGCAACGCCCAAGTATAAATATCCGGCGCCGGTTTCTTGGCAGGGACAATATCCCCTGCCGCAATGACCTCGAACCATGATACCGAGTCTGCTGCCAGGCAATGGCGCAGCAAAGCCGTTACATTCTCCGGCGTGGTGGTTGTGGCAATAGCCAAACGTAATCCCGCTGCTCGCGCTTCACCTAGCAGCCGCTTAACACCTTTGCGCATGGGGATAGCGCCTGTCGCAAGCATCTCCGTGTAATGCGTGGTCTTGGCCTTGTGTAAATCGGCGACCAAGTCGTTGAAATTAGCAGGCTTGATATAATCTTGCGCAAAACGCTCGACATAATATCGAATACGTTCCTTACCACCAGTAACAGATAGCAGCATGCCATACAAAGCCACATCCCAATCCCAACCTAGGCCGAACTCACGAAAAGCAGCATTGAATGCTATGCGGTGACCCTCTTTTTCCGTATCCGCCAGCGTACCATCCACATCAAAAATTAATGCCTTCAGACTCATCGCCCTCTCTCCCTAAATAAAAACCAGATTATCTTGCAGCACACCTAAATTTCTGCTATTAAAGCACTTTTGCCTAATTCTGAAATGGGTGCTAAATATGGCAGCAAAGTCAGCAGCGAAGAAATCGGTCGCTAAAACAGCAGCAAAGAAACCCGCCGCCAAGTTGGCCGCGAAGAAAAAACCCGTGGTTAAATCGGCGGCAAAGAAAGCTGTTACAAAGCCACCTACAAAAAAAACCACCGCTAAAAAACCAGTAGCAAAAAAACCTGCCGCCAAACCAGTAGCAAAGAAATCTACCACCAAGCCAGTCACGAAAAAATCCGTCACTAAACCGGTGGCAAAAAAATCCGTCGCCAAACCGACCACGAAGAAGTCTGCAGCCAAACCAGTGGCAAAGAAATCTACCACCAAGCCGGTCACGAAAAAATCCGTTGCCAAACCGGTGGCAAAAAAATCCGTTGTCAAACCGACCACGAAAAAGCCCGCAGCTAAGCCAGCGGCAAAGAAATCTACCACCAAGCCAGTCACGAAAAAATCCGTCACTAAACCGGTGGCAAAAAAATCTGCGGCAAAACCAACAGCAATCAAATCCACTGTCAAGCTAGTCGCGAAGAAATCTGCTGCCAAACCTGAAGCAAAGAAACTCGGCGCAAAATCAGATACAATTGCAAAACCAATTACAACCCTGAAAAAAACCACAACTGTGAAACAAACTGCAAGTAACACACCAAGCAAACAATTCGTTCCTTATGCACCAAGTAATGGTGAGGAATACATGAACGGCACCCAGCTCGGGCATTTTCGCAAAATACTTGAAGGCTGGAAAGAAGAGCTGAGTCAAGATATCGATCGTACCGTACATACCATGCAGGACGAAGCAACCGTATTTGCTGATCCTAATGACCGCGCTAGCCAAGAATCAGATATGGCACTAGAACTTCGCAACCGTGATCGCGAACGAAAGTTGATAAAAAAAATTGACGAGACAATTGGAAAAATCGAAGCGGGTGATTACGGCTATTGCGAAAGTTGCGGCGTCGAAATCGGTCTGAAGCGCTTGGAAGCCCGCCCAACAGCCACCCTTTGCATTGACTGCAAAACTTTGGACGAACTGAGAGAAAAACAAGTTGCCAAATAGAATTGGCAACTTGTTTTCTGTGAAGACTAACCTTCGCCGCAGACCAAGGTTATGTCGGAACTAAAAGCAAGTAGCAAAGCAAACGGTAAGCTTTGCCTCTCACTTTTGGCGAAGTGGAAACTTTAGGTTACATCAGTCAAGGTTGACACGTGTTTGGATTCCATAGGACAGCCCCCCCGTTACCTCAATCTGAGTTCGACCGAACATTCAGAGGGACATTATTTAGCTTATTGTCATGGGAACAACTCACGGAATTCTGGCCTAGGATAAATCCTGAAGCAGGTTGGTATGTCTATGCTATTGGCGAACCGGTACCAATTTCACCGTCATCTGCCGAACAGGTAAAAATTTTTCTTCGCGAAATCGATAGCCTATTGCATCATGATCACGAGGAAAGTTACTGCGGTATCGTGTACGCCGACAACCTCGATAATCCCAGCCTGATTAAAATCTTCGACCCACACAACCTGGGCGTCTCCTGCGGCTTCAGCAAAAACCCTCCTTTACCTGGCTGGGTGATGAGTTTGATGCCACCCTCAGAAATGCAACCACGCGGCATTATTCCTGCCAATCGCAAGCGCTGGTGGCATTCGCTCGCGGAAACCTCCAGAAGCTGAATCTCGACGCAAAAAACAAATTTAGAAGATATAAAAAAAGCAGCCACAAGTGGCTGCTTTTTTTTATTAAGACTTAAGAAAGCTACTGAGTAATGCTCTGCTCGTCCTTTTTTGGCGCTTCCAGCAAGGCTTTCATGGAAAGGCGCAAACGGCCTTTTTCATCCGCTTCCAATACTTTGACGTTAACCACCTGCCCTTCTTTAAGATGATCAGCCACAGCATTCACCCGTTCATGTGCAATCTGAGAAATATGCAACAAACCGTCGCGGCCCGGCAATACGCTGACAATAGCGCCGAAATCCAGCAACTTCAGCACAGTACCTTCGTATGTTCTACCCACTTCCACTTCAGCGGTTAGTTCCTCGATACGCCGTTTGGCTATGTTGCCTGATTCCGTGCTGAGGCAAGCAATTTTCACCGTGCCATCTTCTCCAATGTCGATCGTCGTGCCGGTTTCTTCTTGCAGGCCACGGATTACCGCACCACCTTTACCGATTACGTCACGGATTTTCTCCGGGTTGATCTTGATAGTGATAATGCGTGGCGCATAGGCAGACATCTCCTCGCGTGCATGATCAACAGCACCTTTCATGATACCAAGGATGTGCATACGACCTTCTTTGGCCTGGGCCAAAGCCACCTGCATGATTTCCTTGGTAATACCGTTAATCTTGATATCCATTTGCAGCGCAGTTACACCCTGCTCGGTACCGGCAACTTTAAAGTCCATGTCACCCAGATGATCTTCATCGCCCAGAATATCGGTCAATACGGCAAAGCGGTTACCATCCTTGATCAGACCCATGGCGATACCGGCTACATGCGACTTGAGAGGCACACCCGCATCCATCAGCGCCAGACACCCGCCGCATACAGAGGCCATCGAACTGGAGCCATTAGACTCGGTAATTTCAGATACCACTCGCATGGTATATCCAAATTCTTCCGCGTTGGGGAGTACCGCGATCAGTGCGCGTTTTGCCAGCCTGCCATGCCCGATTTCGCGCCGCTTCGGTGTGCCCACGCGACCACATTCACCGGTGGCATAAGGTGGGAAATTGTAATGCAACATGAAGCGATCTTTATATTCACCCTGCAAAGCATCGATAACCTGCTCATCGCGCCCCGTACCAAGCGTAGCCACAACCAGTGCCTGAGTTTCGCCACGAGTAAACAATGCAGAACCATGCGCACGGGGCAGTACACCAGTGCGGATGGTGATCGGACGAACCGTGCGCGTATCGCGTCCGTCTATACGTGGTTCGCCGTTTAGTATCTGGCCACGCACGATCTTGGCTTCCACATCCTGAAAAATATTCTTGATCTGGTTAACACGTACGGTGTCCATACCCTCAGTAATCAATGCGCCCAGAACACGATTGCGAATCTCGTCCACTTTGGCGTAACGCGCTTGTTTCTGTTTAATGCGGTAGGCTTCGTTGAGTTCGTCGCCGGTCATCTTGGCCACGTGTTCAATCATTGCGGTGTCTTTTTCGACCGGCATCCAGTCCCACGGCTCAGTACCCACTTCATCAGCCAGTTCGCTGATGGCGTTGATCACGACTTGCAATTGATCGTGACCAAATACCACGGCACCCAGCATCACATCTTCAGGCAACTCGCTGGCTTCGGATTCGACCATCAATACGGCTTGCCCAGTTCCTGCCACCACCAGATCCAGCTTGGTGGATTTCAATTCGGTCGCTGTAGGATTGAGCACATATTGCGCATCGATATAGCCTACGCGCGCAGCGCCGATCGGGCCATCAAACGGCAGGCCCGAAATTGCCAAGGCTGCAGAAGCACCTATCAACGAGGGTATATCGGAATCGATCTCTGGATTCGAAGACAACACCGTGGCAACGATCTGTACATCGTGATAGAAGCCTTCCGGAAATAATGGACGCAGCGGTCGATCGATCAGTCGCGAGGTCAAAATTTCTTTCTCAGAAGGACGTCCTTCACGTCTAAAGAAACCGTGAGGAATCTTGCCGGCTGCGTAGGTTCGCTCCTGATAATCCACTGTAAGCGGGAAAAAATCCTGGCCCGGCTTAACATCTTTTGCGCCCACCACCGTGACCAATACCACGGTATCGTCCATGTTGACGATGACGGCACCGCTTGACTGGCGTGCGATTTCGCCCGTCTCCAACGTCACCGTGTGACGCCCGAATGTGAAACTCTTTTTGATAGGCTTCAAGCTTTTAATCCTTTACCAAAAATTCAACGAAGTGCTCGCGGCAAGATTTGCCGGGGCCATATGGGTAATGTGTTCGGTGGAAACAACAGCGGTTTTTAAAACCACTGTCGTCTCCGCGAAAGCTATATTACTTGCGCAATCCAAGCCGTTCGATCAATGACCGGTAGCTATCAACATTTTTTCTTTTGAGGTAATCAAGCAACTTACGGCGCTTACTCACCATCATGAGCAAGCCGCGGCGCGAGTGATGATCTTTCACGTGTGCCTTGAAGTGATCGGTAAGATCATTGATACGAGCGGTCAACAGCGCTACCTGTACTTCAGATGAGCCAGTGTCGCCCTTGATGCGTTGGTAATCCTGCACAATTTGTGCTTTTTTATCGGTTGAAACGGCCATGTTGTCTCCAGAGCTATCAGTTAATTCATTCTGCCCGGCTACATACCGGACAGAGGGGGAATCCATATCAACCGAACAGACCCCCCGCCAAATTCCAAACACTCAACAAGTGAATTTTGGAATCCGGCATTCTACCCTTTTTCGGGGCACTTTCTCAAGTAAAAAAGAACTTTTTCGCCTTTTTCTCAGACTGTTACAGCACGACCAGTCGCTTCGGCGCAATCTTCCCTTCTGCCGTCACTTCACCAATACCCAGAAAACATCCCTGATCGTCGTAAAGGCGCAGGATAGCGCCAGCGGACTGTTTAGCCAGCCAGATTGGCTGGCCTTGCTTTATATAGTAGGTACTTTGCGTGTCCAATATGACTTTTTGCATCGTTTCGATTAAAGCATCAACCGGCAGCAACAAGGCATCGCGCCCCGCCAGATCGAGCTGCTCCAGTTGAGGTAATGTCACTGCCTGATTGAGGCTGAATGGCCCAATCTTGGTTCGACGCAAGGCCTGCATATAGGCACCACAGCCTAATGCTTTACCGATATCCTCGGCCAGTACACGAATATATGTACCCTTGCTGCAAGAAACGGTAATACTCAGTTCATCACCGCTGAAGTCATCGAGATCAAGTTGATAGATAGTAATTTCGCGCGACTTGCGCTCGATATCCACGCCCTGTCGGGCATAGGTATAGAGGGCTTTACCCTGATGCTTCAAAGCAGAATACATGGGGGGTACTTGGCTGATGGTTCCAACCAAGTCCTGTAACACCTTCACTAGCTGGGGGCGACTAACATCCACCGGTTGTGTACTGAGAATCTCACCCTCTGAATCACCCGTGGTAGTGGTCTGACCTAGCTTGACAATCGCCTGGTAGGTTTTGCTGGCGTCCAGCAAGAAGCGTGAAAATTTGGTGGCTTCACCGAAGCACAGGGGCAACATGCCAGTCGCCATCGGATCTAGCGTGCCGGTATGCCCAGCCTTTTCTGCCTGATACAAGCGCTTGGCTTGCTGCAATGCATAGTTGGAACTGATACCTGCTGACTTATCAAGCAGCAGAACGCCGCTGATTTTTCGTTTAATGCGTTTTACTTGCAAAATGGGACAGTAATGGTAAGAGAAGTGCTACGCTTCGTCGTGTTTTTTATCTTGCATAATCGCCTCGTCGATTAGACGCGACAAATCCACTCCACGTGCTACCGATGTGTCATGCACGAAGCGCAAGTCGGGCACAATGCGGAGTTGCATCCGATGAGCCAACTGGCTACGCAAAAAACCCGCTGCACGCTGCAAGCCCTTGAGCGTCTCCGCAACCTGTTGCTGATCGCCCATAAGCGTAAAGTAAACCTTGGCGTGTTCGTGATCGTGCGTCACCTCGACATCAGTGAGTGTGACCATTCCACCGACGCGCGGATCTTTCAAGCCAAGGCGAATGATGTCAGCCAGCTCGCGCTGAATCTGCTCGGCAATCCGCCGCGTCCTGGTGGAATCTTTTGGCATAGCTAATCCTCGCAATTACAGCGAGCGGGCTACCTCTACGACCTCATAGATTTCCAGCTGGTCACCAATCTGGAGCTCGTTAAAACCTTTGAGAGACAAACCGCACTCAAAGCCCGCCTTAACTTCCTTCACGTCATCTTTGAAGCGCTTCAATGAGTCCAGTTCACCCGTGAACAGCACGACATTATCGCGCAGCAAACGCAACGAAGAACCACGTTTAACCACACCATCCAGTACGTAGCAACCGGCAACGGTACCAATCTTGGTAATGCGGAAAACTTCGCGTACTTCGACCAGGCCAATAATGCTTTCTTTCTTCTCCGGCGACAACATGCCGGACATGGCTGCCTTGATCTCATCCACTACGTCATAAATGATGTTGTGGTAGCGCACGTCCACGCCAGTCGAATCAATCAGCTTTCGTGCAGTGGCATCGGCACGCGTGTTAAAGCCTATCACCACCGCTTTCGAAGCCAGTGCCAAGTTAATATCTGATTCGCTGATTGCTCCGACACCGCTGTGAATGATGTTGACCTTCACTTCATCTGTAGAGAGTTTCTGTAAGGCATTTGCTAGCGCCTCGTAGGAACCCTGCACATCGGTTTTTACGATGAGCGGCAGGAATTTAACCTCGCCCTCACCCATCTGGTCGAACATATTTTCCAGCTTGGTGGCATGTTGTCTGGCAAGTTTCACATCACGGAACTTGCCTTGGCGGAACAGGGCAATTTCTCGGGCCTTGCGTTCATCCACCAGTGCCATCGCATCTTCACCTGCCATAGGCACATCAGACAAACCAAGAATCTCAACTGGGATGGAGGGTCCAGCTTCCTGCACTTGCTTGCCATTTTCATCCAGCATCGCGCGTACGCGACCAAACGCGCCGCCAGCAAGAAACATATCGCCGCGCCTCAATGTCCCCGACTGTATCAATACCGACGCAACCGGCCCACGCCCTTTATCAAGTCGAGCCTCGATCACAATACCCTTCGCCATCGTGTCTTTCGGTGCTTTGAGTTCAAGTACCTCAGCTTGCAGCAACACGCTTTCCAGCAACGAGTCGATGCCCGCGCCGGTTTTGGCAGACACCTCGATAAACATGGTGTCACCGCCCCAATCCTCAGGCACAACACCTTGCGCCACCAGTTCCTGCTTAATTCGCTCCGGGTTGGCATCAGGTTTATCAATCTTGTTCACGGCAACGATGATAGGCACATTGCCCGCTTTGGCATGATGCACTGCTTCAATCGTCTGCGGCATTACACCATCGTCCGCTGCCACGACCAGGATCACCAGGTCGGTAATCTTTGCACCACGCGCGCGCATTGCCGTGAATGCTTCATGGCCGGGCGTATCCAGGAAGGTGATCATACCGCGCGTTGTTTCTACATGATAGGCACCAATATGCTGTGTAATACCGCCTGCTTCGCCGTGCGCCACGCGTGTGCGCCGAATATGATCCAGCAAAGAAGTCTTGCCGTGATCGACATGGCCCATCACGGTCACCACCGGCGCACGCGGTTCCAATTTGATTTCTATCGGCTTATCGCTCTCCGCCAGGAATGTCTCGGGCGTGTCCAACTCAGCAGGCTTGGCTATGTGCCCCATTTCCTCCACCAAAATCATGGCAGTTTCCTGATCGAGCACCTGGTTAATCGTAACCATATTGCCAAGCTTCATCAGCACCTTGATTACTTCCGCAGCTTTCACCGACATTTTGTGTGCCAGCTCGCCTACGGTAATCGTTTCAGGCACCATCACCTCGTGCACCACCGGCTCAGTGGGCATAGAGAACGCATGAGCAGCATCGTCTACCGGCTTGTGATGCTTATTCCCTGCTTTGCGCTCACGCCAACCGGTACCACCCGTATCGCCACGCACTTTAAGGCCACGCCGCTTCCCAGCCGCATCACCCCAGCTGGTATCTTTTTCCTTTTTGGTGCCTTTCTTCTCAGCCTTGGCAGGTTTTTCGCCAGGCTTGAGTGTAGGCTTGTGCAAAGTACCTGGAGGGACTGGAGGTACAGCAACTGGCTCTGCTATTTTTACCTCTTCTGCTACGGGCAGTAGAGGCTTTGCTGGCTCGACAGTTTTGGTCGATTGTTCGCGCTCCTGCTTGATACGCGCATCGGCACTCTGTATCGCAATCAGTTCTGCCTGCTTTCGTGCTTCTTCCGCGCGCAATGCTCTTTCTTTGGCATTGACCACTGGCACTGGCTCAGCCGAAACCGGGGACATGGCTGGGATAGGTGCAGGAATCGGCGTCGGCACAGGTTCCTGCACAATTACGGGCGCCGCCTCGATTTCTTCAGCAGCAGTCAAGTCGCGTTTTACAAAAACGCGCTTCTTGCGGACTTCCACCTGGATAGTACGTGCCTTACCTGTGCTATCTGACTTCTTGATTTCGCTGGTTTCACGACGAGTCAGGGTAATCTTGTTTTTTTGTTCCTTGGCGCCATGAACGCGACGCAAATAATCCAGAAGCTGAGTCTTATCCTGCTCACTCAGCATATCCTCAGCTTCATCCTTATTCACACCCGCAGCACGCAATTGTTCGAGCAGTAGTGAAGGCTGCAAGCCAAGTTCCTTTGCGAATTGATCTACTTTCATTTGTCCCATTCCGGCCCCCTCACAGTATTTATGCGAACCACGGAGCCCTTGCCGTCATGATGAGCTGTTTGGCGCGTTCGCCATCCATGCCAGTCAGTTCAACAAGATCGTCCACTGCCAAATCGGCAAGATCATCCATCGTGGTAACGCCTTTGGAAGCAAGTACACGAGCTGTTTGGTTATCCATCCCCTCTAGTGCAAGCAAATCTTCCGCAACGTTTTCCACATGCTCCTCGCTCGCAATCGCCTCAGTCAACAAAGCATTGCGGGCACGGCTGCGCAATTCATTGATAGTACCTTCATCAAGCGCTTCAATTTCCAGCATTTCAGAAATTGGTACATAGGCAATTTCTTCCAAGGTGCTAAAACCTTCCTGCACGAGGATGTCAGCCACTTCTTCATCGACATCGAGCTTCTCCATGAAGACCTGGCGAATACTCGTAAATTCTTCCTGATTCTTTTGCTGGGCTTCATCAATCGTCATGATGTTGAGCACCCAGCCGGTCAATTCAGATGCCAAGCGCACATTCTGACCATTGCGGCCAATCGCCATAGCTAGTTGCTCTTCATCTACAACCACATCCATACTATCCGCTTCTTCATCCACCACAATGCTGCTCACTTCAGCAGGTGATAGCGCATTAATCACGAACTGTGCCGGATCGGCAGACCATAACACGATATCAACGCGCTCTCCGGCCAGCTCGCCAGTCACTGCCTGCACGCGCGAGCCGCGCATGCCAATACAGGTACCCTGAGGGTCAATACGCTGGTCATTCGATTTAACCGCAATTTTTGCACGAGAACCAGGATCGCGTGCCGCTGCCTTAATCTCAATGAGTCCTTCTTCAATCTCCGGAACTTCCAGCTCAAACAACTTGACCACGAACTCAGGTGCCGTGCGCGACAATATTAATTGAGGCCCACGACCAACTCGGTCAACACGTGCCAAGAAGGCACGCACACGATCACCCACTCGCAGATTTTCTTTGGGGATCATCTGATCACGTGGCAACAAGGCTTCAATTCGACCAGATTCGATAATTGCATTGCCCCGCTCCATACGCTTGATCACACCAGTCACCAAATGTTCCTTGCGAAGCAAGAAATCATTCAATATCTGTTCCCGCTCAGCATCCCGAATTTTTTGCAGGATTACCTGCTTCGCAGCTTGTGCACCAATGCGACCAAATTCAACCGGCTCAAGCGACACCTCTATAAACTCGTCGACTTGAATATCAGGCTTGGTTTTTGCTGCTTCACTCAGGGCAATTTGGCGATCTGGTTCCTCAAGCAGCTCATCAGGTACGACTTGCCAACGCCGGAAAGACACATAATCACCTGTCGATCGGTCAACCTCTACGCGCGCTTCAACATCATCATGGAAGCGCTTCTTCGTTGCCGAAGCCAATGCCAATTCCAGAGCGCCGAATACGATATCTTTATCGACATTCTTTTCTCTTGCCAGTGCATCCACCAACATTAATATTTCGCGACTCATGCTACCTACCTCCAGCTCAATCCGTTTCCGTTTACCGCCCTGATGTCAAAATATTTGCAGGGTCTAAATATTTGGAACAAGGCGTGCCCTGTCCATATTAGCCAGCTCGAGGGATACAAGTTCGCCATCCACTTCAAGCTGTAACCAACCCTCTTTAACATCACGCAAAATCCCAGCAAAATTTCTTTGACCAGACACAGGCACTCTTAACTTTATTTGTGCCTTTTCTCCATTAAACCTGAGAAAGTCCGCCTCTCTTTTCAAGGGGCGGTCCAAGCCAGGTGATGACACTTCAAGGCGATCATAATCAACACCCTCAACTACCAACAACTTACCCAGATGATCGCTAACCAGGACGCAATCATCTATGTTGATGCCATTTGGTTTATCTATGAAGACACGCAGCAATCTTTTCTGGCGACCGGATATTTCCAAGTCAACCAATTCATAGCCCAAACCAACGAGCGTAGACTCCAGTAGCGCATGCAGAACCATAACCAGCACCACAAATAAAAAATGGGCTGAAAGCCCATCGAATTTAATTTCGCATTATAACAAAAAAATGCGTCTTGTGCACTCTTACTGACTGCAAACCCTCACCAGACGTGGGTTAATGGATGTGAATATAGAGTTGAGCAACACAATTCCAGGCATACTTCGCATGACAAATTAATATTCTATTCCCGATCCAAACCAATATCCAAAGGGGTAGCTCCGGTTGTTTGAATAGAATGTTGATTTTATTAAATGTAGCCCTGCAGTTTTTCTGCCTACACCATCCATGCTGATGGCACCGCCATTGCAGCGGTATGCAATGCAAGCGCCCAAAAGCAAAAACCCCGCTTTATGGGCGGGGTTTTTGTTTACTGCATAAGGAGCCTGGCGGTGACCTACTTTCGCATGCGTAATGCACACTATCATCGGCGCGGTCTCGTTTCACGGCCCTGTTCGAGATGGGAAGGGGTGGGTCCAAGACGCTATGGCCGCCAAGC
>JBBRTU010000062.1:0-14849 GCA_038244115.1 Burkholderiales bacterium
CCGAGCCGCATGAAGCACATTGAGCAGGCTGCTGCGGATCTGCTGCAGCGCATTCAATCAGAATGCCCCGAGTGCGCAGCGCCGGGCTATTGGATCAGCAGGCGGCAGCCAGGCCTGCCCTGCGCATCTTGTCGGCTCCCAACCTCAAGTTTCCGCAACGAAGTTTGGACGTGCTTGCGTTGTGAATATCGGCGGATTGTTGAGAGGGCGGACCGGTCACAAGCCGATCCTGCGCATTGCGCCTACTGCAATCCGTGACTCGCTGAAAAAGCGATGCATTAGTAAAAGATTAGTGAAGTGCTGTGCGCCAAGGTGTCCTGTTGAGCTATACCCTAACCTGATGTCATGCACTCCGCACATGTAGCGTCAGAATAGGCTTCGGTTTGTAATTTATTGACACATGCCGCCAAACGTCATAGATTCTTTCCTGACACATTCAGCATCGGAGGCGTCTTGAAAGGTCAACGTATCGGCTATGTCCGGGTCAGCAGCTTCGACCAGAACCCGGAGCGGCAACTTGAACAGGTCCAAGTGGACAAGGTGTTCATCGACAAGGCATCGGGCAAAGACACCCAGCGCCCAGAACTCGACACCTTGTTGTCATTTGTGCGCGACGGCGACACGGTGGTGGTGCATAGCATGGATCGGCTGGCCCGCAACCTGGACGACTTGCGCCGCCTAGTGCAAAAGCTGACCAAACGCGGCGTGCGCATCGAGTTCGTCAAGGAAAGTCTGACCTTCACCGGCGAAGACTCGCCGATGGCGAATCTCATGCTGTCGGTGATGGGCGCGTTTGCCGAGTTCGAGCGTGCATTGATTCGGGAGCGGCAGCGTGAAGGTATTGCGCTGGCCAAGCAGCGTGGCGCGTACCGGGGCCGGAAAAAGTCCTTGAGCGAATCGCAAATTGTCGAATTGAAACGCCGTATCACAGAGGGTGAGCAAAAGGCAGCGGTCGCCCGCGACTATGGCATCAGCCGCGAAACCCTGTATCAATACTTGAGAACTGGATAGCTATGCCACGTCGTTCCATCTTGTCCGCCGCCGAGCGAGAAAACCTGCTGGCGTTGCCGGACACGAAGGACGACCTGATCCGGTATTACACGTTCAGCGAAACCGACCTTTCCCTGATCCGGCAACGGCGCGGGTCAGCAAACCGGCTTGGTTTCGCCGTGCAGCTCTGTTATCTGCGCTTCCCCGGCATCATCCTTGGCATCGATCAATCACCGTTTCCGCCCTTGCTGAAATTGGTCGCCGATCAGCTCAAGGTCGGCGTCGAAAGCTGGAACGAGTACGGTCAGCGAGAGCAGACACGCCGCGAGCACCTGGCCGAGCTGCAAACGGTAATCGGCTTCCAACCCTTCACCATGAGCCATTACCGGCAAGCCGTGCACACACTGACCGAGCTGGCCATGCAGACCGACAAGGGCATCGTGCTGGCCAGTGCATTGATCGAGCACCTGCGGCGGCGGTTGGTCATTCTGCCAGCGATCAACGCCATCGAGCGCGCCAGTGCCGAGGCCATCACCCGCGCCAATCGGCGCATTTACGAAACACTGTGCGAGCCGTTGGTGAGCGTGCATCGGCATCGCCTCGATGATTTACTGAAGCGCCGCGACAACGGCAAGACCACTTGGCTGGCCTGGCTACGCCAGTCGCCGGTCAAACCGAATTCGCGCCACATGCTCGAACACATCGAACGTCTCAAAGCTTGGCAAGCCCTCGATCTGCCCGCAGGCATCGAGCGGCTGGTTCACCAAAACCGGCAGCTCAAGATCGCCCGCGAGGGCGGACAGATGACGCCCGCCGACCTGGCCAAGTTCGAGCCGCAGCGGCGCTATGCCAGCCTCGTGGCGCTGGCCATCGAGGGCATGGCCACCGTCACCGACGAAATCATCGACCTGCACGACCGTATTCTGGGCAAGCTGTTCAACGCCGCCAAGAATAAGCATCAGCAGCAGTTCCAGGCGTCCGGCAAGGCGATCAACGCCAAGGTGCGGCTGTATGGACGTATCGGCCAAGCCCTGCTGGAAGCCAAGAAGAACGGCGGCGATCCGTTTGCCGCCATCGAAGCTGTTATGTCCTGGGATGCTTTTGCCGAGAGCGTCACCGAGGCACAGAAACTCGCGCAGCCCGAAGACTTCGATTTCCTGCACCGTATCGGCGAAAGTTACGCCACGCTGCGCCGCTACGCGCCGGAATTACTCGACGTGCTCAAGCTACGGGCTGCGCCTGCCGCCAAGGATGTGCTCGAAGGCATCGAGGTGCTGCGCGGCATGAACGCCGACAACGCCCGCAAGGTGCCCGCCGATGCTCCGACCGGCTTCATCAAGAAACGCTGGGAGAAACTGGTGATGACCGACGCCGGTATCGACCGGCGCTACTACGAACTATGCGCGTTGTCGGAACTGAAGAACGCGCTGCGTTCCGGCGACATCTGGGTGCAGGGATCGCGCCAGTTCAAGGACTTCGAGGACTACCTGGTGCCGCCCGAGAAATTCGCCAGTCTCAAGCAGGCCAGCGAATTACCGCTGGCCGTGGCCACCGACTGCGACAAGTACCTGCACGAGCGGCTGACGCTTCTGGAAACGCAGCTTGCCACCGTTAATCGCATGGCGCTGGCCAACGACCTGCCAGATGCCATCATCACCGAGTCCGGCTTGAAGATCACGCCGCTCGATGCGGCGGTGCCAGACACCGCCCAGGCGCTGATTGACCGAACGGCGATGGCTCTGCCGCACATCAAGATCACCGAATTATTGTTGGAAGTCGATGAATGGACGGGCTTCACCCGGCACTTCGCGCACCTGAAATCGGGCGACCTAGCCAAGGACAAGCATCTGCTGTTGTCCACCATCCTGGCCGATGCAATCAACCTGGGTCTGACCAAGATGGCCGAGTCCTGCCCTGGCACGACCTATGCCAAGCTGTCCTGGCTACAAGCTTGGCATATCCGTGACGAAACGTATTCGACTGCGCTGGCGGAGCTGGTGAACGCGCAGTTCCGGCATCCCTTTGCCGCCCATTGGGGCGACGGCACCACGTCATCGTCAGATGGCCAGAATTTCCGAACCAGCAGCAAAGCCGAGAGTACGGGTCACATCAACCCGAAATACGGCAGCAGCCCAGGGCGAACCTTCTACACCCACATTTCCGACCAGTACGCGCCGTTTCATATCAAGGTTGTCAACGTGGGCGTGCGCGACTCGACCTATGTGCTTGACGGCTTGCTGTACCACGAGTCCGATCTGCGAATCGAGGAACACTACACAGACACGGCGGGCTTCACTGATCACGTTTTTGGCCTCATGCACCTGCTGGGCTTCCGCTTTGCGCCGCGTATCCGCGACCTGGGCGACACCAAATTATTCATCCCCAAGGGCGATACCGCCTATGACTCCCTCAAGCCGATGATCAGCAGCGACAGGTTGAACATCAAGGCCATTCGCGCGCATTGGGACGAAATCCTACGGCTGGCCACCTCGATCAAGCAGGGCACAGTGACGGCCTCGCTGATGCTGCGCAAGCTCGGCAGCTACCCACGTCAGAACGGCATGGCCGTCGCTCTGCGTGAGCTGGGCCGCATCGAGCGCACCCTGTTCATCCTCGACTGGCTGCAAAGTGTCGAGCTACGCCGCCGCGTAAATGCCGGGCTGAACAAAGGAGAAGCGCGCAATGCACTGGCCAGGGCAGTGTTCTTCAATAGGCTGGGCGAAATTCGCGACCGTAGCTTTGAGCAGCAACGCTACCGGGCCAGCGGCCTCAACCTGGTGACGGCAGCCATTGTGTTATGGAATACGGTCTACCTGGAGCGAGCCGCGAATGCCCTGCGCGGAAATGGACATGCTGTCGATGGCGCGCTGTTGCAATACCTGTCGCCGTTGGGCTGGGAGCACATCAACCTGACTGGTGATTACCTGTGGCGCAGCAGCGCCAAGGTCGGCGCGGGCAAATTCAGGCCGCTTCGACCGATGCAACCGGCTTAGCGTGCTTTATTTTCCGTTTTCTGAGGTGACCCCTTGTGGAGCTTGCTGCCGCAGGCGGTTTGGTTTGCGGTTGTGTTGGGTTGTTGTTCGCTCATTTCTGATCTCCTTGTTGTTGTAGTGGCTCATGCCGTCGTATCGCTCAACTTGAATGGCGATAAGGCGGGAGCGCTTTTGGGAGGCGGCATAAGGCATGACAGACAAGGGGTGTAGCCGAGGCCGCAGCGCATCGACCGGAGGGAGTGCGAACGGGTGAAGGGGCACGCGCAGCGGCACAGTTTCTTCGTGCCCCCGCAGTTTTGGCGTGGCTTATGTCTTAGCCTCCGCGACCGACCAGCCATGTGCGATACGACGACTTGAGACACGGACAAGGAGATGGCGAACCAACAATCGGCCTGTAGCAACCGATCAGCCGTTGCACTTGACCAGGTGTTGAATTTCGTCCTGGCCGTGCAATGGGCTGTGCTTCAAAAATGGGATCTGTTTATTTGCTGTGGCCGTGATGTTCGAGGGCCACAGCTAGCGGTGCCAAGATCGGTGGGCAAGTTCACTGAATAGTCCCGCAGGGATGGGGACACAAAAGCAATACGGTGGAGCGGGAGCGGTCCCGGAGGGGTGTCACATTAAATATTAAGGTTGACCGTCCGCTGTTGTGCCCCGCGAGCGGACATCGACTGGTTCACCCCCACGCGCGAATTACTTGCATACACTCATCATTTGAGATATATTTACTTATCAAATGAGATATGAGGTGTGTCGTGACTACAACCAGAGCCGTACCCAAGAGCGTAAAGCGGGCTGTGAGTGAGCAAAGTGCTAGTAAACCTGTCAAGACAGTGGGTTTCCAGCAATGGAGATCGGCCCTTGTTAAATCGAATGCGGGTGCCCGGATTAAACTTGTTCGTGCAGGTGTTAATGCGAACGTACTGGTTTCGGCCAGCGAATATTTCGCCATGCCACGCGCCCAGTTCGTCAAGATTCTGGGGATGTCTTCGGCGACAGCGGAACGTAAGATCAAAAATGGTAGCCTGTTAGGGCAAGCGGAATCCGAACGATTGGAGCGGTTGGCACTGGTCGAAGATGTGGCTGAAAAAGTGTTTGGCACCGCACTGCTTGCCAAAGAATGGCTGACACGAAAGAACGCTGCGCTTGGCGAAAGCCCGATTACGATGCTGGATACAGAAACGGGAGCGGGCGAAGTACGGAAAGTGCTTTATTCAATCGCTTACGGCGGAGTTGTTTAATGCAGGCATGGCGTATTGCCAAACGTCAGCATGCACTTGATCGGCAAGGGACGGGAGCACGCTTGGCTGGCGGCAGATGGAACTCACCTGATGTGGCTGCCATCTATGCCGGTTTGACACCTGAAATTGCGGCGCTGGAGAAACTGGTGCACATCGGCGATATTCTGCCGGCGGATTTAGTGCTAGTAGAATTGGAACTTCCGGACGATCCAGAACTGTACCAACGCTACATGTTGAATGACTTGCCGCCAGGATGGGATGATCTGCCTAGTTCAGCAATGGCAACACAGCTTGGCGATAGATTTCTGTTCGATGGTGTTCATTTAGGGCTGATTATTCCCTCATCTGTCATGCCAGAATCAAACAACATTTTACTGAATCCGAATCATGCCGCATTTTCGGGTGTCACGATGGTGATTTCACGTTCTTTTGAATTTGATTCGCGGCTGCGCTGATTTCTTAGTGCTGATGGCATGAAAAGTGAGAAACAGGTATTAGATGGCGTGCGTGAAGCCATAACCGATCCCCCGCGATAATGGGTGTAATTGGGTGTATCATTGGTTTCATGTTCCGATCCGACACTATCCAGATTACCCCGGAGATACTGAGCTTCAAAAATGAGATCTGTTTATTTGCTGTTGGCCGTGATGTTCGAGGGCCACAACTAAGACGCACTGCCAAGCCGGATGTCGGGAAGTGGTCGCGCAATGGAGCGTAGCGGACAGGTAGCGCCCTTCCCGGATCAGGAGGCGTCCGGGCAGTGAAAGGCGCAGGCGGTGGACAAGGACATGACGGCGCTCTGGCCGCGTTTTAACGTGTGTCCGCAAGGACTGACGTTTGCGGCACTTCCAAGACGTTGCAGCGCCCCCTTAGCGTGCTTTATTTTCCGTTTTCTGAGGCAACCCCATTATTAGACGCTCAGGCTGCCCCGGCAAGGACGTAAAACCGAAATGCTGGTAGAAAGCACTAGCCGCTTCATCCTTCGCGTCCACGATAATTCCGGCCACTGCCAGAACAGAACTGGCTTGCGCCACCTTCTGGCAGGCATCGGCAAGCAGGATCGAGCCTAAGCCTTTCCCCTGAAAGGCCGCGTCCACTGCTAACCGCCCGATCAATGCCACCGGTATCGGATAGCGGGGCAATTTACGCGCCATTGATTCGGGCAGGTTGGAACAGCTTACGCTGCATGCACTCAGGGTGAAGAATCCGGCCACCCGTCGAAGATCATCTTCCGGTGTGGCAACAAAGACCCGCGCTACGTTCCTGCGCACATCTTGCGTGGCATATCGACGAATATACTCGTCCAGCGGGCTGCTACCGCATTGAAAAGTCGCCACATCAACGGCTGCATCGAGCGGCCTGATTTGGTAATGTATCACCGGCTAATTTGTTTGGCGTGACGCTTGAAGGCGCGCTTCATTGCCGCATTGGGTTGGGCTGGCACATCAAGCGCCGCGAGGAATGCCTGAAAGGCTTGCGGCCGCAAAGTGATTGATTCATGCGCCCGCACCACCTGTTCAGCCGATGCCAGCGCATGTGAAAGCACAAATTCGGAAATGCTGACATGAGCGTACCCCGCAGCTCTGTCGAGCAGTTGGCGAGTATGATTATCGCAACGGATGTTTAGACGGCTTTCTTTATTCGTTGTGGCTTCCATTGTAGTATCCCAAAAATTGATATTGTTTTAATTGTGCGCCATTTGTGCGTACATTGCAAGCTGATGGAAATCGGTCTAAGCAATCGCTTTCGGACTTGGTTTGCGACCGCCAGGTTCAGGTCGAGTACAACAAGGGGTTGCCTCAGATGGCGTGCGTGAAGCCATAACCGATACCCCTCGATAATGGGTGTAATTGGGTGTATCATTGGTTTCATGTTCCGATCCGACACCATCCAGATCACCCCGGAGATACTGAGCCTCATTGCCAGTATCGACGAGTTCAAGGGCGCTTGGCGCGCGCTGGGCACGCTCGCGCCTGACCGGTTGTCGGCCCTGCGCCGCGTGGCCACCATCGAAAGCATTGGCTCGTCCACCCGGATCGAGGGCAGCAAGCTGTCTGACCGGGAAGTCGAACAGTTGCTGTCAAATTTGCAGATCAAATCCTTCGCCACTCGGGACGAGCAAGAAGTTGCCGGTTACGCCGGGCTGATGGATATGGTGTTCAACTCGTGGCAAGACATCCCTTTTACCGAGAACCACATCAAGCAGTTGCACCAGAACCTGCTGCGCTACAGCGAGAAGGACACCCGGCATCGCGGCAACTACAAGACGAACTCGAACAGTGTCGTCGCCTTCGACGAGAACGGGGTGCAGATCGGAATTGTGTTTCAGACGGCCACACCCTTCGACACACCGCGCCTGATGACGGAACTGATCGCATGGGTTCGCCAGGAACAAGTGACTGGGCGCCTGCATCCGCTGCTGATCATCGCCCTGTGTGTCGTGGTTTTTCTTGAGGTTCACCCCTTCCAGGATGGCAATGGCCGACTCAGCCGCGTGCTGACCACGCTATTGCTCATGCAGGCGGGATACGCCTATGTGCCGTACAGTTCGCTGGAAAGTGTAATCGAGCAGAACAAGGAAGCCTACTACCTGGCATTGCGGCAGACACAGGGCACAATCCGCACCGAGGCACCCGACTGGCAACCGTGGCTGGTGTTCTTTCTGCGCTCCCTGGCCGAGCAGGTCAGGCGGCTGGAGAAAAAGGTTGAGCGGGAAAAGATCGTGCTGGCCGTGCTGCCAGAACTTTCGCTGCAAATCGTCGAGTTTGCGCGCGAGCATGGCCGCGTCACCATAGGTGAGGCCACCAGGCTGACCGGCGCCAGTCGGAACACACTCAAGCAGCACTTCCGCGCGCTGGTTGAGCGCGGATACCTGAACCAGCAAGGCAGCGGGCGGGGTGTCTGGTATGAGTTGCGCTGACAGGGAAATCAGCGGGGTTTAGAAATCCTCATTTGACTTCCGGGAAGCTCTGCTAATAGAAAGTAACATTAACGTCCGCAGAGGCAACTTGGCCTAGGTTGTTCACTGTTCTCATGGTTAGGACATGAGTGCCCTTGGCAAAAATTGTCGTATTGATAAAGCCGTTCGGAACGTATTGGTTGCCAAACGGTGTATACAACACGCCATCAATCCACAGGGTCGTGTTCCCGCTTGGAATCCCTACGTTGTCGTGGATATAACCGGCCATGCCTTGATTGCCGGTTAGTGCCCCACCCGGCGACGGGTAGCCAATAGTCATAATCGGTGCATTTTCATTAAGTGCGACGATTCCTGACGCATCAACCAGTGTATTTACTGTACCGTTGTACGCCACCAAAGAAGGCAGGAAACTTACAATGCTGGCCTGTTCGGCTAGTGTTGCATTAAGTGCGCCTTCGGTTTCACCCCGTATTCTGATCACGGCATAAAATGCGAGCTGGTGACGGTAGATCGTGGTCGTCATCGCGGCGTTGCCGACGGTCAGGGCCACGGCAGCACCAAAAGAATCCCGGCCTGTGCCGTTCAAAATGCCATCTTGTGCCAGGTCGCTTTTCATCGCGTCGGCGAAAGCCAAGGTGGTCAGAGAACCCGCACCGAACACTGCCGGTGCGGTCGTGGCAGTGTTCAACAGCCACGAAGGAATGCCACTTAGCAAACCGCCGTAAAGCGCGGCCGTGCTAAAGGTCGAAGACCGCACCGGTGCCGTGGGAAGGGTGGTCAGAATATCAGTGCCCACCCACAATGACAGACGCGAGTTTGCATCGTTCAAAGCCGCTGTTATGGCCGTACCACTCCGAATCTCGAACTCGGCCAGCCCGACGGCGGCATGAGTATACGGGGTGACGGCGACCACGAGCGGAGATGCAGCAAAAGGAACGGCAGCACTCAATGATGGCGATGCAGTGCAGACGCCGGCCGAAGTCGAATTAGAAGTTAACGGCGGACCATTTGCGCTGCTGTTCCAGCTAATTCCCTTGTCGGTATAACAACCGCTGTCCACCTCAATCAGAATTGCACCAGGCGTGCCAGGCACAGAAAGCAGATATGCGCCCGTGCTGTTAATGGACGCACTAGCCAGCAGCCCACCTTTGCTGCCTCCTGTAAAGTCATATGCCTTAATGCCGCCGCTTGTAAAGGCATCGCTCGCAAAGACGACGCCGCGTACTGCGGTCTGTGATGGTGGTGGTGGCGTTATAGTGCCGCCGGGAGGGGCGCTGCTTCCATTCGAACTTCCACCGCCACACCCGTATATGGTCGACAATACGGCGCAAGCCGCAATAAGTTTGCGAGGCATATCAATCGCCCTGCGATTAACAAGCACCTGATGACAAATATACCCATCCACCCGATGGCAGGGTGTAAGAGAATGTATTTGAATAAGTAGTGCAATTCCCCACCTTATCTTTCACAGTGAATATTTGGTTTGCATGTGTTCCAAATATGTCGAAAGCACCGTAACTCCACCGTTTCCCGGTAGCGGTATCGAAGGGTACGGCTTGAGGCGGGCCAGCATATATGGGGTAAGACGTAACATCTAAAACAGTATCAACGCCAGACCCAGCATCTGTAACAGTAAGCGAAAAAATCCAAGTATTGCCGTCGTTGGAGTAAACAGTCGCCAATGGAGGCGTATTGTCTATTTTTGATTGAATGTTTCCTGTTGTAACAAATCCACCTGCATCAGTCGCGCGCACAGATACCGTGTGAAGACCATCAACAAAAAACGTTGTGTCCAGATTGAATTGGGCAGGAATTGCAGCACCAGCGGAAGTCGCTACTGATACACCATCGACCAGCAACTCAACAGTGGTCAAGCCAAATGGGCTGGATGCTGTTGGTACGATGCTAATCGTTTTCCTAGCCCATTGATTTGTAGTTGGCGTGACAATCCCTGCTGTGCTGTCAGCAAAAACCACTGACGCAACATTATTAAAAATAGGGTCTGCATTGGCGATATATGATTTCGCAAATGACAAGACCTGTGCGCCGGTCAATCCAGTTTTGTTGTTTGCATTACCCGCCATCTGCACAATGGCCGTACCTATCGCCAGGCGGTACACATCAGGATTCAACGGTACTGTCCCGAAAGAAAGTTGAGCCTTCGCGCCGGTACTGTCTACACCGAAACCATCCAGAACACCGTCCGCAGAAATATCCTGGTAAAGCGTTTGTGCAAAGTCGATTGAGGTGTATGGATACGGATACAGGTGCGCAACAGCAGGGCTTGGAGCATTATTGTATGTCCACAGCGAGATAGCGCCTGCGAGGAAGCCATAGCGCAATTCTGGTGTAAGCGTCGCGCTTGCATTCGCCACATCAGTAATTTCTTTTGGCGTCGTCGTGAGAATGTTCACGCCCACCAGACTGGACACGCGCTGATTTGCATTGTCAATCGCCGTGGATACAGCCGTCCCTTTGCTTATCTGGTACTGCGCCAAACCAGCGGCAAGATATGAATAAGTTGTCACAGCAACTTTAAGGGCAGCGCCAGTAGTGTAATTGGCAACCGCCATTAGTTTGTGATTTGTACTCAGCGCGACATTTGCGTTTGAAATTCCAGCCTCTTCGACATAGTAGCCTCCTGTAAGTTCGAGCAGCACCGGACGAGACTCGATCTGCAACGACAAACTGTAAAGCCCCTGCCCGTCTGTCGTGGCTTGAGCAAGCAAAACACCTTTGCTGCCGGTGGTGTAGTCATAAACTTTCACGGTGCCGTTTATGACTAAGCCATCGAACGATGTGCCAGACACAACCCCGACCGGAATGGTTGAGCCGGTCGGCCCACTAGAACCGGCAGCACCGCCACCGCCACAACCGGAAATTAACAGTAAAGAAAAAAATAAAATAAGGTAGTTGCGCATATAACCTCTGATTAGTAAACCACGTAGATACCGACTCTTAACGTACTGGATTTGTCGCTGATTGCTTTGGAGAACTGGGCTTGCAGTCCAATATCAAATTCTCGACTGTATTGCCACTCACTGTTTGCATTCAACAGTAATAATGTTTCCGTCGTCTTCCTGTCCCCATAAAGCGTTTTATATTGCATGGCGGGCGACGTGAAAACGTAGCGGTTGCTATAGGTCGCAGACGAATAGCCAAGTCCGGCACCGATCCACGGCTTCCAGGAACGAGAGATGCGCAGCATCTTTTGATACGACAATCCTCCTCCTATGCTTGACACGTCCTGCCCGACGTTGACGTTGGATCCTGTAACGCTGTACGAATCGCGGTCAAGGTTGAGCATCACCCGACTTTCACGGCCAACGTCAATCAAGGCGATTCCGCTAAACGACAAGCCGCTACCCCCGGCTGTTGGCCCAGCGGGATCGTCGATTTTGTAGCTATTAAGCGAGGTTTGCACTCCGAACCGAAAAGTTTTGTCGTCTGCTGCTATTGCCGATGTCGCAAAACACAAACTTAAAATAACTAATATCGAGCGCATTTCATGCATTCCTTTTTTTCGATGATGAAGCTATGTAAGACCTGAACGCTTCTCTTGATATCGGATGCCCCAGGACTTTATTGGTGCTCTCCCACACCAATCGTTTAAAGTCAGTTTCACGAACAGGCTTACCCGAAGGGTAAATAAATGCAGGGCCGGTTTTATGGCCGTTCAGCATGGTGTCTCTGTAAAACTTCATCTGGTCCGGCATCTCCATAGCGCGCAGTTCCTTCACCGTTATGGCTAGCAGTTCAATGAATGTGTAGCCACGGGCGAGGAGATACAGGATCACTCGTGACATATCGCCCTTGCGGTGCAAAAATGGCACTAATCTTGAATATTGTTGTGTGTTCAAAATTGTCTCTCCACACGGATTAATAATGGTTGAGGCGAAACATAAATTACAGCCTGTAGCCCATTGTTAAAATCTGAAGCCTGGCTTGTGTCGGACAACACGCTCTGGGTTGCGGCATTGGTGGCCGCACCAGCCGCACCGCCACCCAATTGGCTGACAGCCGCGCCAACGGCGGCCATAGCGCCCTTGGCCGCGCTGTTGGCTGCGACTTGTTTCTTATCCAGGACAAAGATGCCGGACAAACCCGGCGTCCTCTGCGGGTCAAATACGAGGCCGCGTATCTCGAATTCAAGGCCGCCCGGCGTGATGCCGTGCGTCACGACCATCTCCATGCGCTTGGTGGTGGCGTTCAGCGTTTTTTCAGCAAAAACTACCGTGCCCACGGGCAAGGTGTTCCGATCTCCGGCGTAACTGCTGGTTATTTTCAACTCAACAGTGCCACTCTCGGCACTGGTGGTGTTGCGTTGCAGCTCGGCGCTCAACCATGAGCCCAGCCGAATACCAAAGGCATGCGAAGGAAGCACAGCATCGGAAACTATCGCCTGATCCGCGCCACCCGGAGCGCGTGCAGGCGGGTTGTAGATGCTGGAACTTGTACTTGTAGTCCCAATGTCAGAAGTTGATCCGCTGCCGCTGGTTATTTTTGCTTTGGTCTTCTTGCCATTTTTCCTGGTGCTGGAAGTATTTGAGTTCGAGTCATATTTGCTGCTTTGAGGGGTGTCGGATGGTAACAACGAACCAAGCGAGTCGGTGTTAGCACGGCCTTGACGCTGCACGGTTTCGCGGTCTTTCTCATCGGACATGCTGCGCAGTTCGTCCGCGGTGACGGCGTATGCCGTCACCGTGTGCAACGCCAGGAGACAAGCCAGAGGGAATACAGACTTTACCATTCTGCCTCCACCATGCCCTTGTCAGTCAACACTTGCAGCCTGAGCAGATTTTTAGGATTCAAGCTCGATCCTAGCACCGTGATCGCCCCCTGCACTTCTTGGTTGGGTTGAACGCGTGACGGCACGTCTTTCGATGAATCGATGGGCCGAAGCTGCTTGGTGTCTGCGTTAACCTCGAAAAGCTTGGCGTCCATGATGGTCAGTCCCTTGCTGTCGCTATCCGCAGCAACATTAAACAAGTAAATCGAATAGGGATCGTAGTCCACAACCTGATCGACATATAAAACAACAGCGTCGCCGTTTGGCAACTTCAAGCGGCTCTCCTCCTTAATTCTTTTTGTGTCTGGCTTTTTAAGCGCCAGCCGCCCTACCCGCGCGATTGCCTTTTGTTCTGCCGCAGCGTCAAGGTCATCAAACTTCTTTTTGTACTCCTGTTCAAGCGCAAGCGTGCGCTGCACGATGCCCTGCTGGATCAGCTCTTCGCGCGCCTCTTTCGTCAGGTCGAACACGATGTCGCTGTAGTGTTTGGACAGGTCGTTCGTCGTGCGCAGCTCGATACTGATTTCAAAGCCCGCAACGGTCATAAACATGTTGCCCAGCATATTCGACGGACTGCCGGCTTTCTCGGTGATCACAAAATAATTGCGGCCTTTTTCCCGCTCCGGCACAAACAACGGATTGGTGATGTTCAGCGTAAACGGGACATAGGCATCCTGTTCGTCCAGGATGAACGGGAAAGTGAAGCGCACGCCCAGGTCGGGCACAACGTACACGACCAGGTTGGTCCGTTTGTGCAGCTCGACCGGCTTGGCGCGCGGATCGGCATGTGCTGTTGCGGTTGCAAAGCAAACCAGCAGTGCCGCAATGAGTGCCGCAATAAGTGAATGTGAACGCACTTAGTTGTCCTTTCGTGTAACGATTCTGATTCCGCTGGTGTTCAATGAATTGCGGGCAACCGATTCTGTCGTCAGCGTCATATCGAACGGTTTGGAAACGACGCCATCCTTGCCGCCGCCGTCAATAACGATGTTGCCTATCAGGCGCACTTGTGCGGTGAGGCCGTGCCGCTCGACGATGCGCGCGCCGTCTTGCCGGGAGAATTCCAGCCAGGACCGGGCTTTCGCGGCAGCAACACGCGCAAGGTAATTGTCTGCCTTGAGCGCTTGCTGGGTAGTTGCCAGCAATTCGTCCCCCATCATGTTCATGGCCTGGGCGTAATCATCGAAGATCGTAGCCGCATTCAGGCTCATGTAGGAACTGGCAAAGCGTTTACTGGCCGCAATGATCTCGTCGTCGGAACGAGTACCTGCGTTGAGATATTCGATATTGCCCAGGATGCGGCCGGAAGCGTCCACGGCCACGATTGGACGCGGCACGAAGTTGCTGACCATTTCGCTGGAAAAGTGCAAGAAAAGCACCACAAAGAACAACACCCAACCCAGCAGCGCGTAACGCTGCAAACGGCGGATCAGCCAACCGGCTGGGCCGTGCCTGGCAAGAATTTCATTCGCTTTAAGTTTGACCGGCTCCATCATGTGCCCCCGCTATTGTTTGGATTACGTTTCTTGAATTGCGTTACAAGCACACCCCTGCGCTGCTGTTGTTTCCTGGCTTGTACTGCCGCAACCGGCGCACCCTCGGGCGAAGCTGCCGGTACTGCTGACGCCGCAGCTGTGTCACTGCCAAAGGAAGGCTTGGCCGCGTTCGTACGCGCCACAGGCACGCTGGAGCTTCCCGCCGGCATTGCTTGCGCCGTCGGCAAGGCAGGTGACCGACCTGATGAACCACGGACATCACGCGCCTTGATGGTCGATATGCCAGCCGCTACCGCCGCGCCCACGAACGGCATCACGATGCTACTGGCGGCAGAGGAATTCGTTATCAATGCGTTCGCTATTAAAGGGGCTGATACCAAGATCGCTGCAAACAAAAGGTTCATCACGGCAAACAACATC
>JBBRTU010000063.1:0-12718 GCA_038244115.1 Burkholderiales bacterium
AAAAAGAATAACCCACTTGAAGTCCGAGTCGATTATAAAATTCACCACCGCCATCAAACCGATGGACGCCGCGCCGCCGATCAATACACCAATTGCCGCGCCCCAATGATGTGCGCGAAACGATGTGGCAGCCAAGGTGATGGTCAACACGCCGGTTGCCAACACATATCCTCCCATCACCAGAAACACATGGGAGAGCCATGCCTCAAGGCGCAGCCTGACGGCATCAAGTTGTCCCGCTGAAAGACCGATGTAGCCCAAGTCTTCGGGCAGCAGTGGCGGTCGCAACAGGATGAAGTAAAGTCCCATTGCGACCAACGCGATTCCTGCGACGATGAGAATGATCGAAGATAGCGGCCAAGATTTTTTTGGTTGAATCATTGGACTGGCTTTTCATGAGCTGGAAATTTCAACAGCAGCCAATCAAAGAAAGTCGCATGCCAGAGAGTGGCGGCACCCACTTGACAATGCTCAGCTCCGCCGGACTCGCGGTCGTAGATTACTGACATAACGCTGCGGGCTTGTGTGAGACTGTTTCCAAATTGTTTGACTTGCCCAACCGGAACAAAGTGATCATCTGCACCAGCGAGGATGAGAACATCACATGTAATACGCTGCGCCACACCTTCCAGTGTGTAAGCTTGGTAAGCTTGAAGCGTGCTACGCAGATCGGGTGTTCCCATCGCCCACATGCTGTTTTGAATTGCCCATTTCAAGCCGGGAGAAAATGCGGATTTGATTTTGACATTGGCGTCCAAGAGGAAGCCCAATCGGTGACGGTCAAACCAGAGCGCTAAAGGCGGCACCGAGCGTGAAGCGATGGCACCGAAATCATAGAAGACATCATAGGCAACAACCCCGTCAATGCGATTGTCAAACGCAGCTGCGCGCGGGGCCAGATAGCCACCCATGCTCCCACCGACAAGAACCAGTTTTGCCGGAGGCGCATGTTTTTGTAGAAATTCGTCCAGCACGGCAACGGTCGGTTTTTCCCATTCATGGGTGAATGGAAGGTGTTGCTCACGGAGGATTGATCCCTGTCCCGGCCCCTCGTAGGCGAGAACCGAATAGCCGCGCTCCAGTCCAGCGGCCACCAGAAGGAAATAGAGCTCCTCCAACGTTGAATCAAAACCACCGCAAAACATGATCAACGCCCGGTTTTCCGAACCTTCAGAACCCCGAAAGTAGAGAGCGTTGAGATAATGCAAGCCATAAGGAACGCGAAGTCTTTCGTATTCTATTTTCAATGTATCTAGGCCTTCGTAGAACGCCGTGACGCTTTTTTTCGAGGAGTTGGGTCGTCTCGGATCGTCCGGCCCTAAAAAAAACTCAGCGGTCCGAAAGTAATTGTAGGATCGCAGCAGCGCACGCCCCCGGCTCATGGGGTCTTGGCTGCGACGGGCGAGTTCCAAAACGCGGTTACCAGTCTGTTCCCACGCGTCAAACCAGCTGTCGGCGTCGCCAGCTTTGATATGCGATATTGTCTGAACGACTTCAGACGTATCCGCTCCGCCGTAGGGAATATCACTCAGAGCGCGCAAGGTCTGAAAATGATAGGCTTGATCATCGAAAAATTTGGAACGTCCCGAGCCAGTCAGTAGTCTACTTCGCGCCATGATCCCCCCTTGCGGCTCGAAAATCAATTATCGTCGATTCCTGTGGCCCGCCTAATGGATAAGGCGACTTGGCCCTGAGTAATGCGCGGAATAAAGTTGCCTTGATGCTACAGCCAAGTACCGTCGACCCTCGACTGTCATATGCATCTTCGTTGCTCTTTTCTAAAGGTGTTATCATTTCGCAAGAATGTGTTGCTTGATAAGGTATGGATCGAATGGGAAGATGACATTGGCATCGGGAATTTTAGTTTTATGCTTTGTTTTGCCACCAATGCGCAAACAAAGGTCGCGCATGACGGCGAGCCGTGCTGCCGCTTTGTCATCTGCTTTTACAATTGTCCAAGGTGCAATTTGCGTATGAGTGCGCTCAAGCATTTCGTTACGTGCGTCGCTATAGTCCTGCCAAAGTTCTAATGCTTGGTCATCAACGGGACTGCGCTTCCAATGCTTCAAAGGGTTATCGCGGCGGTCTTTTAGCCTAATCTTCTGTTCGGCCTTGGAGATGTCCAGATAGTATTTTATCAATTCAAAACCGCAATGCACGAGGAGTTCTTCAAATACCGGAGTAGCGTTGAAAAACTCCGCGACAGCGTCCTTTTTGGAGAACCCCATAACGCGTTCGACGCCTGCGCGATTGTACCAGCTGCGATTGAAGAATACGATTTCGCCAACCAAGGGCAATTCATTTGTGTAGCGTTCGAAATACCAAGATCGCCCTTCTTGTTCGGTCGGTTTGGCCAAGGCAACAACCCGGGTATCTCGTGGGCTCATATGTTTGGTAATACGCCGAATAACACCGTCTTTTCCGGCCCCGTCGCGGCCTTCCAAAATGATAAGGATTTTCCTTCCCGTTTTAATGACGCGTTTCTGTAGTTCTACGAGTCCGAGGTCAACGGCGTGAAAATCAGCTTTATGTTTGCCGCTGGCTTGTGAATTGATTGGGTCGGCACAATCACCGTTTTGCACTTCGTCCGGTGCAATCACTGGATTGTAATTGACGTCGCTTGCTGGCGTAGGAATAATTTTATTTTCCTGCTCCTGGTCGTTTGCCATTTTCCAAACTCCTCTATGTTGAAACGAACCTTCATTGGGTGTTGTCTAGTCGGCTCTTCAAAACTCTTAACTGCATCGGCGATTATAAAAACGTCAGAAGAATAAGCCGATGCAGCGTTATGGGTTGCTGGCTTCAAATGCCGCGCGACTAAGCGGCGGCGTGATGTCCGGCGTGTTGCTTTGCTGGAACCGATACATCCTCTACATCTTGATGAAGATCGATACGCGTAGCATTTGCCGAATCTAAGATTGTCTTTGCACGCGCCATGTCGTCAGCTGAACCATTAGCTATGATCAGAAAGCCATCAGCTTTTAAGGCTTGCTCGTATTCAATGACACTGTCTTCGGGAAGGCCGATGCTGAAGAGTGCTGCGCCGAGTGCGCTAACTCCACCGACCACGACAGCTCCTTGAACAGCTCCAAGAACCATAGCTGCCAGATGGCCGAGAACCACGACTGGGCCGATAACGGGCAAAGTCAGCATCATGCCACCAAAGAATAGGCCCCAGAGGCCGCCCCAAATGGCTCCATTTTTTCCCCAGAAAGTAATCCGGTCTCCGGCATTGTAAAACCCGATGACCTTTTCTTCGGTGTGATAGCCTTTCCCGACGATGCTGAAATGTTTCATATCAAGGCCAGCTTTGGCCAATTTGCGAACCGCATCCTCGGCTTCGTGATGTTTGGCAAACACGGCTACTATAGCGTCATTTTTCGTCGACATCTTAATCTCCTTCAGGTTTGATTGAGTAGGGTTGTTTGCTTGGTCTTTCGGGTAAAAAGCAGGTTCGGCAGGCCAAGACTTAGAAAAAAACCGAGCACTGTGAGTGATGCAAGCAATATGAAAGATGCGTTTGGTAGCTGTGGGATTGCAAATAATAGGCCACCTGCGGCCGAACCGACCGTAACGCCGAGACTTGATGCTGCTGTCTGCTTGCCAAATGACGCGCCTTGCGCCCTGCCCGCCTTGTTCGAAATCCAATAACTCAAGATTGGAGAGAGAATGCCAGCACTTGCGGCAATAGCTCCGACTACGACCAGCATTAACCTGAAATCTGATGCGTATAAGACAAGGAAAAGCCCAGTCGCCAGAAGAGCCATGGCGGGCGCAATCATCCAGCGCGTTGCTTCAGGTTTCACCCAAGGCGAAAACACAATCGCCTGAACCACAAACATGACAAGACTGCATTCCGAAAACATTGTCGCAATCTGATATTGGGTTAATCCGAGTTCTTGCTTGCCGCGGAGTGCTAAGCCCACTTCAAACAGCCCAACCCCGGCGGAAACGATGAACGCCAGAGCGAGCAGGCGCGGCACAAGCCACCCTTTTATATCGTGAGAACGAAGATCGACTTTAGGAAGCACATCGCTTGGCTTCGATCCAGAAATCGTCATCACTACTGCCGATGCTGCGATTAGCGCTAGAACCGAAGTGGCTGCTAGGGGGACCGCAAGTGAACCAGAAGCGCTGGGATTTTGCAGGATGTTGGTCGCAGTTTTTGCGAGGAACACCCCGAGCATAGGCCCCAGCAGGAACCCGCTTATGCCAGCCAAGCTCACGAACGTCAGACGGCGTGCGCGCTCTTCTTCGCTCGTGGCAAGGTCGGCCACAACCGCCAGCGCGACTGGTGTCACGGCAGCAGCGAAAAGTCCGCTTAAAAAGCGTTCGGCATAGACACCTACAAGAGTTTCCAGAAACGCGAAGATCAACATCGTTGCGCCGAACCCGACGAGACCGGCCAAAAGAATAACGCGACGACCATAAAGGTCGGACATCCGACCCCAGATCGGCGCAAATAGAAACAGCGCCAAAGTGTAAATAGCTGTTAGCAAACCTGTGGAGCGGGATACTTGAGTTATATCACTCCCCGTCCCAAGCAGCCTTTCAATCAGATAAGGTAGAAGTGGCAGAACCACGCCGTAGCCCATCGAGACGGTGAAGACAGCCAACATCAGCGCGATCATTGTGGCGAGTGGTACGCCGGAAGGGGATGCTAACTTGATCATTGCAACTGCGGCGCGGATGGAGTGAAGAATGCTGCAGCATCCGTTGCCATGCTTTCCGTGCACCACCGCGCATAAAAGCCGCCGAGCAATTGACCGAGCAGACGCGTCAGCCATGGCTCTGGCAAGTCATAGTCGATGAACACCCGGAGCAAAGATGAATCACCTTGCGGTGTAATCTCAAATCCCATCTTGTAGTGACCGATCACCAGCAGCTTGGGAACGCCCATTGTTTCCCAGGCTTTTCGGAAAGGAGGCTCATGCTCAGATACGACTTCTTCGACATAGATAGGAATACCGAGCACGCGACCCCGAAGATGTATGTGTGAACCTACGGCTCTGCCCTTTGCGGCATCCAGCTCGATAGCCATCTTCGATCCCGCCATCAACCAGGAAGATTGGCTCATGTGACCTGCGAGGCGGTTGTGGTCATCCAAATGCGAGAACACGGCATCGGCTGAAGTAGCCACGATTCGAATGCTCTCGCAGTGAAAGGGGAGTAACTTAGTTTGACTAGCGCCAAAGGTAATATCCATTGGAATGGACGATGATTTGCGTTCGATCATTTAGCCACTCCCTTGGGATGGCAAAGTGGGTGTGTTTCCATACTCATCACGCCGGAACCACTGCCGCAATCGTGGGAACGGGTGGTGCCTTTACCGTTGCGCTCTCATTGCGAATTCCAGTGAGTTTGGTTCGCTTCAACATCAAGGCGTTTATTGCAACAATTGCCGAACTGCCAGACATGGCCAGCGCTGCAATACTAGGGCCCAGCAGGAATGGATAAAGCACCCCCGCAGCCAGCGGGAATGCCACCACGTTATACGCAACCGCCCATACCAGATTCTGGTGCATCTTCCTGAGCGTTGCATGCGACAATTCAACAGCACCAACAACGTCGAACGGATCGCTCTTCATCAATACGATATCAGCACTTTCCATTGCCACATCAGTGCCAGCGCCAATGGCGAATCCAACATCAGCTTGCGTTAAAGCCGGGGCGTCGTTCACACCGTCCCCGACCATGCCAACTTTTTTGCCTTGAGCCTGAAGCTCCTTGACTTTGTTGGCCTTGTCTCCGGGCAGTACATCCGCGAAAACGATGTCAATCCCCAGTCCTTTAGCGATACGGTCAGCTGTCCCCTTATTGTCACCAGTAAGCATGGCAACTTCAACGCCACGCGCACGCAACGCCTTGATTGCGTCGATTGATGTCGGCCTGACAGCATCGGCGATAGCGATTAAGCCGACGAGTTTGCCGCCCACGGCAAGATGAACCACCGTCCGTCCGGCACCCTGCAATTCTTCAGATTTTGCGCCAAGTTTGCCAAGATCGATTTTATTCTCCGTCATAAGCAGCTTGTTGCCGAGCAAAGTCGTCTTGCCGTTGATTGTGGCTTGCGCACCCTTACCTTCGAGATTTTTGAACCCCGTTGCCTTCGGTACTTTTACGTCCTTGGCGCGCCGCACAACGGCCTGTGCCAAGGGATGGTCCGATCCTGCTTCAACAGCGGCAGCTACCGACAGCAATTGCTCTTCGGAAGTGCCGGTAGCTATCACGAGATCGACAACTTCCGGCTGGCCCATTGTGAGAGTGCCTGTCTTATCGAAAATGATAACATCAAGTTTGGTTGCGTCTTCAAGCGCTGAAGCATTCTTGAACAGAATGCCGTTCATGGCACCAAGACCCGTGCCGACCATAATTGCCATCGGCGTTGCCAACCCAAGCGCATCTGGGCAGGCGATCACAAAAACTGTAATGGTGAGGCTGAGTGCGAACAATAATGTCTGGCCAATCCACCAATACCAAATGGCGAAGGTCAGCAAGCCCACAACTATTGCTGCCAGAACCAGCCATTGTGCCGCGCGGTCGGCCAGAAGCTGTGCAGGTGCTTTCGAGTTCTGGGCTTCTTGCACGAGTTTGACAATTTGTGCGAGCGCCGTATCGGCACCAACTTTGGTTGCCTTATATTTGAACGTGCCGCTCTTGTTGATGGTGGCGCCGATCACTGCGTCACCAGATTTTTTGGCGACGGGCATTGACTCACCCGTGAGCATCGATTCATCGACCATAGATTCCCCGTCGATAATGTTGCCATCGACAGGGATCTTGTTGCCGGGTCTGATAACAACTGTGTCGCCGGAAATGATTTCGGCTGTTGGCACCTCGATTTCCTTGCCACCCCGCAATATGGTTGCCTTGGGCGGGGCCAGATTAATCAGCGCGCGGATGGCTTCCGAAGCGCCCGCACGCGCGCGCATTTCGAGCCAATGCCCAAGCAGGATGAAGACCAAAAGAATGGCCGAAGCTTCGTAGAACTGTTCACCTCCATAGAAAAATGTTGATCCAACACTGAACAAATAACCTGTGCCAACGCTGATGACGACCAACACCGCCATATTTGCAACACCACTTTTGATTGCGCGATACGCTGCAACAACAAAAGGCCAGACTGGATAGAGTATGGCCAAGCTGGCGAAAACGAACAGTATGAGATCAAGACGTAAACCGAATGGCGGTGTCAGCTTGATAAAATCTATACTCATTGGCGATAATGCAAAGATCGGCAGGCTGAACACCAACGCGATCCAGAAGCGGTTGCGCATATCGCGAACCATGGCCTGCATGTCAACACCAGGGCCATGGCCCATTTCCTGCGCCATTGCATCGGTCTGTGTGCCCGCGTGATCCCTATGCTCAGTTTTTGTATCTGTTTTTTCACCAAGTGGCATTGGCATCGCCATGCCTGCGTGCACATCTGCGGGCTTTGCTTTGCCTTCGATAGGTTTTTCTGGTTCGGGCTTTTTTGGGGCTGGATGATCTTCACAAAGATGCTTGGGCAAAGCTTCGCCCGCACAATGATAGCCGCATTGCTTGATTGCCGCCTGAATAGCCGCTTTGCTGGCTTTCGCCGGGTCATAGACGACAGTTGCATCGCCAGATACAGGGTTCACCGACGCCCTGCCAACACCAGAAATATGTTTGAGCTGCTTTTCAATGCCGCTCGCACCAAGGATCGAGAGAAGGTTTTCGACTTTGAATGTGCTGGTGGTCATGGGTTAAGTTCCTCATCGCGTTCATTGGGTGATAAGGTCTTTTCCAAATGCCTCATGACGAAGCGAAGGCAATATGCCCTTATCCGGCTGTGCCGCAAATATAAGCGGCTATTGCATCTGTCCGGCAGGCTCGGAATCTACCTAGTGCCGATGGGGCATATTGATTCATCACTGTCAAAATGCATTGCTTCACAACAGAGAAACAAGTGATCAAGTTCTAGGACGCTTCATAACCAATGGAGCTCATCATGCCACTCGCCATGTGATAGAGGTGGTGACAGTGGAAGGCCCAGTCTGCGCCGGGGTTGTTTGCATCAAAAGCGAAGGTAACACTTTGCATCATCGGAACGATTACTGTGTCGCGCAACGCGCCCGAAACTGCCTGACCGTCAATATCCACGATCTGAAAGTGATGGCCGTGCAAGTGCATCGGGTGTGTCATCATGGATCGATTGCGCAGTTCAACCAGCACGCGCTCACCCTTTTTCACTTTCAGCGGCGCATTCGATTCCATGCCCCATTCATAAGCCATCATATTGCCAACGAGATTGACCACAAAACTGCGATCAACCTTCTTAGCGACAAGTGGAGCCGACGCGATTAAACTCATTTCTGTTTCGAGCGTTAGCGATGGTGCGTTTATGCTTGCAGTTTCGACAATCTTGCCGACAGTAGCACCCGGTGTAGCCAACACAATTCCGGTTTGCTGCATAGCGCCCTCGCGCGATGCCAGAATGGGGAAGGCACCACCTTCCTTGGGAATGCTGAAACGGAAATCTACACGTTGGCCCATGGACAGCGGAAACTGCTGCAATTTAAGCGGCCTTATATCTTGTCCATCTACAGCAATCACCGCGCCAGCAAGTGCGCCCGTATCGATAATGAATGCTGTCGCGGTAGCACCGTTGATGATGCGCAGCCGAACGTTTCCACCCTTCTCAACTTGCGTAACTTGCGGATCGCGCAATGTGCGATCATTGGCGAGATAGGCGTCATATTCGATGTCGTTGATATCCATGCCCATCATGCCGGAGGACATATGCATCCCCTTCCCACCACCCGCTTTCAGCTTGGCCAGCAATTCCTCCGCAGGCGTAAATGAAAAATCATGCAGAAGCACCACGATATCTTGCTCATCGCGGGCGAGGTCTTCTGCCCCACGCACGATAAGGGGCGCCGCAAGCAAATTCTGTTCTTGCAGTGTGTGGGCGTGCATCCAGTGTGTTCCCGGCTTGCCTGCTGGCAATGTGTAAGCCCGTGTTTCGCCGATTTTTAACAGAGGCATCGGCATGTCGGGTACGCCATCAAATTGCAAGGCGGGCGTTATCCCATGCCAATGGATCAGCGTTTCGGCGGAGAGGGAGTTGCGAAGTTGGACCTCGGCGGTATCACCAGCTACCAAGTCTAGGCCAAATTTGCCGTCGGGTCGGGCGAGACCAAATACTGTTGCAGCACGACCATTGACTTCAATACCACGTGTCGTTGCTGAGAGATTGTAGGTTGTAAGCGGATTGGCTGAAGCAGCACTCGTCATAAGGCCTTTGGAGAATGGCAAGATACAGCTACTTGCGAGAAGAGAGCGGGAAAAATCGCGACGGTTCATGTGTTGATCCACATTATCTGCCGACATCCGACGTGGTGCGCTACGTTCAATTTTCGCTATGCGACCACGTCGAAGCCCCGAAAACAAGATTCGGAAACTACCTATGGCTAAGTTCTTTGTCTGCTTCCGCAGCGTGGTATAGTCTGGAGGCTTGGTGCTTTGTTCAAAATGGCTAAACCGAAGCCAAGCAAAGGATATCAAATGGAACACGGCCAAACGGGTGTCAGGGATGGCCGCAAATTGAAATACATATTTCGGTTCCTTGCAGTGCTCGCGGGGCTCAATCTACTTTGGGAAATCGGGCAGTTGCCGTTCTACACACTATGGCACGACGGGAGTTGGCAAAAGATTGGTTACGCCGTTGCTCATTGTACAGCGGGCGATGTTTTAATAGCGCTGGCCTGCGCAATTGTGGCACTGGCTTTCACCCGCTGGCACTGGCCGATGCTTGGGCGACAGAGTGCACTTTTTCTAGTGAGCTTTATTACACTCAGCGTGGCCTATACGATCTTTAGCGAATGGTTTAACACCACTGTCCGCATGAGCTGGGCCTATTCGGATTTGATGCCAGTTTTGCCCCTGCTGGGCACTGGGGTTGCGCCTCTGCTCCAATGGATCGCAGTGCCCATACTGGCCTTCTGGCTCAGTTCACCATCTAGCAAATTGACCAAAGCGGCGGAATGAATATCAATATGTTCAACTGTATTAATGATCGGATTGCGGTAAAGTCGAAGGTAGCAACAAAGCACGTCTATTTTTGTCATGTTATTCGCCACGATAGCGGAACCGTCATCATCTTGGACCTCACGCGATTTACAGCACCTTCCATAATTGTCCAGTAGTGAAAGGCCTGTCTTCTGAGTGAGCGCGATGTTTCCACTCATAGATGGCATATTCCATATAGATCAGCATCATCACGCGTGTTTCTGCGGCAACACCCATTATCAGACTTGTTGACGTCTTAAGTGTTAGACTTGTACTTTTATTGAAAATTTTGCCGACTCATTCTCGGAAAATCAAGCTATAGACTGTCCCTTATTGCATACTTCGCGCGCATGACGATTTCTAAACCATCGATTCATAAAATTGCTGTTCCCATCCATGACCGGATAGATCTAAGGATTTCGTAGGCAATATGGTGCTCATGAGTGAATTTATCATATTTTATTCATTCCACTGTTTGATAGTTTTGCACGCAGTTATGGTTCAAGCCGTATCAGGTTGGCCAAGTTTGCTGATATCTCGTCAGCAGCAGCAAGCGATGGATCAGCCGCTAGGTGAGCATAACGTGCTGTCGTCTGTGGTTGAGAGTGACCAAGTAATCGACCGATGATCGGTAATCCTTGTCCAAGACCAACTCCGCTTGATGCAAAGGTGTGCCTTAGATCATGCAAGCGAACGTCTGGGATGCCTGCCGCTCTTCTAATTCTGCGCCATGGCTTCTGCATGTCGGAAAGATAATGTCCTTCGATGTCTCCAGTGATAACATAGGGATTGTCTTTGATTTTCGGAATTGATCGAAACAACTCTATCGCGACCGCACCCAGATACAGCGTTTTCTTGCCAGTCTTCGAGTCCGGCAAAAATGCCAAATGCGCGTCAAGATCAAGATAAGACCACTTCAAGGTTTGAATTTCGCCTAGACGACAGCCGGTCAGCAGGAGCAACCGAACACAGGCCACTGCTGATGGTGCAAACTCTTCCTCAATCCTCAGTGCCTCACCTAGTCTTTTGAGTTCTTCCTTGTTGAGGTAGCGCTCACGCTTAGTTTCTTTGTATTTTTTCACGCCCCTGCAAGGATTACTTGCGATGGGGCGAAGGTTCCAGTTTTCAGCCTGCGAAAACATAACTGACAGAACACCGAGAACGCGATTGGCCTGATATGGAATGCGACGGAGACCATGGTGTAGTTTGGCAATGTCAGTTCGTTCAACCGATACTAACCGCATCGTTCCTATTTCAGGGTTGATGAATATTTCAACACACCGTTTGTACTCCGATTGCGTATTGGACTTGCAATGAATGGGGATATATTCATCCAGAAAGCGTTCCGCCAATGATTTGACTGTGATCGCATTGCGCAATGCTTCCACTTCAGCTGTTGGATTTTTGTCAATGGCAAGGTCAGATATGATCTGTTTGGCTTTAAGCCTTGCTTGCTCAGGAGCGACGGATCCATGTGTACCGACTGTAAAGCGACGCATCACACATTTGTGCCGCATCATGACAAAGTAGGTTTTTCGGCCCGATGGCCTCACTCTTATGCCAAAGCCTTTGAGGTCTTCGTCGTAGTAGTCCATATCCCGTTCAGTGGGCTCCAAGGACTCAACCGTTCGTCTTGATATCTTGATCATTGTTCGACAGCTCCAAGGAATTCAATATGGGGAGCGTCGTTCCACATCCCGTTCTGGGTTACATATGGGTTACACTTGGGAAGGTAAAGTGGGGCATCGCCGTGAAAGCCCGAGCACAAGAAAGTTGAAAATCGTAAGAAAACACAGAAGCTTACGGCAAAACGGTGAAATCGGATTCAAGCCCCAGTACGCCCTTCGATGAACTCATAACCTGAAGGTCGTCAGTTCAAATTTGGTTCCCGCAAGGAACTTCAGAGCGCGAGCCGACCAAAGTGACAGGAGCCGTGTTGTTGGATCGCACCATGACGAGGAAACCCAATGGCAAAGCTATTACCACTAGCGGAAAGAATACGGTGGGCTTGGTGTGGACCAGGTCAAACGCCTGAAGCAGCTTGAGATCGAGAACGGCAGGCTGAAGAAGCTGGTGGTCGACCTGTCGCTTGAGAAACAGGTCCTGCTTTGTCCCGGTTTTCGTCGCATAGCGAAATCGAGTTCGGATCGAAACGACTGAAATGGCCTTTCTTCTTACTAGATCAGGACGCCACTACATCTTGACATAGGTCAATCCAGTCTCGAAGAAAAACCGCTATTTCACGGCACGATGCCGCCGATACCGCTCTTGAATTCTCGAAATGGGTGCTCATGTAACTGAAACGTTGAATGATGAGCGGAATGGGGGCAACATTGTGAACTCTGGTTACAAAAGCATACTCGTTCCCTACTACGGGCAAGCAGGCGAACTGGGCACAATCGACTTTGTCTCCGCATTGTCGAGGGAAATGAGCGCTGAAGTCACGGTTCTTTACCTTTCCCGAATTCTCAAAAAACTTCCGGATGATGAACTCAGACGCTATCGGTCCGAATATGATGCTAGTGGCTTCAATACGGCGATGGCCCTACTGGATGAATCTTACCAAGCCCAACTCTTGAAAGATTCTGAATCGGCACGAACTATCGCCACTTCAAGATTCAGGGATCACGCAATTCCAGAGAGCCAAAGCGATGGTCCGATACTTGTCGATACAAGGAATTAT
>JBBRTU010000064.1:0-12544 GCA_038244115.1 Burkholderiales bacterium
ACTCTAATGCGACGAACGCGCGCGACAACTTATGGAACAACAACTAAATCGCTTCGTTCGATTTTTGTTAAGGGTTGTCTGGCTTCACCTATTGCGTATGGCTTGGGGCGGCAGTAAGCTAAATTTCGATGCTTCCATAGCCGCCCGTTACCTGAATCAGGGAGCGATATCTTCGTGAACATCCTTCTCGTCTATCCACGCAATCCGGACACCTTCTGGAGTTTCAAACACGTCCTTAATTTTGTCTCTAAGAAGTCCGCATTCCCGCCGCTCGGGTTGTTGACTGTAGCGGCAATGCTGCCGCGTGAGTGGCAGCTCAAGCTTGTCGATCTCAACGTACAGCCTCTAGAGGACCGCGACCTGAGTTGGGCCGACTATGTGTTCTTGAGTGGAATGATCGTACACAAGGCTTCGGCGCATGAGATTGCGCTGCGCTGCGCGTCGCTCGGCAAGACCGTAGTGGCTGGCGGGCCGCTTTTCACCACCGGGTATTCCGAGTTTCCCGAGATCAGCCATTTCGTACTTGGCGAAGCCGAAGACGTGGCCGGTAAGCTGGTGGATGACATCAAGCAAGGCAAGCTGCAACGGTTTTACCAGTCGCAACACTGGCCGGATGTGCACATGACGCCGGTGCCGCGTTGGGACCTCATCGATTTGCATGACTACGTCGCCATGCCGGTACAGTTCTCGCGCGGCTGCCCATTCGACTGCGAATTTTGCGACATCGTAGTGATGAACGGGCGTGTTCCTCGCACCAAGGAGCCGGCGCAGGTAGTACGCGAGCTGGAAGCGCTACGCGAGCACGGCTGGAAAGATATGGTATTCATCGTCGATGACAACTTTATCGGCAACCGCAAACGCACCCGGGCACTTCTCAGGACACTGGTCGAGTGGCGCAAGCGCACAGGCCCGGCGATGGGATTTTTTACCGAGGCGTCAATGAATCTCGCCGACCACGGCGACATGTGTGAGCTTATGGCGCAAGCGGGATTCAAGAAGGTGTTTCTCGGCATCGAGACGCCGTCGCCGGAAGGTCTTGAGGAATGCAATAAACGGCAGAACTGCACGCGCAATCTCGGCGACGCGGTACGCACCATTCAACGCGCGGGGATGGAAGTCATGGGCGGGTTCGTCGTGGGTTTCGACAGCGACCCGAGGGATATTTTCCAGCGCCAGTTCGAGTTCATCCAGCAGTCCGGGGTTGTGACCGCGATGGTTGGCCTGCTCACCGCGCTGCCGCAGACCGCGCTGTATCGCCGTCTTGCCACAGAAGGGAGAATTCTTTCCGAAACCTGCGGTGACAACACCGATGCAGCGATCAATTTTGTCACGCGCTTGGATTCAGAGTTCCTGCTTCGCGGCTACCGGGAGCTGATGCGCCGGCTCTACGAGCCTGGAAATTATTACCGGCGAATACGCACCTTTTTGCGAGTCTATCAGCCGCACGGCCCATCGCCACGGCTTTCGGGTGCGGACATCACGGCATTCCTGAAGTCATTGTGGGTGCTTGGCGCAAGGCATGCAGGGCGCGTTCCGTTCTGGGGACTGCTCTTGACGACGCTGCTCGTAAGCCCGCGCAAATTCCGGGTGGCGATGGAGTTGTCCATCCTTGGACACCATTTCCGCCGCGTGGCGAGCAACCTCTAGCACTCGAACCCAATATTCCGCAACAACGACTGATAGGGGCTATCGCACACCACCCCAGCTCTAATGTTGCGGCGAGACCCCTCCCCGTGCCGGGGAATGATCTTGAGCGCTGCTCCCACAGCGGCGCTCCCGAGGAGGACGATCAAGGTGTAGTAGCCACCAATGCTATCCGCGAACTCATCCCCGCCGACTGCCCAAGAAACAAGAAAAATGAAAAGAGCCATGGAACTCCACGCGAGCAGGCAAGCTTATTCTCAAAAATGTCGCCGTCGAAAACCGCGAATTGGTGGTTACACTTGGGATCTAAACATGGCACTGACCGATTTTGATCGGCACCACTGCAATTAATTAAGCGCTATAGTCGCGCCCAGTGTCATTAGCGCAAGTCTCCTTGAAATGAACGATAATTACGGACCATGCGCGATACCCAAAATCAATCAGCAAACCCCCGCCCCCTGTCTGCATTAAAAGGCCTGTGGCCATTTTTGCGGCCCTACCGGGCAAGAATCACGCTCGCCTTTATCCTGCTGTGCCTCGGGTCCGCAACTATTCTACTGGTGCCACTGGCATTTCGCGACCTCATCGATTTCGGGTTCGGAAAACGAGCGCAGCCTAGCGGTGGTTTGCTCGGTGCATTAAGCCTGAACGGACATTTCATCGCCTTGTTCGGACTAGCAAGCTTCTGGGCACTCGCCGTGGCAGCACGCTATTACATCGTGTCGTGGGTAGGCGAGCGTGCTACTGCGGATTTGCGCAGCGCCGTCTATGCGCGGATGTTGTCCCAGTCGCCTCAATTCTTTGAAACCTTGCAGACCGGGGAAGTGCTTTCCCGGCTGACCGGCGACACGACGCTGATCCAGACCGTGGTCGGCAGTTCCATTTCGATGGGTTTGCGCAGCCTGTTCCAGTTCATCGGCGGCATGGTCATGCTGGCGGTCACCAGCTTCTATCTGTTCTCTCTGAACCTCGGCCTGATGGCCATGTTGACACTGCCCATCCTCGCCATCGGCCGCAAGGTCAAAAAACTATCACGGGAATCTCAGGACAGGATCGCAGACGCCTCCGCATTGGCGGGGGAAATTCTCAACGCCATGCCCACCGTGCAGGCTTACACACAGGAACAGCAGGAAGCCAGACGATTCACTGAGCGCACGGAAACCAGCTTCGTCACCGCGATCAGACGGACGCGCGTGCGCGCAGCACTGACCGCATTGATTATTACCGCAGTGATGGGAACGATCATCTTCGTTCTCTGGATCGGTGCGCGCCAGGTGGCCGATGGCACCATGACCGGAGGCCAACTGGCATCCTTTGTTCTTTATGCCGCGCTGGTGGCTGGCGGCGTGGGGACGATGGCAGAAGTGTGGGGCGACGTGATGCGCGCCGCCGGGGCAACAGAACGTCTACTAGATCTGCTTCACGCCGAATCGGCCATCCATGACGCGCCTAAACCTCAAACGCCGGTGCATCCGGCGCAGGCGGCGATCAGCTTCGAACATGTTACGTTTTGCTATCCTGCGCGTCCGCAAATGCGTGCACTGGATGACATTTGCCTGGACATCGCCTCCGGCGAGAGTGTCGCGCTGGTCGGACCCTCCGGCGCCGGCAAGACCAGCCTGTTTCAGCTTTTGCTGCGCTACTACGAAGTGTCTGATGGCTGCATACGGCTCAACGGACAGGATATCCGCCAATTGAGCTTGCACGATCTTCGCAAAGGCATCGCCATTGTGCCGCAAGACCCGGTGATCTTTTCGGCCAACGCCTTGGAGAACATCCGTTACGGCCGCGTCGGGGCGAGCGACGAAGAAGTCCTGCACGCGGCCAGGGCAGCCCTGGTGGACGAGTTTATCGATCGTTTGCCCGAGGGCTACCAGACGTTCCTCGGAGAGCGTGGCACCCGGTTGTCTGGTGGCCAGCGCCAGCGTATTGCGATTGCGCGCGCTATCCTGAAAGGGGCTCCATTGCTGCTGCTTGATGAAGCCACCAGCGCCTTAGATGCGGAATCGGAAATATTGGTACAGAAAGGACTCAGTGCTGCCATGCAGGGGCGCACGACGTTGGTCATCGCTCATCGGCTCGCAACGGTGCAAAAAGTGAACCGCATCGTCGTGATGGATGGAGGAAGGATCGTAGAAACTGGTACCCCAGAGGATCTGCGCAATCAGGGTGGTCTCTATGCGAGGCTAGCCGCACTGCAACTGAACCATTGATCTCCGCGCTATTTGGGTCACGTATTACGCATGCGTGATTGGATCAACGGGCCGTTAAGTGTCGCAAGTTGTTTATGTTATTACCATTCGTGTTTTTGGGGTCTGATTTCGGCTGTAGTGTACCTATTGTGTTTGCAAGGACGATGTGCAGGGGAGTGTTGGGTAAAGCGAGGCGGGCGCGGCGCGGCATGCTTGTGCTCCGGTCAGATTCTGTGGCTGGAGTCTAGCAGAAAACCATGGTCTGTCCCCTATGGCCTGTCGAAGCTGTAGGAGATGTTTTGTACCATGCCGGTGAGGATGCTTTGCAGACGGCCGGTGTTGGTGCCTGCGTTCATTCAAAACCGTGATGTCAAGATGTGACCCCTTGTTTCCGGGGATGCGTTAATGCAAGACCTGACCCCAGTTTTTTTCTGACCCCAGTTTTTTTCTTTTCCCCAGTCAACAGTTTTATACGCGCTATGGGCTATACAAAGTTCCGACAACGGCGGGCTGGAAAACGGCGTATGCCTTGATAAGCAAAATCAATGGGGTCAGACTCCATTGATTTTGAACCTTTCTGATTTCCTGTCCCCGCCCCTGACTATCGGCTCAACCCGCCGTTCCAATTGCTTCCGAATGCGTTGCTTGAATTGATCACTTCCCAGCGCCCAGGCCTTGTTTGTTGCCTCTCTGATGTCGCTGATGCAATTTTCCGGGACATGATGCTTAAATAGCTGACGATAGGTCGCTTGACGCTCCTCTGCTGTTTTTCCCAAGCGCCGATATTCAAGATACGGGGTGACGATCTCATTGGGCTGACCCAAGGCATTGTAATGATAGCTTGACCAAGGATATTCAGACGGATGTGAAACCATTCCTGCCCGCACCGGATTCAGTTCAATGTAGCGCATGCAGGTCAACAAATAGGCTTCACTATCAATCAGCGTTGCTTTGTAGCGCCCTTCCCATAGGGTGCCGGTTCGCTGGTAGCAATAATTGAAATATTGCACGTAGTAACGCCCCAGCATTTGCAAGGTTTTGCCCAGGCTCTGGTCTGCGTGGGGGGTGATGAGCAAGTGCACATGGTTGGTCATCAGAACATAGGCGTGCACCTCGCAGCCATGTTTGGCGCAAGCCATCTGCAATTTTTCAAGGTAGAAATGATAGTCCGCATCAGCGCAGAAAATCTCGGTACGATTATTGCCTCGTACAATCACATGCTGCGGTTGGCCCGGAACGATAAATCTCGGTAAACGTGCCATCGTTTGCCCCCTTCCTCATCATAGCGGAGACTGTACCGAATGTTTTAGTAAAGATCAATCGAGTCTGACCCTATTGACCCCTATTGACCCACCCTATTGACCCATTTCTGTTCAATATTTTAAGTAATCGCTCCGTTCCGGAGCTCTACGGATTTTCATGAAGTCCGCTGTGAACCAGACCCTGCCTGAACCGCTGTAAGGCGGAGTTTAGAATTATTGGATGTCAATTTCAGAGCCATCATTGGGTGCTGCTCGTCCGTAATGCAACAAATGCAAGATGGTTCTGCTTCAGCGGCAGCGGAATTCCAAGCTATTAGATTAATTATTAATATCTCCTTGAGCCGCAATACTGACTACCTGCTGCCAGGATAATGAATATTATACCGATTCTCGCATCAAGCAGTCCTATGTGGCGATGCAGAGAGTGCTGGAATACGCAGAGGCATTACGACCGGCTGAACTTGGTGGTCGCGATTGGGCAACGCCCCTCGCTCACGGTTTAAGCCCGAACTGTATGCGTTTACGCTTAGGTAATACGCCTCAGCCGCCGCAGCATAGGTGGCATATGCTGGATCCGTCACAGTGATAGCCTGCGGCGTAGCATCGGCCAGCGAAGTCTGAAGCGGGGCAGCCGCATTATTAGTTGTCGGCAATGAGATCGTGGTGGTGGCTGGCGTTACCGCGATTGTTGGTGTTGCAGTGACTACTGTTGTAACTGTGGTAGCTGGTGTAACCGTGATAGCAGGTGTCGCCACGGTCGCACGTGTTGCCATGGTGGATGTTGTGACTGATTTGGCTGGTGTTAAGACTGTGGTAGCTGTTAGATCAGTAGCAGCTAGATCAGTGGTGGTCGCGGCGGTCGTTGTGGCCGTGGCCACTGGTGTAGCCACGGTTGTTGGTGTGGCCGTGGTCACTGGTGTAGCTACGGTAATTGGTGTGGTCGTGGTTGCTGGTGTAGCCAAAGTTGCTGGCGTGACTGTAGCAGCTAGTGTAGCGAGTTGACTGGCACTCAGAACTTGCTGTGACTGCCTGGAAGCTTCGTTGTTCTGGAGCGAGGTTTGTACCAAGCCGGCAGCGTTGTAAACCAAGGGTGCGATCAGGCTGTTACCGAGAGTCACGACCGTACTCGGGCTTGACAGCGACGACAACAATGGCGCGGCGGCTCGGGAAAGACGCTCCTGTGTGGTTAAGTTGCTGACCCCTACCATCTGGTAGGAATTCGGCACTGACTGTACCGAAATCGTCATTGAAGCTCCTCTGCCGCTAATAAGTGGCGGCAATCACTGCTATACCTTCAGCGCGTACACCTCGGTGTACGCTAGGCGCTTGTGACACGCCACCATTCCAAAGTATGACAAGTAGTAAAACTATGGTTCCGGGTTGGAAGAAGACGCCCAAACCTTCCGTCCCTTACTGCTATCCGCATCTGTCTTGAACTGAGAACCATTGCTGCCTACGCGCATTTTTTCCTGTTTTATTCTAACGTGGAAAATATTCACAGTTAGACGAGGGGCCACATACCATGCGCACATATTTTACTGCCGGATGCATGAGGTATTTTTCAAGCGCTTTTGTCAGGTTGCCCGGCTTGGAGATTTCCAGTGTCAAAGCCTGCCCCGCCGCAATCTCTGAGGGTGTCATATTATTAACCAGGCTAGAGCGGTTGTTGGAGGCTAGGCTGTCATCCGTTGGGGCTATTGAAGCCGAAAGATTATAAAGCGCATAAGCAATCACGTTGTTTTGATATACACCCTGGCCGAAGGCATACATCACCCCAAGGTTGGTTTGTGCATCGGCATATCGCTGCTCAGCGGCCTTGCGATACCACGCAGCCGCCTGTAAATAGTGCTGCGGCACGCCCTGGCCATTGTCGTACATCACCCCCAGGCTGTATTGTGAAATGATATCCCCCTGTTCAGCGGCCTTGCGAAACCACTCAGCCGCCTGCATATAGTCCTGCGGCATGCCTTGGCCGTTGTAGTACATTACTCCAAGGGCATATTGCGCCCTGGCATTTCCCTGCTGCGCCAGCGGCCCAAACTCCTTAAGCGCCTGCGCGTAATTCTTAGCGGAGTAGCCTACAAACCCTTCATTAAGACCAGCATAAGCAGGGGGGTGGAAAAACAGGCATAGGACAATCAGGTACAGGTATTTTTTTATCTTCAAGATTCCAAATTCAGGGATGACAACAAGGAAATTTTTCCATTCCCGAAAGCAGACATAAAAATAACGGAAACCCGATGACAACAGCACGGCTACCGCCGCTGCCATCCAGGAAAACATGCGCCAGACGTGCAGCGGAGCGTATTTAGAGGTGATAGCGTGGCAATGCATAATTGTCTCGATATTTTCAGAAACCGCATCAATGTGAAAGGTTAGAACATAAAGTTTTTGATGTCTGTGCGAAGGCGCACATAGCGTGAGCGGGTAACGGCGGCAGCAGCCATCCCTTCTGGGCCTGCAACGCTGTTACTGATGGGAATCGGACTTCCTGAGCCACCGCGTCGGCAATCTTGCTCACCGGCCAAACCATGAGCAGCGCTGAATTACTCTGTGCTTTGATACAGGAATCTGCTCTATGACCAAACTCCATGATCTGTCCTGATTTTGTCCATACCTGGAACCATTGCGCACAGGTGCCGTCGCTCATCAATTTGATGCGGGTGAAGATTTCTATCTCGGTGCGGTATTCGGTGCCGGCTACCCAATAACTGCTGTCGGTATTCGTTGCTGTGGGAATGGCAACCAGACGTTGTCCATCCATACAGAGACGATCGGTGGTGTTGAGGTTGATGCCGTCTTTTGCGCCGTCCTGCGCGACTGTTTTAGGACAACGCGTAACGGCAGAGAGGCCGCCCAGGCTCCAGCCCATACCTACAAGTCCATTGTCGCCTTGGCTATTCTTAGGAAAGTGAGAGCTTGGGTTCCATGCCAGTGGTGCCGGGCGAAACCGCGATGGGGATGGTGTAGGTAGCAGCACCACTTGGGCTGACTGCAAATGATCCGGGGGTGGCGCCTACCGAACTAGTAGCGGCCTGTGAAGCGAAGATAGAAACAAGAATAAATCCAACCACAAAAGAAGCCGCGCGGCAGAATGCGCGCAGCAAAATTATTTTATTCATATTCCGCCCCGAAGTTTTTTGGTTTACTTGTTCGGCGGAAATGAAGCAATTACTATGCCATATGCAAACTTCATTTTACATTCATGCACTTATGCTATTCGCAAATATGCTTACTTACTGACGGACGTAAAGTTTTTCGACAGTTTGCATGCCACGGCTAGAAACAGCGCCGTTCGGGCTTGTCGAAGGATGCATGGCCCTGCTGGGAGCCATTCATGGTTCGACAGCACCCACAAGGAGTACACCAAAGGTAGGCAATCCGCTACCCGCTAAAGCGGGTGCGGAATTGACACCGCCGGGGGGTGCCCCGCCGCTTCGCGGCGACCCTTCCGCAGGCTCACCACGAGCGGCTCCAGAAATTGTCAGTACAACTTTGACGCCATGTTGAGGAGGCTATTTAAATAAAATGGCATCAACTCTTCGGGACGTATTCAGTGTTCCCCACTGTCTTTACCACCATGCGACTCAGCCTTGTGCGTTAAATACAAGGCCAGGCCAATCAATGCGATGCTGCCGCTCAGGTAAAGCAGGTCCAGCGGACTATCCATTTTTTGTTTGAGCGCGCTTTCGAACAGCGTGACAATCAGGATCATGATGATGACCTTGGCCAGCCTGGCTTTCAGGTCATCCAGATTCTCGATCACCAGGATCTTGCTGGAGGCCTTGCTGCCATGCGCTTCATCAATATCGCTCACAAACAATTCATACATGCCGAGTGAAAAAATTAGCATGACAGTTGCCAGCAGATAACCATCTACCACTTCCACGATGTGCGTAATCGTTTCATCGTGCAAGGTTTTACGCGCATCGGTTGCCAAGTCCGGATCGGCATAATGCAGGATGTGGGAGATGAGATAGACGACATCCACTGTTGCCATGTAGAAAATCGCGAAGCCTGCGGCCATGCTGGCGATAACCGCGAAGATGACCACGTAGCGGCTACGCCACAGCGCACCTTCGAATATCGCCTCAATTAATTTCATCATCGTATCTCCTTAGCGCGCTAATTCACACGCCAGCTTCAATCATTTTTCCATTGCGTTCAAGATGTTGTTTTACAAACTAAGAAATTGCCTCTAGAATCAGGCAAGATCTAAGAAAAACCAAGGAGAATATCCCCGCCATGGCGCTAAAACTGGCCGTTCCACCCCTTGAGCAAAAGGCGAATTTAACCGCAGAAACCAGCCCCAAGCAAGTCCAGGAATGGCTTGACCGGCTTCCCAAGGCGAACATCATCGAATCCGTCCGTGCCTTGCGTGATGGCCTATACCTGTTGAATCGCCACAAGCTTGGCCATGATGCCCGCCTTAAGCTGGTTGAGTTGTATCACCAAACCGCCGCAACCCTGTTACCTGGCATGGAGGTTCAATTTTCTGGCGTCCCCCTGCCGTTACCTGAAAAGCAGCGCCAAGTCGCCAATCTGGCGCGCGATCTTCTGGTTGAATTGGCTAATGGCTACAAAATTATTGTGCTCGACGAATCTAAAAAGCGTCTGAGTTTTAGCAGCAACAAGCAATTATCTCTGGTTATCCAACGTGCACTTGCGGCTCTGAGCCGAGTTTTGGTGGTGTGCTATCAAACTTATGCGCCTACCTCTGCCGGCATCTGGTCGGAAATGCATGAACTCTTCCGTTATGCGGTGCAGCAGAATTTGCAGGACGAATCCGTAAGCGAAACAAATGGCACGACTAGCAGTGTCAACCTCATCTACAAGCAGGCATTGCTCCTGGCGCTGGCCGACCCCTACCGCTTACTGCAAGGTGAAGTCAGCAAGATCATGGATTTCCTCGCCCGCTTCGGCAACCAGGCCCAACTTATGCCGTTAGCACAAACCACCAGCCCATCCGGGTTTTTCCTGGTGCGGCTGGATAGCGACAAGCCACCCAAAGCGGTGGCGCAAAATGTCACTGTAACCGACGCACGCAGCGATATTTTACTCAACACCATCGAGCTGGCGCGCCTGATCCACCAGCAAATCACCCGCCTGGAAGCGGGTGAAACGCCTCGCAGCCAGGGCCTGGCCGATACGGCAAGCGAGCCTGTGTACCTTGACCTGATGCGCCGCATGATCCGCTTCTGGGGCATCGCCCCGAAGCGCCATTTCACCCGCTTGCCAAACCAGGCATCGGTGAATATCTGCGCAGGTTTACGTACCGTTCACTACTTCATCAACGGCCAGAAGCAATATCCGAATGGCGATACGATGGAATCGTACGACTCCGACATAACGGTGAAATTTTCCAGTTCTCCCATCGACAGGACCAGTCAGCAAACCTTTGTTTCGACCCAATGGACAATCGTCAACGAAAGTGCAGGCGGGTTGGCGCTGACCAAAGCATCGGCTGACGTAGTGCAAATCCGCGTGGGCGAGGTGGTCGGACTCAAGCCGGAAAAATTGCCGGACTGGAATGTGGGCGTTGTACGCTGGGTCAAGAGCGATAACCCGGCACATATTGAACTAGGGGTGCAAATGCTGGCGCCGAAGGCCCTACCGGCTATCATCAAACCGGTAATTGCTGCCACCGATGCAGTGTTTTTGCCAGCACTCATCCTGCCGGAAATGCCTATTCTCAAACAGGCCGCAGCTCTGCTTACTCCCCATGGCTTGTTTCAAGAAATGCGGGAATTTCAATTGGATCAGGGCGGCATAGTCAGTACCATCCGCGCTACCAAGCTGCTGGAGCAAACACACAGTTTCGACGTATTCACCTTCTCGGCAAGTTGATTTGTTTTTTGGTTCTGGCTTATGGAGTAAAGCGCCGCGGGACGCATCCCGCTCCCTACGCCGCTAGCTGTTCCGCTGCAAACACGTCGGTCAGCGGTGTTTCCATCGACGTTTCAAATTTCTCAATGAGCGTTTTAACTATCGGCAGTTCGCCTTCTGACGAGACGTTGCCAGGTTCGAATACAAAAGCGCGGTAAACATCCCCTAGTTTTATTCCATGCGTATTTTTGGCTAATAGCCAACCGCCGCCATTCACTTTGCGCACCCAGTCGGCCTGCGACATTCGTTCAAGCGTTTCTTCCAGTTCATCCAGTCCGAGGTGGATGCGATCCCGCAATTGGCGGGTTGTCAGCGTTCCGCCCGTCTGGTGTATTCGGTACAGCTCGCGCAGCACACGCAGCGCATCGTAAAAGCGACGGCCCGGCGTCCACTTCACCAGCCATGCGTCCCCGCGCCAGTAAGAAAGCGAAGCAGCGATCACTGCACCGCCCAGCACCACCAGCCAGGAAAAATAAATCCACATAAGGAAAACCGGGATGCTGGCAAATGCCCCGTACACCACTTCGTAGGATGCAAAATTTGTAATGTACAGCGCGAATGCCTTTTTCATAAGCTCGAATCCCAGACTCGCTGCCAGACCGCCCACCAGCGCATGCCAGCGCGGCACATAGCGTGTGGGCACCGTGAGATAGAGCAGCGCGAATGCAAGCGTGGTCAGCACCACCGGCGTAATGCGCAGCAATGCCAAATCCAGCAATGGCATCTGTATGGCAATGCCCATGGACAGGCTGACCAGATAAGAGGTAAGCGACAAGCTGCCGCCGATCAACAGCGGCCCGAGGGAAAGCATCGCCCAATAAATGACAAAGCGGTGCATCAATGGGCGCGAGCGGGATACGCGCCAGATGGTGTTGAAAGCACGATCGATGGTAAACATCATCATCAATGCAGTAACGACCAGGAACACTATGCCGATGGCCGTCAACTGCGCAGCATTGCTGGAAAACTTGAACATGTAAACGGTGATAATCTTGCCCGCGAATTCCGGCATCAAATTGGTTAGAATGAAAATCTTGAGTTGAACGGACAGGTCGGAAAAAACGGGGAAGGCCGAAACTACAGTCAGCGCGATGGTCACGAAGGGAACCAGTGCAAGCAGCGTGGTGTAGGTAAGACTGGCCGCCACCTGGGTGCAATTATCTTCGTCAAATCGGCGCAGTACAAAACGCAGAAAACTGAGAACGCGAGGAAGCTGTTTGGGCATGGCGAAGTTAAATGACCCGCGGCAAAGCCAGGGGCTTAGTTTTGTTAGCCCCTAGAAGGGGCGCAATGCTGGAGCTGCCTAAAGGCGACTGGGATTCCCCCCTTTGCAAAAGGGGGGCTAGGGGGGATTTAAACGCGTCATATTTCCAGCCACCGCTCGAAATCCCCCTCAATCCCCCTTTTACAAAGGGGGAGGCAGTTTGTGACGCCGCGTGCCTAGATTGATTCAGAAACATGAGTTCACTGACCGCCGTATAGGTCAAACCTTTGTGAGTCCCCCGACAGAGCCGGGGGTTTACCGGATTTAATTATTATGGGTATCTCTAAAAATTCAGA
>JBBRTU010000065.1:0-12004 GCA_038244115.1 Burkholderiales bacterium
CTTGCCGCACCGGGTGCGGGAGGTCGTGAGCGGCACCAACGTGCGTTTTAACGTGGGCATATCGGACGGCATTGCCAAGCTGGCGGTACACCGCATACTGGCGCCTGTGCTGCGTGAGCCCAATCTGCGCTTGTTGTGCCACGAAGGGGAGTTTGAACACCTGTTAGCCGAGTTGGCCCTGCACAAGCTCGATGCTGTGTTGTCCGACCGGGCAGCACCGGCGAAGTCAGAGCTGCGTGTTACTAGCCAATTGCTCACCAGCAGCCCCATTGCTTGGTACGCGCCCTCGAATTGGGCGGACGCTGCCCGCGCCGACTTCCCGCACAGCTTTGCCAATGTGCCCGTGTTACTGCCGACACGGCACTCCGCCGTGCGCTTGCGCATTGACCATTGGCTGGAGCGTGAACGCATTAAGCCGATGGTCGTTGGGGAGTTTGAGGACAGCGCGCTGCTGATGACTTTTGGAGCCGCAGGCATGGGCGTCTTTCCGGCAGCAGAGTCGATCCACGACGACCTGCTGGGGACCCACAAATTGGCGCAGATCGGAAGCTGCGACGAGGTGCAGGAGGAGTTCCACCTCATCTACACGGCACGCAAGGTGCTGCACCCGCTTTTGTCGCGGCTCCTCGCTGGATAGTGGCCCACCTGTGGCCCTCAGCGCAAATTAGCCTTGTTTAACCTTGCGCCGACGCGCAATGCTGGCTACGACTCCCAGGCCCGCCAGTAGCATGGCGAACGTTTCGGGCTCGGGAACGGGTGCAAGTGCCGCACCATACACCGGACCAATGGTGTCGCCGTTGAAGCCCTGCAACACGGCCACATTCCCCGTTGTTGGATTGATCTTGTAGAGGAAGTTGTTGAAATTGCTGGTTGTGTCAGCCGAGAACGCAAACAGCGTGGTGTCATCGGCGGCAAGCCCATACATCTGGTTGTAGCCTGTGTCGCCGATATCAGTGCCGGCCCCATTGGCCGTGTTGATTTTGATCAAGTGCGACGTGCCGCAAAGGTTGATCGCGGTGGTGCATCCTGTCAGGTACAGGTCTCCATTCAGGAACGCCAGGTCGCCATCGGAATGGTAGACCGTACCACTGTTCCCTTTGTTGAAGGCTGAGCCCGTCAAAGTGTTCACCGTCCACAACGAGTCATTGGCGGCATAGAGCTTGCCGTCGAGCCCGAAGACGAGCGAATTGACATTTGTCCCGAGCCCACCGATGTAGGTGGCAGCAGCTGTCAACGGATTGATTTGATACAAGGACGAATTGGTAGTGCTCATTCCGTCCACGCCATACATAATGCCGGTCGAGGAAATGGCAATGTCCGTCATCACGACGGATGTTCCCCCGACCTTGATCTGCCCGACATCGTGAACCGCCCCGGTACTTGCGTGCACCGTGGCGAGGTGCCCCGTACTGTCGGAGACCCATACGGCCGGTGTGGCCGCGTTGGCTGATGTTGTTCCTGCAGCCAGCACGGTCAGCGCCAAGAGGCAGGATTTGCTAATGGTAATTTTGAGCTTCACGGTAGTTCCTTGGTTTATTGCAATGTTGCGCCGCTTTCTAGAAGCAACGCACAGTGACACTAAGGTTGAGTGGGGGCAGCGCCGTTGCGTTTAATCAAGGTGGTGCGTTAAATTGCTTGCGCCGTGCCTCGGTTTTGCCCTCTGTGTTGCCGATGCGGAATCTTCCCTTCACGACGCCGAGCTGCGGCCCGACCACGAATCGCACCTCGGTAGTGGGTGTTCCTGGTTGTGGTGTTTGCCAAAAAAAGCGGCACCCACAGGTGCCGCTTTTTAGGGGAAGTTTTTCAAGTAAAACAGGCCTCTAGCCCTCGTATTCATTGCGCAAGCCGCTCCTAAATCAGGAGCAACTTACGCAGGGGCAGCTTACGCCGCCGCCTTCACCTTCAAGCGCCAAGCGTGCAAGAGTGGCTCGGTGTAGCCGCTGGGTTGCACCAGGCCTTTGAACACCAGGTCGCAGGCGGCCATGCGCTTAAACGTTTAGGTGACCGGTGCGGTATTCCTGAAGGCACAATGCAGGAATCAGGGCAACATAATTCAAAACGAAAATGGCGAACGACTTAGTCGTACAACAATCGGCACTGTCTGGCCCTATCCGTCGTTAGGGGGATGGTATGACTTCATTGTTTTTTGAAGCCGACAGACAAAAGTTCTTCCGCCCACTTAGCGGTTCTCGACGAGAACTTTTCGTTGCTTGTCTGCGTGCCATGTTTGAACGATTGCATGGACCAGCAGCGGACTATGCCCATAACCTGACCCGAGACGTTCTTCGCGAGTTACTACTTCCCGTTGTGCGCGATTTTCAAGACAAGGTAGCTCCAGACGCCGAGCAGGACGAATTCAACACACCAGAGTCGGACGACCCGCAGCACTTAACCGGAGTCGTAATGCGTGCGCTGCTGGCCGACGGTTGGTTGGAGCAGTTCGCTGATCGCCACGGTCTTGTAACTGCGTTCCGCTTCTCACGCCCTGGGAAACTTTTTGCGGAAGCCCTTTGGTCACTGGATCGTCCAAGCCGGAGCCGCAATCGAAATATGCGAGGTTGTCGAAACGCGCTTGATGCTGCCCTTCGGGAGCGTGGGGATGCGTCTGATCTTGTAGACGCTTACGAATATGCGGAGAAGGTTATTGAAGATTTGACCGATGGCATTGACTATTTTCAGGAACTGGTTCGCCACGTCATGCAAACGGCATCGCTCCACACGCAGTGGAGCGAGTTCGTTGAGTTTCTGGATCGCTTCCAGCGTAGTTACGCCAAGTTACTCACCTCCGATAACCCCACACTGAATCGGCAAGCGATTCGCCAAAACCTTGAGAAGTTGCGCCTGGTTCCAGAAAGCAAATTTCAGCGCGTGGATGCGCAACTGCGAGACATTGCGCCTTGGGCAGTAAAAGAACATTCTGGTACTTCTGTCTATGACTGGTTGCTGAACCGCATTGAAGACATTGTTGACGCGGCCTGCGAATCCAAACAACCTGGCTTTCTCAAAGCCATGGAAACCTATCTGAAACGGATCAATGGAATGGCGTTTCAGTCGATGATGCTGCGTTCTGGTCAGACTCGCCACGCCTACTTGAGTGCGATCCAAAAAATATCGGAATCACCCAAAGAGGCTCAGGACAAGCTGCTGACTCGGATTGGCGACCAACTGGCATCCGCAGAGGTCCGATTGCTCGATCCATACAGTTTCAAGCTTCGAACGGCCACACAGCGTCGTAAATCGGTGACGGTTTCCATTCAGCCAAGACCAAGCCGCGATGCGCGTCTGGATGCGGCGATGCATCGGGCCGAGTCTGAGGTGTTTTCGCTTTCTAATGAAGAATTGGCTGAGAAATTGCGCGCTGACCTGCGAATGTTCCAACACCCGATTCGGTTGTCGTTGTTGCCAGTCGCTACAGCGCGCGACGTCATCCGGGCCATGCAAGCTGTAGAGGCCGTCCGCAACACCCGAGGTAACGACTTTGTCGTTCGAAAACTCCCTACGCGCTTGGACAACACGTTCTATAGCGGCTCAGATTACGAAATTGACGTTAAAAAATGAATATCTCTACTGCCGTCCGTGAGCAACTGGCTTTGGCGAATATGACGGGCGAGCGGTTTCGTGAAATCATCACGCGCCTGTTTGCCTACGGTGTCATCGTTCGGGATGAGGATCGCGTAGAGCAACTGCTTTATGACGATGCCAGGCGCGTTGAGACATTGTTGGATGAATACCTTGATATTGCTGGCCTGCTTCTGCGTCACGATGCTACGAACCAGTTCTACCGCCTTTATGCCCCCGGTGCTGTCGTTGATGGGCAACCCGCCGATATTTACGATCCAGTGCCTTCGCTGCGCGCGCGAGTCTCTAGTGACTTCGTTGCTGCGGCGTTGGCGTTGCGGTTCATTTACCAAAACAAGCTGAATAATGGTGACATACAGCCGCAAGGCGAGGCCTTGATTGGTTTTGAAGAGTTGGCGATTACCTTGCAGACGCAGCTCAAGCGGCCGTTGCCCGCGAGTCTCAGTGAAAAGAAGACGCTTTTGGCGGAACTGCGGCGGCACCGTTTGCTTAGCTTTTCGAGCAGCTTCTCCATTGAAGATGAGGATGCATTGTTGGCCATCCGGCCCACCATTCTTGGCATCGTAAGCAATGACGCGCTGACTGCTGCGTTGGATGCGGATGGAGTCATTGAGCAGTTAATCCAGATTGAGGGGGCTGGCGAATGAAACTGGATCGACTGATATTGGTTAATTGGGGGCAAATACGCTCCGGTGATTACGACATGGGAGACATGACCTTGCTGACGGGGCAGACGGGCTCTGGCAAATCGACCATGTTGGACGCGCTGCAGACCGTCATGACAGCAGCCTACCAAGGTATTTTCAATTACAACCCAGGACAGGACGAAGTTTCTCAAGGGCAGCGTCGCGGCAAGACCAAGCGGACATTGGAGTCGTATGTCGTTGGCGCTGAGTACAGCAGGTTTTCTCGCCCCGATGGTGCGCAGGGCTACATGGCGGCCATCTTTCGCCCCAGTGCAGGTGAGGAGGGCGTCAAAACATTTACCGCATTGGTCGCAGCGGCGGCGCGGGTAGATGGCGTTGCGGAGCGCAGAGACGCCAAGTTGGAGCGATTTGAACTTGTGCTTGTTGACGATGCCGCCCTGTCTGCGAGTGACTTTTTCAAGGATTCCAACGCCGCCGAATGCGTTGCCGTCGAAGAAATCGTCAAACGCCTCAAGGCCAAGTATCCGCGTGTCACTACCTACGATGGGCACAAAAAAGACTATCTTTGCGCGCTATACGGCCATTTCCGCGGGCGCTCTTCCGTGACGTGGGACGAGGCACAAAATGCCGCCAAAGCCTGGTGCCAGTCCATTGCCTACAAACCCATTGGCTCGGTGCATGAGTTGGTCCGCGACGAAATTCTTGAATTCGATGGCAAGCAACTTCAGGAGAGCATTGGTCGTATCAGCGATCTGATGCGCCAGGTCACAAACCTGAAGCAAGAGGGGCAGCGCATTGGGACATGCGTTACGCGTTTAAAAGGCCTCAAAAGCGCAATTGAGAAAACTGCTACAGCCTTTGAGGAACAGGTGAAGCATGACCTGCTTTTGGCAAAGCAATACGTGCGGATGGACAACGAGCGCACGGTGCAGGAGCAGCAAAAGATTGAGGACGAGAAGGCTCTTGTTGCGCGTCTTGATAAGACGGCGACGGCAGAGAAAAAACTACATGACGACAAAGATAGAAGCCGTATTGATCTGCAAGTCCGCTTGCAGGGGATCCCTGCACATGGGGAAAAGGAGCGGTTGGATGGGGTATTAGAGCGGGCGACATCGACAACGCGAAAAACACTTGTGTCGCTCCACTCCGCTTTGCTTTCGGCGGCGCAATTGGACAACGCGGCGCGCCAACTCATAGGCAAATCCATTCCTGAGCAGTTACCTAAACTCAGGGCTTCGGTCGATGTCGTAGCGATGGCCGTTGCCAATACTGCGCTCGGCAGACTCGCCATACTGCAGAGCGAGGTTGCAAGTGCCCAAACGGATGAAATGCCAAACGTATCGAAACTTCAAGATTTGACATCTGCTTTTGACGGTGCCAATACGGGTTTGGATGCGCTCTATCGTGCGCTTGTGGGACCCGTTGCCAGTGTGGCGAGCGCAATTGCAAGTGAATCGTCGGTGCTTGATGGCAATGTCGCAACAGCGAAGAGGGATGTAGCCGAATTGGCTAAAGATAAAGCGCGCTTGGCATCCGGTGGCGGTAATTACAACCGTGACACTGTGCTAGCACTAGAGCGAATTCGAGAACATTTGCCGCAAGCAGGCGTGCAAGTGTTGTGTGATCTGGTGGAGCCTGTATCCGATGAGTGGCAGGGGGCTATCGAAGGCTACCTGGACAACGCGCGGTTCAACCTGATTGTCAAACCGGAGTGGGAGGCGAAAGCGACGGATTTTTTGCAGGCGCGCGGACTCCGCTCGAAAGTTGTCCAAGGGCAGTATTGTCTGGACCGCGCGGACTCCTCGCGCGTACCGTCGGACTCCATCACCCACGAACTGCGAACGGAAAATCCGATCGCAAGGGCTTATCTGATGGAGCAATTTGGCTCGGTTGTCAAAGTCAAAAATTCGGAGCAATTGCGCAAGACGCCACGCGGGCTAACCAAGGATGGCAAAGCCAGTGGTTCGCGCACCATGTTTGTCTGCGACCAGAAAAACTTGGTGCTGGGTCGCGCCGCGCGTGAGCGTGCGTTGGCTGAGACTATTAAACGATTGGATGCTGCTGGGAAAGACATGCTGCGTCTGGAAGAATTGCAGTCAACACTGGTGGCTGTTCTCCAGGGGCTTACAAAATTAAAGGAACCTGTATTCGATGCCCAGCCCTTGGATGGATGCGCTTTGGAGATAGAGCATGCACGCCGATCTCTATTGCAGTTGGATCTCCGTGAAGTGGCGGATTTGGAGACGCGCTTGAACGAATTGGTGGAGGAAATCGAACAACACCAACGCAATATGCAAACAGCACATACGGATGTGGCGCTTGCCAATGGACGTATAAAAACTGCTCAAGGTGTCATGCGGGATATTGATGACCATCGCGACAATAGATTTGCTGAGCGTGAAAGGCAAATTCAGCGGCTCAAACAGCTTTGTGAAAGCAATCCCGAAAAGACTTACACCGTCATGGCGGATGAAGTTGAGCAGATGTTTGTCTCTCGCAGCATCGACATTGCTGTTGTAAGGCATAAACTGGACTCGTTGCGAACAGCGCCGGAAAATTTTCTGGGTGACGTACGCGAGTCGCTTGCCGAATACAACGCACAAGCGCGTCCAGAAGAGAAGTTTCAATCCGCTCTGCCGCACTTTTTGCAGGCAACCACATTCGATCCGTATTACGGTCCACTGGTGCTTCTCGGTCGCGCGGTTTGGCAGCTTCACAATGACCTGGAAAGCATCGGTCTCTACAGCAACCGCGATGCGGTGGAAAAAGCAGAGCGCTCATTTCACGATGTATTTACCAAGCAGTTTTGCGTAGAAATCAAGACCAAGGTGGATGATGGAATCCGGCCGCTCAAGCAGTTGAATGTCGAGTTGCAAAATTTGAAGTTCGGATCTGATCGGTTCAGTATTGACTGGACCAAATGGGAGCGTGAGTTTGAGGATTACTACGGATTTTTCAAAGCCGTTACAGAGCTGGCGGATTCACCGGACACGGTTGATTTGTTTGGCGAAACCGAGCTTTCCATCAAGGATATTGAGGTTAGAGACCGGCTGCTCAAACTTCTTCTTGATCCAGATCAAGAGCGAGCCAGTAGAGACTTGCTGCGGATTGCAGACTATCGGAATTACCGTCGTTACGAAATCTGGAACGACTCAGATAGTGGTGGCCGAACCCCGTTATCGACTTGGGGTACTGGTTCTGGCGGACAGCTTGAAACGCCTGCGTACATCGTGCGCGCAGCGATTGTGACGAATCGGCTCAAGTTCTTTGAAAAAGGCCCCAGTTTGAAGTTGCTGGTGAACGACGAATCGTTTTCCAAAATGGACGAGCAGCGTGCACGTGCAGTGCTGAAGTTTCTACGCGACAACCTCAATCTGCAGGTCGTCAGTGCGATGCCAACCAAGGCGGCCGGCGGCCTGCGGGATGAATTTACACGCGAGTACAGCTTCACCCGAGCAGCAGTGGACAAAAATGGTGAGCTTGACTTCATCTCCGACTGCGATGAGCGCGAGCTAAAAACGGATCGGATGCGTGAGCTTTGGACACTGCAGCGCACGCAAGCGCGCGAACAGGCAAAACTGACATTCGAAGCGGGAGAGCTTGTCGATTCAACAGAGGTTCCCAAGTGACTGAGCAGCCCTTGTGGCTCTCCAGTGACGCCATTCGTGAATTGCTAAACCTGCTGGTTGATCGACTTGATTCCTCTGAGCAGCGTGGTAGCAGCAGCGCCAAATCGGTTGCCCTGACTCAACGGGCCTGGCCTGCGTTGCATGCGTCGAAGTTTGAATCGCGTAAAGAGGAGCTGTGGGAGCATGTCATCGAGATGGCGCGATGGGGCTGGCTTCAAGTCAAGCCTGCGAATGCGGTTGAATCTGTCTCTGGCTATGCGTTGGAGCCCCGTGTTGTTGTGCTCAATGCGAAGGACGTTCGGGCGGTTGTAAGCCGCCCTGAACGAATTAAATCAAGTACCGAGCGCTGGCGTATTGCTATTGAAGCAGGCTTGGATGCCTCGGATGAGGTCAAGCGACTCGTTGGTGATTTTTGCATTGATATGCCGGACCACCCGATGGACGAGGTTGTGCAACAGCTCAACAAATTGAAGGACTTTGTCGGGCGGTCGATGCTTCTTCGTGAGGTTTCAGCACAGCTTTTTTGGGGAATGTCTAAAGTACTGGACAAGCGCCAAGGCATGGTGGCCGCCTTGCTGGGAATGGACGATTGCCCATTCGCTGAATCGCCCATTCAACTGCATGTCTATTTGCCTTTGGGAGGATATGACGCGGTTCTATTTATTGAGAATTTGACATCTTTTGAACAGGCATGTTGTTCGACGGATTTAAAGTTCGATCGACTCGTCTTGGTCTATGCATCCGGTTTTAAGGGAAGCGCAAAGCGGTTGCGTACGCACGGTGGTTGCTCTCTTTACTACGCAGCTGCAGGGGCTTTGGGGGGTGATGCGCAACTGAAGTTCGAAAAATGGCTTTTTGAGAATGCCCACCAGGAAATGGCTGTCAGCTTTTGGGGTGATCTTGACTTTTCTGGGATGAGAATTCTAGCGGCGATGCGTTCAATTTTTCCAGAAATTGACGCGTGGGCGCCAGGCTATTCCATGATGCTGCAGGAGCTTCTGGTGGGACGAGGCCATTCTCCCGAAGCCGCCGACAAGGCGGGGCAAGCTCCAATTGTGGCAAGTGGCTGCAAGTACGCGGATCAGCAGCTTGTGCCTGCGTTGAATAGCCTAGGGCGATTCGTCGATCAGGAATTCATTGAATTCAAGCAGGCAAGTTAAAGCGGCACCCGCAGATTCCGTTTTACAAAACAACCAAAAGCAAAATCAGCCTGCAGCCCTTGTATTCATTGTGCGAGCAGCTCCTAAAATAGGAGCGCTTGCGCTGTGCGTTGCAGCTTACGCCGCCGCCTTCACCTTTAACCGCCATGCATGCAAAAGCGGCTCGATATAACCGCGAGGCTGCTCCAGCCCCTTGAACACCCACCGCACCCGTAGCCCACAATGCCCTGACCGTTGCTGTTCAGCTCTTGTTGCTTCTCGGAGATGGGCGAATATGGAAAGATAGGAGGGCACAATGGCGCGCTAAGGAAATAGCGCGCCGAACAATGACACGAATTCAAGGTTCTATCGATGATTGACCTCTCCCCCTCCCAAACCGCCGACCGAATCACTGCGCTGCTGGCCGCGTCTGAAAGCCGCACGCTCGACTTCAAACGCATCAGCGGCAAGCAGGGCCGCATGTACGAAGCCGTCTGCGCCTTTGCCAATACTGAGGGCGGTTTACTGGTGATTGGCATTGGCGATGCCAAAGCCATGAAGCCGGGTGACAAGCCGCAGAGCCGTTTGTTTGGTATTGAGGAAAACGCCGAAGGCTTTGACGACTTTCGCCGCGAGCTGCTCAACCGCTTTACCCCTGCCATCACCAAGCTGCATTGGATTCGCGTGCCCTGCACGCTGCACAACGGGCAGCCGGGGCATGTGGTGTTGCTGCGGGTGGAAAAGAGCGACCAAGTGCATTCCATTGTGGGCAACGGCACCTGGACGCGTATGGATGCCAGCAACCGGGAGTTGAGCGCAGCCGAGATTGCAGACCTGGCCTACCAGCGCGGTGTGAAGAGTGCCGAAACCTTGCCAATGCCTGTGGCGCTCAATCTGCTGGACTCTGATGCATGGCGCAGCTACTGCATCACGCGTGGTTTGGCGGATGCTGATTTGGCTGTGCGCTTGCCACGGTTGGGTCTGGCTGTGCCCGGCGAAGGTGGCTTGCAGCCTCTGCTGGCGGCGCTGCTGCTGTTTGCCGATGAGCCGGGTGCACTGCTGGCTGGGCAGGGCATGCGGGCGGATATTCGGGTGTTTCACTACCAAGGCAAAGCGGTGCAGCGTGGCGAGGTGCCCAACTTGGTGCTGCCGCCCAAAACCATTACTGGCCCGGTGGTGGAGCAGATTGCCAAGGCGCAGGCCTACGTGTTGGAGCGTTTGGCGGTGGGGCTGACCATGCCAGGCTCGGGCTTCAAGACGCGCTACCGCTTCCCTGAGCGGGTGATCAAAGAAGCCATTACCAATGCCGTGGTGCACCGCGACTACAGGCTGAATCGAGACATCCACATCCGTATTTTTGATGACCGGGTGGAGGTAGAAAGCCCAGGGCGGCTGCCTGGAAATTTGACGCCTGCCACCATTGACAAGGCAGGCTCTGTGCCGCGCAACAGCTTGCTGGCGCGGCACTTGCGCGAGTTCCCCAACCCGCCCAATGTGGATGCCGGCGAGGGCGTGCCAATGATGTTTGCGCAAATGGAGCAGGCCAGTTTGTACGAGCCGCTGTACCGTGAGCAGTTGGATGCGGCGGTGCCCACGCTGCTGGTGACCTTGCTGAACGAAGAGCGCCCGCCACTGTGGGTGCAGGTGAGTGACTGGATTGACCGCAATGGCCCGATTGCTAATGGCAAGCTGCGCGAGATTTCGGGGCTGGACACGTTGGCTGCCTCCAAGCAACTCAAGCAATGGGTACTACAAGGGGTTTTGGTGGCGCTTCCAGCCGCATCACGCCAGCAGGCCAGCTACACCAAACCTGAGCTGGCTGAGTTGGCGGATTTGTCTCTTTCATTATCTTTTGGTCTGGATAATGAAATTGGAAAAAGCTAAAAACCTATAAATTTCAACGAGTTAGGTTGAAGCTCATTATCTTGAACTGTATTTTATCCATGGAAACCTGGCTTGCGACCCACCACGAACTCGCTCTGACTGGCGTGGGTGGGCAAGCTCTGCTGGGACATCATCTGACGGCCTTCTTTGTCTCACGCCAGTGCCCTGGCGTTGCCATCCGCGCGGCCATGGACTGGGCTTTGCAGCAGGCCAGTGCCAAGCGAGCGGTGGTGAGCGGCTTTCACTCGCCGCTGGAGCTATCAGTATTAAAAGTTTTAATTGCAGCGAGTAGCCCGGCAGTTGTGGTGTTGGCGCGCCCGGTGAAAGGGGCCAAGCTGCCGCCCGAGTGGATTGGACCGCTGGGAAGAAGACATTTGGCGGTGGTGAGCAACGTCGCTGCCGCAACCCGCTTGCCAACGAGCGCAACGGGCTGGTTGTGCAGCTTGCACACAGCATTGTGGTGGCCCATGCTAGCCCAGGTGGTTCGCTGGCTGCGCAGGTCGATCGTTGGCGGCAAGTGGGGCTAGGGGTGCAGTTGCTGGGCAACCCGGCCTAACGAGCAGATCGATCTTCAAATCCGCTTATTTCATTATCTTTCGCCCGAGATAATGAAATGCAAAACTCGAAAAAGTCTATTATTTTCATAGACTTACAGTTGCAGTCATTATCCAAATATGGATAAATAGCCAGTCTGTTGCTGTGCTTCTTGGGGGACAAAAGCAAAACGGCACCGATTGGTGCCGTTTGCACGAAAGTCTCTAAGCCAAATAGGCCTCTAGCCCTCGTATCCATTGCGCAAGCAGCTCCTAAATCAGGAGCGCTTGCGCATTTTCCCGCTTAGGCGGTTGCCTTCACCTTCAGGCGCCAGGCGTGCAGCAGCGGCTCGGTGTAGCCGCTCGGCTGCACCAGGCCTTTGAACACCAAATCGGTGGCTGCCTTGTAGGCCATGGACGTGTCAAAGTGACCGGCCATGGGTTTGTACAACGTGTCGCCCGCGTTTTGCTTGTCCACCACTGCGGCCATGCGTTCAAAGGTTTCGTTCACTTGTGCTTTGGTCACCACACCATGGTGCAGCCAGTTGGCCATGTGCTGGCTGCTGATGCGCAAGGTGGCGCGGTCTTCCATC
>JBBRTU010000066.1:0-11045 GCA_038244115.1 Burkholderiales bacterium
AAGTATTACTTCGTGCGAGCACTTGCTTTTGTATCTTTCGATTACCCAACAAAACGTCGTCAGGCCCAGCAAGCACCCACACCTATCGGTTGTTTGATTTTTAAAGAACAGTGATACTTGGTTGCGGGGGCAGGATTTGAACCTACGACCTTCGGGTTATGAGCCCGACGAGCTGCCAGACTGCTCCACCCCGCGTCCGTTAAGAAGCGAGACTTTAGCAAACTTTGAGTAATTGTGTCAATAGGAACATCAGGACAAACCAGGCCAAGCGCGGCGCGCAAACCCCCGAATAACCTATGAAACAAATAGTTGCACACAAGCAACTTACTTCCCATCCGACCAAACCACCGCACCCAAGCACTGCCGAAATTATGTACGAGCCATACGCACTTACAACTTCGCTCCAGATAATGACGAGATTGCAAAAAGCCTGCAAGACAACTGGCGAGCCGAGCACTTGATCACGCCCAAGCAAGCGCTATTCGATTTCATTGGCATCCAAATTAGCTGAGCGCGACCGGGAGATCGAAACCCAATTGCGAAGCTTTCAGCTTCATGACGACGTGGCCCGCCCGTGGCAAAAAGCGCGGCCGAGGTCTACTCAAGCGCCTTCATAAAACACTGGACAAACAGCCCCAAAGACGGCTAAATTTTCACCTTGCCGAATTTGCCGTTTTTCTGAGGTACACGCCAAGTGGAAAAAATCGATTATACAAAGTTCAATTTTGGAAGCCGCCTACAACAATACATGGACGAGGTGTCACACCAAGGAGGCACTGCACGCAGCGAAGCCAGTCTTACTGAAGGCCAAAAAGTTTTTCTCAATGCCATTCGCCGGGAACTGCTGAAATATACCAACCCAAACCGCCCTGGATTTCCGCGCAATCAGCTGGAGCAAACAGAATCCTTTGCCCGCACCCTTGGTGACTTGCACAATGCTTTCTTTGACATTGGCATGCATAAGGTTAGCGACTGCCTTTATAACCGCTGGAAAATGGTGCACGAAGACACCAAAAAGCTGGCACTAGCCGGTGGCGCAGATCAAGCCAGCTGGATTGATATCATCAAAATTGAGCAGACTGACATGGCAGCGTTTTTTGACGCGTAACTCACAGACAGCATTGCATGACTTAAGTCTTTAATCAATTTGTCCTCACCTTCACAGATATTCCCCGCCTTAGCCGGATCACTACCAACTTAAATCGCGGTGACGCAATATTCTGAATTCATTCAGGATAATTTTATCGAAATTACTTATCCTCTAATAAAATAAATGGATAAGAAGCGGCGTAGTTCCGTGCTATTCTTCTGCGGCTAATCGTTGCAGAGTATAGGATAAATTATGTCGAAATTAGTTAAGCCACATGGTGGTGGCGAACTCAAGCCACTGCTTCTCACAGGTGATGCGCAGAAGGCAGAGCTGGCACGCGCGAAATCCCTACCGCAAATAAAGATGGCCTCCCGTGAAACCGGCGATGTCATCATGATGGGCATCGGTGGCTTCACGCCTCTGGATGGCTTCATGACTCGTGCAGACTGGCAAGGTGTGTGCGATGGCTACAAAATGGCCAACGGACTGTTCTGGCCAATCCCAGTTACTCTGTCAGCCGACAAAGCGACTGCTGATGGTATTAGCGTAGGTGCTGACGTAGCGCTTGTTGATGGCGAATCCGGTGAAATCATGGCAACCATGAAGATCACCGAGAAATATGCCATCGACAAAGCTCACGAATGCATGCAGGTCTACAAGACCACCGAAACCGACCATCCTGGCGTCAAGATGGTGATGGAGCAAGGCGAAGTTAACTTGGCCGGCCCGATCAAGGTTCTCTCCACCGGTACCTTCAAGGAAGAATACGGCGACCAGTTCATGACGCCGGCCGAGACCCGCGCCGCTTTCGAGAAGATGGGCTGGTCCAAGGTTGCCGCCTTCCAGACTCGCAACCCGATGCACCGTTCGCACGAGTACCTGGCAAAAATCGCTATCGAGACCATGGACGGCGTGCTGATCCACTCCCTGCTGGGCGCACTGAAACCAGGCGACATCCCTGCAGAAGTTCGCTCCGAAGCCATCAGCGTGCTGGTCGACAACTACTTCGCCCCCAACACCGTGATCCAGGCTGGCTACCCGCTGGATATGCGCTATGCCGGTCCGCGCGAAGCTCTGCTGCATGCGCTGTTCCGTCAAAACTACGGCTGCTCGCACCTGATCGTTGGTCGCGACCATGCTGGCGTGGGTGACTACTACGGCCCGTTCGACGCACAGAAAATTTTTGACGAAATCCCCAAGGGTTCGCTCGAAACCGTAAACATGAACATCGACTGGACTTTCTGGTGCAACAAGTGCGGCGGCATGGCATCGCAGCGCACCTGCCCGCACACCAAAGATGACCGCATTCTGTTGTCTGGCACCAAGGTGCGTTCGATGCTGTCCGAAGGTCAAGACCTGCCAGTCGAATTCAGCCGTCCTGAAGTGGCCAAGGTGCTGCAGAAGTATTATGCCGGCCTCACCGCCGAGCAGAACGTCAAGGTGGAACTGAAGGGTCATTCCGCTAAATAAGGTTGTTAGAGTCCGCCGGTTATGCAAATAACCGGCATTTTATTTAAACGTTGTAAGGAGGAAATCCAATGCCAACATTTGTGCGCACCGATAAGTGCGATGGCTGCAAAGGTCAGGACAAAACCGCATGCATGTACATCTGCCCGCACGACCTGATGAAACTTGACATGGATGGCTCAGAAACCGGCCACGCCATGAAAGCTTTCAACCAAGAACCAGAGCAGTGCTGGGAGTGCTATTCCTGCGTCAAGATTTGCCCGCAGCAAGCTATTGAAGCTCGCCACTACGCCGACGTCGTGCCCCTGGGTGGTTCCGTTCAGCCTCTGCGCGGTACCGACTCCATCATGTGGACCATCAAGTTCCGCAATGGCACGCTGAAGCGCTTCAAGTTCCCGATCCGCACCACCTCGGAAGGTTCTATTGATTGCTACGGCGGCAAACCAACAGCAAGCTTGGCCAACATTACCAAATCTGGTTTCTTTAACCAGGAAAATGGTTACCGCGCCGGCAACCCTGCCGAACTGATCCGCAAGTAATCGGCCACGGTTTAAGATTAACTAACATATTTAGGGTGAAAGACAATGTCTGGTACTTTTGAAAATCCTGAAGTCATTCAAGAAGAAGTTGACATTCTTCTTATCGGTGGCGGTATGGCCTGCTGTGGCGCCGCTTATGAAGTGGTTCGCTGGGCCGATGCTGCTAAAGCTGAAGCTGGCGTTGACCTGAAAATCAAACTGGTCGACAAGGCTGCTATGGACCGTTCCGGCGCCGTAGCTCAAGGTCTGTCCGCCATCAACACCTACATCGGTTCCGAGCAAGATCCAGCTGATTATGCCCGTATGGTCTCCAATGACCTGATGGGTATTACCCGCGACGACTTGGCCTACGATTTGGGCCGTCACGTTGACGAATCCGTGCACCTGTTCGAAGAATGGGGCCTGCCAATTTGGAAAACTGACGAAAACGGCGAGCGTCATGACGGCTCCAAAGGCCTGCCCGCACTTAAGGACGGCGGCAAGCCCGTGCGTTCCGGCAAATGGCAGATCATGATCAACGGCGAATCTTACAAGTGGATCGTTGCTGAAGCAGCTAAAAAATCGCTGGGTATGGATCGCATTCAAGAGCGTATCTTTATCGTCAAGCTGGTGAACGACAAGAACGACAAGAACCGCATTGCCGGTGCTGTTGGCTTCTCCACCCGTGACAACAAAGTTGTCGTGTATAAAGCTAAAGCAATTCTGCTGGCCGCTGGCGGTTGCGTAAATATTTTCCGTCCACGTTCCGTTGGTGAAGGTCAAGGTCGCGCCTGGTACCCGGTTTGGAACTCAGGTTCCACCTACTCCATGGCTGCCGAAGCTGGTGCCGAACTGACCATGATGGAAAACCGTTTCGTGCCTGCCCGTTTCAAAGACGGTTACGGCCCAGTCGGCGCATGGTTCCTGTTGTTCAAAGCACAGGCTACCAACGCCAACGGCGAAGTCTACATGGTTAAGAACAAGGAAATGCTGAACGACTACCCACCGTATGGTCAGGCAGCCGTTCCCGCATCTTGCTTGCGCAATCACCTGATGCTGAAAGAAATGAAAGAAGGTCGCGGCCCGATTTGGATGGACACCGTAACCGCGCTTGCCAAGCTGAAAGAGACGTTGTCTCCTCGCGAAGTGAAGCATCTGGAAGCTGAAGCCTGGGAAGACTTCCTGGACATGTGTATTGGTCAGTGCGGCGTTTGGGTTGGTGAGAACATCGAGCCAGAGAAGAAAAACTCTGAATTGATGCCAACCGAGCCCTACCTGCTCGGCTCACACTCCGGTTGCTGCGGTATCTGGGTGTCCGGTCCGGAAGACCTCGGTGCGCCAACCACTGAAGGCCTGCCAGGCCAACCTGAGCACCTGCCTAAGGGCTGGAACTGGGGCTATCGCTCCATGACCACGATTAAGGGTCTGTTCACTGCTGGTGACGGCGTGGGCGCCTCCGGTCACAAGTTCTCCTCCGGCTCTCATGCCGAAGGCCGCATGTGCGCCAAGTCCATGGTCAAGTACTGCATCGACAACAAGGATATGAAAGTTGAGTTGGATACCGATGTTGCGGTTCTGGTTGAACAGATCTACAAACCAGTGCGCACCTACCTGGAATTCAAGGACTACTCCACCGCTATCGACGTGAACCCGCACTACATCACGCCGAAGATGCTTCAGTTCCGCCTGCAGAAGATCATGGACGAGTACGTTGCTGGCGTTGCAACCTACTACACCACCAACGATCACATGCTGAAAGTTGCCGAAGAAAAACTGGAAATGCTGAAGGAAGATGCTCAGAAGATGCGTGCGAAAGACCTGCACGAACTACTGCGCGCATGGGAAAACTACCACCGCATCTTGACGGCGGAAGCCCACATGAAACACATCCAGTTCCGTGAAGAATCCCGCTACCCGGGCTTCTACTACCGCATGGACAAGAACTTTGTCGATGAAGTAAACTGGAAATGCTTCGTGAACTCCATCTACGACAAGACCACCCACAAGTGGACCGTGTTCAAGCGCGCTCACGTGGATCTGGTTGACAAGTCCAAGCTGTTCAAGCCTGCTGCTCACTAAGCAGTCATAAAGCAGTTTGGTAGTTATAAAACCGGGCGCCGCAAGGCGCCCGGTTTTTTCACTTGAGTAACCTAGTCCCTGTTTGCAAAGTGGTCACCGTAGGCGAACACTTTGCAAACAGGTGGCGCAGCCATTATGTGCAGGCCATCACGCGTATTTTTCCTCAGCTGAATTTAAAAGAGGTGCCATCATGGAAGACTTCAAAATCGACGAATCTCCGTTACCCAAAAGCCCGGTCATGCCCGCCATGTTCGAAGGCGATAAAGTCATCCAGTTTCAGTGCCACAAGGGAATTTCCTGCTTCAACGCCTGTTGCAGCAACATCGATATCACCCTGACGCCCTATGACATTCTGCGTCTGAAAAAACGTTTGAATATGACCTCGGGTGAATTCCTGAACCAATATACTTTCCCATTTGAAATGGGTAAAAACGATGTCGCGGGGGTCAAGTTCAAACCCGTGGAAAATGGCATGGCTTGCCAGTTCATGACAGAAGAAGGGTGTAGCGTGTATGAAGACCGCCCTGCTGCGTGCCGTTACTATCCAGTTGCGCTGCTGTCCATGCGCAAGCAACACGAATTCACTGACACCAATGCTTATGCCTACGTCAAGGAGCCGCACTGCATGGGTCACTACGAGCCGCGTGAGATCACCATTGACGACTACCGCAAAGAACAAGGCGTAGCCGAATACGACGATCTGACCCGTGGCTGGCGCCAAATGATCCTGAAGAAAAAATCTTCCGGCCCATACATCGGCACCCCTTCGCTGATGAGCCGCCAGCTATTTTTTATGGCCTGTTACGACCTGGACAACTTCCGCAAGTTTGTTTCGACGCCCTCTTTCAGCGAGACCTACGATCTCCCGGAAGGTTTGCTTGAGAAGATCCAGCATGACGATACCGAACTCATGCTGTTTGGTTTCCGCCTGCTCGCGCAAGTATTGTTCAACGAGCAAAGCCTTCCTCTGAAACATGAGGCGCTGGAAAAACGCTTGCTAAAGAAGCAGGAACGACAAGCAGCCATGGATGAAATCACCGCCAAGATTGGTCCAACTGAAGGCAAGCCGGCTGAAGAAGATAAATATAAATTTGTGGATAACTAAACTTGGAATCGCGCGCGCTGAATCAGGAAGAATACTACGTCGTCAAGGAGCCTTATTACGAAGCTACCGGCGACGAAATCGCCATCTTCGAGGCAGCGCACAAAAACAAGTTGCCCATACTGCTGAAAGGCCCAACGGGTTGCGGCAAGACACGCTTCATGGAATACATGGCATGGCGTATGCAGCGGCCACTGATCACGGTATCTTGCCACGACGATCTGACAGCCTCAGACCTGGTTGGGCGTTATCTCATAAAGGGTGGCGAAACCACCTGGGTGGATGGCCCGCTCACCAGGGCCGTGCGTGCAGGCGCAATCTGCTACCTGGATGAAATTGTCGAAGCCCGCAAGGACACCATGGTGGTCATTCATCCGCTAGCCGACGACCGCCGCATGTTGCCTATGGAAAAGTTGGGCAGCCTGTTGGAAGCGCATCCTGATTTCAGCTTGGCCGTCTCCTACAACCCTGGTTACCAGAGCGTGCTGAAAGACCTCAAACAAAGCACCCGGCAGCGCTTCGTTGCACTGGAGTTCGACTACCCCAGCGCGGCGTTGGAAGCCAGGATCGTCGCCAAGGAAGCCGCAGTGGACGGCAGTATGGCCGATAAGCTGGTCAAGTTCGCCCACATGACGCGCAACCTCAAAGGCAGCGGTCTGGAAGAAGGCGCCAGCACGCGCCTGTTGGTGCATGCCGGCAAACTCATTGCCGCAGGCGTGGCGCCGGTTTCTGCATGCCGGGCCGCAATCGCACAAGCGATTACCGACGACGCGGAAATGCTCACCGCGGTGCAGGAACTCTCCTCCTCGCTGTTCTAAGAACCTACTGAAATTAGGCTCTACATGGCGGACAACGCCCCGCTCACTGCGGCACAAATTGAAAAATTCCTGGAAGCCTGGCTTGAGGTGGAATTCACCTTCCTGCAAGTAGACCAGCTGGCTGCCGATCTCGCCGCGCTCCCCCCCGAAGACCAAGCATTTTTACTAGGCTGGACGAAACGTACCGCCACCACCAGCATTCAGGTCGCCTACCAGTTTTCCGTCCGCGCCATTGATCTGCTGGCGCACATGGACAAACGCCTGATCGAAGCTTGGCTGGTACATGCCATGGACACGTATGACCGCTTTGGCCAGCGTCACGCGCTCAAGGTGATAAATGAGGTCGAGCATTTTGCCCAGCTCAGCCATGAACACGCCGCTGGCGCGCTGTTTGAGGATGTAGCAGGCATCTTGCTGACCTTCGTGCGTGGCCTGTCCGGCCGGCAACTCAAGCTGGAACAAGGCGAGGCGGTGTACACCAACAGCGAGACACTGTACCTCCCGGCCGTCGTCGCCCGCATGCAACAGGCACAAGATAACTTCAATCTGTGCAAGGCCATGGTAGCCATGCTCTGGGCGCAGACGCGTTTCGGCAGTTTTCGCGCTGACCTGGTCGCAGCGCTCAGCCGATATCCGGATCAGGACAAAGCACTGCAACAGCTCCATAGACTGGAAACACTGCGTCTGGAAGCCTGCCTTGGCCGCGAACTGCCGGGCCTGTACCGCGAAATGCAGCGCCTGAAATCCGCCCTCGGCGAAGATCCATTACCAGACGACTGGCAAGCATTCGCCACGCAGCTCGAACAGCCGGATGCCAGTATCGAAGACAGCCTGCGCCTGCTAGCCCAAGCCTATCCCGGCGCAACGCCGGTACCCTGCTGCTACCAGGGCGAGCTGCGTCCAGATGAAGTGGCAGAAAAAATGACTACACGCATCGAACGGGAAAAAATGTTGCTGCGCGTCAAACTGGCGCAACTGGCGGAAGACATCAAGCAACAGACCGCTCCGGGCGAATCTAACAGGGAACCACGCTTCGACGTTCAGGAAAAAGAGCAAGACGGTGGCGGCGAGATGGAACTCATCCTCAACGATCTGCCCATCGCCCCACCGGAACAAGTGCGGCAACTGTTGACCTCGATTCAACTGGATTTGGGAGGTATTCCACCGGAATATCTCACCGCCGCCGGACCGGGTGAATACGATCCAAGCCTGTACGAAGACAAAGCCCTGGACCCCGACGCGGTGTGGCAAGGCACCTACCACGAGGAAGGCGCAACCCTCTACCCCGAGTGGGACCATGGCCGCCAGCATTTCCGCAAGAACTGGTGCGTGATGCGCGAAAAGGACGTGATGCCGGTACGCGACGATTTCGTATCGGCAACACGCGAAAAATACAGTGGCCTTGTGAAACACCTACGCCGCACCTTCGAAGCCATGCGCGACGAGGACAAATTGCTAAAACGCCAGGTAGCCGGTGACGAAGTCGATATCGATGCATTGGTGGAAGCGCTGGCCGATGCCCGCGACGGCAGCGAAATGAGCGACCGGCTGTTCATGCAAAAGCACCGCGCCGAGCGCAACATCGCGGTAATGTTCATGGTCGACATGAGCGGCTCGACCAAAGGCTGGATTAACGATGCCGAGCGCGAATCGCTGGTGCTGCTGTGCGAATCGCTCGAGCTGCTGGGTGACCGCTACGCGATCTACGGATTTTCCGGCACCACGCGCAAACGCTGCGAACTGTATCGTATCAAACGCTTCGACGAACCCTACAACGACAACGTGCGCGCGCGTATCTCCGGCATCCGCCCGCAAGACTACACGCGCATGGGCTTTGCCATCCGCCACCTGACCAAGCTGCTCACCCAGGTCGAGGCGCGCAGCAAGCTGTTGATCACCCTCTCCGACGGCAAGCCGGACGACTACCACGACGGCTACCGCGGCAAGTATGGCATTGAAGACACGCGCCACGCGCTGGTCGAAGCCAAGCGCGCTGGCATTCATCCGTTCTGCATCACCATCGACACCGAAGGCCGCGACTATCTGCCGCACATGTATGGCGCCGCGAATTATGTGGTCATCGACGAAGTGCGCAAACTGCCCCTCAAGGTAGCGGATATTTACCGGAAGTTGACCACCTGATTATTTTTCCACCCGCCTTGAGTGATATTCCTGCCAAGAACTAGCGACGCAGAAGTCCCGCAAGCAGCATGCTGCTAACCCGCTTTCCCAACGCGCGAAGCTGTTGCTTCGTTGCAGGCCGTTTTATCAGGCCACCTAAAATCATCATGGAAATACCATGCACACACGCAAGCGCAGTAAGCGTGAGATCCTCGGTATTTTGGTCAGCATAAATACCCAGCTGCTTTCCGTTTTCTATGATCTGCGCCAAACTCTGGACAGCCTTTGTTCCCGCACTACTCAAGGCTTCGCTACGTTTTTGGCCAGATAATATTCCGCTAAACATAAGATAGGCGATCTCGGGTTGATCCATGACCAGCGTCAAGTAGCCCATTCCCGCTTCAAAGAATTGCCGCTCCGGGTCATCGGGAAATTTCTTAGCTGCAAGCTGGCATGCTTCTTCCAAACGGTTATAGCCGAGTGCAGCGATCGACTCCAACAACTCTGTCTTATTACGGAAATGACGATAAGGCGCGGCGTGGCTCACGCCCGCAGCCTTGGCCACTTCTCGCAGACTGAGGCCGTCTACACCATGTTGCGCTAGAAGGACGATTGCCGCTTCGATCAAGGCGTTGCGCAAGTCGCCGTGATGGTAGTTTTCCTTCAAATGACGCTGCATGAATTCACCTGATCTATTTTTACCTGTAAGTAAGATACAAATATTCTACATCCAAATGTTGACACCGTTAACAATCAGTCATACGATTAAACTCATATGTTGTCGTTGTAAACATTATGCGGGCAGATTGCAACAATTGTTTCAATCTGCGGTGCTGAAAGTGGCTGTACAACACCAGCAAGAAAAAGGAGAAGGGAATGTACCGCACACTATTTCTGATCTTATCTGGATTGTGGCTCACAAGCTGCGTAATCGTCCCCATGGCGCAATCCCCGGCCGATGAGGCCAAGCTGCCATCAGTGACCATATCAGGCGGACAGCCTCTCCACTACCGCATCGTTGGGAATCAACAAATTGCAACGCCCCTATTACTCATACACGGTATCCCAGATGCTTCCGATTCATGGATCAAAATCGCGGCACAATTAGCACAGTCACATCCAGTGTATTCAGTTGATCTGGCAGGTTACGGATATTCGGACAGGCCAGAAACTTTTGATGTCTCGTTATCGGCACAGGCGGAATACTTGCATGAATTTCTGGATAAACTAGGATTACAACAGGTGATCATAGTCGGACACGACATAGGTGGCGGGATCGCGCAGATACTCGCAACCCGCTATCCGCAGCGAGTCCATCGGATGGTGTTGATCAATTCGGTAATTCAAGATAACTGGCCGGTGCTGGAGATGCGCATGCTAAGCATGCCCGTCCTTGGCTACGCTGCACTGTCGCTGTTTGAAAAACCGTTGTGGTCACATGTGTTGCGAAAAGGATTTTCCAACGAAAAGATGGTCACGGAATCTCTCGTTGAGCGTTACCAGCACTGGTATCAAGGCTCAGCAGGAAGGCATAAACTGATCCGCAATGCACAGGCGCTAAACAGTGCAGACCTGACATCCATCGCGGATCCAATTCATGAATTGCCAATACCAACACTGATTCTCTGGGGACGGAACGACCGTTATCTGGACGCGAATGCTGCACAGCATTTGTGTCGGAGCATGCAGGATTGCAAGTTTTCCTTCATTGTGTTGGCGCGCGATGAATATTGAAGAGCGGTGTGCGCTGAATTTTCATTAGGCGCATTTGCATCTAAATTAATCAGATGCTGTTGATAAGTGTACCAGACTGCCTCGGTATTGCACCTCCCGTTAGTTGATTTTGAATG
>JBBRTU010000067.1:0-10484 GCA_038244115.1 Burkholderiales bacterium
AGGCACGAATGGCACAGCAGCGCCCCCAGGGCGGGAACATGCCGTAAGAGCGCACGGGCCCCGGCACTCTCGGCCAGGGGCTGGAAGGCCTTGAGGCGTGCCGGCATGATGGGAATCCAGTGTATCTGCACGCCGGTCAGCCCTGCTTCTTCTAGTAGTCGCTTCATGCGGCGTGGCGACTCGTAACGCAAGTGCACCGGTTTGCCGTGCAACCATCGCGATAGCCGCTGCAACACATTAGCGATGCAAACACGGTTCAAGACATCCACCCAAACCTCGCCGCCTCGATCCACCTGGGCGACCAATTCGCGCGCTGCGGGCCGAGAATCCGCCAATGCTTGAATCACGCCGAAACAAAGCACGCCATCGAAGCCGCCGGGTTTCAAGGGCAAGCGCGTGACATCTGCCACCGCCCAACGGCAGTTCCAGGTATCGCGAGCTTTAGCCTTGGCCGCAGCCGGCAGGCAGTAGTCCAGCCCGACAACATCCGCGCCCTGACTCGCCAGATAGCGGGCATAAGTGCCTGCGCCACAACCCGCGTCTAGCCAGGATTTGCCGTGCGACAAACCCTGCCAGACGCGAAGAAAATGCCGGAAACGCACGTCCAGGCCAGACGAGCTCCACCCGGCAATACCAGCGTCATCATCGCGTACCGTGGCGAATTCCTCAAAGCGCTTACGCCAGGCATTTTCAAAATCGGGCCGCTGGCTGGGTCCTCCGCTAAGCATCTTCGCCCTTGTTCAGGGGAATGGATGGGATTTTTGCATAGCGCACGCCCGCGGCAATCGGCACCGGTTTCCGAGTAAGGCCTAGTTGTTGATCGACAAACACGCGCGTGACGATGAGCATGCTCACGAGCACGTAAGGCATGTCCCAATACGCTAAGCCAAGGAAACTGCCCCCCACCCAATAGCCGATAAAGCTGACTTGTATCATCGCGGCGAGATCCGACGCCCAGTGCAAATCTTCGCGCCCCTTGCATGACTTGATCAGTCCGCTGGCCAATCGCCAGGCAAGAATCCACAGCAGTAAGAACAAGCCCAATCCTACAAAACCCTGTTCTCCCATCATCTGAAACCAGATGCTGTGAGCGTCGTGCACATCGGTGGGGTTAGGCGCCCAAACCGCGAATGCCTCATCAGTAAAAGCGCCGAACCCCCCGCCGGTGAGCGGTCTGTCTTTCGCCAGATTGAAGGCAAAGTTCCAGGCGTTGATGCGGCCCATGGCAGAAGCATCCTGCTGATAGGTACCGATCGTGTTCATCTTGGTAAACCATTGGTCCGGCATGAACGCGAGCAAGATCGGCACGAGAAAAAATATGCCGATGCCTATAACCAGCTTATTACGGCTTTTCAGCCACAAGAATAAGCCCATCGCCGCCACGGACAGCAAGCCGCCGCGCGAATAGGAACCCAGCACTGCCACCGCGCACAAGGCCATGCCTATTCCCAAACCCCAGCGCAGCCAGCGCTTGTCGCTCTGCATCTGTAAATAACGCAATAGCGGCACCACCATGGTGATGGCCAATGATATTTCCGTATTCCCCTCGATGAAACTGCCTTCCGGCCCCAGCACCATGCTGCCGCCACCCGAAGTCAGGGTAAAAATACCGCCCTTAATGCCAAAGAACGCAATGGACATGGTCGCTACCCAAACCAGCCAGCGTATGCGCTCCGCGGAGTTCATGATCATCAGCGACACGGCGAGGAACAGCTGAATCTTCATCACCTTGTCCCACTGGGCATAGGGCTCGCCAGTTGAATTGATGGCAAAGAGGTAGCTCAAACTCATCCAAAATACGAGCAAAATCAGGGTGACCGTTACGGGCGTGAACGGAAAACGTTTGGGTTCTTTCGAGAAAAGGAAGGCGGCCAGGGTAACCACGCCCACCACGGCAGCGAAGGGCATGGAGTAGGCAAAACCCCAGGTTAGTCGGTGCGGACTCATCATGCCGATCCAGGTCCACAACAGCACACCTAGCCAAGGGCGCTTGAAGACGAAGGGCACCGATCCAAAGATGATCGCAGTGAGCAGTATGTCTCTCATCGAGCTGGGTCGTCCTTCCCGGGTTGGGCAATCTGCCCTTTACACCGGCCGCTCACGCGTCGGCCAGATCAGTGGATCGGAAAGAGCGTATCAGCGCTCGCGCCGCGCTGCGCGGGTTGAAGGCAGCAGCACCCAGCAAACCCAGCCTGCCCAGGTCAAGCAAGGCGCTCCAGTAAGGGCGCAGCCCCTTACTCGACGCGCCATACAAATAGCCGTGTATGGTCCGCTCCAGCGTCTGCGCTAATAGCCGGCGTTGCATAGGCGAAATACTGGTGATGGTACTGGTGCTGGTGCTGGTGCCCTCGTCGGCATCGCGCATTTTGCGCAAGAGTTTAATCATGTAGAAAGCGTTGCGCTGCGCGTTGCGCGGATGGGTGATGTTGCTGTCATGAATCCGGTTGCGGGAAATACTGCAGTCCGCGAAGGCCGCCGGCCCCCGCAAAGCCATGCGCAGGAAAAAATCTCTATCCTCAATGTAGCGGATGGTCGCATCGAAACCGCCGATCGCCAATGCGACGTCGCGCCTGACCATGGTCGCGGAAGGGCACAGAAACAAGCCTGGCACCGTGCCTGCAAAAAACTGCTCGGCATCCAGCAAATGGTAATCTCCCTGCTGCGCCACAGCGCATTTCAGCGTTTTATCCCGCGAGAATGGCGGGTATTCGGCGCCCGTCTGGTCGAAATGCACCGTATCACCAAAGACGGTAATCGCCTGAGGATAGCTACGCGCTGCCGCCACCAATTCCGCCACATGGTTAGGCAGCCAGATATCGTCCGCATCAAGCAAGGCAACCCACTCCCCCGAGGCGAGATTGATAGCGGTGTTACGCGCTACCGACACGCCTGCGTTGGCCTGCGCATGGATCTTGACCGGGAACCGCTGCCCCTCGCTCCAGGCGCTGACCAGTTCCAGAGTATCGTCGGCTGACCCATCATCTACTACTACGATTTCAAGCACCGGCAATGTCTGCGAAACAACGCTATCCAGCGCCTCAACGATGAACATGGCCGCGTTAAAGGCGGGAATGATTACCGACACAGTCATGGGCAGTTTAGTCATCGTCTCGCATCAATCAAGTAATACCAGGGGACAAATTGTTCAGAAATTTGGCCACCGCTTTCGCTCCAATCTAGATTTGTTCCCAATCAAAATTTAAGCCAGCATCACGCGTTCGTTCTTCTAACAAAGATAGCCTATGCAAATTGTGAATCACGCCTTCGTGGCGTTGAAAGCCTGCCAATCCCGCAATAACCCGGGACATACACCAGCTTTTTTTTATAAGAACGAGCCGCTTATTACTACACAACGTGGGAAGCAGCTTTTGCGCCCATTGCTTGGTACACCTCGCCACCTTTGTGTGTTGAGGCCTAGCGTTCGGTAAAGTATCGGCGCGAGGTATTTGCGACACCGTAGGGAAATATTGAGTGAATATTCGCTCGTATACTTTTGGACTGAACACATTGTGACTATGGCTCATTTTATAAGATAACAATGCCCAACTATAGAACGGAAGTAGCGCCTCAGCGACATCGAGGTGCTGAAGGAAATTATTGGAAATATAGAATCGTTGCCGCAAATAGAAATCCGCCCATGCGAATACCTTGCCAATCTCAGCACCTTTTTGCACTGCCTCTTCCAATGGTCCCACAGAGCGCGCCCGTATCTTGTCTGCCAACTCAGGCCTTAAGAAGCTGGAATTGAGGAACAAATGCTTGCGCCGAAGAGCCTCAACAAGGTCGCCAGACCATTCCGTTTCATACTTGCCTAGGATTTTATCCTGAGATCCCCGCATGAGAGAATCGCCCATGTACCCGTTCAGCATGGGCACTCCTGGATACTTTTCCGCTATGCAGTCAGTGACGAACTTCGACAGAGGAAATCCATCCGCCGCAACATGAAAGACCTCATCGTAGATATCCCATTCCGAACCGTTTAAAGGAAAAACCTCCAACGGCAATCCCAGTATCTCCGCCACTTGGCGGGAAATGTCATTTTCTTCCGGGCTGATGGCAACTGTGGCGCAATGAATTTCTGCTGCGGACAAAGACTGAGATAGCCCCAACAAGTATCGGCTGTCATACCCCCCAGAAAGCGCAAGCGTTACCTGAGGGACATCACGTAACAACACATTGAGCGTCGAGGAAACAATCTCATGAAGTTCTTCTGCCACCCTGTCGGCAGGCAGCCGCGAAGATTCCCCTTGAAACTTCGCGTAAGGAATTTCCTTGCGATGACCGTCCTTTAACACAACCACTGCGCCAGGGGGTAATCGCCCCATGTCCGCAAATAGCGACCCGTTGGTACAGTTATATCCATAACTTATCCAGGCGCTAACCGCATCGTAATCGACGTTCCCCGAGATTAGCCCGGCTTGGTACATAGGCCAGACTTTGCTACCGAAAACCATCCGCCCCTCTTTGTTACCCAAGAACATGGGGCGAACCCCCAAAATGTCTGAGACAAAGGTGATGCGATTCTTGTTTGGTTCATCCACCCATATAACAAAGGAACCAAGAAGTTCCTTAAAGAGTCCGTATTGCTCTTCAGCGACGACCTTTGCACACCACTCGGGGATCCCGGATTTTGGAATTTCCGCATGGGCGGTGAGGCCCCAAATATAGATCCAAGATCTATGCTGCAATGAAAATGTGATTTGCAAGGTCGTGCCGGGGTCGGCGAAAACTTGCACCTGAGGGGTTTCACCATCGCTGGCTGCAGGAAGGTCTACAGCTCTGGCGCTATCCAATGAAAAATGGGTATGACCGGCCTCTTCAGGCAGAAGCTGGATTCCATAAATTTGATTCAAGAACGCTACCTCGATATTAGTAAAGCGACGAAATGGTTTTGTTATGCAAATCGCATATCTAGCGGTCAGTCATCTGATGTGATATCGCGGTGCCTATTCCGGTAGGCGCTCCTTAGGCCGGCGATTATCCGGCTGAGTTCTCCCGCGAGCTCATGTTTCAGAGCAAAGAGAGCGGCGAGCCAACCCAGTACCGCTAACGGCAGCCCAACGGCCAAAGTGATCAAAACGCTGTAGTCCACAGTCAGCAACGCGAACACCGGCCCCAACGCAGTTGCCATCGACAGCACGGCGCTCTTTGCAACCGCTTGAAATGTTTCTGGCGCGCGCAACGCCACCAGCCGGGCGAGACTTCGGAACAGCACGTAGTTCATGATCAGTCGCCACAAAATCAGGCCTACGGCCAACCACATTAAGCCGAAAAATACCGTCGTCAAGATGAGCGCCGTCTTCACTACCGTGCCCAGAACTTCGACTTGAGCCAGCTTCTTAGGGTAGCCGAGTGCAGTAACGAGTTGGCTGTAACCTATAAACATCGTGCCGGCCGCGCCCGAAAAACAGAGAATTCGCACGAGAGGCACTGATGCATCCCATTGGTCGCCGTACAAGACCCGCACGATGGGAAATGCCAGTAGACCAATGACCGTAAAGAACGGCCAGGCGATAGCCGTGGTCAACTTCACACTCGTGATGAAGCTGTCCTTGACGTCACCCTTCCCATGCACTGCCGTGGCAAAGTGCGGCAACATGACGTTCCAAATGGCGTCAATGAACGCCCGGTTAAATAACTCGACCAAACCCATGGCGCGTCCGAATATGCCAACGGCGGCAATATCTATCGCCTTGCCTATCGCCAGCTCCGGGAGAACATTTCCTAACTCACCCGCTAACCGTCCGCCGGTCACGTAGCTGCCGAAGTGTAGTACGCGCTTCAGGTTCTTGAAGCCCGGTCGCCAAGGCATGCCCGCCGGGCGCGCCAAGGCACAAGCTAAGACGGTCACGATGATGCCACCCGTAGATGCGAACGCGAGGCTAAGGTAGCCGTAACCCAGCCAAGCGCAGCTGACGGCCACACCAGCATGTGCGAATGCCGACGATGTGCGTATCCAGTACAGGCTTCCAAATTCCATATGCCGACGCAACACCGCCATAGTCACCGAGCCAAAAGGGATCAGCAGAAAATTCACTGACAACACCCACATCACGTTGCGGATTTGCGGCGCGTCGTAGAGTTGCGCCACGGGTCCGGCAACTAAAAAAATTACGAGTGCCAATACCCACGCAATGATGAGAGTCAGACCGAAGGCCGCCTGAATATCCGCGTCGGCCAGTTTTTTCTGTTGAATGACGTACTGTCCCACGCCGAAATCCCGCAGCATGTGCGCAATGCCGACGAAGCCTACGCCGATGGAGAAGATACCGATATCGTGGGGAGTGAGGATACGCGCGATGATGATTGACGACACAAAGCTGATGGCCAGAGCCGTATAGTTCTGCAGGAACGAGAGCGCGATTGAGCGTCGCACCGACTTCATGCGGTCGCTCCTAGAGACTCTGCCGGCCATCGTCTCACCTTATCGATGACACGACGACCATCACATAGCGGCAAAAACCTTTCGTCTGCGGCCTCGCCAATCTCGCCGTGCAACCCCTCATCCCGCACGCAGGCGGTCGCTAGTGTCTCCACCCTCGCAACCAACCAAATTTCATAGCCGTCGCGATAGCCGAAGCCTTTCGCGGTTAGCGCAGTCTGCCCATGCTGGAGTCCCGCTTCTCTCGGGACTTTAGGGGGCACGAAAAACAGCATATCGATTTGTGTAACCAGGGTCGATCCCGCTTTCTGGAACATGTCCAAACGCTGAAACACGCCATGTGTTTGCGTCTCGGGCGGGTAGGGCAGGTTGCATGAAACAACTAGGAGTCGTTTGGTCATTGATTGAACACACCGCAGGTCAATGTGGCAACTACGCAAACCTCACGGTCTGCGCTGTTACGCGTTTGCAGCTCCGCCGATGCCGTGACGGCATCGATACCCTGATGGAAATGGTGTCGGCCCCATGACGTGGCCTCGGGAATTGACAACCCCCTAACCCGTTCAATCCGGCGGCAAGCGCCACCGCCAGATGCGTCCACGTCGCTATCGCTACAGGTTGCCATCGCACCATATTGGCAGCGGTCGCTACCCGGGCCAACAGTCGTTTCTGCGGAGGTGGTGATAGTACGCGTAGGCAAGGCCATGGGATGCCAAATTTTCCCGGATTTGCCTAGGGATTGGCTTGAGTCTGTCCCCACACTAAGCCGTGCAGCGATGCCGATTGATCATGACGCAATCGAACTCGACGACTCGTAGATGCTTGTCCTGCGATACCGGAAACATGCCAGTGACGTCAAAACCCCGGGCGCTCAATGTCGACAGGGAGGCATGATAATCGGGCATGCCGGTATAAATGGGCAGGAAGGACACCTCAGTTTGCAAGGCGGCAATGTGGTCCAAGACACCGCGGGCACCCTCGACGACATCGAGATCGCAACCCTGCGTATCCATCTTGAGATAGACACCCTCCGACGGCAGGCCGGCAAGTAGCCTGTCGAACTCGTTATCCAGCCTTCTGATTTCGACCCGCTCTTGTCGCTGCACGGCATTCGTTTCCTGGTACTGGGGAAGCTGCGAGGTATCGGGCGTGAGAAAAGAACTGAATTGCGACGCGCGCGTGACATTGATCATGGCTTCAGTGGTACTGCGACCAAGAGCCCAGGGATAGACGCGCCAGTTCGCATCTCCCGCGACGCGCTCGCGCAAGGTCGCGACCAGTTCCGGGACCGGCTCGAAAGAGACGATGTAGCCATCGAATCCAACGTGATGGCGAAGAAAATCGCGGTACTGCCCGGCATTGGCGCCGACATCAAGCACCACTTGTATGTTCAACATGCCGAACAACTGGCGCAGATGCCCCGCGAAATGCAAATCCTCCATACGCCACCGGGGCACAATGTCATAACCCAGGCTGTGGGCAAAATTCTGGACCATCGTCTTAATCATCACTGCTCCTGTATTCCCATTTCTATCCGGACATGCCCCAAGCGCCATCGCTTCGTAGCCCTGGTGGTCCGAATCTTACCGCTACGGCCGTGACAAAACTCACACGTGCTCCCGTTTCCCTGCTTTCTCCGTTGAAATCCCATACCCGCTGTCAAAGGTGATCTGCACGCCCCGAACCATCCCAGGCGGGTTCGCGCTGGATGGCCCGGCTCTCTCCATTGAAGCGCCGCTTGATCCAACGCTCAAGTGGAAGCTCGAAATTAAAATAAATTACTACGGAAATCCCGAGCAAAAGCAGCACGTAGACGAGCAATTCCCATGGGCCCAGCTGCGCGAGCGCGCGTCCCGTAGCAAGCGCGAAACCCCGTGCGATCGGACCTTGCAGAATATAGGTCGCGTAACTTACGCGACCTAGTAACACAACCATATCGGCTGATCGCCTACGCAGAGAACCGTCATGCGGTGCACCGGCGGGGGAGGTCGCCAAGGTCCAGATCAATACGATAAACAAGGGCATCAGAATACCGGCTGGCTGGAAAAAATATTCTTGGTTTTGCCCGCCTAACACCCCCCCCGATAGCTAGCACCGTTACGATCAAAATAGCTAAATGATGCCTCACGAAAAAGACCGGCGCCTTACGCCGAGTAAAAATAACACCTAGCACCACACCCGCAAGGAATTGTGGAAAATGCAGCAATGGCACAGTGCCAAGAAATTCCGACCAGGTGACCTCGAAGTTAGTACCCGCCGCAATGGTCCTCGAGTGAGAAGACATTAGCGATAGTCCCTCTACTACAACGATGTTCGCCGTCAGGCAAGCCAACAACCATAGCAACAGAGTTGCAGTGCGCATGCGCAAAAACACGGGCAAAGCAAAGGGAAAGCTTGCGTAGAAGAATGCCTCGGTAGAAAGCGTCCACCCCGGCCAGTTCCACACCGACGCGGCTGTAGGTACCCAGCCTTGGAGGAGCAACGCGGAGAGGCTGCCATAGGTCGCGACGACTTTCGCCGCGAACAGCAGGCTGGTTCCGGTCCTGACCCATTCCTCTACGAAAAAGGTGCCCACCATCAGCCAAGCCAGAAAATAAACCGGATAGATACGCGCAAAGCGGCGCAGATAAAACCTACGCCGCTGATTTGGTGTCGTCACGTCGACACTCTGCGTAACGTAAACCAGAATGAAACCTGACAAGATGAAAAAGAGCGCAACGCCGTGGCTGCCCCCGCTCACGATGTTGCGCATCCACTGTGGCGCGTCTTTGAAGGCGTGCTGGCCGTAATGAAACAATACGACGGCCAGGGCGGCGTAAAACCGCACAGCCGTCAGGCTGCGAATCTCCGGCAAGCGTTTAAGGGGAGTGTTTTCGGGCATATCGCGACCCATCATCTTTTTCGTGGCTGATTTACCGTAGCCATGCGAATCTGCCCAAGGGGCAAGATCCCCTGAATTTTAGGTAAGCCGCAGTTCAGGCAGCGCCAGCGATGCGTGGCTATCGCTTTATCCCTCTGCCGGATTTTCTCTGTCCCACTCTTGCCGGGATATCTCTTCTTTTATGACTTCCAGATAGCCCAATCCGAACTTCAAATCCGGCTCTAGGTGGTTTCCCTCTGCCCACTCATTCCACGACTTGAGAAAAATGATGTTCTCTTCGCTTCTGACGTCGCGCCTGATTTCCAGTGTCTTACGCAGAACCGTCCGGAAAAGCTCCGGGGTCGAACCATCAAATACCAGTCCATTCCTGCCACTGCGGGGCGTATTGTCCCACGCATGGATCAAACACGGATAGTTCTCGGCTGCGGCGGCAGCTTCAGGAGACAGAAGATTCAGCACGTCCTGATATCGATAAATCGTCGGCAGGCCCTTCGTCTCGGCGTATTTCTGTCGTAACCACTGCAAGGGCTTGCGCCTTGACACCCAGGGTCTTCGCGGAGGAAGACGGAAAGTGGTGATGGCGTCAAAGCCCAGTTCACTGGGTTTCCAGGCTTCATCGAACGAGGTCCCAACCAGATGCAATCCTGGCAACCCGGCCTTGACAGCCATCTCTCGCCAAAGATCGGTGACATGACGGACGTTCGGTATTTCGTCGGGATGATAGATCGCAAAAAGCGGTTTGCCATCCACGCGTATGTAGCGCCGGTCAAAAAAAGCCGGGGCTACGGCGTCGAAGTGGGCGCGATGGTCATCATCACCTGGATAGGTTTGCTCGATGAGCAGACGGTTTGGCTCCCCATGCCAAACTCCGGACCAACTCTGGTTCGCCCAGTAAAGACAGAAAGGAAAATCAGGTTTCCCGCTCGCCAGTGTTTCCTGAATGGGGCGCTCCAGTAACCGTTTGCCGGCCCCGAACCAGTAGTGGTAGTAGCAAAAACCCTCGATGCCGTGTTCTCGCGCCATATTGGCCTGAGCTTCTCGAGTCTCCGGCACTCGCAGATCGTAAAAGCCCAGATCTGCCGGGATATGGGGCTGGTAATGGCGGCGAAACAAGGGCCGGGCCTTGGCCGTATTGGTCCACTCGGTGAAGCCCTTGCCCCACCAACGATCGTTTTCCTCTATGGGATGAAATTGAGGAAGATAAAGAGCCAGAAGACGCGC
>JBBRTU010000068.1:0-10254 GCA_038244115.1 Burkholderiales bacterium
CTCCTTACCCATGAAGTATTGCCAAACCAAGAACGTGAGTAGACCACCGCTCAGCGCAATAATGGTGAGCCACATCGCCGCAGTATTGGCGAGGTCTTGGGTTTTGGATTTGCTCTGCTGCGCCTGTTTGACCAAGTCAATGACTTGTGAGAGAAAGGAATCTTTTCCGGTGCCCTTGACCTCGATGGTGAGCGAGCCTTCTCCATTGATGGCCCCACCAATGACTTTGCCACCTTTCTTCTTCGCGACTGGTGTCGATTCACCCGTCAACATCGCTTCATCAACTGAGCTCTCACCGTCAACGATGATGCCGTCCGCCGGGACTTTCTCACCGGGCTTGATGAGAACCTTGTCATTAATCGTCAGTTCACCGAGCGGCACGTCCTTCACGGAACCATCATCCATGAGTTTGTGCGCATCAGACGGCATGAGTTTGGCCAACGCTTCAAGCGCCCGCGATGCACCCATTACTGACTTCATTTCGATCCAATGTCCGAGCAACATAATGTCGATAAGGGAAGCCAGTTCCCAAAAGAACATCTTTCCGTTCAAGCCGAATACGACTGCCCCACTGTAGATATACGCCGTCGCGATAGCTACAGAGATAAGCACTTTCATCCCTGGCTTGCGAGCCTTGATCTCTTCCACCAAGCCCGTGAGAAATGGCCAGCCACCATACCAGAAAACTATGGAGGAAAGTGCGAAAAGCACATAAGCGTCGCCTGGGAAATGAATAGCTTCACGCAGTCCCACCAACGATTGGAGTAAAGGCGACAGCGCAAGAATTGGCAGGGTTACAACTAAGGATATCCAGAATCTCCGCCTAAAATCAGCCGCCATATGTGCGTGATGGTCGGGGACTTCGGGCTGAGATTTGTCTTTGTCCTGCTTTTCGCCTTTAGCTTTGTTCTTGTCTTTATACTCGTCTTTGTCCTTATCTTCCTTTTCTGCAGCTAGCCAGTTTTGTTGGTCGTGACCCGGTTGGCGGCCTTCCTTTTCATAAATGGCATATGCGTGCTTGGCGAGCTCTTCATGCGTGGCAGACGTATCGGTGGACTTCTCTGTGTCGTGTTCGTGCATTGGTGGCCTCTTATGGTGGTTTTTAAGAATTATTGTAGATCTGGCGTTGGCGTCACGCCACCAACGCTTGCGTTCGACAAAGCCATTCCGTTATGCTTTTGCCGTGGGGGACGCTGGATGGACGGTGCGGATCGCGGCACTCCAGGCGAAGATCGGCGCAAGTCCAAGAAGCAATCCGCTGGCAAGCCAAAATGGGATAGGCACCGAAGCGCCGAAAAAAACTCCGCCAAGCAGTGGACCAGCGATCTGCCCAAGGCTCTTTGCACCGCTTTCGAGGCCGAGTGCAGCGCCCGCATGGGTGTCACCGCGTCTCGATACAAGGGCCGAGACTGACGGCGTGAGAAGCCCCATCCCGATTGCATACAAAGCGACGAGTGTAAAGACGCTCGCGGTATCACGTGCCACCGCCATCAGCGCCAGACTGATGCCCATGAGGAAGAGTGCCGCCGAGGCAAGACGCGCTTCACCCCACCATCGAGCGAATGGCGCAACTGCGACGAGTTGGACAATGAGCATCATCAAGCCGCACACCATGAACACGGCGCCGATTTCGAAGAGGCTCATTCCGAGATCAGTACGGGCGTGCATGGCGAATGTGGTTTCGAAGAGCGAAATGGCTACCTGTCCAGCCATCGATACGGCCAAAGGCACCACGAGCAGCCGGGCGAGAGGGAGCCATCCAATTGAAGCGGGAGCCTCTATGTCGGCTGGCGCCACCGGTTCTTTAAGCCAGCGCAAGGTGAAGAGGGCCAGCAGACCGCACGCTGCAGCAGCAAAGAAAGGGAGCGAAAAACTAGCTATAGGCAGCCCGATGGCATGGACATTGATCCCGCCGAGGAATCCACCAATAGCGGGGCCAAGGATGAAGCCGATCCCGGCCGCTGCACTCAGGTGTGCCATGCCGCGCGTCCGATCTTCGGTGTTTGTGGTATCGGCAACGAAAGCAAAAGCCGCAGGGATAATTGCCGCCGAAAATAGGCCAGTCCCCAGTCGAACTGCATACAAGGCCCAGAGCGACGTGACCAAGCCGCACATGCCTTGGCCCACGGCGAATCCGATGAGTCCGATTGCTAATAGTGGCCGTCTGCCAAATGAATCCGACAGGCGGCCCCAGAGCGGCGCAAGCAACAGATGCATAAGTGCGTAGCCAGCCGCGAGCAGGCTGACATGAAGCGCTACCTGCGAATTCGTAGGGTTGACTAACCCGAGGTGCTCAATGTGCGAAGGCACCACAGGGAGGATGATTCCTACCCCAGACATCGCTAAAGCGATCAAGAGCGATAATGCAAAAAGCTCGCGTGTCGTACTCGGAGTACGCTGCAGCGGATTCATCTCGTCGATTCGACAGGGTAGGTTTGCAATATACGCTGCCGAGCAAGACTATACCACAGCGACCAGTCGAACTTTTCTACGATTTTAACTTGAACCGACAGCAGCCCTACAAGGCTCCATGAGTGCACGAGATATTTTTTTTCATGTGCGGCTTCACCACTCTGCGCATGCGTGCTCACGGTGCATGCTTCCATACCTTCACGAGGAAGAAATTGTAGAGAGGCGCGAAGACCAACCCGAAGAAAATGCCGTAGGCGATCGTCTCGACCAGCCCAAGTGCGAAGCTTCCCCAAGTCAGCCAGTGAAAGCCGGGAAGCAGGTCAACCCACGCCCGATACATCTGTGCGCCGAAAAGCAGATCGTAACTCACGCAGAGCACGTAGCTGATCGAGAGAAAGCAGCCCATTGCTGCCCCAAGTACTTTCCAGTCGAGACGCATGACAGTGCCCATTTAATGTACGTTATGTTCATGGTGAGCGTGCGTCAGCGGGGCTGGGCCAGCAGCCGCAGGCCGTGCAAATCCTTCCGGATCCGCATCAAATTTCGCAAGGCATGTCACGGAGCAGAAAGAGAACGTCTGGCCTGAAACGGTGCGCAAACCAGCAGCCTGATTAGGTTCCACGAGCATCCCGCATACAGGGTCTTTCGTCGCACCGCTTGCGACCTCATCTGGTGCGCTGGATCCATATCCGTGATCAGGTCCGCCATGGGCTCCGTGCCCACCATGGCCGTGCATACCGCAACCACCCTTTTTCATCATCCAGTAGAAGAACAATCCGAATCCCAGGAAATACAGTAGACTTGTCCATGTACTGCTACTCATCATCTACCGCCCTGCTTGGAGCGGATCGGTTCGGCGCGGGCTCGCCGGTGCCCATGATAGATATCGACAAGGACAAAGACGACCAAAAGGACGACTCCGCTCATGATTGTTGCCGTTTGTACACTCATTTCATACATTTTTTAAGTTAGCCTTTAAAACTGGGAATGAACATCGGGGCATGACGTTGACACGCACGATACGCGTCACTGATTTTTTAAGTACCTGTTGATCCTCTTTACGATCGAGAGCGGTTGACCGCAAGGAAGTCGAGCACGATCTGGGGGATCGCGATTACAAAGATAGTCGTTGGACAGTGAACGAAACCTTCACCGAAGACGATGTGAAAATTATATGTGTACTATTGATGTCGAATGCGCGCCAAAATGCATCACTCATCAGCGCCTCCTCATGTTTCATCTTATATTTTTTTTGTTTCGCTTTCAGCACATGTGTAATACGACGCTTATTGAATTCTGCATAAACGACGAACACAGAAAGAACGACCAATGCTTGGGGGCATTGAAATCCCAATCGAGGCCCGCAATCCTATTCCTATATGGAATGCCGAACGGAAAAATCAACCACAGCAGGAGTGCGTCTGGCTACCTGCATGTTTCGTAGTTGCCATTGCAGCATTGGCTTTGCTGATTTCGTCAGGCGATCCGTGCGCAATAACGACATACTTCCCAGCCTTTATATGCGTTTCGTATTCAAGTATATTTTCGGTTGGGATGCCAATGCTGTAAAGTCCAGCACCGAGCACGCTCAAGCCGCCAACTATTGCGGCACCCTCCAATGCCCCAATTATCCAGCCCACTAGAGGGCCCGCCGCAAGTAAGGGTCCGACTCCTGGCACAAAGAAGAAAGCTGACCCAAAAAGGAATCCCCACAGACCGCCCCAAAAGGCACCAGTCTTGCCCCAAGCCATCATGCGGTCTCCGGTGTTATAATAGCCAATCACATCTTCTTCTGTGTGATAATCCTTACCGACAATTGACAGTGTCCGCATATCAACACCTGCCTTTTGGAGGGCGCGGACAGCCTCTTCTGCCTCTGTGTGCGTATCATAGATAGTAACGACGGCATTCTTTGTCACCGATGGTGACTCTATTGCAGGCGCCGCAGACAGTGTGTTGAGCAGTGTTGTCATGTTCATCCCAGTTGGAGGATAGGCATCAAAAATGGGAGTCGTATCCATGCCATTAACTAAATCAGTACGATACGATCAGACTTGAAGCTTTGTCAAAGTGCCATAAGTGGGCTATTTCTTCCGCGTACGTTATTTGGCCAAATGAAAGGATAATATTCTCGCCGGCGAATGCCATTGCCCGTAGCTACTAGAGTCCATTATTACTGCAAATAGTTGTGTAAAATTTGTTAAATCCTGCATCCTGCATGCAGCATAATGCGATCCGACACAGGTGCCTGTTGGTAGCACATGCTCAAAAGCGACTGTGACCTGTTGCAAAATACATGATGAACTGACGTCGGATTCTATCCGAGGCACAAGTATCTAAGTGAGCTGATGGCTGTTTTGGCGATTTGGCTGGCTGGAAGGATATAATTGGAACTGCTGCATATCGATTCAAAGCTGAAACTGGCACGACGAACGCTCATAAAATCGGTCAACGGGTCCTTCGGCCTGAAGAATCGCTATGATTTATACTTTGATGAGTTTTTTATTCGTAATACCGAGAGACCACTATCAGAGGTTCTGCCCATGCCCATGAGGAATCACAAATGACCTTCAATCAGCGCACCATAGTTATTTTCTTGGCTGGTTGTCTTGTGACATTACTGATTCCTTTAGCCATCATTGCGACTGGCTTCATCAATATGGGTGCTGATGTGCCGGCAGGAGCATTGGAAAGGGGCCTGGGTCATTGGGCCTATGAGCGTTCAGTCGCGGTTCGAGCCCCAAATACGATTCAACTTCCACCGAACTCTGAGGCGACGCTGGCAGCAGGCTTAGCACATTTTCGTGAAAATTGTCTCCTCTGTCATGGTGCTCCTGCGATTGATCCCGACGAAATGGCCAAAGGCCTCAATCCACCAGCGCCATCATTAACGTCCGAGGCCATGACGCTGAGTGATGGCGCGCTGTTCTGGGTCGTAAAACATGGGATTCGGATGACACCTATGCCCGCTTTCGGGCCATCACATACAGATGCCGAAATCCTGCAAATCGTTGCATTTGTTCGTCACTTGCCACAGCTCAGCAACGAAGAACGCATCGCTCTAACTGGCCAATCTACTGGTTCGCATCATAAGCCAGCTGATGGGGCCCATGAGCACCGATAAATCTAACATGCCTATTTAACCGACCAAATAACAGCGAATAAAATCACTCTCAATGCAGTCCTAATACGATTAGTAAACATAATATTATTTAAAAAATACATGGGCTTCGCAACCATGATTATCACCGCAATGCATGTACGGCCTCACCTATCTTAGCACCTATGCCTTTGAGCATGTTCATTTCAGCGAGACGCGTCTTTACACGACGTTTATTATGGGGGCGTCTATGGATGTGCTCATGCTCAGATTTATGCGGCACATGTATAATGATGGGCGCATAAATTTAGGAATAATTGGTATGAATATTTTGGGGCTTCAGGCTTTCGTGTGGGTCGGGTAGCTCGTGTCGGCGGGCAGGTCTGACATGATCCGTCATGCACGACCGCGACCTCTATCAGCAAATCCCAGGTGTTGGTGGTCGTCGGCTGGCCACCGGAGATGTCGCTGACCTGTCCGACTTGCGGTAAGGCGTGCGGTCGCCACGACCATCGTACCAGGCAGTGGCGTCACCTCGGTACATGCCAGTTGAAAACGTTGCTAAAGGCCGATGTGCCACGGGTGAGCTGCCCTGAACATGGGGTGCAGCAGGTTGCCGTGCCATGGTCCGAGCCTGGCGGTCGGTTCACGGCGCTGTTCGAGGCGATGGTCATCGCGTAGCTTGGTGAGGAACCGATCAAGGCCGTGGCCGAATTGATGGGCTTGAGTTGGGATCAAGTAGATGGGATCCAGCAGCGCACAATCGAACGCAGCCTGGCGCGTCGGAAGCCCGCCGTGATTGCGAACCTGGGGATCGACGAGACGTCGTATCATAAGCATCACGAGTACGACTCGGTCATCACGGATCGTGATGACCGAGTCGTCGTAGAGGTGCTGGAAAATCGGAAGAAGGAGACGGTCCTCGCATGGCTGGATACCCTGAGCGACCAGCAAAAGCAGGCGATACAGACGGTCTCGATGGACATGTGGGAAGCCTTCATCAACGCCTTCCTCGAACGCATCCCTGAGGCAGCCCGCAAAATCTGCTTCGACCGCTTCCATATCGCCAGTTACTTTGGCAAAGCGGTTGATGAGGTACGCATCGCCGAACATAAAAACCTCACCGCATCAGGTGATGACATCCTCACGCACACCAAACATCAATGGCTGCGTAATTCGGAACGTACCGACAACCGCAGCCGGATCTGGTTCATAGTACTGACCAGGGCTTCGCTGAAGACTGCCCGAGCCTGGGCCATCAAGGAGCAAGCCGGCAAGCTCGGGTCATTCATCTCGCGCACCTGGGCAGAGAAGGGATGGCATCGACTCCTCGGATGGAAGGAACGAAGCCAACTCGCGCCCGTGAAAAAACTCGCCGCCACCATTAAGGGACATCTCTGAGGTATCATCAACGCCGTCGTCACCGCCTCGACTAACGCCATCGGCGAATCTCTCAACGCCCGCATTCAGAAAATCAAAGCCATGGCCTGCGGCTTCCGCAACCGAGCTCGCTTCCGACGCGCCATCCTCTTTCATCTCGGTGGACTCGAACTCATGCCCGCCGACACGAGCTACCCGACTCACACGAAAGCCTGAAGCCCCAATATTTTTATCGGATCTTTGTTGCTCTTGCGCAGCCAAGTCACTGTTGATGATGTATCGTACATGCGCGCTATGATTCCCCACCATTCAATTGCGATTTTAACTAGCGAACGTGCGTAAATTAGCAGATGGCATCATTGCAACTCAACGAATAGAAATTGATGAAATGTAAGCTCTTACTACCTAGTCAGCTGGTTAGAACACAACGTTTTCCCACTTCTTTCGTATAACATTTCATGGAAATTGTGAAACAAGTCGGTCGTACAATCGCAAACGAAACACTTGAGTTCATTCGTTTCAACGCAGTTAAAAGAATTCGCAATGGGGAACGAGTGGATGAAGTTATGCGAAGTTATGGCCTTACCCGCACTGCAGCATATCCCTGGTTGCGGAAAGCTAGAAAAAAAGGACTTGAGTCACTTCATTCTAAGAAGAGTGCAGGTCCAAAACCATTATTGAATGAAAAGCAATGCCTGCAGGTTCGCAAATGGATTTGCGGAAAAGATCCGCGGCAATTTGCCATAGATTTTGGATTGTGGACACGCCAGATTGTACAGAAGTTGATAAAAGATCATTTTTTAATCGATATATCGATATCTAGTGTTGGCGTTCTGTTGGCTAAAATGAATATCACTCCGCAGAAGCCTTTGCAGCGTGCCTATCAAAGGGATCCAGCGGCAATCGCACGCTGGAAAGAAATTGATTATCCGATCATTAAAGCCGCCGCTAAGCGCGAAAAAGGTCAGGTTTTCTTCTTGGACGAAGCTGGTTTTTCAACTGATGACACCTACGGAAAAACATGGGGAATGAAGGGCAAAACACCCATCGTTAAGGTAGATGGAAAAAGACAGAGAATAAATGCAATTTCGGCAGTTGCACCGAATGGCGCCTTTTGGCACAACGTTTATTCTGGAAAACTCAATAGCGATATGTTCATTGAATTTTTAACCGATTTATCAAAAAGAAATTCCGGCCATATACATCTGGTTTTAGATTCTTTACCGCTGCATAAATCTGCCGCAGTTAAGGATTTTGTAGCCCTCAATAAAAAACATCTTACTCTGCACTATTTACCAACGTATGCTCATGAACTTAATCCAGATGAGCTTGTTTGGCATTATATGAAATCACGTGGCACGGTTAAAAGACCCTTGGCCATTGCTGAATCTTTAAAGGATCGTGTCATTTCAGATTTGAAGGCACTGAAGCGGAATAAAAAATTACTCAAATCACTTTTCAATGAATCCAATGTGTGCTATGCCGCTGCCTAGGTAGTAACATGGAGTTAAAAGCGCGAAAATGATGAGTGACATGTTGACTCTTATGAAAAAAAAGTACGAGTCCGTCGTGCGTGCGTGCGGAAGGCGGAGGACAGTGAACTCCCGTTGAAAATTTGACACTGGAATACGTTCGAACTATTTTACCCATGCTCTTCCGGAGGATGCACTTTTCCGGCATAGGTACGCATGAGGTAGGTGAAGTAGGCAACCACCAAAATGAATGACAGCGGCCACCACACCAGGGCGGTGCCTAGACTGGCGTTGATTGCTGCTTGTGGCGCGGTCAACGACGCTGCCGGATCCAGAGTGGAATGTAGTATCACCGGATAGGTGCCCGCACCGCCACAGATGAACAGCCCGGCTATCAGCGCGCAGCCGCCGAGGAAGGTGGCTTGTTCGCGGGTGCGTAGCAGGCCACGCAGCAGCGTCACACCACCGATGACGATCACGAGTATGCCGAACCAGCCGACGGGATTCGTCAACATGCCGGTGAAGAGCGCCGGGCGCAGCACGACGGTGCCAACGCTAACTGCCACCAGCAACAGTGCGGTAATCAGCCACAGGCGGCGTGCGACTTGCGTGGCCTGCACATGGACTGGGCCGTCGGTCTTCAGGGCGATGTAAGCGGCACCATGTGCGCCGAGGGCGGCAACGGTGAAGGCGCCCGTGAGCACGGTGGACCAGTCGAGCAGGCCGACATGGCCACGCGCGGTGAAGTCGGTGAACAGCGGCATCCAAAAGGTGCCACCGGACGTCGCTTGCGGCACGCCACGCACCAGGTTGCCCAGGCCGACGCCGATCAGTAGCGCCATCAGCACACTGCCCAAGGTGAAGACGCCATCCCAGAAGGTGCGCCAGAGCGGATCAGTCAAATGGCCGCCGATTTCAAGCGCCATGCCGCGCAGAATCAGCGACCACAGCAACAGCATGATCGCCAGGTAAAAGCCCGACAAGGTAACGGCCAGCGCAATGGGGAAGGCCACAAAGAGCACGCCACCGAAGGCGATCAACCACACTTCGTGCCAGCTCCAATATGGCCCGAGGGCGGCGACGATGAGACGACGCTGTGCATCATCATGCCCCACGGCGTGGTGGACGATGCCGGCGCCAATGTTCCAGCCGTCGAGGAGGGCGAAGACCGCGAGCATGAAGCACAGGATGGCGAACCAGATCTCACACATGCGGCACCTCGTGGTCTGGGATTGATGCCGGTGACGCGTCTGAGTGGTCGCTTATCGCACGCGGACCAATCAGGAGTTCGCGGCCAATAATGAACAGGTACAAGACTCCGAGCAGGAAGTACAAACCGGTGAAGCCCATTAATGAGAACAGCGCATTGCCAGGACTCACCACCGTGCTGATACCCTGACTGGTGCGGAACAGGCCGTATACCAGCCACGGTTGGCGCCCGAGTTCGGTGGTCATCCAGCCGGCGGTGGTAGCGATGTAGGGGAAGGGGAACGCCAGCATCAGGGCCCACAGCAGCGGCCGGCAGGTCAGTAGGCGTCCGCGCCAACGTTGTACATTCGCGATGGCCATCAGAACGATGAAGAGGGTGCCGAGTCCGACCATGATGTGGAAGGCGTAGTACAGCAGCTCGATGTTGGTCGGCCATTCCGACTGCGGAAAGGCATCGAGGCCACGCACCTCGCCGTGGAAACTGCCAGTGGCGACGAAGCTCAGCGCGCCTGGGACTTCGATGGCGTTGTCGATGCGCTTCTCGGCGACGTTGGGCTGGCCGATGATGGTGATTTGTGCCATCGGTCCGCTCTGGAAGCGACCCTCCATTGCCGCCAACGCGGCGGGCTGATGCGCGGCTACCATCTTGGCCTGCAGGTCGCCGGTGGGGAAGGCCACCGC
>JBBRTU010000069.1:0-10056 GCA_038244115.1 Burkholderiales bacterium
AGGCCGACGAACCGAATACCAAGTGGGTTTCCTATGAAGAGGTGATGACCGAGAGTGCCAAGCGCAGGGCGGTCTGGCGGCAACGTGCTGCTGGAGCGCCCATTTGATCATCGACTGGCTGCCTGAAGCCACTCGCAACCGGTTTGCGCAGCTTGACTACATCGCACAAGACAACCCGCTGGCGGCCATCGGCCAGGACGAGGAGATCGAGCGCCAAGTGGCCATGCTGATCGCGCATCCCAAGATGGGGCGTCCTGGTCGCGTCTCTGGAACGCGTGAGCTGGTGATCAGCAGCACGCCGTTTGTTTTGGTGTACCGCCTGGAAGGCACGAAACGGGTAGCAATTTTGCGATTGCTGCACAGTTCACAGCATTGGCCATGAACACGCGTCTAGTGAAAACTAGACGGGTGTGTAAGCCGGACTCCGCAAATCAATGCAGGAATAGACGCACACAAATCGCAATCTGTAGCCCGAGCAGGACGGCCAGCATCAAATTGCACTGCTTGAGTCCCATAAGCAGACCCTTCGATTGCAGGCTGAAATCAGCGTGCATGGTTGTCAATTGGCTTTCCATCATGGTTCTACCTCCTTTTATTTTCGGCACCGAATGGTGTTAAACATCAAACAGATCAGAGCATCTTGATTGATGCTGCCCCATACCCCGGTTGCTACCCAATCCGGAACCAGCGGAAATTTCAGAAAACTCCGGCTTAGAGCCCAAGTTTTACCACCAGTCCCATCAACTTTTCTTCACTCACGTCCCTGAATTGTCCGCGTGTGATCTTTGAAATTTCCGCTTGGTCAATATTCAACAACTCAGCGGCAGCATCCTGCGTCAACTTGCGAGCCTTGATTGCGCGTGCAACTTCAGCCGCCAGAGATGCTTTGCGTTGCATCTCTGCTGAGTCAGCGTAGCCAAGATCGGCATATACATTGGTACTGCCAGTTTCAATTGTGAAAGTCATTTGAACAAGTCCTCTTGAAAGCTTCCTTTAGTCAACCCCGAATTCCCCTTTTGTGCAGCATTGCATCGCGCAAGATCGCATTAATACGGGTCTGATAACCCTTGCCGTTTTCCTTCAGCCATAAAAGCACATCGGCATCAATGCGAACGGTCGTGGCCTGCTTTACCGGCTTGTAAAAGGGATTTCGGATGGCGGTTTTCCAGAAGTCATCCGTCAACGCAGGGATATCGCTGGTATCAATCTGATCATCAGGCATCGCAGACAGCACCGCCAGTTCATCCTTTTGCTTCTCTGTCAGGGGTGGCAAATGCGCCAGGGCAATCTGAAATTTAACGGTCTTCTTGTTCATAGCGTTTCCTTTCCTTTTGGTCTGCTTTTCGAGCGGAGATGATGCAAATGACTTCGGTGCCATCGTCATCCTCATCAACGGTATGCGCCACCAACAACACCAAGTGACCATCCACCATTGCGATGGTCTGCCAGCGCTGCTCACCGTTTTCGATACGGTCCTGCTGGGTCAATGCGAACGGGTCCGCAAAAGCGCGAGCGGCAATTTCAAAGCGGACCTTGTGCTTTTTGAAATGCTTTTCCGCATTCTCTTCATCCCACTCGAATCGAATTTGCATACTTTTATGTTAGTACATTTTTGTACTAACTACAAGTAGAACATTAACGCCCGAGATAGACCGCCGGAATCTCTTCGTGGCCAACCGTAGCCTGTCAGTATCAACAACAAAAGATTTTGACCACAAGGTGGACGTTTCCCTGCGGCACACGATACCATCGTGCACAATTTTACGATTAGTCGTAACATCGCATAAGCGTAAAAGGTGAAAACATGATTATTGGACTTTTAAACCAGAAGGGCGGGGTAGGGAAAACCACCATCGCCGTGAACTTGGCGGCTAGCCTTGCACGAACCGGAGCGCGTGTGCTGTTGATCGATGCCGATCCACAGGGGAGCGCATTAGATTGGGCGGCAGCTCGACAAGGGGAGCCGCTCTTTTCTGTGGTCGGATTGCCAAGACCGACCGTACATAAGGAAATCGGCCAGATTGGCCACGGTTACGACCATATCGTCATTGACGGGCCTCCCCGTGTTACTGACTTGGCCAGGTCAGCAATCATGGCCGCCGATGTTGTTTTGATCCCCGTGCAGCCCAGCCCATACGACATTTGGGCCGCCGATGAAGTTGTAAAGCTAATCGATGAGGCTCGTGTTTACAAGGACAGGCTTAAAGCCGCTTTTGTGGTTAATCGTAAAATCGCAAATACTGCAATTGGCCGTGATGTTGGCGAGGCCCTGGCCGCCTATCCGGTGCCGGTACTGGCGGCAAGCATCACTCAGCGGGTGGTTTTTGCTGAGGCGGCCGCCCAAGGCAAGGCCGTGCATGAGGTTGATGCAGGTGGTCCGGCTGCGGCCGAAATTGAGGCCGTAGTGGCCGAGTTGATGGAGTTCTTACGATGAGTACAAAGAAAGTTTCGATTGGCGCTAAGCCGACCAACAAGCCAGCTGTCCCGGCCGCCGATGCGTGGGTAGAAAGTCGCGCCGCAGCCGATGCCCCTGAGCCGATGAAGCGGCTAACCATTGACGTAACAGATAGCTTGCACCGTGCAATCAAGGCACAGTGCGCGATGCGTGGCACCAAGATAGCCGATGAAGTACGTGAGTTGCTTTTAAAGAAATACGGAAATCATTAAATAAGATTCAATAATCTTGGCAACTGAAGTCGCACAACATTAGCCCTCATGACTGATAACAAACGCACCAGCAGAACGAGTAAGCGGCTGGACGAGTTGCTTGAAATGGCAAAAAGCCGCGGCAACGTGGAAGAGGCAAAGGCCAATAAATTGCCTGCTGCATTGGTGCCAGTGCGGCACCCGCAAAAAGACTTCTTCATCGCTGACATTCTGGATGTGTCAATCAAAGATGACCTCGCAAGCATGGAGCACCCTCTTTTTGCCCTCAAGGCTGGAGATATGCGCGTCAAGACTTACGAGCGCAACGGCAACAGCGTGACGGTCCAGCCGGGGCATGGTGGGTGTGCCACTATCCACGATAAAGACATTTGGATTTATTGCATTTCCCAAATGATGGAGGCAATGAATAGGGGGCGAGAAGTCAATAAAACGGTTCGCTTTACAGCCTACGATTTTTTGACAGCAACGAACCGGGACACTTCCGGGCGGGCGTATGAGCGCATGGCCGAGGCAATGGCCCGGCTGCGCAATACCGGCATTGAGACCAACATTGAAACGGCGGGCCAGCGCGAACGCCGAGGGTTTGGGTTGGTCGAGTCTTGGCGTGTCGTAGAAAAGACCTCAGGGGGTCGCATGGTGGCCGTGGAGGTCACTTTCCCAGATTGGTTGATTAGGTCCGTTACTGCCAAACATGTACTGACCCTAAGCCCTGACTATTTCAGGATTCGCAAGCCGATTAATCGGCGCCTCTACGAGCTGGCCCGCAAGCACTGCGGGAATCAAAAGCAGTGGCAATGCAGCGTTGAGACGCTGCATGAGAAAAGCGGTAGCACGGACACCATGCGCAAGCTGAGGGCAGTCTTAAAGTCGTTAGCAGACGTGGATGACCTGCCTGACTACAGCGTGACCATCGACCCAACTACTGACGTTGTGACATTTAGCAAGCGTTGACACGTGCTTTCACGGACGGTTTCTGTGGATTAGCACGTGCTTTCACGGACGGTTTCTGTGGATTAGCACGTGCTTTCACGGACGGTTTCTGTGGATTAGCACGTGCTTTCACGGACGGTTTAACGTGCTTTCACGGACGACCACACCAATGAAAAACATGGCCATAACTGTATTTAACTTTTTAATACATTAACGTGAACAGCCGAAATGCCTTAACAGATGTTTAACGACAGCTACCCCAGTGCATGTTTTAAGCCCTTGGCGGAATATTGGATGCATTCCGCCGGTTAGGGCGCGGAACCCCAAAAAGCTGTGATTTATGAAAGTTGTCCACGCATTAACGGTCCCGCCCCTATATATAAATACCCCTGTAGTAGCTCAAGCAACAACAGTTGATAACTAAAAATGAGACGACGAAAGCATCCGACAAGCAGCTATCGTTACATCACCAACCCTTGCACATTCAATAACCATCAATAGGCCCCCAAAGGGGGCAGAACCGGAACCCCCCTGACGGCACTTCGTGTCCGTCAGGGCTTCGCCCGGCCCACAAGGGGCCTCCCAACATCCGGTTTATCGGGGAAAAGACAAAGCAGCCGTTTCCGCTTCGCTGTCATGGGCTTCGCCCATACCCAACAGCCAAACCTACCCTTTGGAAGGCGTTAAACGGGCCAGCAAGCTCTTGTAATCGCTTACCTCATGGATTGCCTTGTCCAAGACGGTTTGAATCGTCTGGAGCTTGATTTGGGCCTCTCGCTGGGCCAATTCAGCGGCGGATGCCGCTTCACGGGTCACTCGCTCCAGTTCACCTGTCAGGCGCGCAACCTCGGCCTTGTGGCTTTCAAGGGTGGTTTCCAACTGCTGTTTTGCAGCTAAGGCGGCTGTCACAGAGTCTGCCCCGGCATCCACCTCCGCCGCCAGGCTGGCCACATCCTGGGCCTGCGCGGCGATCTGGGCGCGTGCTGCGTCCCTCTCGGCGGTGACGGTCTCCAACCTTCCAAGCGTTAGCACCTGGGCGGCTGCGTAGGCGGCGCCCCAGATCGCGGCCACGGCATCAGCGGGTGGCGCGGGCGTTGCACCGGGAGCTACGGGCAAGACCGGCGCGCGTTCCTGGCGGATGGTGTCGAGGTGTTTTTGGATCGTGGCGTAGCTGCCGCGTCCCATGATTTTGCGTAATGCACCGGCGTTGGTGCTCGATGGGTCCGTGTCGGCCAGCGCCTGGCGAACGTCTGCCAAGCTGATCGGGCCGCTTTGGGATGTGTTGATTGTCATGGCAGTGTTCCTTTTTGTGTATTTACTAGTGTAAATGTAATTATGTAATTTACACTAAATTTAGTGTAAATTGTTTTTAATTTCTGTGTTATTTACACAAATGGTGTACGGTATTGGGTATGGGCGAAGCCCATGGCAGCGAAGCGGAAACGGCCACTTCTTAGCTGCCAAACGGCGATCTGGGGGCGACCTTGTGTCGCGGGCGAAGCCCTCCATTGCACACGAAGCTGACACGAAGTGCGCATGGGAGCGTAGCGACGGGAGGGCTGTTTCTCCCTGCCTGTCACTGGCACCCTGTCCAGTGACAGGCAGCTGATCCAGATGGTGGTTTTGCAGAATTGGCCGTGATGCTATGATTTGAACGTGACCCGCCATTTATGGCACCACGCGACACGTCCACCTTTGAAACGTGTACGGAAAATGCCCCCAAGGCTTTTCTCAAGGTTCCTGTAATTTTTAACCCACGATAGGGATGTCGCATTCCTATCGCAGCCATTGGCTGGGGTTGGTGTGCGCTGTCTCTTTTCCAACCATTGGAGAATGAAACGATAGTTGCCGCACATCCTTAATCCGTGCATCCATTGCGGTGCATTCACGTTCTTTTGGGCTAGGCCCATTTCACCTACGTCTGTTCGGTTTACACCCCTGTCGCTCCTGTAGCGTCCAATGGGTTTTTGACCGTCAGGCTTTCAATCTACATGTGAGCTCGCCAAGAGCGTGACCATGTTTTCTTCGGGCTGCGCCCGTGCCTGGTCAAGGACCAGCGATGCCCCTTTAGGGCCATCCAGCATTTGATCCCCGCAGGGGTCGGTGTTGGTTGACCAGTCGCTCCCCGCTTTTTGCGGGCATTGAGTTGCCCGCAATGGGCACCCGTCACCTTCCGGGTGACATCTCCCAAATCTTACGGGGTTTGGGTTGTCTTGGACTTTGGTCCTGGACTATGAACACTTAACTTCGTTTTGGCCGTTTAAAGGTGGAGCTGCTGCATGGGACATCGGTTTGATATTGCCGTCGAGTTGGCGCGTTTGTGTGCCAGAAACAAGGATGGATCATTTGCGACGCAAGATGATCGCGCGCAGATCCTGCACCAGGCGGCTAGGACGCTGCAAAAGGCAGGATTTCAGAATCTGGCGGCCACCAGCCTGAAACCCAAGCATGTGGATGTGCTGGTGAAGTCGTGGCAGGCCGATGGGCTGTCTGCTGGGACCATGAAGAATCGCATGTCGTGTCTTCGCTGGTGGGCGGAGAAGGTGGGTAAGCAAACCTGTGTGCCACGCACCAATGATGCATTGGGGATTGAGCGGCGCTCGTATGTGGCCACGGTGTCCAAGGCGCAGACGCTCGATGCCGTGGCCGTTGATAAGCTGGGCCATGAGCGGCTGAAAGTGTCTCTGGAATTGCAGGAGGCGTTTGGGCTGCGCCGCGAGGAGTCCCTGAAGTTTCAGCCGGTTTTTGCGACCAAGGGGTTAGGTGATGCGATTCGCTTGAAAGCGTCCTGGTGCAAAGGGGGGCGTACCCGCGTCATTCCGATTACGTCGGAGCATCAGCGCACGGTGTTGGCCAAGGCCCATGCGCTGGCGGGTTCGGGCTCCATGATCCCGCCTGATAAGAAGTATGTCACCTGGTTGAGTACGTACAAGGAAGCAACAAGGGTCATCGGTGCCCGAAAACTGCATGGGTTGCGCCATGGTTATGCCCAGCAGCGCTTTGAATCACTGACTGGATTCAAAGCGCCTGCTGCAGGGGGGCCGACTCGGGGTGAACTCACGCCGGAACAAAGGCAGGATGACTACAGGGCACGCATGCAGATTTCAGCCGAGCTAGGCCATGGGCGGGAGGAAATTACGGCGGTTTATCTTGGGCGTTGACCTAACATGGGTGAGATACCATTGAAACGATAACTTGAGAAATGAAAATCATGGCCAAGAAGCCGACACTAAAGCTTGTTCACAATGCTGCGCCAGTGCCAGTGCCAGTGCGGATCGCACAAGAGGAGGAGGAGGTAGAAGGCAGTTCCCCGGAGTTTTTGAAACGGGTTATCGCCGAAGGCGTGGTCCACGGGGACGCACAAAGCCTGCTTCCACAACTACCGAGAGAAAGCGTTGATCTCTTCTTCACTAGCCCACCGTATGCGGACGCGCGAGCCTACAGCCGTATTCACCCTGACCGATATGTTGAGTGGTTCTTGCCGTTTGCACGGTCCATGTACGATGCGGCAAAACCCACGGGTAGCCTCATCATCAACATCAAAAACAGAGTGGCGAACCGTGGCCCACTCAAGGGCCAGCGGCACCCTTACGTTTATCAGTTAGTGCTGGCCCTTCAAAACATGGGTTGGCGATGGGTTGAAACTTACATATGGTCGAAGCCAAACGCCATGCCTGGTAAGTTCGGACCTAGGACAAAAGACAGCTTTGAGTATGTCTACCATTTCGCCAGGGCAGCGAAGCCGTATTTCGACCTGAACGCTATTCGAGCGCCCTACAAGGCCGATGCGGCAGAGATTGCCAGGCGCAAGCTTGACAAGCTGGGACGGCGAAGCACTGAAGCGGGCTTTGGTCGAGATCGAACGAAGACCTACCTCCTGGGCGGTGCCGATCCGGGCAACGTGGTCAGTGTTTCGCAGACCTATAACCAGCATCGAGGAGTGGCTCATACAGCGGCTATGCCGGAAGGTCTCGCCGAGTTCTTTGTGAAGGCGGCTTGCCCACCTGATGGAGTTGTAATTGATCCATTTGCGGGCGGAGCGACAACCGTTGTCGTCTCTAGAAGGCTAGGTCGTGCATCGGGCGGATTCGAGTTGCATGAGAACTTCGTAACCGAAGGTCTACGGCGCATCGCTGAAGATGTTGCTGACGATACGCCTGGCCAACTTGTTAACGGTTTGGAATTTTGAGTTTGTGACAATAGAAACAACCATTCAAGCGATCATTGACGCTGGCACCTGGACCCAGCGGATTCAGCAGATTCGACTTATTCCGCAGCGGCACGGGACAGAGCACCACGGCACGATTTTCGCCGCCGTGGCGCGCGATCTCTACATGCCGCACCTGGCCCCGGACTTTGCCTATATCCATGAATCATCGTTTTATGAGACGGCGCATTTCTTTGCGGCATACGACGCGGCGAACCGGCTTACCGATGGCTTCAGCCGTGTCGATGAAGTTGCACTTCAGGCTGCTTTGATTGAGTGTCCGAGAGTGTTGCTGGTCTTTCGCACCCTTCTCGGACTCACCAAGGACGAGTTTGCACACTCGTCCTTGCTTGCCGGTGGCCCGGATGACCTAGCCGCGCTGTCTTCCTCTCAGATTGACACGATGGAGCGTAGCGCAATCGACCTGGTAAGGGCGAACACCAAGGCAGCGTTGGCCAAAGCAACCGCTCAGGCACGAATTGCTTCAAAAACTATTGTCATGGCCATGAATGGCGAGCTGTTCGGCGATGCCCCACCAGGTCTGCGCAGCAAACAGCAGAAGCCAGATACCGCTAAGGGCTGGGATAGCGTTCGTGCCTACGCGACAGGTGGCGTGCCGCTTAAAGTGTTTCTCCATCAACGTCACTACGGTGGCGCTTTCCGCCAGGTGCTTGATGCCACGTCCACGTTGCGCGGCGATCTGATTGAGGACGCTGTAGAAAAACTGTTCATCGCGAGTGGTATTTCGTTTATTCGCACCGGGAGCCACAACCAGGCAGACATTGCAAGGCGCTTCGAGGTTCACGTGACGCCCGCTCCTGACTTCGTTGTTTTTGATCCTGCCGACGATAGTTTGAAGGCGATGCTCGAGTGTAAAGGTACGAATAACGGTGGTACTGCGCGAGATAAGGCGCTTCGCTTCAACCGCCTGCGTGCCGAATCGGTCCGCCTTGGCGGTATCCCTTTGATAGCCGTGCTTGGTGGTATCGGCTGGGCGCGCATCAATGATGCTCTCGGGCCCGTCGTCAGAGACACAGATGGGCGCGTTTTTACGCTTTCGACGCTGAGTTCAATGCTGGAGGTTGCCCCATTTCCTGGGTTGTTGGGCATGATCAGTTAAGCGTAAATCGCGCTGAATTGATAAAAACTAAATCGACAAGGTCCAGTCAAAAAGAATAAGGGAGTCTATTTGTGCCGGAATCCAATGTTACAGATGCCGATCTGAGGGAGGCCATTGCCGATTTTCGCCAGCATATTCGCGCCTACCAAGCCACACTTAGGCAGCAGGGAACTTGGCTAATGCTTGCCACCTTTGGTTGCTGGAGTGTCGCGCACGGACCGTTTCAATGGGTTGCCTACGGCCTGGTGTTAATCGTTTTCGTAGACAGACTGCGCGAGCGAGCAGGCGATGATCGTTCCTTCGAGAAGATTGCTGAGGCACTTACTCTTCGAATCCAAACGTCTGCACTTGAGGAGGACACAAAAAAAGCCAGGCTATGGGATCTCAAGGACGTGCAAGAAACTGAGCTAGGTCCCAAAGTAACATTTCGCCGAAATTCAATTTTCTTTTTTTGCTGGACCTTCTACGGCATATCGTTTTTGTCATCAACGCCATTGTGGAAACTGTGAACAACGCTTCGTCCTCTCTGCGTAGGCATAACAACTCGTCGCGGACACGCAGTAGCAGGATGCCGCTTCGCTGCGCGCAGGACTGCGGTAGGGCTTTTGCCACAGAACCATCTACTCTGTTGAAAAACCCGCTGTTTGAACTCTATGAAAAGCTCTACTTTCACGAAATAGAGGTTCGCGAAAAACTCGGAGGGCGACTACAAACGCCCATGGCAATCATCGTCTCATTGGTTGGCGTCCTTACGTATTTACTTCAAAATTTCGACAAAGACAATGGCACCGCAGCAGTGCTGTGGTTTTCATTTTTGTTCGTCATAAACATTGTGACGCTCGTTATTGCTGTCTACTTTTTTGTTCGCTCTTGGTATGGCAACACCTACGCGTTCCTTCCATCAGCGGAGGCAACTGAGGAATATCGGAAACTACTTCAAAGAACATATGAGCAGTACAAGGACGGCGACTCTCTGGCAGAAAAGTATCTTCATGACTACCTCTGCACTAAATACATCGCATGCGCTACACAAAACACCCAATGCAACGACCTGCGTTCAATACACCTCCACAAAACCAACGGCACCCTTATTGCCTCAACCGTACTGGTTGCTGTTACTTTTTCAGTCTTC
>JBBRTU010000070.1:0-10028 GCA_038244115.1 Burkholderiales bacterium
CATCTGTGGTGCCATCCGATTTTCTTTGTGTCCCATTGTAGACATAGTCGCACTCGCTGATCACGCCGGCCATGGTCACGCAGTTCCTGCCGTTTTGCTTGGCGAAACGCATCGCTCGCTCTGCTCTGGCACAGAAGTCTTTACGTTTTTCACCTTGGATTAGCATGGCCACACCAAAACTCGCGGTCAGCGGTTTTATCAGAGGAAGAATTGTCAGGCTATCCAGCTCCATACGCAGACGCTCGGCAACAATCAGAGCGCCCATTTCGTTAGTTTCTGGCAACAGCACGGCGAATTCCTGACCGCCATAACGTGCCGCCACATCGAGGGAACGAATCGACTGTTGCGTGATGGTAGCGACATGCCGCAAGACTTCGTCGCCCACTTCACGACCATAGTCATTATTCACCTCGCCGAAATGATCCAGATCGATCATGACCACCGCAAGCGGACGACGATAGCGCTCCCAACGCAGGATTTCCTCTTCCATACGTTCGAAGAGCTTGGTCTTAAGCGCGAGGTCGGTAAGGGGATCTTTCTGTCTGGCTTCTTGTAGTTGCTCTTGCGCCTTCTGCAGTGCTTGATTGCGACGATTAATCTGCCGCCGCAGTTCTTCTATTTCTCGGGTTGCGCTATCCAGTTCTCCGTTCAGTTTCTCGAAAGCGGAAATATCTATTTCCGCTACCAGTAAAAACTGCGCTTGCATACGATAGATACGACCGGAGATCGTACGATAGAAACCCTCTTTGGCGCCAATCTGGATCAGCCCCTCGTAGATTACTTCGTCCTGCCCAGCCGGGAATTGTGGCCAGCGGAAAAAAGGTGGATCAAGAATAAAATCCGCCGCCACACCCCCTGCTGCCTGTGGTGGAAGTGGCGCCAGAAATCCTTCGTTTGCTTCTACGATATTGCCGCTCTCGTCCAGCAAAGCCAAGGCCGTTGCGCGTAATCCGCGCAGCCAAACGGGGAATAAATTGGAGAGTACGTCGGTCAAAGCTTATGAGTTAGCCAACGCGGCCATACACATCGTCGAAACGCACAATGTCATCTTCTTCGAGATAGGCCCCGGTCTGAATTTCGATAATCTGCAACGGAACCCTGCCCGGATTTTCCAGCCTGTGACGATTGGTTTTGGGTATGTAGGTCGATTCGTTTTCCTCCAGGAAGATTTCCTGCTCGCCATTGACAATGCGCGCTGTGCCGGCGATCACAACCCAGTGCTCGGCGCGATGATAGTGCATCTGCATGGACAGTTTCGCGCCGGGGTTTACCACAATGCGTTTGATCTTGTAGCGCTCGCCTTCTTCCAGGATGGTATAGCTGCCCCATGGGCGGGTAACGGTCAAATGAATCTCGGTGAGGTGTTTGTATTTGCCCTTCACCGCGCCGACCAGCGTCTTCAGATCCTGCACGCGTTCGCGCGGGCATACCAGGGTGGCGTCACGCGTCTGCACTACGGCCAGATCGTGCAGACCCAGTGTGGCCAGCATGCCGCACTCGGCCCACAGCAGGTTGTCGTGGCTATCTAGCGCCAGGACATCGCCGCGCACCATGTTGCCTTGCTCGTCCTTATTACGCTGTTGGTATATTGCCTCCCAACTGCCTAAATCATTCCAGCCCATGGTGACCGGCACCACGGCGACTTTATCCGCCAGTTCCAGCATGCCGTAATCAATGGATAAATCCGGCATGGCGGCATACTCATCCATCGGCGCTGTTTTTGCCTCGCTTTGCGCCAGTACCAGCGCCGCCTTATGGATTCCCGGCTGATATTTATCCAGCATACTCAGGAAATGATCGGCACGGAATACGAACATGCCGCCGTTCCAGTAATAGCCGCCTTCGTTCAGATAACCCTGCGCCGTTTTGGCATCGGGTTTTTCGACAAAGCGCGCCACCTTGTGCACGTTGTGTTCTATATCATCGGCATCCAATATAGGGCCCGCATGGATGTAGCCGTAGCCGGTCGCTGGCTCAGTCGGTTGCATACCAAACAAGGCCAAGTAGCCGCTCATGGCCGCCGTTTCTGCATCGGACCAAGCCTTGAGAAAAGCCGTTTCATCAGCCACCGCATGGTCGGAAGAAAATACACCAATCAGTGCTTCCGGGCTTTGCCGGGCAATACGTGCCACGGCCCAGGCTATGGCGGGCAGCGTGTTGCGCCCCATCGGCTCGGCCAGCACACCATCCGCAATTTTTGGATCAATCGCATGCAACTGTCCCATTACCTCGAAGCGGTGCTCGGCATTAGTCACGGTAATTACGTGACTTGCATCCACTTTGGGCAACACTCGACGCACCGTTTGCTGCAGCAGGGATTCTTCACCGTTCAAAGGCAACAGCTGCTTTGGCATGGAAGAGCGTGACAACGGCCACAGGCGCGTGCCGGAGCCACCTGCCAGCACGACGGCATAGCGGTTATGCGCAGGCTGTTTTGTCTGACTCACTTCCAGTTTTACTACGGGTGAACTCATTGCATTGTCTCCTCAAGCTTTTTTCTCATTCTGCTAACCTTACCACGCGTTATAAGCTTGTCAACCAGCAAAAAGAAAGGCCTCCGTCCGAAAATGGGGCCCTCTTCTAGCCAACACGGGAAACGGCTTATTTCTTGCTAGTGTCATTCTTGGCATCGGCTGCGGGTTTGCTCTTGTCTGGCTTGCCGGCAAGTTTGCTGGCGGCTTTGGCCGAACCGCCGCCGACTGCCACTTCGGCGCGCACTTTATCGACTGTCTTTTTGCCGAAACCCTTCACGTTAGTCAGATCATCCACTCTCTTGAATGGGGCATTCCTGGCACGGTACTCGATGATCGACTTGGCTTTTACCGGGCCGATACCATTCACGCTTTCAAGTTCGGCCTGTGTCGCCGTATTTAAATCCACGGCGGCAAATGCCGAACTGATGAACGCAAAGCAAAGAGCCAAAATCAGCAACAGTTTTTTCATTTTAGTGCCTCCTGAAACATTGACCAAATGGCGCCTCTAAACCTGTTTCTGCATATATTCCACGTAGCGTGCCACGCCCTGCTCCACCGTCAGGAACGGCTCGCTGTAGCCCGCGGCCCGGATGGCGGATACATCGGATTGCGTAAAGCTCTGGTACTTTCCCTTCAGTGCCTCAGGAAAATCGATGTATTGGACCACGCCTTGCTGCTGCATCTCGGCAAGTGTTAATGGCGCCTCGCCCCTGGCTTGGCGGCAGGTGTTGACTGTTGCTACAGCCACATCATTGAAGGTCTGGCTGCGCCCGGTACCTACGTTAAAAATGCCCGCGCTGTCAGGATGTCCAAGGAAATGCATATTCACCTTGACTACATCTTCAACCGAAATAAAATCACGCCGCTGATCGCCGTTGGGGTAACCATCGCAGCCTTCGAACAGCCGTACGCGGCCCTCCGCCTGATACTGGTTGAAGAAGTGAAAGGCGACCGAGGCCATGCGCCCCTTGTGCTGTTCGCGCGGGCCATACACATTAAAATATCTGAAACCGGCAATCTGCGCCGAACGGTTATGCCACATGCGGCGCACGTATTGATCGAACAGGAATTTGGAATAGCCGTAGACATTGAGCGGCCCTTCAAACTCGCGCGATTCCTTGAACACGCTGCCGCCGCCGTAATCGCTGGCAGATGAGGCATAGAGGTACTGCGCATTTTCACGCTGACAAAAATCCAGTAACGCGATGGAATAACGGTAGTTATTCTCCATCATGTAACGCCCGTCTGTTTCCATGGTGTCGGAACATGCGCCTTCGTGCAGAATGGCTTTCACCCTGCCGTTGAGGGCGCCGCTCTGCACTTTTGCAAGGAACGCTTCCTTACCCAGATAATCCGCAATTTCGCAGTCCACCAGATTTTTGAACTTGTCTGCTTTGCTCAGATTGTCGACCGCGATAACATTGGTTTCGCCGCGATCATTCAGCGCCTTAACCAGATTGGCGCCGATAAAGCCGGCAGCACCGGTAACGATGTGGTACATATTTTTTCCATTCAATTTATATTGGACGCAGATATACGCAGATTTTCAGGATTTATATCTGCGAGCATCTGCGCAATCTGCGTCCTAATTTAGCCAAACAACTCTTCACTCGATACCACCGCAGTACCCAGCTTGCCCACCACAATGCCCGCCGCACGATTAGCTATATGCACGGCTTCGGCCATATCTGCGCCGCAGGCAAGCATGACAGCCAGCGTAGCAATCACGGTATCGCCGGCACCGGATACATCGAATACCTCGCGCGCATGCGTAGGTTCATGCAGCACGCTGCCAGCGCGGAACAGGCTCATGCCTTCCTCGCTACGCGTCACCAGCAAGGCCTCCAGATTCAACTCTTCGCGCAGCCGCTGGGCTTTCGACGTCAACTCTTCCTCACTCTGCCAGCCGCCCGCCACTTGTTTGAACTCGCTTCGATTAGGTGTCAGCAAGGTGGCATTGCGATAACGTGCATAGTCCTCGCCTTTCGGGTCGGCCAATACTGGCTTTCCAGCCTGTCTGGCCAGCTCGATCATGCGCACAATATGTGACAGGCCACCCTTGCCGTAATCAGACAGGATCACTACATCCGCATCTTGCAACATGCGCTCGAAATCGACTAATTTATTGTTCAGCACTTCATGGCTGGGAGACGTCTCGAAATCGATACGCAGCAACTGTTGCTGACGTCCAATTACGCGCAGCTTGACCGTCGTATTGAGCGAAGCATCGCGATGCAGAACAATGTTCACCGATTCATTTTTCATCAGGTTTTCGAGGCTGCGACCAGCTTCGTCTTCGCCCACCACGGATAGCAGCGACACTTTGGCACCCAGCGCAGCCGCGTTGCGTGCCACGTTGGCCGCGCCGCCGGGGCGCTCTTCGGTGCGTCTGACATGTACTACCGGCACTGGCGCTTCAGGAGAAATGCGGCTTACATCACCGAACCAGTAACGGTCGAGCATGACATCGCCGACTACCAGAATGCGAGCATTTTTTAACTCCTCACGCCTCACTCTTCACTCCTCACGCTTTACTTTCTACCAATCGGGAAATATTCCAGCCCGGCATCGCGCACAGTCGCTGGCTCGTACAAATTTCGGCCATCGAAAATTACAGGGTTCTTGAGCTTGCTCTTGATCTCGGCGAAATCCGGACTGCGGAATACTTTCCACTCGGTCACAATCACCAACGCGTCTGCTCCATCCAATGCTGCCCCTGGGGAATCTACTAGCGTCAAACGCGGTTCATCGCCATAAATCCGTTGCGTCTCATGCTTTGCTGCCGGGTCATAAGCTGCCACAGTGGCGCCCTTGGCCCATAGCGCTTCCATCAGCACGCGGCTGGGCGCTTCTCGCATATCGTCGGTATTCGGTTTGAATGCTAGCCCCCAAAAGGCGAAACGCTTGCCTGCCAGGTTGTCGCCGAAGCGGGCAGAAATCTTACTCAGCAGAACTTTCTTCTGCGCATCGTTCGCATCTTCTACCGCGTTCAGCACCTTCAGGTCGATACCATTTTCGCTGGCGGTGCGCTGCAGTGCTTGCACATCTTTGGGGAAACAGGAACCACCGTAGCCGCAACCGGGGTACAAGAAGTGGTAGCCGATGCGCGGGTCGGAACCAATGCCTTTGCGCACATGCTCAATGTCTGCGCCAAGCACCTCCGCCAAATTAGCCAGTTCGTTCATAAAAGAAATGCGCGTGGCCAACATGGCATTGGCAGCGTATTTGGTTAGCTCGGCGGATTTCACGTCCATCATGACGATGCGATCATGGTTGCGCTGGAACGGCGCATACAAGGCACGCATCTGTTGTATGGCGTGTTCGTCTTCAGCACCCACCACGATCCTGTCGGGCCGCATGAAGTCGTCCACCGCAGCTCCTTCTTTGAGGAACTCTGGGTTGGACACCACGCTGTATTCCAATTTGGCTCCGCGTTTTTCAAGTTCTTCGCTGACTGCCGCACGCACCTTGTCAGCCGTACCGACCGGCACCGTGGACTTGTCCACAATCACCTTGTAGTCGGTCATGTGTTTGCCGATATTCCTTGCAGCGGCCACCACATATTGCAAGTCGGCCGAGCCGTCCTCATCCGGTGGCGTGCCTACAGCGATGAACTGGATAGCGCCATGCGCAACACCTTCTTCCACATTGGTGGTGAAGCGCAGACGACCCGCTTCTACATTGCGTTTAACCATGTCCAGCAGGCCCGGCTCGTAAATTGGAATGCCGCCTTGTTTGAGGATATTGATCTTGCTTTCATCCAGATCCAGGCACAATACGTCGTTGCCCACTTCGGCCAGGCAGGTGCCACTTACTAGGCCAACATAACCGGTACCAATCACGGTGACTTTCATTGCCGCTCTCCCATCATTCGTATTTCACTATTCATTTCATCAAGTACGCTTAACGGATATTCCGCTCGGGTAATCGGCCGGCCTACCACGAGATAATCAGCTCCCGCGCGCAGTGCAGAACTGGGTGTCATCACGCGATTCTGGTCATCCTTCACGGCATTGGCCGGTCGAATTCCTGGTGTCACCAACCGAAACGACTGCCCCAGTTCACGCTTCAACAGCGCCGCTTCGTGACCCGAACAAACCACGCCGTCCAGGGCGCAAGATTGGGCTAACTTTGCCAGCCGCAGCACTACATCTTGGGGATCGGCATGCATACCTATTTCCAGCAAATCCTCTTTGCCCATACTGGTAAGCACAGTAACCGCGATCAGTTTGGGGCGTTCACTCAAGCCTTCCAGGGCCTCACGCGCCGCCAAAAGCATCTTGCGGCCACCCAAGGCATGCACATTAACCATCCACACGCCCATCCGCGCTGCGGCTTTGCATGCAGCCGCCACAGTGTGTGGAATGTCATGGAATTTCAAATCCAGGAATACATCGAATCCGTCGCCGACCAATCTTTCCACCAGCGCCGGGCCTACCGTAGTAAACAGTTCCTTGCCCACCTTGAGCCGGCACATTTCTGGCTTAAGCTGTTTGACCAGTCCAAATGTTTCCTCGGCGTTGTCAAAATCCAGCGCGATAATTATTTTTGGGTCAGGCATTCTTCGCTCCGGCGTGGCGGGTAGGTATCCCAGCCACCGCATGCCGGACAATGCCAATAGAATTGCCGGGCTTTAAAACCGCAATTATCGCACTGATACAGGGCAAGTCGTTGCGCGTGCTGATGCACCAGATTCTTGATGAGCTGCATATCCTGCCGACGTTCCGGCGGCGCCTCCACCAACTGCGCCTCCAGTAATTTATCCAGGCCGAGCAGTGTCGGATTGCGGCGTAATTCGTCTCGCACCATTTTGTAGGCCGCTGCTGGGCCTTCACCTTCCATGAGCTTCTGGTATACCACGCTTAATAAATCCAGCGACGGGTAACGCTCAAGATAACCGCGCAGCAAGGCCAGGCCTTCAACTGCTTTGCCCAGCTCGCTGTAGCCTGCGAGGATGCGTTCAGCCACCAGGGAAAGGTGGGACGGGCTTTGCATTTCTATTTTATTCCAGGCTTCGATGGCACGTTCATGTTGACTCTGCGCCGTTTCCAGGTCACCCAGCATCATGTTCGCTCTTACGCTCTTGCGATTGCTTTCCAGTGCGGCTTCCAGGTACGCCCGCGCTTTGGTTGCGTTGCCATGCAAACTTTCACCCGCCGCCATCTCGCAATAAAACTGAGAGATTTCTTTGGCGTATGATTGATCGGAAATTGTCTCAAGCTCATGCGCTGTTTCTACGGCTTTGAGCCAGTCCTTTTCCCGCACGTAGATTTCCAGCAGGCTGTCGTAGGCTTGCTTGGCATAATGTGTGTCCAGCAATTGGCCAAACATCTGCTCGGCGCGATCGAACAAACCGGCCTTTAAATAATCCTGAGCCAGTTCGTACAAGGCCGCCAGCCGCTGATCCTCAATCAAATCCACACGATCCAGCAAACTTTGGTGCATACGGATGGCGCGTTCCACCTCGCCGCGCCGGCGGAACAAGCCGCCTAATGCAAACTGCAAATCTATGGTTTCCGTGCCTGATTTTGCTGCATCTAGAAAAGCCTCAATAGCCTTATCCGGCTGCTCATTAAGCAGGAAATTGAGACCTTTAAAATATGACGCAGGCACACTGCGCGATTCGGATAGCAGGTGCCGAATATCAACACGCGCTGCCATCCAGCCCAGGCCAAAAAACACCGGGAAAATCAGAAACCACCAATACTCGAATTCCATCTCGCACCGGTACGGGGAAAACCCGCCCTATTGATTGGCCACGCTATCCGGCGCGCGCCCTGTTAATTGCAGCTCTTTTTTTAATGCCGCAAGCTGGCGCCGCTGCCTGAATAAATAACCCAGGCAGGCAGCAATCCCTATCGCCGCTCCCAGCACTAAAAACACCAATATCACCAGCACCAGCGGTGCCTGCCATTCATAGCCCAGGTAATAGCGTAGCGTCACTGTCTCGCTATTCTTCGCAGCAAAGCCAAGCAATAGCAGAAACAGAGAGATTTTTATAAACCATGATATGTAGCGCATAAGTTTTAAAATAAGAAAGGCGGCAGAACCTCGCGATTATGCCGCCTCTTACCAACCCGTATCTAGTTATTTTCCGTCTTCGTAATCAACCCGCTCACGCAACTCCTTACCGGCTTTAAAGTGCGGGACATATTTTTCCGGTACCGAAACCTTGTCGCCAGTCTTGGGATTGCGACCGACACGGGGCGGACGATAGTTCAGACTGAAACTACCGAACCCCCTAATCTCGATGCGCTGGCCTTGAGCGAGTGCTTTCGCCATCGCCTCAAGCACTGTCCTGACCGCAAACTCAGCATCCTTGGCCACCAGCTGAGGATAACGTGCCGTCAGCTTGGCAATCAATTCCGACTTGGTCATTGATACCCCTTTTTATTCGGCAGATTGGTCAGCGTTTTTGTTATCCAGCTTCGCTTTCAACAATGCGCCCAGGCTGGTCGTACCCGCATTGCCGCCCTGGTCGCTCGCTATTTTCTGCATCGCCTCGGATTGCTCGGAAGCGTCCTTGGCCTTGATGGACAGGTTGATATTGCGATTTTTGCGATCGACATTAATGATCATCGCTTCAACTGCATCCCCTTCCTTCAGATGCGTGCGGATATCTTCCACGCGATCACGGGAAACTTCGGAAGCACGCAAATAGCCTTCAACTTCCGTATCCAGCTGAATGACTGCACCCTTGGCGTCCATGGACTTAACTGTTCCCTTGACGACAGCACCCTTGTCATGCGCCGACACAAAGCTAGTGAAAGGGTCGCCATCCATTTGTTTGATGCCGAGGGAAATACGCTCGCGCTCGACGTCGATGGCCAGTACCATGGCCTCGATTTCATCGCCCTTCTTGTAGTTGCGCACGGCTTCTTCACCCGTATCAGCCCAGGAAAGGTCGGACAAATGCACCAGACCATCGATACCGCCAGGCAAGCCAATAAACACGCCGAAGTCAGTAATGGATTTGATCTGTCCACGTACCTTATCACCCTTCTTGTGACCTGCAGCAAACTCATCCCACGGATTGGGCTGGCACTGCTTCATGCCGAGGGAGATACGACGACGCTCTTCATCAATTTCCAGAATCATCACTTCAACTTCGTCGCCCAGACTGACTACTTTGGACGGATGTACATTCTTGTTGGTCCAATCCATCTCGGACACGTGCACCAGGCCTTCAATACCCTGCTCGATCTCGACGAACGCGCCGTAATCGGTCAGGTTGGTCACCTTGCCGAACAGGCGGGTGCCTTGCGGGTAACGGCGGGCAATACCAACCCATGGATCGTCGCCCAGCTGCTTCATGCCCAGAGAAACACGGTTTTTCTCTTGATCGAACTTGAGAACCTTGGCGGTAACTTCCTGACCGACGGTAAGCACTTCCGATGGGTGCTTGACGCGACGCCATGCCAGATCGGTGATGTGGAGCAAGCCATCGATGCCGCCCAAGTCCACGAAGGCGCCATAGTCGGTGATGTTTTTAACGGTACCGGTCACGGTCGCGCCTTCGGCCAAAGTTGAGAGCAACTTATCGCGCTCGGCACC
>JBBRTU010000071.1:0-9458 GCA_038244115.1 Burkholderiales bacterium
CCGAATCTTCGCGTACATGATCATGGTAATCACCTGTCGTTTGCTCCTGTTTAAAAAACAGGCAGCGTACTCGGATTACCTAATCAAATTTCTACGCACACGCCAAAATACCTTCTTCAGTTTTCATCGCGCGCCAACACGACACCTACAGAATTGAGTTTTCCACTGCCACGCCTTTTCTGATCGACAGTCTGCAATGGCATACCGACGGCCCAAACAAGTGGAGCCCGAATCTGGTCGATACCATGAAGGTGCGCCATTATGGGAAGCTCTTTGGAAATATCGACTTCACGCGCACGCAAGCTGACTATAAGTCCCGCGTGGTGGCTGTAAAGGATGGACCTGTGCGGGTGATACGCCGCACGCTCAATTCGGTCCGGGTTATTTGGTATCTGCAGAGCCCCTCCGTAACCATCGATTACGTGGCTTACGCCAATGGTTTTACAATGGACACCACGATCGATTTCCCCTTTCCGTTGGGTTGGTTCTTTTCCGACGTCAGCACCCTGACCACGATTGACTGGAACGATGATCCATCTTTGCCTGGCCTACGCATCTATGGCGCAGATATGCGCAATGGAGTGGCCGTCAATGGCCGCATGACACCGGAAAAAGAACAGTTCAACAAAATCGCTGGGCAGCGTTTCGCCATTGAAAATTCATATGGACTGATCTTGACTGATCTTGAAATTGAAAAGAATCTGCCTATCGTTTCCCACCTCTACCTGCATGATGAGCGCTCGCAAGTCGATGAGCCAGAGAACATCCCTGGACAGTTCGGCAATGTTGGATTTATGACAATCGGATGGGAAAAGATCGGCACGTCAATTCACCACCTGATGTTCAATGTAATTCTGCTACCGAAGCTGACGATAGAACAAGGCGTGAAGGTGCTTGGTGACAACCCATGGAAGAACACAGCGGAGGCGTTGTGAGATTGATCACCATCCCAATCAGTCATTACTGCGAGAAGGTGCGCTGGGCACTGTCAAGGCTTGAACTGCCTTACCATGAGGAGCGGCATCTGCAAGGTTTCCATTACCCTCACACTTTCTGGGTTAGCGGCGGCCCATCCGTGCCTGTTCTCGTTGATGGGGAAAAAGTTATTTCCGATTCGACAGACATCCTCAAGCATCTGGACAACTATGCCTCTGTGGAAACCCGTTTGTATCCAACCGATGATGAACCACGCCGGCAAGTTGAAGCACTGGAAGATTTGTTCGATCAACAACTGGGGGTTGAAAGCCGGCGATGGCTATATTTTCACTACGTGGAGCACCCGCGTGCCGCGATAAAGATTGCTGCCCAAGGTGTGCCCCAGATGGAACGCACTTTAGGACTTCGATTCTTTCCGCTGCTCAAAACTTTCGTCCGTGCCCACCTTCACGTTAGCAAACAAACGGTAACGTCGGGCCTTGGCATATGTCGCGAGATTGTCAGGCAGACTGACGCGCTGCTTGCAGATGGCCGGAAATACTTGGTTGGAGACAAGTTCAGTGCAGCCGATTTGACCTTGGCCTGCATGATGGCGCCGCTCGTTTTGCCGAGCCAGTATGGAATACTGCTCCCTTCTATTGAAGAAGTACCGGCTGGCATGAAGGATACGGTGAAGGAATTCCAGGCCAGCTTGACGGGACGTTTTGCACTGCATCTCTTCGCCACTGAGCGTCAGCCGAAAATCCAGGCATATACTTCAGTTCGAGATAAACTCAGCGTTTCTGTTTGACCGCCAAAACCGCCTGGTTGCGTAGCGTCTTGAGCAGGTTAAGTTCCTTCGGTGGAATGGCCATCTCGCCATTGTCCTGGTCGGCATAAATCATGGCGATAGGCGCCTTGTCCACGACAATGGGGAAAATCAGAAAAGAACGAGCTGGCACTGCCTTACGGTACCACCCAGGCACACGCTCCTTGATGTTGTCGGCGTCGATATCGTTGATCATGATGTCCACTCCTTTGGACAGGGCGAGGTGAAATACATCCGGCGAATAGGTCAAAGGAATCTTGAACGACTTCATCACCGTGTCGACATCCTTACCAAAACCAAAACGGCCATGCAGCGACTGGGTACGCACATCGCGCACACACACCAGCACACGGGTGAAACCCATACCACGGTACATGGTTTCCAGGATCATGCGTAGCAGATCGTTAAGGGTGAAATCCCCAACCATCGTATTGGTGATGTCCTGAATACCGGCGGCCAGCACAGCGGAAGCATCAATCTGAGTCGTCGTTTCGACCCCATCCACACTAGTTTCGGTTATTCCAAGTCCATCCAATGGAGAGGTTTTTAGCAGCGTGTTGTCCACTGCATTTTCCATCATGGTAATGGCCTCGGTATCCGCATCCACAGAAACCACATTCGTAGATTCTGCCGGCTTCCCCGACCATTGGCGCACTTTGCGCATAAACTGGCTCTGCGGCAAGTTTATTTTTAGTACGTTGGCATGGACGGTCATTTCCTGCAAGGCTTTATCTATTACGGACATGAGATATTTTTCCGAGAGCGGCATGCTCTCTCCATAACGTCTTATCAACTCGCCCACCTCTTTCACCCTGTCCTCAGGTGGCGCGCTGCTGGCAAGGTGGGATAACTCGCCGGCCAAACCAGAAATCACACGCAATTTTTCCAGCGCGGTAGTCGGCTTTTTGACCTTATCTTCAGTCACCATACGCATGGAGGAAGTAATTTGCTCAGGAAAATGCCAGACACGGGCAATACCGATGCCCAGCTCTTCATAAGACACACCCAACACCTGATAGGACGCGTGCGCCTCGCTAATCCCCTTCTGCTGCATGAGTTTTTCTATTTCCAGGGTTTCCTCATAAAAATAGAAAGTAGCAAGAAGCTTGCCCAGGTTGTGAAACATGGAGCAGATAAACGCTTCTTCCACGTCTTTCAGCCCGGTACGGCTACCAATTTCACGCCCGATCACGCCATTAAAAAAGGCCGCAATCGTTTCATCCTTGAGATTGGAGGCTTGCCCCTTATTTTGCAGGTGATCAAACAGCAGCAGCGTAATCGCCGCATTGCGGATACTCTCAAAACCCAAAATCACTACAGCGCGTGACACCGTACTGATCGTGCCGCCGAACTGACCATAGAAAGCGGTATTGACCAGCTTGAGCAGCTTGTTGGTCAGGGCAAAATCCTTGAGGATGACACTGGACAAGGCAGCGGCGCCATCCTGCTCGGAACCCACAATCTTGTTGATTTCAGAAATGGTATTGGACAGCGCCGGGAAATCGCTCTTGTGACGCATGCGCCGCAGCAAGAATTCGATCGTGCTCTGGGTTGACTCCGGTTTGAAACGCTCGCCACCCATTTCATCTTCAGGATTGAGAAATTTGTTGAGTGCGACATTCATCGCTTCCGCGTTCTCGAAGCGATCCTCAGGGTCCTTGGCCAGTGCCTTGAGAACAATGCCGTCCAACTGTTCGGACACGTCGCTATTCTTGGCGGATGCCGCCGCAAACTCCTGATGCACGATGCGATCCAGCACCTCTCTAGCATTAGCGCCGCGTGCGGCAGTCGTGCCAGTAAGCATCTCGTACAACATCATGCCGACAGAAAAAATATCTGCGCGCGCATCGAATACACCGCCGGTAATGTATTCCGGTGCCATATAAAGTGGCGTCCCGATAATCCCGGTTGAGCCAGCAAGCTTGTCCGCATTCAGGCTCTTGGCAATACCAAAATCCATGATACGCGGCGTGCCTTCGGCGTCGATCATGACATTGCCCGGCTTCAAGTCGCGATGCACAATCTGTTTCTTATGTGCATAAGCCACGCCGTCCAGAATTTGCGCAGCAATTTCCACCGCGCGCGCCACCGGCAGTTGGCCTTCTTTCTTCAGCAGTGCCGACAGCGTAGTGCCTTCCACATATTCGAAGATCAGGTAAGGATATCCATCGTGCTCGTCAGCATCGTATAAAGGAACAATATTAGGATGCTGGAACTGGCTGACGATACGGGCTTCTGCCATCAGCGCCTTCAGCTCCGCAGGCTGGCCCCCCTCTTCGTCTACATTCAGGGTCTTGATAGCTACCTGGCGCTGCAGGTGTGAATCGCGCGCAAGATACACCGTACCCTGAGCGCCTTGCCCCATCACCTTGAGGATGTCAAAGCGGCCAATTTGTTCGCCGGGCCTAAGTACTGTTTTTTTATTCATGGGCATCTATACCACACGGCGATCCACCAGCGCCTGTGCCAGCGTACCGCTGTCCACGTGCTCCAGTTCCCCGCCCACCGGCAAGCCACGCGCAATGCGCGTTACCTTAATCCCTTTGGCATGCAGCAGTTCGCTCACATAGTGCGCTGTCGCCTCGCCTTCAACGGTGAAATTTGTAGCCAGCACAACTTCCCTTACCACGCCATCGGCGGCGCGCTTAATTAAACGGTCGAGATGGATCTCTTTGGGACCAATGCCATCGAGCGGTGACAAGCGGCCCATCAGCACGAAGTAGAGCCCATTAAAGCATTGCGCCTGCTCCACCATCAGCATATCCGCCGGCATTTCCACCACGCATAAGAGCCCCGCATCCCGCCGTACTGAACTACATAATTCGCACACTTCGGTTTCGCTGAGATTATTGCATCTGGCGCAGTGCCGCAGCGTTTCTAGTGCATGCTCGATGGCCTGCGCCAAGCGGTGCGCGCCATTCTGGTCGCGCTGCATCAAGTGATAAGCCATGCGCTGCGCGGATTTCGGGCCGACACCCGGCAGGCAGCGTAGAGTTTCGATCAAGTTTTCAAGACTGGAGGGTGGTTTCATTCGACAACTGGACGCAGATTACGCAGATATGCGCAGATTATAAAACTTGGAAACATCTTCAGGACTAACTCCCGATCAGCGAAATCTGCGTTCATCTGCGTCCCAAGATTTAAAACGGCAATTTCATTCCAGGCGGCAAACCCATGCCGCCCATCATACCGCCCATCTTTTCCTGCGTCGTGCTTTCCACTTTTTTCACTGCATCATTCACCGCAGCGGCAATCAGGTCTTCCAGCATATCTTTGTCGTCAGCCAGCAGGCTGTCGTCGATACTCACCCGCTTCACATCATGCCGGCAAGTCATGGTGACCTTCACCATCCCTGCGCCGGATTGACCTTCCACTTCAACACTAGCCAGCTGTTCCTGCATCTTCTGCATGTTTTCCTGCATTTGCTGTGCCTGCTTCATCAGGCCGCCCAAACCGCCTTTCATCATGGTTTCGCTCCGTTCACTCTATGGATTTAATGGATGACTCAATCACTTTTGCGTCGAAATTTTCCACCAGATCACGCACGAATGGGTCTTGCTCGATGGACGCAATCGCCGCCGCCTGCTTGCGCTGCTTTTCCTGATTTTCCAGCACCACCGGCGACATTCCACTGACGCTGCCGATGGAAAATTCCACCTTCACCGGCACGCCAAAATATTCTGCCAGCGAAGTACGCAACTTCTCCTGATACGGTTTTTCGAGAAGATGTTTATGCTCGTCCGGAATAACCAGTTGCATCAAATTATCTGTGTGATTTTTTAGTTCGCAATGCTGCGCCAGCATGCGTGCCATGCCGCCAAGTTTGAGCCGGTTCACCAGCGACGGCCAATCGCCGTCGAAAGCGATGGCTGCCGCGTCCGGTTCAGCTGCGACAGTTTGTACAGCCTGCGCAACAGGCGCCGGCGCTGCTTCGACACGTGGTGCAGGTACAGGTGCGGCCACGGCAGGCACGCTTCGCACTGGCGCCGCTGACCGTTTAACTTCCGCTACCGGCAGCGCCCTTGCCCCCATATCCGGCAGAAACGCCAACATGCGCAACAGCGTCATGGAGAAACCGGCGAACTCGTCCGGCGCCAGCACCAGATCACGTCTGCCGTGCAGCGCAATCTGATAAAACAGTTGGATATCTTCAGGCGTAAACAGCGCGGCCAGCTCCATGATGGCCGCACGCTCCGGCAAATCGGCGCTCAAGGCATCCGGCACGCTCTGCGCCAGGGCGATCTGGTGCAGCAGCGTACCCAGATCTTGCAGCGCCGCATCAAACGACAAACTGCGTTCCGCCATGCGTTCCGCTTCCACCATCAACCCGGCGCCATCCTGGGCTGCCAGCGAGCGCAGCAGCGAAAACAAATAAGTCTGATCAATCGCACCCAGCATGCTGCGCACCGCCGCTTCTTCCACCTTGCCGCCGCCATAGGCAATCGCCTGATCGGTCAGGCTCAACGCATCGCGCATACTGCCCGATGCGGCACGCGCGATGAGTTGCAGCGCCACCGGTTCACCGGTGATGTTCTCCTGCTCCAGTACGAATTTGAGATAATCCGCCACCACGCCCGGCGGAATTTGCTTGAGGTTGAATTGCAGACAGCGCGACAAAACCGTGACCGGTATTTTTTGCGGGTCGGTGGTAGCGAGAATGAATTTGACATGCTCCGGCGGCTCTTCCAACGTTTTCAGCATGGAATTGAACGCCGCCTTGGACAGCATGTGCACCTCGTCGATGATATACACCTTGAAGCGCCCCGCCGTCGGCGCGTACTGGGCGTTATCCAGCACCTCGCGCATATTGTCGATACCGGTGTTGGAAGCGGCATCCAATTCCAGCAGATCGACGAAGCGCCCGCTGTCGATCTCGCGGCAAGCACCGCATTCACCGCACGGTGTCGAGCTAATGCCCTTTTCGCAATTGAGGGATTTGGCCAGGATGCGCGCCAGCGTGGTCTTGCCCACGCCGCGTGTGCCGGTGAACAAATAAGCATGGTGCAGACGCTGCTGCTCCAGCGCGTTGGTCAACGCCCTGACCACGTGCTCCTGTCCCGATAATTCGGAAAATGCCTTGGGCCGCCATTTGCGTGCCAGAACCTGATAACTCATTGCCTGATTTTACCAGAAATGACACCCCGCCGAACAAAGCTACACCAGCCAGCTCAAATAGCCGGGGTTGTAGTCGCGTGAGCTGGTAATTTACACCGCAATCCTCAAGAACTTCCCCACTTCCGCACCTTTTTTGTCGCTCGGGTTCCGCTTGCCAAAAAACAAGATAAGATAAAGCGCCTAATCCAATCTGCATAGTCTGCTCAGAAAAAATCAATGGAAAAAATCAATGGGGTCAGACTCGATTGATCCCGATATCGGGTAAGCGTTGGACTCTGGGTGGTTTGATCAGGTTGGGGGCAATCCAGGCTTTGTGCAGGACATGGGTGGTATAGAATTTGAAGGCATAAAGATCGAGCTTGACGGTGCTCCAGGAATGCGATGCCAGCAGGTCGGTAAAGTAGTCGGCTAATTGTGGTTCGGTGAGGGCGTCAATCTGATGCTCGAAATAATCGCCCATCCGCCGGATGCCACGGGAATAAGCTTCGATGGTCTTGGGTTGTAGTCCTTTGAGTTTGAGATGCTTAAGGTGGGTTTGGTAATTCTGCTTGAAGTTTGCTGCAGTTTCGGGTTTCATTCGTGTGTAACCTCATGACTGGGTGTGGAGTGGCTCCCTCGTGGGTGAGGGAGGTGAGGTTACATTTTAAAATTAATCAGGGGATGGTGAGAATGGGGCTTTTTCTCCGCGTAGCGGCTTCGTCCAACCCGGCAGTCAACCGGACCTTGCGCATAAAGCCGCGCAAGTCCGGTGAATTCAAACGTTGGGCATAATTGGCGCTGAATAGCCCATAACTGCTATCATTTCGAAATGGCACCTACTGTTTTTCGTGAAGGCTCTTTTCGTTTCTTTTTCTTCTCTCGCGAAGAGCCGCGCGTACATATTCACGTTTCTCACACTGATGGTGAAGCCAAATTTTGGCTCGAACCGAACATTGAATTGGCAATGAACCAAGGCCTTTCACAAAAACAACTGAGTGAAGCGTTTTCATTGGTTCAGCAACACTTCGAGGAGATTGTCCATGCTTGGCACACACACTTCGGAAATTGAAGTTTCTCTCGCCTCAAATAAGGGGTTCTGGCTGCTGTTGGATGACGATGAGGTTTTTGTTGCGTTTTCTGAGTTCCCGTGGTTCAAGCAAGCCACCCTTGAAGAAATAACAACCATAGAGAGGCCGAGCAAGAACCATCTCTACTGGCCACTACTCGATGTAGATTTGGCGCTTGAGTCAATCCTTAATCCTGGCCAATTCCCACTCATTGCAAAGCTCAACCCATCATTCAACCGGACTGGCCGATAAAGCCCGGCCAGCCGGTTAATTCAAACGCTGGGCGTCTCTAGCATGCAGATTGCAATCGCAGTAAAATCGAGCTTGGCTCTATGGAGGCTTTGACTATGGGAATTCAACTCGAAATGCTGGAAGCTGAGGCGCTGAAACTCACATCGGGTGAGCGCGCAGCATTCGCACAACTATTGCTGGCTAGCCTCGACGAAGATGCTGAAATTGAGGAAGCTTGGGCGGCTGAAGTCGAGCGTCGAATCGCCGATGTCGAAAATGGAACGGTTCAGGTTATTCCGATGGCCGAGGCTCTTGCACATGTCCGTGCAGCATTAAAGTGAAGCTCGTCATTGTTCCGCTCGCACTCACTGAGTTGCATGATGCTGCGATTTTTTATGCGGAGAAAGCGAATGTCGAGCTTGGGCTTGCATTCGTGGCCGAGTTTGAGAGAACGGCAAATCTTATTCTGGCGAATCCTATGCTCGGAGCAGTTTTTAGCGGCACCCGATGACGCCATTTTCTCCGCAGGTTTCCCTACAGCGTCATCTATCAGGTCATCGCTGAGGAACTTCGGGTCATCGCTGTGGCGCATCATCGGCGGCGCCCAGGTTATTGGTCAAAGCGTAAGTAGCAATCCACCTCTGCTTATCGACATGGGCCGCCCAACCCATCATTCCACCGGCTTACCGGCGGCTCAAACGTTGCCTCATGGGAAGATCGCACATGAAACCTCGCATTACTGTCATTACCATTGGCGTTGACGATTTGGAGCGATCGCTTCAGTTCTATCGTGATGGCCTTGGCCTGAAAACGGAAGGCATTATCGGCAAGGAGTTCGAACATGGCGCAGTGGCGTTCTTTGATTTGCAGGCTGGGTTGAAGCTTGCGATCTGGCCGCGCAAGAGCATTTCCCATGATTCAGGCCTTCCGCAAGGCAGCCCAAATCCAACCGAATTCACGCTCGGTCATAACGTGTCGTCAAAAGCAGAAGTCGATGCGGTTATGGAGCAAGCGAAAAGTGCTGGCGCCATTATCGTAAAGCCGGCTCAGGACACCTTTTGGGGAGGTTACGCGGGCTACTTTCAAGATCCCGATCGGCATCTGTGGGAAGCCGTATGGAATCCTCAGTGGGACATCTAAGATTGTGCCTATGAACTATTCTCAGGTCGCATGCATCCCCCCCTTTGAAAAAGGGGGCAGGGGGGATTTGCTTTTGACTTTGTTGGCGCTAAAAGGCAAATCCCCCTCAATCCCCCTTTTTCAAAGGGGGAGGTGTCTAGTGGAATTCCAGGGCTTGCTGAGAATTGTTCACAGGCACATTC
>JBBRTU010000072.1:0-8895 GCA_038244115.1 Burkholderiales bacterium
CTTGGGGCTTGACCACACCCGGCGCCGCCGTGGGTGGCGGCCATGCCGGCTACCGTGTCTACCCCTGCGCAGATGGCCGTGTTGCCGTAGCGGCATTAGAGCCACATTTCGCTGCGGCGCTGGGTGGAGTTGTGGGCCTAAAGGCATCCCACATCATGGCCATGTTTTCCCCTGAGAGTCGTACGGCAATTGCGGCTTTCTTTCTTACACAAACCCGCCAACAACTGGACCAACTCGCAGTGGACAAAGACATTCCGCTGCACACACTGCCACTCTGACAGCTATTTGATGCACATTTCGGTCTGTGCGCTAGCGCATGGACCGAAAGACGCCCAACGCACAGAATGCTTTTCGTTCGAACCTTACCAATGAAAAGCATGACGCAAGCAAAAACTACCCCCTCCACTACTAAAACCTCTCGCCTAAAGACCCATGTCGACGCCATGTCCACACAAACGGTGGATGTGACGCCTGATGCCTCATCCCAGCACATGCACAATGGCATTGACACGCCGCTTCCGCCTGCAGACCTGCACGGCAGCTACACCAACAACCGCCCGCTACCGACCAAAGGCATTGCGGACCGCCATGCTTACATTGTGGGCAGCGGCATAGCGGGCTTATCCGCAGCCTTCTTCCTGATCCGTGACGGCCATATGCCAGCCGAAAACATTACCATCCTGGAATCGTTGAAGATCGAGGGTGGCGCATTAGATGGCTCCGGCAACGCAGATGACGGCTATTTGATCCGCGGTGGCCGCGAGATGGATATGACCTACCAAAACTTCTGGGATGTTTTCTCAGAAATACCGGCGCTAGAGTTACCCGCACCATTTACCGTGCTGGATGAATACCGCATCGTCAATGACGCCGACAAGAATTACTCCAAGGCTCGGCTGCTTGAAAAACAGGGCCAGCTCAAGGATTTTTCGACCATGGGCCTAAGCAAGCTGCAGCAGGTAGAGATGGTAAAGCTGCTGCTGGCGCGCAAGGAAGACTTGGACGACATCACGGTCGAAGAGTGGTTCAGCAAAGGTTTCCTCGATACCAATTTTTATATGTTCTGGCGCACGATGTTTGCGTTTCAAAACTGGCACTCGGTGTTGGAGATGAAGCTGTATATGCACCGCTTTCTGCACCTGATGGACGGGCTCAACGACATGACTTCGCTCGTCTTCCCCAAGTACAACCAATACGACAGCTTCGTGCGCCCCTTGATGGCTTGGCTCAAGGCGCAGGGGGTCAAAACCCAGTACAACACCACCGTGTCGGACCTGGAAATCAAGGCCAGCGGTAAGGCCCTCACCACCACGGCAATCAAATGCCGTCACAACAACAAGGATGAGACCATCAAGATTGGAGCGCGCGATTTGGTTTTCGTCACCACCGGCTCCATCGTCGAAGACACCGCCTATGGTGACGGCGATACGGTGCCCAAATTGACGATGGGTGACCGTAGCCCGGTTGCTGGTTCTGGATGGCAGCTGTGGAGGAACCTGGCGGCAAAATCGCCGGTCTTCGGTCGGCCTGAGAAATTCTGCGGCAATGTACCCGCCTCCATGTGGGAATCGGCAACGCTGACCTGCAAGCACTCAGCGCTGACAGAAAAAATCAAAGCCTTGTCGGTCAATGACCCCTATTCTGGTATGACAGCGTCTGGCGGCATCATTACCTTTACCGACTCAAAGTGGTTGATGAGTTTTACCGTCAATCGCCAGCCGCATTTCCCAGACCAACCCAAGGACGTGCTTGTGGTGTGGGTGTATGCGCTACTGATGGACAAGCCCGGAGACCACATCAAGAAATCGATGGTGGAATGTACGGGCAATGAAATATTGGCTGAAATGTGCTTTCACCTTGGGCTGGTTAATGACATCGACAAAGTCATTGCCGCCACCAAGGTGCGCACCGCACTGATGCCCTACATCACAGGCCAGTTCATGCCGCGCGCCAAAGGCGATCGCCCCTGGACCATCCCAGAGGGCAGCACCAATCTGGCCTGCCTTGGTCAGTTTGTCGAAACCCATAACGACGTAGTGTTCACGCTGGAAAGTTCGATCAGAACAGCCCGTATTGGCGTGTACAGCCTGCTGGGCATCAAGAAGCAGGTGCCAGATATTTTCCCCGGTCAGTACGACATTCGTCGCATCCTGCGTGCAACGCGGACGCTGAACAACGACGAACCGTTTTTGGGTGAAGGCATTCTGCGCCGCCTGCTGGGCGGCACCTATTTCGAACACATCCTTCCGCTGGGGCCTAATGAAAAATCGGAAGATTTACACAAGCTTGGATTGGTCGAACAGCAACTGAGCGATTTGCGCAGCTTGTTTGAAAAGAGCCATGCGCTGGACGCTCCGAAAAGATGGATTCAAACAGCGATAGAAGCGCTGCGCGGACGCCGCTGAGTTGAATTTTTCTATGGCGCTAGGCGGTGAAGTAGGCCTGTGGTTGACAACTCTACCGTTGGCAGCAATGGGGCCGAAGGCGACCTAAGTCGGTCAAATCTCGCTGCCAGAAAGCTGTCATAGATTCTGCGAATTTCTGTGGCAGCTATGCTGCGAGAACGGGTGTTCAGGTTCGGAAGTTGTATGACTGCAATGCGAGCCAGAAGCTGACGATCGCCAACGACTGGAATGGGGCGTTCAATTAGATCGTTCTGGCCTGGAACTCTTGCAGCACCTCAGCATATGCTGGAGCAATCGCGCCCGCCGCAATGCTCTAATCCCTCCACTCCATAAGTATTGCCGCCATTCTTCAGAGCCTACGGTTTGCATGGCAAATGTAGCAATCGCTTTTGGCGAGTAGAGGTTTTCTTTTTTTGCATGGCTCAGCTTATGAGCCATAGGCCCGATAAGCTGGGTGTATGTCTTACACCGCCTTATCCATTTCAACTACGCAAAAAAATCAGCTGGGAAAATTGAATCGCATCCCAGTTTTCTACAGGCCGCAGATGGTGGCTGATGCTGATAGCTTTTCACCGAGTGCGTCAAAGCCGACAGCAGTGGTCGAGTCATGGTTCAAGCTTGGGATTCCCATGGATATCTTCGCCCCAGAGCCGGTGACTACGCAAGACCTTGCACGCGCCCATTTCCCCGCCTATGTCGAAGCCGTCTTGTCATGCCGGGTTGCCAATGGCTTTGGCAACCAATTCGAAGCGGTGGCGAAGTCCTTGCCATTCACAAGTGGGGCGATGCTGGCAGCAGCGCGTGCCGCCATGGGCAATGGAACGGTAGCGGTAGCGCCATGCTCCGGCTTTCACCACGCGGGGTATTCACACGGTGCCGGATTTTGCACCTTCAATGGCCTGATGGTCACAGCCATGACTCTGCGCGCATCGGGTGAAGCCAGTCGGGTCGGCATTCTGGACTTTGACCAGCATTACGGTGACGGCACCGACCACATCATCGACCAACTATCCATTGACTGGATCAATCACTTTTCAGCCGGGCAGCACTACCATTTTCCGGTAGAGGCCGAACGATTCCTTGCGTCCATCCCCGGTCTGGTGGCGGGCATGAAAGACTGTGATGTGATCCTGTACCAGGCCGGTGCCGACCCGCACGTTGATGATCCGCTGGGTGGCTGGCTTACGACCCCGCAATTGCTTGAACGTGACCGGCTGGTTTTTGAATCAGCTAAACAACTGAGAGTTCCTGTTGCATGGAATTTGGCGGGCGGGTATCAGACACCGCTGCGTAACGTGCTGACGATTCATGACGGCACGATGAAGGCGTGTGTGGGGGCGTACCTTGAGCTAGATGAAGAAATGCCTGCTGAATGAAAAAGACAATTTACTATTTACCCGGACATGGTGGTCAACTCGGAACGGGACTCGGTCAAGCGTTACTCGAAAGAGGATTCGATGTCGCTGGGCGAGCGACAGTAGGCGAATTTAGGCAATTGCCTTTCAGCGAACAAGTCGATGCCGTCGCCCATGATTTGCGCACCCTTTTTTGGCAGAACAGCGCTCAGGTTGTCGCCAATTCGTTTGGGGCCTACTTGTTTCTGCACGCACAGGCTCAGTTGGACCCATACATTGGGAATGTATTGTTGCTATCACCGATAGTGGGCGAATTTTCTGACGAGGTTTCGATGACGAGTTTCAGTCCGCCGAGGGCAGGCAAGCTTCTTGAGCTTGCTAAGTCGCGAGCGTATCCTGCCCCCAAACACTGCGAAATCCATGTGGGAGAAGATGACTGGCAAAGCAATCCAATCAACGTGGCAACCCTGGCAAGCCTAATCGGAGTCAAGGTAACCGTGGTCCCAGGTGCAGGACACATGCTTGAAAAAGCATACGTTGGTCCTCTACTGGATAGGTGGATTGTTACCGTACCCTGACATTGCATCAGCAACTTCCTGAATTTCCGCAAGACCACCCCATTGCTTGGGGATCACAAACATGTTCGATGGACGCAAAAACTCCATGTGATGTTCTGTGAGATTTTTGATGTCCATCTGACAAAGTTCGCCTTGCTTTCCTAGACCAATGCTCTTGATATGTCCCAGTTTCCAGCCTTGGATATTGACGTTAGCTCCCTTCGCGGCCGTCAATGTCTTCTTATATCCGGGTGTCTCCTTTTCTATTTTCGAAAGAGTCCATGCAATTGGAATCACTTTGTCTAGGAACGGAGAAGGCTCAATTAACCAAGCTCGCAAGTCGTCAATGGTCGGACAATTGTTTTCGCAAGCCATAGTAAACACCCACTGTGCGGGACTGTTATCCGTGGGCACAATGAAGCGCCCAGACGACTCATGCAAAATCTTATGGCCTCGATTTTTATCGGTCTTGCGAACGAAAAGTGGCAAGTCCTCATCCTTTACCCATTCTTGTAACAGACATTCCCACTTACTACAGAATTCCTCACTCGGCGTCGGGCGTTCAGGGCACGCGGCCCAACGCTTGCCAAACTCCACTATCAGTTCAGTTAGTTCTTTGGGTAAGGAATCAGGACATTTCTTTATAGACATGGTCAGTCAACTTTCATCAAATTCAAAAAATAGGGCAATTCAGATACTGGGCCAAAATGCTGCACTGCCTAGCGCCGATTTGTACGTGTTTGGCACGTAGCCGCCACCCAAATTCAGTGTAGACATTAATTTCTCCCGAAGAAAAACAGCCAGTCATCAATATCCAGCTTCACCCGCGCCTCCGGGTTAGCCACCAGAACCTGCTGCCAGCCGTCGTATTGTTGAAGTTGTTGGGTGTGGTGGCCAAGCTTCTCGAGACATTCGCTAAGGTCTCGCTGCAGGTCGTTGCGCACCATAACCTGCGAGCCCTGATTCCAATCGCGCTGTTTTGGGTTGCGGTATTCCAGGGCTATCTTTTCGTCGATCTCAAGCCCCTCAGAGCGAATGGTAGTCATTACCTCCATTCGCTTGGTTTTCCACCAGTCCAAACGCTCCTGATGGAATCCCTTCTTCTGGTCGGCGGCGTCGGCCAGCTTAGCGGCGGTATAGTCAAAGCCCCAGTCTTGTCTCAACATGAAATTCCCCCTGTTTGTTTCCGTCAAAAGCAACGTTCAGGCAGTATCGCCTTTTGGTGGCTCATATAGTGAGCCAGTTGTCGGTAACAATGGTTTACGAGCAAAGAAAGGGATACGATGAACATTGAAATAGCGGATTCAACGGGGTGCGTTCTCACTGTTACCACTGACGTGTTGGGATTGGAATTTGCTGCCACCGCGTGCTCGCCACACGCAGATGGGTTCACTGTGCTCAATGCAACGGTGGGTGATCGAATGCCGATCGCCCAACTCGAATTGGCTTGCCAACAAAGCATTCAACGCGGCGAGGTCTGCATCTTGCCCGCCAAAGCATCTCGCGCCACTCGTGTCATGATCGTTCCAAATTCAGGGTCACTGAACACAGAAGGAAGGCAGAAAGCGGCGGCCTTGATGATGGACTTATTCCACGCGACGCAAACCAGGGGCGTAGCTTCCACGTCGCTCCTAATCAGCCACTTTGGCTATGTGTCTCGCTACCCTCAAGCCCACGTCTTGGGAATTTGTGATGCGATCCAAGAGTTGCAACGCCAGTCATTTATGGGACTGAGAGTTCTTGGCTTTGAAGTCGCGCCTTCGATCCTTGCTTATTTTGATCGAGATGTCAGAAAGGCTCTGACTGAAGCCCCATAACAGTCAATGTTCTATGCGGCACCCTGCCCATCGGCGTACTGGTCAACCGCCTGCCTCAACCCCGCCAGCAACTTTTCTCGCAACTCCCCCGGCGACACCACGCGCACATTGACCCCATGGCGCTGAATATCCATCAACAGCTCAGCATCGTGGGTGTAGGGCACCTTCAATTCGAGCGAGCCATCTGGCAGCTTGCGTGACTTTTGCTGCGGGTGCCATTGCTCCGGCTCCACCCAGATGGCGGACACAGGTGTAAACACCAGCGTAGCCCATTGCAGCTTTTCCCCGTGATAGATGCCATAGCCCCCGTCCATTGCTTTCTCCACAGTGGGTAACGCTACGTCCTTCGCTAGGTCATCCAATATGTGCGCCGCACGAATCGAATCCAGCGCAAAGCGTTGAAGTGCCTTGCGGTTGTGGCACCAGGCATCTAAATACCAAGTGTTGCGGTGGTGTACTAGCCGTTGGGGCGACAGTGTGCGGTCGCTGCTCTCGTTGCGGTGGCGACTGAAGTAGGTAACGCGCAGCCTGCGCCGCTGCGTCAGCGCCAGACCCACCAGTTCGAAGTATTGGCTAGGCACTTCCCGCCGGGCCGCCCCAATGACACGTACCCGGCGCTGCAATTCCTGCGCGTGCATGTGTGTACTACCCAGCATGGTGTTGAGGCGTTGCAAGATCGGTTGCAGGTGGCGTTGCAACATGCCAGCAGAATCCAGCCCTGCAATAAGCTCGTACATGGTGAGCAAGGCCACAATCTCTTGCTGGGTAAACCAGACGCCCGGCAACTCTTGTCGCTGCCCTGTAGATTGGCCATTGTTAGCCGGTTGATTGATTGCATAGGTGTTCGTGAAACGGTCGTACTCAACTGGCACGTTCATCCGATCACGTAGCACTTCCAGATATCGTTTTAACGTTGCCCGCGAAATTTCAAGTTCATCAAGAAGCGCATCACGACCCAGTGACTGGCGGCTTCGCAACAAGCGTTCGAGCTGGTAGAGGCGGTCTAACTGGTTCATGAATAGTTTGAGGGTTAGGATGAATAGGATAATTGTGACTCGCACGAACCTATCGCTATTGCGGCAAACCGGCGCCCGGCCAGCCTGTCAGGCAGAAAACAAAAAGAGGTGCAGTTTGCCCCTGAAATCTGATCGCGTCCCCAATCATTGTCAGCTATGGCTCAAATTGTGAGCCACCAACGCGACATGATGCCTAATATCCAAAATAAACTGATTACGAATCGGAGTGCTAAGTGAAAAAATTGATCACATTTTTCATCTGCTATTCAGCCTGCACCTTTGCGAGTGCAAGCATTATTACTGCAATTACTAAGTTTTTTGAAGCATCGAAGGTGGCAAATTCTTCCCTCGCAGTTGAACATGCGGCAGTCAAATCCGCCTCCGCTCTAGAGGCCGAACAGGTCGCACAGAAAGCTGCGAAGACTCTTGAGGCTGAGCAGGCGGCGAAAGCAGCCGGAAAGATTGAAGGTGTAGATCGGCCATTTACATCGTCAAAGTTAACTGGGGAGACTGCGCTCAAAAGTGAGCCGCTAGCATTGGATTTTGGCGACTTAGTTACGTATAGAAAATTGCAAGCTCAAGCAAAAATCGGTGACGCCGCCGCAATGATGAAGATGGCGGAAATGATTCAATCTAGTAGAGTGATCGATCCATCTGTTCCATACACAAGGTACTGGTTGGTACAAGCTGCCTTGCGAGGAAGCATTGTCGCAACAAATCAATTTCGAAAAGAGTGTGCAGATGCGTCAATCCGAGACGGTAGCAAGTTGTTCGCGGTCGAATGCCAGAAGAATCAGAGATCCCTACATACCGAACCTGAACGCCCGCATCCGTAACATGCCCACCCCAGAAATTTTGAAAATGAATGACCGCTTGCGGGCAGCGAGAATCGTTAGGCCTAGGTCTCCTTTGGGACCACAGCAGGTATAGGCTGAACCAGAGTTTAGGTCCGCTTGCTGCCAGTTGTTGCCGACCACAGCAGCGCCAGCACGATCATATTGATCGCCCCATTGCAGCCGTTGGCGAGGGGCGGCTTCTGGCTCAATAGCAGGTATTGGGTTTCTAAGTAGCAATTGGCATGCATGGTGGGCCGGACACGGCAAAGTAAGGTTGGTCCCGCACCCCATTTCACACTGATGACGGCTGATCATCGCTACAAACGCGGCCATTATTAGGTCACTTGACAATAGACCGACCGGTCTATAGAATTTGCCGCATGTCGACAAATTCCACCAACACCCCCACCGCTGACCCCACCCCCACCCGGGACCGCCTCATCGCCGCCATGCGGGACGCTTTGCAACGCAAAGGCTTTCACGGCGTCGGGTTGAGCGAGCTTTTAGCCAACGCCAACGCGCCCAAAGGTGTCCTGTACCACCACTTTCCGGGTGGCAAGACCGAGCTAGCGGTAGTCACGATCAACACCATCGTGGTGCAGCTCACCGCAGGCCTGCAGCACATCAACAAGAAGGCCACGAACCCGTTGCAAGCGCTGGCCGTTTGGATGGGCGCCGCGCAAAAGTCGCTGTCCGACAGCGGCTATGAAAAGGGGTGTCCCCTGGCCACCATCGCACTCGAATCCACCCCAGACGACACGGCTATTCGCGAGGCACTGGCCGCAGGCTTTGTCGCCATTCGATCGCAATTGGCAGTCACCTTGGAGCAGGCTGGCATTGAGGCCGGCAAAAGCCGCCAACTGGCTGCCCTCATTGTTTCAGCCTACGAGGGTGCGCTGGTGCAGGCGC
>JBBRTU010000073.1:0-8783 GCA_038244115.1 Burkholderiales bacterium
ACGTGCCGGTGAACAGGGCCGCGGCTTCGCCGTAGTGGCCGACGAGGTGCGCAAACTGGCAGAGAAATCCGCCCAGGCCGCCAGCCAGATCGATGCCGTTACCCACGCGCTGACCGACCAATCTGTTGAAGTGGAAAAAACCATCCAGCGCGGACAGCAATCGCTCACCTCCAGCCAAGATTATCTGGAAAATGTTGTCATTATGCTGTCCGAGTCCAGCACTTTGGTTCAAAGCGCAGCCAGCGGCGTGGAAAACATCACCGCCTCGGTGCGTGAACAAAAAAGTGCCAGTAACGATATCGCCCAAAATGTTGAGCAAATCGCACAGATGGCTGAATCCAATAGCCTGGCCATTAATCAGACTTCCGAGGCGGCGCATCATGTCGAGCAGCTTACGAATAATCTGGCCAGTATTGTGGGTCGCTTCAAAGCCTAACAATGTAGTGCTTCACCCGCAAGGAGTTTGTAGATGTCAGATATGCTGAAAAATGTCGTGGCCAGATCGAAGCTGGCGGGTACCAATAAACTGGAAATTCTGCTTTTCACTCTGGGCCATGATTCAAGTTCCGGACGCAAGGAAACTTTCGGCATCAACGTATTCAAAGTGCGCGAAGTTATGCGTATCCCGGACATCACGCGCGCGCCCGATATGGCCCCTGCTGTTGTTGGCATGGTTAGCCTGCGTGGGCAACTGGTACCTGTGGTTGACTTGGCAAAATACGTCGGCGTCGATACCGAGAGTACTTGCGAGATCATGATCGTCACCGAATACAACGGCCACACTCAGGGCTTTTTGGTAGGCGCGGTAGACACTATCCTGCGCCTGGACTGGTCAGCCATGCGCGTTCCTCCAGAGATGCTCACTGCGCAAATGGGTGGATTGGTCACTGCGGTAACCGAACTCCCCGATAAACGGCTAGTCATGATGTTGGACGTAGAAAAAGTTCTTGCTGAAACCACACATTATGACGACAGCCATTTATTCGCAGGGCTAAAACCAATCGAAACGCCGAATAAGACCGTCTTCTTCGCGGATGACTCGTCGGTAGCGCGCAAACAGATCGAGCGTACGCTGGATGCTATGGAAGTGAAGTACATCAGCGCCATCAATGGAAGGCAAGCTTGGGATGAACTGCAAAGACTGGCTGCGCAGGCTGAGGCAGCCAACATCCCGATGACCGATATTATCCAGTTGATCCTGACCGATGTGGAAATGCCCGAAATGGACGGTTACGTGCTCACCAAATTTATCAAGAGTGACCAGCGCTTCAAAGGGATTCCGGTGCTAATGCACTCTTCACTTTCAAGTGCTGCCAATCAGCAATTAGGCTTGAATGTCGGGGTGGACGAATATGTGCCTAAATTTGAACCGCACAGGCTGGCTGCAACGCTTGCCCGCCGTTTGGCCAGTTCCGAGAAAACTGTATCTCGCCTGAAGGAATAGGATATGGATGTTAACGACAACAAGTTGATGGAGACCGTCGACGCCAGAACAAAACTGGTGGGCTCCAACAAGATGGAGATCCTGCTGTTCTCGCTCGGCACCAATGAGATCTTCGGCATCAACGTATTCAAGGTGCGCGAGGTATCGCAGACTCCGCGCGTGACCAAGACACCCTTTATGCCCTTTGGTGTCGAGGGCGTGATTTCCTTGCGCGGCAATATCATCCCGGTCATCTCACTGGCCAAATTCATACATAATGATACGCCTGAGGATAGCGCCCAAACCATGATTGTCACCGAGTTCAGTCGCCATACCCAAGGCTTCCTCGTGCGCGATGTGGATCGCATCATTCGCGTCGACTGGGACAAAGTAAAACCGCCGGAATCCATGTTGGCCGGCAGTGATGGGCTTATTACCGCCATTACTGAATTGCCCGATGGTCGTTTGGTATCCATACTCGACGTCGAGCAGATTCTTGCCACAGCATTAGGTGAAGAACCGATACCTGAATTAGCTCAAGTGGAAACAGAGATCGACACTTCCATCTTTTTTTGCGACGATTCTGTTGTGGCCAGACGCGAGATTATTATGGTGCTGGACAAGCTGGGCATAAAATACCAGCAGGCAAATAATGGTTTGGAAGCATGGGGGAAATTGCAAGCGCTGGCCAACCGGTCAAATTTGGACAGCGCACCCCTGCATAACCAGATCAAGTTAATTCTGGTGGACGCCGAAATGCCAGAAATGGATGGCTATGTGCTAACCAAGAACATTAAATCCGACCATCGTTTCGATGGCATCCCGATCGTGATGCACTCATCACTTTCATCGGAAGCAAATAAAGCCATGGGCCAACGTGTGGGTGTGGATGCCTATGTGGCGAAATTCGACCCCGTGGTTTTGGCCGACACGATCGTAACCATGCTTCAGCGATAATTACTAGGCATTATTTTCTTTTATAATGCCCGTTTGAATTAGGAATTACCGGAGTCATTAGATGGCTGATAAAAATCTCAAATTTCTCGTCGTAGACGATTTCTCTACCATGCGCCGAATAGTTCGCAATTTGCTCAAAGAGTTGGGATTCTCCAACGTCGACGAGGCAGAAGACGGCGTCGCTGCGCTCAATAAACTGCGCAGCTCCCAATTCGATTTCGTCATCAGCGACTGGAACATGCCCAACATGACCGGCCTCGACCTGCTGATAAATATCCGCGCCGATGCGAATCTCAAGAGCCTGCCGGTACTGATGATTACTGCCGAAGCCAAAAAAGAAAACATCGTCGCTGCTGCTCAAGCAGGTGCTAGCGGCTACATCGTTAAGCCCTTTACCGCAGCGGTGCTGGAAGAAAAACTTAACAAGATTTTTGAGAAACTCGGATTGTAAATTGAATGTGATTTAGGGTTGCGAACTGCTTAAATTTTTATGCTTTAGCATCAAAATTTAAGAGACCCAATTCAAGAAATAGTTGAGTATTTTTTTGAGCGACCTAGGATTTTAGGAGGTATTTGGTGAGTAACCCACAACAAAATAATGGCGATACAGATGACCTAGAAGCCTTGTTCGACAGCATCGTTTCTGCCGGTGCTGGCGAGGCAACAGCAGCCGATTCACCTGCCGGTGGTGTCTCGGATATTGAAAACTCTGAGGCCGGCGGTGAGAAAGTGTTCTCTCGAATTGGCCACTTGACGCGCAAGTTACACGACACGCTGCACGAACTAGGTTACGACAAAACCCTGGAAAAAGTTGCGAATACGGTGCCTGATACCACTGACAGATTGAACTATATCGCCACGCTGACTGAGCAAGCTGCGGAACGCGTCTTGACCGCGACAGAGGCCGCCAAACCAATTCAGGACAAGCTCGAAGCAAACTCGAAAAATTTGTCGAAACAATGGCAGCGCCTGATGGACAAGGAGCTGGATGTCGCACAGTTCAAAGATTTGGTAATGCAAACACGCGGCTTCCTGGACGACTTGCCAAGCCAAACGCGCGCCACCAATGCGCAACTGATGGAAATTGTCATGGCGCAAGATTTTCAGGATTTGACTGGGCAGGTAATCAAAAAAGTTGTCGATCTCGCGCAACAAATGGAAGGATGGATGCTTGAACTCCTGCTGGAAACCACACCAGCAGACAAAAAATCCGAGATGGATCCCAATCTGCTCAATGGCCCGGTCATCAACGCCAACGGCCGGACAGATGTAGTCACCACGCAAGAGCAGGTTGATGACCTGCTTGAAAGTCTTGGATTTTAACCATTCAGCCAATGCACACAGCATTGGCCGGGAGCTAAACAATGAGTGATTTCGGGGGCATGGAAGAGCTGTTGCAGGACTTCCTCACGGAAGCCGGCGATCTGCTGTCCGACGTAGACAACAAGCTGGTCGAACTGGAAAAGCGTCCGGACGACGCCGCAATGCTCAATGATATTTTCCGCGGTTTTCACACCATCAAGGGCGGTGCAGGATTCCTGAACGCAGAAAACCTGGTTGCGCTATGCCATCGTACCGAAAATTTATTCGACAAACTGCGCAACAACCAAATAAAGCTTACGCCTGAAATAATGGACGTGATCATGGCTGCCACCGGCGTAGTGCGCGACATGTTTGGTGCACTATCGCAAGCACGCCAGCCTGAACCGGCCGATCCCGCAATATTGTCCGCGCTGGATGCAGTAATTGCCGGCAAACCCCTGGCATCCACCGAGCCCATCGCTACACAAGCCATCGTGCCTGCCGTTACAGCCCAGCCCTCGACGGATACACAAATTTCATCCGGCGCCGTGCCTGACCTCGAATGGCAAAAGCTCTACAATGCGCTTACAGGAGAGCCTGCCACCGAAGTCCCTGTGCCAACTGAGGTTAGCCATGGTGCTGTCTCCAGTTTGGAGGAAGCGCCTGATCATGCTGCAACACGCAGCCCGGGCCGGTCGCCAGGTGGCGCCAAAGCATCCCAAAGCCAGCAGCCGATCACGAAAGAAACCACTATTCGCATAGACACTGCACGTCTTGATCAAGTGCTTAATCTTTCGGGAGAAATCGGACTCACCAAAAATCGGCTGAACTGCTTGCGCGCGGACATCCTGCAAGGAAAAAGCGACAACAATACACTTAAGGCGCTGGACGAAGCAGTGAGCCAACTGGACCTGCTCGTCAGCGATCTACAGAATTCGGTGATGAAGACGCGTATGCAGCCAGTGGGACGTTTGTTTCAGAAATATCCGCGTTTGGCTAGAGACCTCGCCCGACAATTAGGGAAGGATATTGAACTGGTAATCTCGGGTGAGGAAACCGAGCTCGATAAAACCATGATCGAGGATCTCAATGACCCGCTTGTGCATCTGGTTAGAAATGCCGTTGATCATGGTGTGGAAAGCATTGAAGAACGAACCGAGGCAGGCAAGCCAACCAAGAGCATCATTGAACTCACCGCCACTCAGGTAGGTGACCATATCCACATCGTCATATCCGATGATGGCAAGGGTATGCGGCCAGACGTCATCCGCCGCAAAGCGGTAGAGAAAGGCGTGATCGATCTAGAAACCGCCAATAGCCTGGATGACCGCCAAAGCCTGCACCTTATTTTCCTGCCAGGATTTTCAACCAAAGATGAAATTTCCAGCGTGTCAGGCCGCGGTGTCGGCATGGACGTGGTAAAAACCAACATCCAGAAATTAAACGGTCGTATTGAGGTGGTATCAGTCCCTGGCCAAGGCAGCACCTTCACTATTTCGCTGCCACTCACTTTGGCTATCTTGCCAGTACTCGTGGTACGCCAGGAAAATCAACCATTTGCGGTGCCATTGTCCATGGTACGAGAAATCATCCCCATTACACCGTCCCAAGTGCAGCAAGTTTCCGGACGTGCCACCATGGTAGTGCGTGACGAAGTATTACCAATCAAATCATTGTCTAGTCTGATCGAGTGGCCACAAAGCGCCGTGCCGGCATTTGGCGTGTTGATGCAAACTGCCGACACCTCGTTCATACTGGCAGTTGACGGCTTTGTTGGACGCGATGATGTGGTAATCAAACCGTTATCCGACATTAAACCAAAAGGTATTGCCGGTGCTACACTCTCCGGTGACGGTTCCATTGTGCTCGTGCTGGATATGGAAGAATTGCTCCTATCTCCCACCTCAGACACCCGCGCTTCATTATTTGCAGCCTGATAGCGTCAATACGTATTTGCATCGGGGAAATTTTTCCCGATAATTAGTTTCTGGCCAACACTCTTAACCCCGGACCAACATGCAAGATCAAGCGTTTATCGCCCGCCAGCCAATTGTCGACATCAAGCAGAATATCGTCGCTTATGAACTCTTGTTCAGGCTTGACGCAAACGCCACTACTGCCGAAGTGACCGATGACATTGCAGCGGGTACGCGCGTGCTGGTCAACACTTTAAGCAATATGGGCACACAATGGTTGTTGGGCGATAAATTAGCCTTTATCAATATCGCCATCCCCATGCTGGAAAGCGAATACCTCGAATTGCTGCCGCCGCAACGGGTTGTTCTGGAACTACTAGAAACGATCGTACCCACTCCCGAACTAATAGAACGTTGCAGGCAACTCCGCACCATGGGTTTCAAACTTGCACTTGATGACTTCGAGCACTCACCAATCAATAACCCCCTGTTAGAGGTGGCTGATTACGTCAAGCTCGACATCCAGGCGCTGGCTCCAGAAAAGATTGACGAAATAGTCAAAACCGTCAAGCGCCAGGGTAGACCGATCAAACTCGTTGCCGAGAAAGTGGAAAAACAAAGCGAGTTCGACGCCTGCAAGGCACTTGGATTCGATTATTTCCAGGGCTTTTATTTCGCCCATCCAGAGACCCTGACTGCCAAGGTCATCAATCCAGCTCATGCTACTGTATTGGATTTGTTGAACAAGGTGCGCAACAATGCCGAGCCCAAGGAAATTGAACTCGCTTTCAAACGAGACGTTGCACTTTCGTTCAAAATTTTGCGCTACATCAATTCCGTCGGATTCGGGCTATCTTGCGAAATCCAGTCAATCCGCCATGCCGTTTCCATTCTTGGTTACCAGCAGCTTTACCGCTGGTTAACGCTATTACTAGTGACCGCCGGAAATAGTTCAGCCTCCCCGGCTTTGATGAAAACTGCCGTCACGCGTGGTCGCTTGACCGAACTATTAGGCGCAGACCTTTTAGGCAAGGCCGATCAGGACAACCTATTTATCGTTGGTGTTTTCTCGCTGCTTGATGCCATGCTGGAAATGCCCATGGATAGCGTGATGGATAAGCTCACCCTGCCAGAAAACATCACCGACGCGCTGCTCACCCGTACCGGTCTCTATGGTCCTTTCCTGGCACTTACCGAAGCATGCGAGGGTGCCAACACTGAAAAGATTGACGAACTGGCCATGGCGCTATCACTCGAGCCCGCGGCGGTAAATGAAGCGCACATGTCCGCGCTCGCCTGGGTAGAAACATTGGGCGTCTAATTTTCCTTGTGGCGCAGACACAGCCCATTTTCACCCCAGAAAAAGCAGTTGGACGCAGAGGAACGCAGATAAGCGCAGATAGAACAAGAAGATGTTGGCATATCTGTATATTCCCAGTAGGTGAAGGAGCGCATCCCTTCAACAAATTAAATCATCTGCGGTAATCGCTTTTATCTGCGTCCAAGCCGTTTCTAGGTTCACTGTTTAAGTAAGAACTCCGGTGACATCACAACCCGCAACACCGTCTCTGTCTCTCCATGGCGAAGCTTATTGCTGAACCACCACACGCCCCCTTTTTTCACTACCCAATCCGACTCCGTGCCGGCCAATAACAGCGCAGCCACTCTACCCAGAGTAGGTTGGTGACCGACGATCACCACCGTACCATCTGCATCGGGCCACCCTGCTGCGGCCAATATTGCTGTTGCAGCCGCACCGACATCCAGCTCCTTTAGCGTTTTGAAATTTTCTGTCAATCCCCGCGCTGTCAGCTGAGCACGCGTTGCTGGACTGACCAGAACGCGCATATCCGCCGGCAGACGGGAGGTCAGCCAATCCGCCATGCGTTGTGCCTGCTGCATCCCCTTTGCCGTCAGCTTGCGGCTTCCATCCGGGAAACCATCTTCAGCATCGGCATGGCGCCATAAAATTAATTCCATATTCATTCCTGTATAGATGAAACCGTGCGATTTAAGTAACATAGGATGAAATATGATTATTGTCCACACCGACCTCAACGCCTATGACACGCTTTAACTCCCCCGAGCATTTTCTCAACCGCGAGTTGGGCCAGATAGAATTCAACCACCGCGTGCTGGCGCAGGCAGAAGACACGTCCAACCCATTACTGGAGCGCCTGCGCTTTCTGTGCATTGTCAGCAGCAACCTGGACGAATTCTTTGAAATCCGCGTGGCCGGATTAAAAGAACAGATCAAACTCAATGCGCAAATCGCCGGTCCGGACGGCATGTCCGCACGGCAGACATTGAAGATGGCACGGCAGCAAATCGATGAACTGGTGGCACGCCAATACCATCTGTTTAACAAAGTGCTGCTACCTGCCATGGCCAAGGCGGATATCCGCTTCTTCCGGCGCACCGAGTTGAACGCGCAGCAGAGCGAGTGGATCAAGGCTTATTTTTTCCGCGAACTGATGCCGGTGCTAACGCCGATCGGATTAGACCCTTCCCACCCCTTCCCGCGCGTGCTGAACAAGAGCCTGAATTTTGCAGTGGAACTGGAAGGAAAAGATGCCTTCGGGCGCAATTCCGGCGCTGCGGTAGTGCAAGCCCCGCGCTCGCTGCCGCGTGTGATACGCCTGCCGGAAGAAATCGCGGGTTGCGAATATGGCTTTGTATTCCTTTCATCCATTCTGCATGCCCATGTCAACGAACTTTTTGCAGGCATGCGCGTGCTGGGTTGCTACCAGTTCCGCGTCACGCGCAACAGCGACTTGTTTGTGGATGAAGAAGAAACCAAAAACCTGCGCCTGGCGTTACAAGGCGAACTACCGCACCGTCATTTCGGCAACGCGGTAAGGCTGGAAATCGCCGATAGCTGCTCAGAAAAAATGACCGATTTCCTGTTGGCCCAGTTCGAACTCACCCGCGATGACTTGTATCAGGTGCGCGGCCCGGTAAATCTGGTGCGGCTCATGCAGGTGCCAGACTGGGTAGACCGCCCCGATCTCAAGTTTCCACCCTACTCGCCAAGCCTAACACCTGCAGTCTCCAAGGGCGCCGACATGTTCCGCGCCATCCGCAAGACGGATATTCTGCTGCACCACCCTTTCCAGTCGTTCCAGCCCGTTATCGACTTCATCCAGCAGGCCGCCACTGACCCGCAAGTCATGGCCATCCGGCAG
>JBBRTU010000074.1:0-8318 GCA_038244115.1 Burkholderiales bacterium
CCCATTGTTCAGGCTCGCGCTCAAACCATTTGCGTAACATTGTACTGGGAGCGATATCCCGCGCCCATTCATTGAGCGCCAAGGCCTCCTTGCTGCGTCCGCGTGGCCACATTCGGCATATCAGTACGCGATAACCATCAGATGCCGAAACATCATCGTATGCCCGCTTGATAAAAATATTCATGCAAACCTTATGTTGATTTGAACGTTGCTAGTCGAAATACCACCGCCGCTAGAGCGTCAACTAGCCAATTTTCCAGATACGGTTCTTTTAACAACATTTCGATTGGTGGATAGGTAACTTGCGCTCCATCAACACGGGCGAACGCCGTAGGCACGTGTGGTGTGCGCCCTTTCGATCCAATAATATCCTCAACGCGGACGCCTCGAACCAAGAGTGCGTCGCCGATCATCGAGCGATGACAGCGCCAGGGAACCGCTTCGGCACACATCAAGGCACAGCGCTCCGTGCTCGCCAATTCGGCGACCCATTGAGCGTTGTCGGCGAACTCAGGCAATTGCATGTAATCTGCGTAGCCTCGAAACGAGAGATTGCGCCAGCCTGCGTTGACCGAACCTGCTCGCGTATGGCGTAAACCCCCGAGACCCGGGAGATAGGTATAAGCAATCTGGATCGCAGCTAACGATGCGGGAAGGGTGTCTCGATTGAATTGGGGATTGTGACGTGACCTCGGCACCGTCCGCACATCAAGCACGCGGACAATCTCATTGCGTCGAAGCAAATCAATGAACATATCCAGTGGTCGATTTGAATGACCAATTGTGCAGACAAGCGGTCCAGACTGTGACTTGGCGCTCTTCATGGGGGTGGGTCGCAATAAAATGGCTACGCGCCATGCAGCAAAATGGTGACGAGGACAGAGCAATCTTCTACTGCCTTTAACGTGTGTGCCTCGCCGCCCGCCAGGCATTTCAGGTTTCCCTCTCTCATCAGTTGATGAGTTTCCCCCATCGAAAAATCAACACTTCCCTCTAGGCATTGCACGGTAATTTCGCCCGCCAACTGATGTGCCGGCATTGCCTCACCCGCCCGAAGAATCATACGAAACACTTCAAGATGATTAGATTTATAGGGAGTTCTTGTGACCGCAGTCTTGAGACTGCCTTTCAGCGGACGAATGTCAATCAACTCGCCAGACGACGCATGATGGATAGCCATTGCGAATCCCTCGAAAAGTTTGCCCAATACCTAGTTGCGCTATTTGACGTATTTGGCAGGTGAAAGTTTCAAAAGCATGACTGCCGCGGCCACGCAAACACTCCCGCTACTAGCTTGTCGATGAAAGTGGTAGCGTCCGTCATGAAGAAAGCGATTGCGTTCATGAGGGAGGCGTTGTAACCAATGTGCGCGTTAGATGGACGGTCATCTGTGCGCTAACGCACGCGAACGAAGTACAACAGCATGGAAGCATGTCCTGCCGACAGCACCAAGCGATTCCGGTTGAACCAGCACGGGTTGCGCGGGTTGTAGCGCATAATCCTGCTCCACAGCACATAGGCCAGCGGCGCTAGCGCCAAGGGCGTTCCGGGATGGCCGGTGGCCTGCTGCACGGCGCCCATCGCCAGGGTGCGGATGGTGTTGATGTGCACAGGTCGTCCAGGCCCATTCCGGCCAGCGTGTCGGTGTGCGAGATTATTGTTCACGCGTATTCCATTGGGTAGCGCGGTTAAGCCGTTTAGGCAGCAGTCTCCATTGCTGCGGTGTATTTTCCCCGGTGTGCTGCGCCGTTGAGGCGTGCACGTTTGTAGAGCGCTTTTTGTGCTGCGTCATGGTTGACGGACTCGCCATGCCATGCCTTGAGCGCAGCCGATTGGAGCGCACGGCCATAGGAAAAGCTCAGCTGCCAGGGCTGCTTGTCGGCGTGCATATTCAGCGCGTTGAGATTGGCAGTGGCCTGTTCGTCGGTTTGCCCGCCGGAAAGAAAGTTGATGCTTGGCACTGCTGCACGGACGGTGCGCCGGAAGCAGGTTAGCGTGGCACTGGCAATCTCGTCGGGGGTGGCCTGGGCAGGGCAATCTTTGCCGGGGATCACCATATTGGGTTTCAGGAGCATGTGTTCGAGCACGACGCGGTGGCGGTGCAAGGCATGGAACACGGTCTCCAGCACTTCCTCGGTGACGGAAGCGCAGGTTTCGATGGTGTGGCTGCCATCCATCAGCACCTCCGGCTCGACGATGGGCACGATGCCCCCTGCTTGGCAGATGGCGGCATAACGAGCTAGTATGTCGGCATTCACCTCAATGGCGCAGATGGAAGGGGTTCCCGTGCCAATGGTCAGCACTGCACGCCACTTGGCGAAGCGGGCGCCTAATGCCTTGTACTCAGCAAGGCGTTCGGCCAGCCCGTCCAGTCCCTGGGTCACCTTGTCGCCTTCGAAATGGGCAAGGGTGATCGTGCCCTTGTCCACTTTAATGCCAGGGACAATATCCTGGTTCGCGAGAAGCTGTGCGAAGGGCATTCCGCTGGCGGCCTTCTGCCTGAGCGTCTCGTCGAACAGAATCACGCCGCTGATGAACTGGTTGAGGCCGGGCGTGGAGAACAACATTTCCCGGTAGCTGCGCCGGGTGTCCTCGGTGAATGGCGCGTTGACTGCCTTGAAGCGTTTTTCAATCGTGCCGGTGCTTTCATCGGCAGCGAGGATGCCTTTGCCCGGAGCTGCCAGATTGGCAATGGTTTTTTCAAGTTCCGCTGTAAACATTTTGGTTCCTCCGGCCCGCATAACCGGCGGGTTGTACGAGTGAATTTTCACTATAGTAAAAAAATAGAAAATGTATTGCGACAGTTGCTTGTGCTAGTGATTCGCCAACACAAATTGGCCATAAATTCCGTCAAGCAGATCATGGGATGCTATACATAAACGAAGTGCCGTTTTTTGTTGGGAGGTGTGGCAATGGGTATCGCAGACTTGCTCAGGCAATTGGAAAATTCAGCGAGTGGCCAGCTAACCGCGCGCGAATATCAGGTGCGGCTCACGCTGCGGGATGCTGCGCGGATTGCCGCTTTGGTGGAAATGTATCCGCGCAGGGGTGAGACGGAGCTGATTTCGGAGTTGCTGACAGCAACGTTGGATGATCTGGAAAAGTCTATGCCTTATATACCTGGGAATCAGGTGATTTCGGAAGACGAGGAAGGTGACCCGATTTACGAGGATGTCGGACCTACCCCGCGTTTCCTTGAACTGTCCCGCAAGTACCTGCATGAACTGGAATCGCTCGATCATCGCGAAACGCCGCATAAGGATGGATAGCCGTTGCGTGTCCGGCAACGATGTTGTCATCTTATTTCCATGAAAGGAGGACATCATGGAATCCCAATACGACTATGTGATTGTTGGCGGAGGGCTGGCCGGGGCTTCCGCTGTGCTGGGCATCCGGGAACACGACATCAAGGGAACGGTGCTGCTGCTGGGAGAGGAAAAGCACCTGCCGTATGACCGTCCGCCGCTTTCCAAAAAGCTGTGGTTCGGCAAGGCCAAGGTCGAGGAGATTTTTCTCCACGAGGTGGACTTCTATGTGCAGCAGAGTGTCACTGTCGCGCTCGGCGCAAAGGCGGTAAAGCTCGATCCTGACGCTAAAACGGTCACCGCCGCGAACGGCGAGGGCTACCGTTTCGGGAAGTTGTTGCTGGCGACCGGCGGGACGCCGCGACGACTCTCGATATCGGGCGGCGGCTTTATCGGTTCGGAACTCGCGGCTGCGCTGAATACTTCCCTAGATGTCACCATGGTTTTCCCCGGCGCCTATTTATGCAACAGGGTATTCCCGGACTACCTCGGACAGGCCTTACAGCAGCATTACCAGAAACGTGGCGTGCGGGTGTGTCTTCTGAAATGCCGGTAGCCATCCAGTCGGACAGTATATCGGGATTCCTAAATGGTCGCTCTGCAGGTATTGTGTTGAAAAACTCGGATTTTGGTCGGTGCAAAAAAATTCTAGCCTCTTAGGGCGCTTGGTCGTTTCTTGATATGGAGGCCTCCGTGCACCGCGTAATAACTCGGCCACGACTCCATAAATCGACCTATGCACCATGACTATCGTCGGTATCGCGTTACAAAATCATTTGGCCAAATTTCAGTAGCCTGAAGGCGGCTTCAATCTTGAAGTGCGACGCGGTTAAGAGACTGCATAAAGACCTCGTGAGACGTTTTGAGGCCGAGGCATTTTCGCCGTCGATGATTCAAGCGATGCGTGACGAGATCAATGTCCTCCTCTCGCTAAAGCGCATAGCACGCCGCCGACGATTTCTTTCCGTTCCGCCCTGCACAATTAAACCCGAAAACTTTCCGTGTTGCGCTGAAAGTTTTTTCTTCCCAATTCCCTTAAAAAGAACGGTTACCCACACCGCCAGTCACAGATTCATCGGCCAGCGCCGACGCGGGTGTGCTTTGCCTGGGGGCATAAAACACCTGTTTCTGACGGTATACCGCAACAAGCATCCACAGATAGTTACTTTGATATGCACCACCTGCGTGTTACCAGTGCCAGGCAAGCCTACTTCATCGTCATATCAAACCGCAGAACAATTCAAATCCCCATAGCTATTCGCCAACTCTGACACGCACCAGTGCGCCCCGCGGTTTCCACCCTTGAGGCTTCTCTGACACCTGCCCGCTGATGTCCGCTGCAGCCTGACAGTTCTGCGCCTGAGGGCAGGCGTCTGACAACCCTTAACAATTGCGGACGGTCAAGTGCAAAAACTGGTGCCCGTTATAGTGTGTATTGCTGCCGATGGTAAAACCTGGTTAGAGATTTTCTGGCAGCGCAAATACCCTTGGGAAGGCACAGGATAAAGGTAGTTTCTCTACACATCTCTCCGCACTATCTGACCGGATCGGGCGAACACGATTGATCATCAGTGGCTGGGCGATGTATGGCTTGCTTTATTTAGTGCTCGGACTGAACGGCCACAACTTGTGGCTGTTGTGGCCGCTGTTCGCATTCTACGGCCTGTCAATCAATGGCTGATGTACTGCGCATTTCTGCGGTAGGTAATTCGAACGCGGGCAAGTGGTGAATATAGTTCAGTCGGAAGGCTAAAGCCAGATTTCCGGATAGCGCCTGGATTCTGGAATATTGTTGACCAATAAGGCTACCGCCAACAGGATCAGTGGTCCTACGGTGGCTGGTATCAGCACGTATAGGAACCCCAACTTGTGAATACCCGCAGAGCCAGTCACCGCGATTAACGACGTGGCGCCACCAGGTGGGTGCAGAGTCCGGGTGGCGTGCATGAGGGCAATCGCTGTGGCCACCGCCATCGCTTCTGCGAACCATGGATACTGTTGGAATAACTTCCAGCAGGTGACGCCGACTATTGCGGAGAGAACGTGTCCGCCCACCAGGTTGCGCGGTTGGGCCAACGGACTGCGCACCGCACCGTAGACAAGTACGGCAGAAGCGCCGAACGAGCCGATCATCAGCAATAAATCGGTTCCCTTGAAAAAGAACTGATCCACCCATGCCACCAACGCAATGCCCAGGAATGCACCGATCCACGACCATATGATTTCGACGTTACTTACCCGCGGCGGACTGCCGCGCGTGGTGCCCCGCATCTTTCGAAAATACTCGGGTAATTTCAACGTAAATTTTCCAAGTGATAAATGCTAAAATAATCCTTGCGCAGTAGTAAACCGAGGAACCGGCCATCGCGATCTACGACGGGCATGGAACGACCATTATGTTGGTGGAACGCGCCTATGACTTCTTCGAATCCGGCATCCTTCATTACTGTTACGGCCGGTGAAGTCATAGCTTGGCTTACAGGTGTCTCATGACAACGGTGTTCGAATTCGAATGTCTCATCCAACATCTTGAGCAGCAGCGCTAGAAAAGTATCGACTTTAAGTCGCCGTAGGAAATCGTTTTCGGTAAGTATTCCTATCACGCAACCACTTGTATTGACTACTGGAAGGGCCTTGTAACCAGACTGAACCAAAGTCTTTGCAGCTTGGTCGAGTGGCATGCCGGGAAGTAGAGGCTCAACCTTAGTCCTCATGAGATTTTCTACCCGCACATTGCTAAATAGACGCCCCACCGCATGTCGATGGGCGAGGTGATAGATAGTGCGAAAATCTTCCGTTGTGATGTCGAGGTAACCGGGAGTATGCTGCATCGCATCCAGGATATCCCCATCGGTCAGTTCCATCCCCGGTACTTCATCGCCGAAAGGATCTACCTTAGGGATATTGTTCGGTGTGTCTAGCATGGCGAGTTATAAATAATTTGATTTAAATCAAATTATCCCGTGTCATCTTAATTTATCAAGTAGAGGCTTATCTATCAATACCGCACCGGTCCCTGATCGGTCAACCCGTACTCCAGGCACGAGGGCGTTTCATGCCAGCTATTTTGCATGCTTGTTTCACGTAGCCATATGGAAACAGTTCGAACAGTTTGTTTCGCGATACGCCTTCCAGCCGTTCGTTCAAGTGTTTGATGACAAAGCGTGCGTCAGGTATAACCTGATGATCGTCGAAATATTCACGCATGAAGCGAATGACAATCCAGTGCTCCTCGCTAAGCGAAATATTTTCCTGGCGCGCTAATTCATTGGCCAGTTCTTCACTCCAGTCCTGGGGCTCTACCAAATATCCCTCAGCATCTACGTTTGGCATTTGTACACTCACTTTCATGACGTATCTCCAAAAAAAGATCACGCAATTAAGCGTGTGATGCTAATATATCACGATATGATACATTAGCAACTAATATTCTTACCTTTTCATGACTAGGATCAAGATTTATTTATGGCTACCAGGAATCTCAACAAAAAAGAGTTCGAAACGCTCTCTGACTTTCGCTATCAATTGCGCCGTTTTCTGCGGTTCAGTGAGGAAATAACGCGAAAGGACGGCGTTACTCATTTGCAGTATCTCTTGATGCTGCACATCAAGGTATTTCAGGATCGCGAGAGGGCGACAATTGGAGAATTAGCGGAGCGCTTACAGTCTCATCACCATGGCGTGGTATCCCTAGTATCACGTTGTGAAAGTCTGGGCTTGGTATATCGGGAGCAAGGAAAGACGGACAGGCGTGAAGTGCGAGTGAAGCTCACCCCTGCGGGTGACAAACTGGTAAAGAAGTTGGCACGCTTGCATCGCGATGAACTGTTGAAGTTGCAAGGGATCTTCCAGGTGCCAAGTGTAGAAGACCTGGTGGTGTCTGAATTATCATTGAGTGCCAGAATATGACACAAGCGATGTATAAAAGAGAATATTTATCGGGGTCGCATGACAACAAACCATAAACGTACACCCTGGCTGCTATTCCTTGCCGCCTCTTTTAGCACGTTAGCAATAGCAGGGCATGACGAAGCGGCGCATACCCAAACTAAAACGGGAAGTTCGCTTTCTGTCGATGGCCAGATACTCAAGGACAACAAGAAACTTCCTACCTCGCAAAGTGATATCTACCCCAAGGTACTTGCGCCGGAAAATAACATAGAAAATGCGATTACCGTAACACCAACTGTGCCGAATTTATCTGCAAAGCTGCACCCCCCCTCAGATACTGCTTATACAGAGTTCCCTCAAAGTATCGAAAATGATTTCGACAAACTATCTCCAGAGCAACTAGAGCATAAATTACTTAGCGCGCATCCTGCTGCCTATATCGTCTATGCCGGAAAACTATGGGCGACAGGGAAGAAAGACGAATCAGTCTTTTGGTTTTACGTGGGCCAATTGCGCTATCGCTTTTACCTCAAGGCGATTCCCCAGAATCCTTCAGGTAATCCTGCTTTTTTTTCGTCTCTGATGGAGGCAGTCGGGAATCCTATCAATGTGTACGCAGGCAGCAATCCAAAAAAATGGGTTAGTCAAATGGATGCTGCGCTTGCTTGGGATGCAAGAACTCCCAACGATTTCACGTCTAAGCCTGGGCATGAAAAGCAACTGATTGAAGCTCGGGATGGACTGGTTAAGCTTAAAGAATATGTTTCAAGTAACCAAGAATGGATCAGTGCTCAACGGGAACAAAATGGAATTAGCCAAAGTGGCATTACCACTGGTGTTTATGTTGATGAACTGCATTAAATTTAGCACCACTCGATGAAACGTTGTAGGTGCCGCTCCTCATAGAAGGGAATATTAAGCCCACGCTGGTGGCACCCACCACTGTGCTGTGTTTATTCCGTCAGGACCGTAACTCAGCGTTGCGGATTCAACCGGTCGATGCAACATATTGGCCAAATTTTTCAGCCGGTGTTTCGTAGTTTAGCGTTTTTCTTGGGCGCTGATTTAATTGCCTTGCCATTCCATTTAGCTTGGCTTGCGAATAAGTAGAAAGGTCCAGAC
>JBBRTU010000075.1:0-8240 GCA_038244115.1 Burkholderiales bacterium
AGCAGCGGCAGGCTTGCAGCCGCCATGAAAACTGAACCGAACGCGCGGCGTGAAATGGACTTGTACATGACTCAGTTCCTTGAATTGAAATCACATAAAGTTAAACCAGTCCGCTTACTTCTGGCAAGTCACATTACGGGTGCGGATTGGATCCTGTTGCCAACATCCAATGATGCGTTTGATGATGCATGCCTCGCGTCATAACGCCAATGAAAGACAAGGCGCGCAACTCCTGTATCGAAACAGTTTTTGGTGGAGTGACTATCAAAGACTCCCCCTCCGGCAACTCGTTTGCCGCAAAGCCCCATCCGTCAACACCATTCATTGTGGCGGCATGTCCCTGAACCATTCTGCGGATTGAGTCGCGAACCGTTCCTTCGCCCGTCACGATGAATGTAAGACCGTCTTTGGTATCTTCAGTCTTTACCTGTGCGTTCAGTGTGACATTATTCATGTCAATCAGATGTTGGCGTAAAGCTTCAATATCGACTTTTGACCAATCCGTCGCAGGATCAGCTTCAAGCTTGGCAACAATTTCCTGAATTGCTGCAAATGCTGATTGACCCGGTTCATGGGGCAATCCTGAGTCAGGCATCATGTTAGACTGCATATGGTGTTTATGTGTAGACGCTGGATCTGTGGCTTGGGCAGAGGCAAACTGAAGTATCATGAATGCGCAAGTGGCAAGAATTCGTATCATTTTGGTTTCTCCTTTGAAATCCGAAAAATGATCTTGCCACGGTCTATGCCAATGCAACATGATAGCGATCATGATTCAATATTGGACTGACCTTCCGAATACAGTACGATCATATAAAGCTGGCTCCGCAATTTTTCACCAGAGTGACAAGATCATTTCGATGTTTCTTGTCATCCGAGGCGAAGCAAGACTTATCAGGCGTAATCGAAACGGTGACGCACTTATTCTGCAGCGCGCAACAGCAGGATCAATCATTGCCGAAGCGTCGTTGTTTGCAGGTTCCTACCATTGCGACGCCGTCGCCTACACCGATATAAAGCTAGCAATTCTTCCGCGTAATAAGGTCAAACAAAAATTTGCGTCTGATACTAAGTTTGCAAGAGCTTGGGCCGAGCATTTGGCGCAAGAGGTTCGCGCTGCGAGGCTGCGTGCCGAAATACTTTCGCTCAAAACGGTATCTCAGAGGCTATCGGCTTGGACGGCCAACTACGGGCCACTGCCAGCCAGAGGGACCTGGAAAAGTCTGGCCCAAGAACTCGGCACAAGTGCAGAAGCACTGTATCGTGAAATTGCGAAGCGCAAGTCGAAATCTCTAACGTCATGATCAATCTCTGGAAGGAAGTAGGCAGAGCAAGCGCCTTATATTTTACGCTCCTTCCGTAATTGGGGTTTGATTCAATACGAGTTTCTTGTCTTCGCGTTTTGCTTTGCGTGATGCAAAACACATTCTTGTGCCTTCCACCAATGCGAAGATGGCTGGAATAACGATGAATGTAAGAAGCGTGGATGACACCATGCCGCCGGTCGTCGGCACGACAATACGCTGCATCACTTCGGAACCTGTGCCAGTACTCCATAGAAACGGAAGTAATCCGGCCATGATGGCGGCAACTGTCATCATCTTAGGGCGCACGCGATCAACCGCACCTTCCATGATTGCACCATAGAGATCGACACGGGTGAATGGCCTGCCTTCAGCTTGGGCGCGGTGTTTCCATTCGTTGAGCGCATTCTCCAGATAGATCAGCATGAACACACCCGTTTCTGCGGCAACGCCTGCCAGCGCGATGAAGCTCACGGCGCTGACAGATTGAAGCCCATCCACCACATGAGCCACAAACCACCCACCAGCGAGAACGGCAATGACAACATGACCACAAGCGTTTCTGTAGATCTGCCAAAGTTAAGGTAGAGCAACAGAAAGATGATAACACATCGGCTCTCAGAGAAGGGTTCATTATAGAAACAGAATTTCGCCACAAACTCTGGGCAGTTGTTTAGCATGATACGAGGATTGATTTTATTGCGCCGGCTGCAGACTATGTTTTTAGCATCGGCCACTGTTCTGTTTTTAGCAATTGGCATGTCTCATGCGACAATGTCCCAAGAACTGCTGACATCGCGACAGATCAATGAAGCCGAGTTCAGTGGCCAATTGCCAGAAGCACGGAGCGCCTTCATCACGAAGTTGCAAATTTTGCTCAACCGTGCTGGCTCAAATTCTGGTGTAATTGATGGCAAAGCTGGCGAGAACGTGAAAAAAGCAATTCAAGGCTATGAAGAAATGCAAGGGCTCCTACCGACAGGGGTGATGACTGCTGGTTTGTGGTCGCAACTCCAGTCGAAAGACCCGGTAACCAAAGTCTATATAATAAAAACTGTAGACGTTGAAAAGCTTGTGGATTCGATCCCAGACGATTACGTAGAAAAGTCGAAAATGGCATGGCTCGGTTATACGTCCGGAGCTGAAGCGATTGCCGAAAAGTTCCACATGGACAAAGACTTTCTCATCGTCCTGAACCCGGGTGCAACTTTCACTGTAGGAGAATCGGTGCTGGTTGCAGATCCGGGACCGCCGCATACTAAAGCAGTAACACGCATAATCGCAGATAAGGCCAATAAGCGGTTGGTCGCCTATGCTGATGGCGACAAGCCGTACCTAATTTACCCAGCAACGATTGGTAGTGAGGCGACGCCATCGCCTGAAGGGACACACGAGGTCAGGGCGATCGCAGAATTTCCGACCTACACTTATAACCCTGCTGTGAACTTCCAGCAGGGCGAAAACAATAAAATTCTGATCATCCCACCTGGCCCAAACGGTCCTGTCGGTTCAATCTGGATCGATCTTACGGAACCAACCTACGGTATTCACGGAACGCCTGAACCCTCACAAATTTCCAAGACATCATCGCATGGCTGCGTCAGGCTTACCAATTGGGCCGCTGCCGAACTTGCCAAACTTGTTAAGCCGGGCGTTAAAGTAACTTTCTTGGACGGCCCGACCACGCTGTATTGACACCGCTACATACGCAGTCATTCAAAACTGATCAGCGCAGCAGTGCAATGGCGACTGCGTTCTGACGGGGTTGTCACAAAAATAGACTTTAGGGGTGCTTACCGCGCGAGTTATTCTCCGCGCCCTTTTGAACGAGTTCAAGTATAAGGAATTCCAATTGATCAACTATATGGACAGGTTCGGTTACCGCTAAACGAAACCAAGTTCATTCAAATCACCATCTGGAGGAAATCATGATGCCCGAAGCCGAACCCGTTCTGGATCCAGCCAAGGCACTCATGCAAGCGGTTTCGAGATGGGAAAATGAAGGTGGAAGTATCATGTCAGCAACATATCATCCGGGCGTGGACATTCCCGACTTGACGAACGTCGAAATCGTTCACCTCCGTGTCCGGCTCATTGCGCTTGAAAACCTGATAATCGCCGTACTGGCGGAAGGCTCGGACCAGCAGCGCCAGTTGGCACGTGACATGGCGGCCTACATCTCTCCTGCGTCCAGCTTGACGCATCATCTCCTTACGGTCAAAGCAGCCGAACACATGACCGATCTCGTTAACCGCGCCGTCCAATTCCGAACCGTGCGATAATTAATCGATCTTTCAGTACCTCGCAGTAATGGCGGAAGTCAATCTGGTTTGAGAAATCGGGCAGTTGCGTGCTACACCCCTTGGAACAACGGGGATTGGCAAAAGATCGGATATGCTGTCGCTTATTGTACGGCGGACGGCATGTTGATTGCACTTGCCAGCGCAATAGCGGCGCTAGCTTTCACCAACTGGCGCTGGCCGATGCTTGGGCGGTAGTGTGCCTTTTTACTCGGAATTTTTGTTGCCCTGGGCACGACCTATACGGTCTTTAGCGAAAGGCTCAACGCTGCTGTTCGCAAGATCTGTTCCTATTCGGATTTGATGCCGGTTGTACCGCCTCTTGGCACTAGCATTGCGCTGTCGCTGCAATGGATCGTCGTGCCAACACTCGTCGTCTGGTTCTCGTCACCGAATACAACAATGTCCTAAATCAGCGAAACATAAAGGGTCGACCACAACACAACCAACTACACACCAGCTTGAACGGGCTTACATCCAGCATCCCGCTGTCGTTATTAAAAGCCGACAACTGCAACACTCGGCGACCCAACTATAGGTCACTTTTACTTCGACAAAAATTTGAACAACGCAGAACCGCTAGAATAAGTAGGACGAGCATCAGCAGGCTCGAAATGTGACCTAGCTAACATCTCTCAGTTCAATAGACATACGGCCGAGAAATTTATAAAGTCCTCTGGCAAAGATAAGCAATTTGAGTAAACAAACTATAGGCTCAACCCCACAGATCCGTTAGCTGCCCTGAAACCTGGTTCAAGCATTTCGACCGCGGTACACAAAATATGCTACAGCTAGCACGACCAGCAGTATGCCGATCCCTCCAAACCCGTCCATTCCCCAACCCATACCCCATCCGTCGTGCATCATCGTAGTTCTCCTTCAAAAATGGTCAGCATATTTATGTTTATCACTGTCGTAGCTGATGCACCTTCTCGTAAAATGATGATCAAGACAGTCGCGGTTCCCCAAACCTGATTCAGGGTTTCGTCGGAGGCAGGCCTAACCGCGCACCCATCGCTACAAAGTCCACTTCCTTCATGTCCTTAGAGCCCTTCAAAAAGGCGACAATATCCCACAGTTCAGGATCCGTGTTGGACTCCTGCCAGCCGGGCATTCCGGTAAAGCGAATCCCGTTCTTGACCACCCAAAACGTCTCAGCATCGGTCATATCCAGCAAATCAGCCAACGGCGGCGCAGGTGGATTGAGGCCAACAGACATGATGCCAGAGCCCAGACCCCGCACAGAATGACACATGGCACACTCGCCTTTGAATAGGCGGTAACCATTGTCGACCTGAGCTTGGCCAGTTGGCGCGGGCGCGACGATGCCTTTTGCATGGTAGCGGATAGAGGCTTCGCGCGTCGTCACCAACAGCCATTGCAGCGGCGCCTGATCGGGGACAAGTGCTGAGACGTTGAAGAAACCAGCATAGACAATAAACCCGCCCAGAATGGTCGCCAACAAAATCCCACCCGCAGTGTAGATCGTGAGTGCAGCCAAAACATGCTTGCGACTGTTTGCCCAAAATCGAGTTGTCATTTTTGTATCCTTCTGTTGTATGCATTACATCGGCCAGTAAACGACGCGGTCCCAACCGGCATATGAATTCGCGATCCGCCCGCGCGGAATGCTCAGTGCGATCAGGACGAGGCCAGTTGCAACCTCGCTCCAATTGGCGAAAGACGAGGCGTTGCCCTTGAGCAACCAAGGTGCCGCTATAACCCATAGACCAAAGACGACATTGATGAACCGCAAGGGACGCGCCACCTCGGCAAAGGCGATGATCGAAAAGGTCACCACAAGAGCGCCGACGAGATGATCGCTATTGGCCATGCTGCCAGTCGTGCCCAGAAAAACCCGCGTGAGCATGAAACACGCACCAATCGCGACACTCACCAGCAGCGTCCAAGGAATTGTCACACCGCGTGCGGCCTGTCCGATCATGTCACCCATTGGTGCGCCCAATCCATTGGCCGGATCGGCGATACCGGCTTCCATCGCGCCTCCAGTCCAGAAGGTGCGCCAGAACGGCTTGCCCTTGCGCCTCGCATCAACCAAAAACTGCCCCATCGCAACGAACTCATCGAGCGAATACGGTATCATTATCACCATCGCCAAACCCGCGATCAGGCAGATCGTGCACCATGTGCCGATCACAATCGGTTGAATAATGATGAAGTAAATGCTGACCCCGCCTAGCGGTAGGATAAGTACGGCCAGCGCCAGCACCATCCAGGGCATGGTGCGCCAGCGAGTCTTGCCACCCATGAAGGTCATCACCAATTCCAGCATATAAACTACAGCACCGAGGGCTCCATCGGCAATCGGCCAGGCTTTGGAGGCATCAGAGGTAATGATGGTCTGCGTGCCCGTTCCGAAAAACGGATCCCAGGCGCTGTCGATGTGGCCCAGTTGGTAAGCGCCCATATAACGCGCGATGAAAAAACCGATCAGTGCCAGTGGTGCCACAGGAAAGCGTTGCAGCCAGCTCGACGGCGTATAGGACCAGCCGGGCGGCACGTCTGGCCCGCCCATCATGCCTTCCATGCTCATTCCCGGCATCATCGGGATCAATACCGAAAGCGCGATCACCAAACTGCCAACCAAAGTGTCATTGGCATAGGCCGAGGCCAGCGGCGTCCAGAACACAAGAGGTGCCAGCAGCAGCCAGCCACCAACCACGGCGAGAGCCCATTGCGACCACGGAAAACGCCTCGCCGTATTGGCCGCCAGACAGCTGAAAACGATCACCAAAATACCCATAGTGATGTCGTTATAGGTCATCCACAAATTGCGTGTCTCGAATGAGGAAAGACCACGTTCGGTCATCACCCGCAGCGCGCTAGCATTGGGAATGAACACGCTGAGATAGCCAAGCGTAAACGGGCTTGCAACGAGCCAGAACCCCAGCATCAAGTTAAGATAATGCGGCCAGAGCATCGCCTTATGTGCGTCCACCATCATATCGCCGGAGCTTTCGGCAGCAGGCGTGCCTGCCATTGTCTTCATATCCGCCATACCAGCATGTCCGGGCATCGTAGTCTGCACAGCAGCAGCCGCAGCAGCTTTTGGCACCAGAGTCATACCGCATTTTGGGCATTTCCCGGGTGCGTCGCGCACGATCTCCGGATGCATCGGGCAGGTATATTGTTTGACCGTTGGTTTGGCCGTTGCAGACATCGCCATCTTCATGCCACAGGCTCCAATGTCATGCCGCAGCGCGGGCAGTTGCCAGGTGAAGACTGCCGGATTTCCGGGTGCATCGGGCAAGTATAGACCGTACCCGCCATCTTGAAGGGCAGACCTGCCGCCATTTTAGCTGCACGCGGTTCAGCTTTCATGGAACCATGATCATGACCGGCATGGGCATCGGCCATTTCCAACTCGCGGGGTGCGGCAGGTTCGTGCACGGCAGGCATATCGGAAGGTAGTTCCAACCCATGTTCGCGGTACCATCCTGCTGGATCAGCCTTAAGGGCTGCAACCATCTTAGGCATGGTATCATGCAAACCATGTTTTGGTTTCCAACCCAACAAAGTGCGCGCGCGGCTGATGTTAAGGACATAATCATCATTGGCGCGGTCAATCATCCAAGGCTTAATGAATGGGCCGGGGCCAGGCAACAACCCCTCAGCCCACGCACCGGCCTTGGCAATCAGCGATGGTACACTATAGGTTTCCCAAGATTCGCCATGGATCAGCTTGATGAAACCATGCTGCAACTCGTCGTAACTCATTGCTTCACTTTCGCCGATCAAAACCGTTGTCTCAGCGGGCAGCTTTGCCCGTTTCTCGACGACGCGTTCAATCGCATCGACCAAATCCTGCATGTGCAGATAAGACAGGCGGTGCGATGTATCGCCGGAATAAAGGTGGCTGGCCAGTTGACGTTCGTAGATACGTTGGATCTGGTTGGCCAGTGGCGGTGAGTGGCAGACATCGTCATAGACCCCAGCCAGCCGCAAGATTGCAACAGGGATCTTGCCATGTTCGGCACGGATCAACGCCTCGGTGCGCACTTTCGATTCAGGATAGGCCCAAGTCGCACCTATCGGCGAGTCCTCGGTCAGCACTTCGCCTGGTTGATTGGGGGCATGGACCAGCATGGTACTGGAAAAGATGAACTGTTCAACCTCGAAGCCATCTTGCAAGCCACGCAGCAGCCGCTGCGTGCCTTTGACAGTGATCTCCTCATATTTCGGGTTCTCTTCGCCGAGAAAATCATAATAAGCGGCCAAGTGGATCACCGCCGCGATCTTCGATCCGTGATGCGCCCGCAACATCTTGAGACCTTCCGTCACGCTTTCTTCCGAGCTGATGTCTACAGCAATACGCACACATTCAGGTGGTGGCGGGGCCGGGGCTTTGAGGTCAAAGCCGATGACCTGACCGTACTTTCCCGTCAGACGTTTCATGACCGCAGTGCCGATCCGCCCGTTCGAACCGGTAACTAGAATAAGGCCTGATTTGTTGTTCATGTTGATAACTCCTATTTTGGTTCGAATGGAATTCACAGTTGCACTGCCTTCAAGCCGGGCTGATAATTACTTTCAGTGCTTTGGTCTTGGCGGCGTTGCCGAAGGTCTCGTAGGCCTTCTCGCCTTCGGCCAGTGTGAAGCGGTGAGTAATCAAAAG
>JBBRTU010000076.1:0-7626 GCA_038244115.1 Burkholderiales bacterium
ACCGCCGCGCGTTCGACGAGTGCTTCGAAAAGATCAACCCCGGCGACGCGCGCTTTGAGCGGCTTTCCGAGCAACCGCGATGCCCATACCACCGGCATGCCGTCGACATTGATCAAGTCGCAGCGATTGATGATTTCGCGCAACGCGGGATTCCAGTGCGCCTTGACGATTTTGTCGACGTTGACCACCACATGCTGATGCGGCTGGCCCGACTTCACGAAGGATTCGATTGTCTGTAGCGTCTCTTCCATGTCGAGATTGTCGACGCCACACCCCATGATTTCGACCCTCGGCGAGACGCTTGCCGGTGTCCCCATTGCGATGCACTCCCTTTTATCAATATTTTGACGATAAGCACCGCTGCAAAGCCGCACAGGTCAATGTCGAATTGGCTTTTTGGCTTAACAGTTCGAGCAAACCATCGGTGCGATGTTAGTTGGCTTAGATCGCCCCCCTCGACAAATAGCCGAGACATGGAAACCACACTAGTATTGTTACAGGGCAATGTTGCGGGACTTTGAAGACTGCGGAGTGCGTCCAACAGAAGTCGAGCGAAACCACACTTGGGCTATAGAGGCGTCAGTTTATTGATGCGTTTTGCTCAATCCATATTGCCAGAGACAGCAACGCAAAAATCTGCCGGCCACGATTGCGGCCAGATTCGCAGTGATCGGACAACAGGGCGCGAATCACTCGTAAATTCAGGAGTCCATCCAACGCACATCCCTTTTCTGCGATCAATGAGGCAACTCTGTCCCTCCAGGCGCCGCGTATCCATTCGCTAAAAGGCACTTCGAAACCAAGCTTGGGACGGTTGATGATATCGCTAGGTAAAAACAGTCGTGCTGCCCGCTTATGAACAATTTTCCCCCGGCCAGGCGCAGTTCGATATTGGCGCGGGAGGCTCTCAACAAAACGCACTAGCTCGAAATCAAGCATGGGCACCCTCGTCTCCAATGAATGCGCCATGGACACCTTATCGCCATACAAGAGCAAATCGTCGGGCAAGTTCATACGCATATCCACAGCCATCATTGCGGCTGTCGCGTCGCTGTTTTCGCCGCCTAGTACGTCGAGCCAGTACTGGATACGACGATCGGCGTCGCCGCAGTCTGCGCGATTGCTTAAATGCAGTCGGTCGACGTCATCAAACAATTCATAAAAAAAACGGAAACTTTTTGCGCGTTTCCGTTCTGCAATGCCGCGGATAGCACGCCATAGCGATTCATTGCGGAACCCACGCATCCAGCCAGTGGGCGCCAAACCCGAGAGTGCTCGCGTTACCCCATGATCGCTCCAAAGAACTCCTTGATAGCGCCGATAACCACCTAAGGGCTCGTCGCCCCCCTGCCCTGTCAATACAACCTCGACATCTTGTCGGGCGCGCTGAATGAGGTTCCACATAGGCAGTATCGAAGTTGTGCCCAGCGGTTCCTCGACGGACGCAAGAGAAGGGCGCAAGCTCCGCCAGATGTCCTCGGGACCAACGCGAACTTCGGTGAACGGTAGCCCGAGCACTTCGGCAGTGTGGCGAGCGCCTTCAAGTTCGCATTCGACAGGGCTGCCCTCGAAGCCGATGGAGTAACAGGGCAACCGTCGCCCCAGATGCCGAGCACTGGCCGCCACCATGGCCGAATCTATGCCAGCGGAGAGCAATATGCCGATTGGCACATCCGACAATAGCTGACGTTCGACCGAACGGTGAAATTCTTGCAGGTACGTCTGCGTCGCATCGTCAAAATTACCGGAGAACTTCTGGATCGGTGCATACACATGCGGCTTTTTTATCAATTTCAATCCAGTAAAATCGATCTCAAGCGTGTGCCCCGGCTCTAGACGTTGTAGCCCTTCAATCAACGTTGATGGCGATGGCACATACCGCAACGTCAGATAAGTCTGCAAGGCCTCGCGGTCAACGGCAAAAGGCTGCTTGCTGAGTTGGCGTAGGCCTCGAAGTTCCGAACAGAATGCGAAGCGCCCACCCTTCGACGAGAAATAGAGCGGCTTAATGCCGTACTGGTCGCGCACCAGATAAAGTTTTTGTTCTTGATGATCGACAGCGGCGAAGGCGAACATACCGTTTAGCTTCGAAATCGTCCCCGCCAGGCCCCATTGAGATAACGCCTCCACCAGGGTCTCGGTATCGGAGTGGCCACGCCATGAGTTAGCAAGCTGTTTGCGAAGATCGAGATGGTTGTAAATTTCGCCGTTGAAAGTAATCAGCCAGCGTCCGTCCCTGCTTGTCATCGGTTGCTGGCCTGCAGAAGTCAGGTCGAGAATCGAGAGGCGAGTGTGGCCCAGCCACGCGCCCCCGCCACCCTTTAGGCTTAATCGCATTTCCCCATTCGCGTCCGGCCCGCGCTGTCTTAACGAGGCTAGTATGGCTGCCCCATCCACCAAGGCATGACTAGCATCCAACGAAAAATAACCGGCGATACCACACATTATGAAGTCCCTGAGCCGAACGAAGCAGGATCAAACGCTATCGATGGAGCCAGGCTCGGCCCTCGATAACAGGCGTCCGTATATTTTTTCTATGTGACCTATGTTTTGCTCGTGCAAAAAGCCACCCATAATCTTTTGCCTGGCCGCCCTCCGCATCTGGGCCGCACGCTCAGGCTGGCCCACGACAGTACTAATCGCTTTAGCCAAGGAGGGTATGTCACCTGGATTCACTAGCAAGCCCTCCACACCGTCGGTAACAACATCGGTAACGCCGCCCACGGGCGTCACGATCACCGCGTTGCTGTGAGCCATGGCCTCCAGCAGACTGACCGGCAGGCCCTCGAAATACGACGGCAATACAAAGACACCGCAGTGATCCAGCCAGCGCAGTTTTTCGTTCCCCTCTATCCACTCGAGCAATTCGACCTCGCGCTGTAGCCCACGGGCACGTATCGCCTCGACAGCGACTTCAGTAATCGCACCACCGCAATAAAGTCGCACCGCTGGATAGGTTTTCTTTACCTCGACCAACGCGTCAAGCAAATCAAAAAAGCCTTTATCCCGAATGAGTCGTCCCAGGAACAGCAAAGCATTCGGATTCTTGCCCGGCGCCTCATTGGCAACGTGCGCTACAGAGTTGTAGACAATTTGTACAGAAGCATTAGGAGCAAGGCAATGCACCCTGTCTGACCACTGAGAAGACAGAACGATAACGACCTCACTGTGGCGAAAGATGAATCGAACAAGAACACGACCGATAGCGCCGGCTCTTCGTGCATAAAAGCCATCGAAGTCACCACCATGCAAGTGGAATACAAGCGGCCTCCGGGCCACTATCGTTACTAGAGAAAATACAGCCTTTCGCCAAAAGCTGGCATCGGAAGATGCATGGACATGTACCATTGCCAGCGAGCGGCCAACGAGCAAACAACTGAAGCGCCAGAACGCTGCGATAAACGCAAAAAGTTTAGGCGCGCGCGAAGCATCTACGTGCGACCTGACGTAAATGATGGGCCATCGATCAAAAAGTCCCCAGTTCCTATATTCCTGGACAACCGACGCAACCCCACCCCTGCCGTTAATCTCAGTGCCGATCATTGCAATAACACGATGCCCTCCCCCCGACCCATGCGCGTGTGTATCGCCCGTCAATTCGCAATATCCCTGTACTTTTTGACGTAGCTGCAAAAAGCGCAGTCAAGCCAATGAAAATCGGTCCAGAACGCCAGGATATTCCCTTGGCACATTTGTAACTTCTCAGAAGGCCCCATCTTATTCACGACGTTGTGCCTTCCACATCGATCACGGTCACAAAGCTTGCCGGGCCCACAATTTCAGCGTGCCAGTTTGCCGTCCAGGCTGGCGTCTTGAGGCCAAAACGGCGCGATACCCAACCGGCGGGCCGCTCTTCGTTTCCCCGCCACAGACTCAAGACTGCCGACTTCGCACGCATTTCCAGTGCGATTTCGTGTCCATCGCGACTCACCCTCAGCCGGCCTTCACTTTCGCGCACATCGCATTGCTCAGAAAAGTGCCAGTTGATATCGACCTTGTGCAGGCCTGCGCACGAAATCTCATCCGTAACTGTCAGTCTTTGCAAGGTCTTGGCGTAGTGCAGTGTGCGGCGGTGAACGACCGGGTCGTCCAGGCGCTGATAACCATCATGACTTGCGATCCACACGTCGCTGTCCGCATCAGAGCGCCAGGACTCAAGCATGGATTTCGCCTTGCGCAGCCAAATAAAGTTACCGCCCGCTTCCGACTGATTCGCGCCATCCACACAGGCGGTGTTATGGGCAGTGGTGCCGCGAAAATAGTCGCGCCACTTCCTTTCGGTGTTATACGCATAGGTGCCTGGATCGACGAGAAACTCTTTGCCGCCGACCGACAGGGTTATGGACAGCGCATCGGCATGGCCATGAGCGGCGATACTCAGGTAGCCTATCGGCCCGGCATCGGCTACAACGCGAACTTCGTCCGACGTCTCAAACCGATCGCCCAGAATGCAGTATCCGGAGTCAGGGAAGCTACGGCGCACCGGCAATCCGACCGGTTCAGCGTTCAACTTGCTGAACGTCTCGCGCGCACTATCACCCAGCAACCAGACCGTCTGTTCGTCCAAGCGCCCGGCTTTGGCGCAAAAATCGCGCCGACGAAATAACACAGCCCCTGTCGCCAGTAGCGAGCGAAAGGAGCACCAATCCGTTTCTTGAGAGAGGCGCATCACGAGGCCATCGTCGGCATCGCCGACCATAGGGACATTGCCGCCGGTATCCATTACTGACGCAATGAATTCGAGCCTGGCCTCTACTCGCGCCCAGTAAGGTCCCCCAAAATCGGCACCTCCCGACCGCGCCGCCAAACCCGCGACCAGCAGAAAACTCAGCACGAATTGCTGGTATGCGAACGCCTGCTCGCGGTTCCCGCCATCGGGCGCATTTTGTAACAGCACCTCGCGATCAAGTATTGAGCGCGCTGTCACACCCCATACCCGAACATCCGGCCAGATCGGCCACGTCATCGCAGCGACGAACAGACCCGCCGCCTCACCGATGAGATGATTGTTAGCTGAGGAATATCGTGAGAAACGATGGCGAATAAAGTGCATATGCTGAAAAATCGCAACCAGCCATCTGTCGCGCAGATCAGCACCGGCTGCGCCTGCGAACAACAGTGACTCGCCACCGCCGATGAGTTGCCAGGCGATAGACCAGTTGATCAAGCGGATTCCTGCTTCCAAAGAACTGCACCAATTCGGCCCAAGCAAGTAGGGACATTGGTCCAACCACGACTCAATCTGTAAACGCAACGCTTCCAAGTGCTCCTGACTACCTGTGAGGGCATAAGCTTGGGCGATGGTCACCAGTTGCAAGTGCCGATTGGGTTCCCATACATACTTGATGTCCGCCCCACCGCCAAGACTGCGGTAATTGAGCTGCAGCCCAAAGCTAACTGGAAACTCGGTACCGCTATAAGGGTCGCGATTCCAGCATGGAGGGCGGCCGAGCCGAACACGATGCAGCGCAAACAGGTCTAGCCATCCGTCCGCAATGGTGGCCGCTGCCTTAATGTAGGGTGCTGGAGCAACCGTGGGGAGCATAGACAACCAGCGACACAATCCATCGTTTGCTTCTGCGGCCGGCACCCGTCTGGCGGTGAGCGCTCCATGACGTTGCAGCTTCGCACGCGCCGCCTCGTGGATGCGGTGCCCTATCTCGCTCAGGGACATGCAGCGAAGCCGATTGATCCGCCAGAAAATCTTTTCGCGAAAAAAAGTCGTACTCATGCCCGGCTGCCATCCGGAATTGGAGAGCCTGGTACGATGCCAAGCTCGCGAATGGCGGCTTCACACTGAGGAGTCATACGCAGTGATTGTCCAGGTTCGAATTGCCGTCGCACGGTGCGCGCCATGTGATCGCGCGAGGAGCTCAGCGTCAAAACTTCCCCCGCCGACGTCATGCGCCAGAGTTTTCTATGAAGGCCGCACCGAGATACCCCGAAATATCGAGGTGCTGGATGAGCATCTGCTGCTTGCCCCTGGCAGTGCGCGGAATGCGTTCTACGCGTTTGATCGCCCCGACACACCCGCCTTGTGTTTTCTCGACCAAGGCCGACTGGATCTTTCGTACGGTTTCTGGCGCAACCTCTCTCTGCGAGACGATGTTCAAAACGAGGTAGCCCGGTTCGTACTGCTCGTACTGGATCGCATCCACGTCGGCAAGTTGAGAAAAATGTGCTGCGCCCAGTGTACAAATGGATATCAAACGCTGGTCGCGGCAAACGACGAATTCTTGTAGGCGCCCCTCGATGCGCTCCAGCACCGGGTATCCAGGCAGTTCCGGATGCGCGCTATCCGACCACGCGCCGAAGTCGCCCGTGCGATAGCGTACGAATGGCATGACAAAATTATCGAAACTGGTGCCAACGATTTCGCCCAGCACACCCGGCTCGGTGATCGGCTTGCCCGACGGATCGACCAATTCCAGATATCCGTAAAGCGGCCAGAAACAATAGCGGTCATCGTCTGGCATTGAAGCAGCAAGCAGGACACGCTCGGTGTGGCCATACCCCTTCAGGACGGAGCAGGAAAATACCCGCCGCAGCAAATCCATCTGGAATGGATAGACATTTTCCGAGTTTAATTGGACACCTTTTACGCGTGAAGTGATATCAGGCTCTGGATGTTCGTCAAGCCACTTCGCAAGCGGATAAAGCGCCGACGGAAACGCTTGAATAAACGACGGCTTCCATTCTTTCAGCGCTTTCACATACTCGGTCATATAGCGCGCTTCAAGATGGTCGCTGCTCAGAATAAGATGTCGCTTAATCGGCTCGTACATCCACAAGCGGCCGCCCAGCTTGTTAGCTGAGCGCACCGTGCGCCCACGAAGGCTCAGAATCACATCCTGCCCGTGCAAACCCGCCCGACGGTCAAAGTCGGCGAAATAGGCGCGCTCTTTCGGGCGTGTCACATGCTTGTGCGCATAGAACATCATTGGGTGTGCAGTAGACCCACCGGTGAACATGCGAAGGCGATCACGTTTTTGGTACGAGGACGACGAGAACGAACCAACGTCTACCTTGATGCTTGCCTTGTCAGAGAAGGGCAAACGAGCCAATATTTCACACGGCGCAAGCCCGGCGTACAGCAAGTGCCGGCTGGACTGAAACGCTGGAACCGTTTTAAGCGCCACTTCCAAAGTGGCCTGTAGCTTGCGCTCCACTTCGTTCTCAATCTCGTTGAGGTGCCTGCCGCGCTCAAGTTCTCGCTCAAACCGGGAATACTGTCGTCCATACTTAATCCCACTTGGCAATGCGGAATAAAGCGTCCCGACCGATGACTTCACCCACTGAGGCGAAGCGACGTAGGCCGAAAGTAGTGGATGCAGGATATCTTCCAGCGCCATGAGGGCACTTCTAAGCCGCGACAACGACTTCAGGCGCAGGTGTCGTGACCTGGTGGAGGCAGTCAGACAGCATCTTTCCCCGCCTCTTGATCTCTATAAAGTACTCGCCCGTCGACATCACAAGACCCGTATTGTTCTTTTACTGCTTGTGGCATTCAACAATCACATTGAATCCCATACGGTTGAACGGGAAACGCTTAGACTGTTTGAGTGGTAACTGCCAACGTCCGATAACTGGCAGTCGTCCTGCGTAGTAGTAGCCAGTTATGCGGTC
>JBBRTU010000077.1:0-7623 GCA_038244115.1 Burkholderiales bacterium
AAGGCCAGCACTGGCGCGGCCTGCTTTCTCACGGAGGCTTCTCAAAAATGGTCGTTTGCGAGAGCTAAGGCCATGCCAACGGCTTAACGTACTTTAAATTCCAAATTCTGAGACGACCCCGGGTAGGAATTACGAAACAAAAGGTAGGGGCGGGATGCTCCGAACCGGCTGGGGAAACTCGGCCTACGCTCGTGGAGACGTTGGTAAATCGTCAAGGTGGCAACATCTTGGCGTGCATGTCGCTGAAACGAGAAACCACCGCTACAAGCTTTGAGCTTTAGCGGTCGGAGTATTCATAGTATGGGCAATTTGCATGGTCAAAAACGACCTGGCCAATTTAAACTGTGGTTATATTTCTTGGCCCCCTATAGTATGGGAGGCTCTTTTCCCTATACCCTAATTGGCCGACTATGACGACGAAGAAGAAAGGGCCGATTACACCGGCCATGAAGGTTGCGCGCATCTATCTGCGCGTCAGCACCGACGAACAGGACTTGAGCCGCCAGGCGGCCATCGTGGACAGCACACGCGCTGCAGGCTGCTACGTCGCCGGCATCTATCGTGAGAAGGCATCGGGCGCACGCGCCGACCGCCCCGAGCTGCTGCGCATGATTGCCGACTTGCAGCCCGGTGAAATCGTGGTGGCCGAAAAAATCGACCGCATCAGCCGCTTGCCGCTGGCCGAGGCCGAACGCCTGGTAGCCTCGATCCGCGCCAAAGGTGCGCGCTTGGCTGTACCCGGCCTGGTCGATTTATCCGACCTCGCGGCCGAGGCTCAGGGCGTTGCAAAGATCGTGTTGGAGTCAGTCCAGGAGCTGCTATTGAAACTGGCCTTGCAGATGGCCCGTGAGGATTACGAGGATCGGCGCGAACGACAGCGCCAGGGTGTTGAGCTTGCCAAGCGTGCTGGCAAGTACGCCGGCCGCCAGGCCGACACGATAACGCACGAACGCATCATTGCACTGCGCAGCGGCGGTCGAAGCATTGCAGAGACGGCCAAGCTGGCTGGATGCAGTGAAAGCCAGGTCAAACGGGTTTGGTCGATGCGGGCGGCCGTGCCCGCTTGAACTTCACTTGGAGTTCAATCCATTGCGTTTTGCGATTCATGCGACACATCCTCAGCACTCAAAACAAACGCACGGGGCGCAAACCCGAAATCGCGCGTCGCCTCAAAGTGATCAAACACCAAATCGCGGTTCATGCGCTCGGCCATGGCGGATGACCAGTTGCGGTAGCGCGGCAAGAGGCGAAGGAGTGCTACGGCAAACCGAAAAGCAAATAGCGGTACAGGCAATAGGCGCAGCGGTCGTCCAAGGGCGCTGAAAATTCGGGCAACCATATCGCGATAGGGAAGAGTTTCGGCGCCGGACAGGTTGTAGGCACGGTTTGCCGCAGCAGGCGAACCCAACGCGGCTATGCAAGCACCGGCGACATCTTGCGCGTGCAAGGGCTGGCGCAAGCCCTTTGCCTTGCCGAACAAGGGGAAAAACCCAAAACGCCGAACGAATCGCGCAATCTCAGCAATGTTTTTGTCGCGCCCCAAACCATAAATCAGCGTTGGCCGCAGGATGATCCATTCCACCCCGTGGCTTGCCGCCCATGCCTGCACGCGCGACTCGGCGTCTGCCAAACGTAGGGCGATGGCCTGCTCTTCAGGGTCGGATGAATCATCTTTGGTAAAGCGACTGGTGGAAGAAAGTGCGATCACGCGACGGGCGCCATAGGCTTCGAGCATCGTGAAATGCTCCGGCAACACCCATATCGGCGCGACGCAGACCCACTGCTCAATTTCCACATCACATTGTGAGGGCCGCGCCGGTGGAGAGGGGGGAAGTTGCCGCCACTCTGCGCCAGTCGCGTCACGCAGCGACACGCGCCGAGAAAACGCAGTTACTCTGTACCCCGCACGCACCAACAAAGGCAGCAGACATGCACCCACCAAGCTGGTCGCACCTAGCACGCCAACCGGTGATTTATCCACGTGCCTTTCCAATCTTGGCCAACACGAGACGCCCTGTGTAATAGCCGGCAACCATCACAAAGCGAAGCCATACGCCGACTACGACCAATCCCCAAAGCAGGCCAGGGTACTGGTGTCTGAAAAACTTTTTATAAAACCGAAGCATTCCGCGATGCTTATGCCATTCAACAAAGTACGGTCTGCTTCTGCTACATGCCCCCCACACGTGGGTCACTATGGCATCAGGAACAAACATGACTTTCCATCCCTTCAGCTTGAAGCGCATGCACCAGTCAAGATCTTCGCAGTGCAGAAAATATCCCGCATCCCATAACCCAACGTCGTCCATAGCCTCCCGCTTAACGAGCATACAAGCCCCCGAGATTGCCTCAACGGGGACGGGTTTATCCGGCAGTGGCTCTTTATGCAGTAGAAAATCCGAGAAAACTTCCGGGAAAAATCTGGCCAGACGCGAAAGGCCAAACGCCCGCATGAAAGCCCGTTTAGGCGTGGGAAAAACTCGCCGCCCACCGGGTTGCTCAGAGCCATCCGGATTGCATAAAAAACCACCGACCATACCCACATCGTCTGCTGTATCGAGGACGGCAGCCATCTTGGTCAAGGCATCTTCGGCCAAAACGCTATCAGGATTCAGAAATAGCACATGGTGCGCCGATGAAGCTTTAGCGCCAATGTTGCACGCAGCAGCAAATCCCAGATTTTTGTCGTTGCGTATGACAATAAGCTTCTCGTTTTCGACGACGCGTTCCAGGTGCTCAAAGCTGCCATCCGTTGAATGGTTGTCCACCACAATGGCCCTTGCAGCACCTGCCGCGAAGACTGACGAAACACAATCCGCCAGCAGCATCCCGGCGTTGTAATTGACGATGACTACATCGCAGTCGTTAAATGATTTTTGCAGCGGCAAAACGCGCCTCCCAAGTATTGCTGGCTGCAAATCGCTGTACTGATTCAATGTCTGCGCTAAAAAGTAGTGCGCTCTGAACTAATCCACTGACATCCTGGACTCCACGACTAAGAAACGTACCGTCTTCGCCCCCGCGAAATGCCATCTCGCCAAAGTCTGTCGAAATGACAGGCAGGCCAAGCGCTCTGTATTCGTAATACTTGATGGGATCCACCGAAGCGGTCAGGTCATTTTTCTTGAATGGAATCAACCCGACGTCGAAATCCTGCATCGCTCGCAGCGCATCCCAGTGAGTACAAGGCGGGAGAATTTCGACATTCGCAGGCAGCGTATAAGGTGAAGGGGTGAACATCGGACCAATCAAGCGCACCACATCCAGCGGCCGGACCTTGGCCAGGTTAATGACCCATTCCCAATCAAACCAGGGGCCAATCGTGCCCACATAACCAAAAATTCTTCTTTCTCGCGTTAGCGTACCGGTTTTCTGCACTGGCAAAACACTGGCATCCAAACCGTTAGGCACAAGCTGAACATCCGACCGCACATTGCCCCAGCGCAGCTTCAAGGCAGTCGAAGAAGCTAATACATGGGTCACGCGACCAATCAACTCCCTCTCGCGCCGACGCATCGCCATACGAGAGAGCCCAGCATAAAACGAGGGAAAATCGTCCATGGCATCGTAAATAGAAACGGCGGCATCAAGCCGATGCATAACGGCCAAGGCCAATACCGATGGCTTGCCAATGGCTAGCAGGGTTGGCTGTTGACGAGCAAAAGTATCGACCTCATCAAGCACCTTCCTCCACATCAAAGCATTGACCCAGCCAGACCAAGGCAGTGGCTCTATCGGCAAAGCGGAAGGCCGAATAACCTTCAGCCAAGCTGGACTGGTGCAATTTTCCTGACTACATTGCTGACCCAGCCTACGAAAATCTGATAGCAAAGGAAACCGTGTTGGGTAGGGATCGACCCACAGTACATCACCGCCCGTAGTGGAGTGAAACCATTCCACAAACTTGTGTGGCCTTTGCGCAAAGCTTGACCATGGGACGGGTGACAAATAAATCAGCCGCATCAAGCGAAGTGATCCCGCAATACCGCCACAATTCGCCCCGCCCCTTTGCCATCACCATACGGTGAAACACCGCGTGCCATTGCGCTATAGGCAGTTGCATCGTCCAATAACAGTTGAGCCTCCTCGACGATACGTTCATAGTTCGGCCCCACCAGTTTCACCACGCCCATCTCGACAGCCTCGGGGCGCTCGGTCTCGTCGCGCAAGACCAGCACTGGCTTGCCTAAGGCAGGCGCCTCCTCTTGCACACCGCCTGAGTCGCTGATGATAAGATAAGCCTGCTTCATTGCCGCAACGAATGACGCGTAATCCAGAGGCTCACACAAAATGACATTGCCGCAATCCCCCAACATCTCATGCGCCACATCCTTAACGTTTGGATTGGGATGCACCGGGTAAAGAATTTGAATATCCGAGTTTCGCTCGGCCAGAGTCCTAAGTGCCCGGCAGATATTGCGGAACGGCTCGCCAAAGTTTTCACGGCGATGCGATGTAACCAGCACAAGCCGCTTGGTGGCATCTAGTGCTATGCCAACCTCAAGCTCTTTGGATGCCGTCATTAGCAGTGCATCAATCACCGTATTGCCTGTCACGGTGATGTCAGAATCACTCACACCCTCGCGCAACAAATTTTGACGAGAACTCTCCGTCGGTGCGAAATGCCAGCGCGCCAAGCGCCCCGCAATCACTCGATTCGCCTCTTCCGGAAAAGGATTATGCATATCCCAAGTGCGCAAACCTGCTTCCACATGACCGAAGGGGATGCGGTGGTAAAAGCACGCCAGCGCCACCGTCATAACCGTGGTGGTGTCGCCTTGCGCCAGCACCACATCGGGCTTTTCAGCGAGAAGCACCTCGTCCAACTCAAGCAACAGCCTTGCCGTCAAAGCCGTCAGCGCCTGATTGGGGCGCATGATGTTTAAGTCGATGTCTGGCTCGATACCAAAAAAGTTCAAAACCTGATCGAGCATTTGCCGGTGCTGGGCGGTAGCAAGAACACGAACTTCGGCCCAAGGTTGCTGTTTCAATGCCAGGATGACTGGGGCCATTTTGATGGCTTCGGGGCGGGTGCCTACTACGCAAAGAATTTTTTCCATCATGAAATATCCAATTCATTAAAAAGACACTTCCAGTCCTCAATGAATGAAGATGCAGAGAAAGTATTTCTAGCAGTTGCAACAGCAGCGCACGCACCGGAATAATCATCAAAAACGGCTTCGATACGTGCTGATAGTTGTTTGGTGTCTCCAAGCGGATACGTGAGGATTCTTTCATAACCACTAACCAAATTAACGTGAGCCTCAATGTCGGAGAGTACCACTGGTATAAGCGACGAAATAGCCTCTGCTGCGGAAAGACCAAATGACTCACCCTTAGACGATGACACAAATATCCCCCCAGAACGCGAAACCGCATTTAGTAAACGTTCTGTTGCCGCGAATGGAATGGGAGGTAACACTACAGAAATACCATCCAGTGAACGCCTTGAAATCTCTTTGTCAAGATCGATTTCAGATGATCTTGGGCCGCAGAACAAGAGCATGAATTCATCCTTTCGGCGACGCTCCAGCATTTGGAATGCATCCAGCACAGATAACGGGTCTTTAAGGCGATCAAAACGGCCAAAAAACATTATTGGCTTTCGGGACCAGTGAGGTAGGCAACTATCGACGAGCAACTCTTGCGAACATATATCCCACGGCACAAAATTACGCAATTCACTAATTTGTCCAGGAAAATTAGTCAATTCACTGCGGATTATGTTGCTGAAAATAGACGACGGCGTAATTACCATCTCGCAAGCATCAGGCAAGTTAGCGAGATAGCCTCGATTTTCAAAATAAGAAGTATGGCACTCAACCACAAAACGCTGCGACCGTCTAATGCACAAGTCGATAGCTTGCGGACAGTCAATGAGAAAAACTAGATCGTAGTCCTGTTCGAGCGAATGTACGATTGCTGCCGTCGTGTTGAGCTCATATTGAGTCAAGGCTGCCGCCAAAGGGGCTAACCCTCCAGCGTCGCATAAAAAATAAAAATCCGCCCTTATTTCCGGAAGATAGTATTTGAAGGCCAGTGCGCGATTGAGTAGGACTCTCTCAACACCACCAAACGTAGCCCAAGGATAAATAAAGCACACTCTAGTTTGCATAGAGAAGCCGCATGTTCTGGCTTTTCGTGAGTTCGCTCACCAATGTGTCAAAACGAGCATGCCAAGTAGTCTGTTGTAGAAAAACATCAAGCTCTTCGGGTCTATGCTTACATTGAAGTGCACGGTCAAGTGCTTCGCGTACATTTTTGCGCTCTGCAAAGTATGTCATCGGATAAGCTTCGAGATGTCGAATGCCTGTCACTATTGTCGGAACCCCAAAATAGAGGTATTCGTAAATCTTGATCGGATCGACTGCTTCGGCTAACACACCCTCAACAAAAGGAATAATCCCGGCAGACCAGCAAGAGGTGTAAACATGCAAGTCCTTAGGAAGGACTTTTCCCACCATGCGAATATTGGTTAGTGCCGCAACTTCATGTCTGACCCAATCAGGTTCTCCATACCCGATAATCTCGAACGTAATATCCTCCCGACTCCTCGCGAGGTCGAATATCAGATTCCAGTCAAACCAAGCATCAGTGAGGTGACCGAAATAACCGATTACCAGCTCATTCCCCCGATGCCTCCTTGATGCCCCCTTGTGATCGACGCCGATTACATCAGGCGTATATCCATTGCCAATGACACTAATGTCTAGACGTAGAGAGGAGAACTTTTCACGTAACGATGGAGATACCGCGCAGACATAATCCGACGTGAGCACCAACGAATCTTCGACCGATTTCTGGAACCAAGGTGCTTGGCCCACATTGAAGAAAGCCTCCCATTCGTCCATAATGTCGTACACAATCGCCAAACCACGTTGTCTTAAAGAAGGGATGAGATTGACCAGCGCAGGCGCTGGCATGGTAACCACGAAGATTGAAAGCTCCTTGTGATGACATAGTTTTTCGGCCAAGGAAATAAAATCAAAAAGCGGAACTTGGTAAACATTAGGCCATACTTCGCCGCAGCTTTTGTACAAAATATTGCTAGGCGACCATTGCCATGCCACAAATAATACAAAGTAACCCTGTTCTGCGAAATACTTTGCGGCGTTGATAGGTCTCTGGTTTACCAGTTCGTCAAATTCAAAGCCGCATGGAATAATAACAATGCGTTTTTCATGATTAGCCCGTGCGAGCCACTCAACCTGCTCAGCCGCACGCCCATCTAGCGATACAATCTCTTTATTTTTCTGAAAAACGTTATGATGCAGTCGCTTAGCGACATATGTATGACGCTGCCCATTTAGTAGATGTCGCAGAGTGACAGGCAAATGCCAATAGACTGACTTCAGCAAGGCATACTGTTCTTCTTTAGAAATGAGAGACCGTGCTGACCTCCTAATTAGGCGAAGCGGCAGCGTTATTCTCCAAGAAAGGCTGGAAATAATGGAATATATCTGCCCCTCACGGTCAGCGAGTGTTTGAGTGAGACTGGTAACCTGCCCCTCACGGTCAGCGAGTGTTTGAGTGAGACTGGTAACCTGCCCCTCACGGTCAGCGAGTGTTTGAGTGAGACTGGTAACCTGCCCCTCACGGTCAGCTAGAGAGGTGTTCAGTCGC
>JBBRTU010000078.1:0-7416 GCA_038244115.1 Burkholderiales bacterium
GAAATCAACGTCGAAACTTTCAAGGGTGTCGTTCAGTTGAGCGGCTTCGTAAGTTCTGAGGCGAACATCAGCAAAGCTGCCGCGCTTGCGCGAGGCGTCAACGGGGTCACTTCCGTCAAGAATGATATGCGGCTCAAGTAAGAATAGCAGGTGATTGCCCGGTGCACTATGGTGATTTAACCCGATGTTAGACAAAGAGGCATTCCAATGAAAATGATGAAAATATTTGCAGTCAGTTCGTTAGCCGTAGCAGTGCTGCTCGGCCTGGGTGGGTGTGGCAATATGTCGACCCGAGACCGGGACACCGCCATTGGCGCCGGTGTAGGGGCTGTCGGCGGGTCTATTCTCTCGAACGGCAGCACCGCCGGAACAATCGGCGGCGCTGCGGTCGGCGGCGTCATCGGTAACCAGGTCGGTAAAGGTAAATAGTCACGCCGCCCTGGCGCTGCAATATCGCGATGCCGCACAGACACAACAACGCCACGGCGAAACGTGCAGGCAATCCGCAAGGCGAATGCTCGCAATATGGCGAGTGAATAGTAATTATCCACTGGAGCACATCATGGAAAAATCAGGTTCGTTTTCACAAATAAATCGATTCACCAGGAATACGGGAGCAGAAACAGCGAATAAAACAGCTGACAGCACCGACATTCACCAAAAAATGATTGCCGACGATGTCCATTACCACGCCGAAAAGCTTGGATTCGGTGGGCATGGCGCCCACGAAGGCTGGATCCAGGCGGAAGAAGCCGGGATGGCGCCGAAGTCAGTCGTCAGTGCTGAGGCCCGCCAAAAAATGATTGCGGTCGCCGCTTATTACCACGCCGAAAAGCGTGACTTCGCGGGCCATGGCAACCTCGAAGACTGGATCAGGGCGGAAGCCGAAATCGACGCGATACTTCACGCTCGTATCGGAAAGCCGTAGGTAGCCGCACACTCGACGCCATTGGGTGAAGAGTTTGATCCGGTACATCTGCGTGCTATGGTGCAATTGCTAAACAATAGCTTATTAATGTGCGCTGCCGTACTGACGGCGCGTAGCTTTGCGCATACTTTTGCTAAAGCAAGCGTTAAGCATTATGTACAACGCTCCGCTCATTTTTCGAAATACCTTATCAGGAGATAGTCATGAACAAAGATCAAGTTAAAGGCCGAGTTAAAGAAGCGGAAGGTAAGGTCAAGGAAGTCACCGGCAAGATCGTCGGCAACAAAAATCTGGAAGCAAAGGGCGCAGTTCAGAAAACTGCCGGCAAAGTCCAAGCAGGCTATGGTGATCTCAAGGATGACCTTAAGAAAACCAGATAACCTTAATTTCAACAGGAGATGAACATGAACTATGAAGATCGCGATCCCTATGGCATGTACAAAGTCAGCACCGCCAGCAAGCCCGGAACCGACGTGCGGCATGGACCCGGCCCGGACATTATGGGTGCCGACACCCTGGTTGGAAACGACGTCTACAATAAAAAAGGCGAGGATCTGGGTGACATCAAGGAAATTATGTTGGACATGCGCAGCGGTAAAGTGGGTTATGCCGTGTTGTCTTTCGGCGGATTCCTCGGTATGGGGGAGAAACTTTTCGCGGTGCCGTGGAGCGCATTGACGCTCGATACGAAAAACAAACGCTTCGAGCTAAACGTGGAGAAGGATCGCCTCAAAGATGCACCAGGATTCGATAAGGACAAGTGGCCCAACATGGCCGACCAGTCTTGGGTGAAAGAAATTCACGCTTACTACGGGACGCAACCGTATTCGGATAGCCCGCGCGCATAACTCAGTAATATTGGGAGCAAACCACGGTTTGCTCCCTTTCGCATTTACAAGCTCGAATACCATATTTCTTTACCCATTATTCTCGGATATGTGCGGTGGCGTACAGAACTTGCAGTGTTTTTTCTGTAATTTAGTATTCATTGAGCGGACTCGGCTCAATCCATTTATTAACTTATCAGGAACCAACATGAACAAATTCACTATCAGTTCGATCGTCCTGGCGCTCAGCCTTGCATTTAGCGTCAACGCCATGGCTGCAAATATGTCGAAAGATGAATACAAGGCGGCGGAAAAACGCATCGCCACCGAGTACAAAGCGGATAAGGCAAGCTGCGCTTCCTTGGCCGCTAATGCAAAAGATATTTGCAAGGCTGAAGCCAAGGGCAAAGACAAGGTCGCCAAGGCCGAGCTCGAAGCGCAGTACAAGCCTTCTAAAAAGGCCAGCTACGAAGCCAGTATTGCCAAGGCAGAAGCGAATTACGCTGTGTCCAAGGAAAAATGCGATGACAAAGCGGGCAACGACAAAGACGTCTGCGTGAAAGAAGCGAAAGCCGCCCTGGTTAGTGCCAAGGCCGACGCCAAAGTACAGTTGAAAACCTCAGAAGCAAATGCGACAGCCAACGAAGCAACCACTGAGGCACGTACGAAGGCGCAGGAAAAAGGTAGCGAAGCACGCAAGGATGCTGCGGCGGATAAACGCGACGCCGACTACAAAGTAGCAATCGAAAAGTGCGATAAGTTTTCCGGTGCCGCTAAGGATCAATGCGTTGCGAGTGCCAAATCGCAATACGGCAAGTAAGCAATAGCCTGGACTGCCCTGGCCGCCTTGGCTGGGGTTGTATCGAGCCATTCACGTAAGTCATTTCAACGGTTAAGGAGAACGCTATGGATTGGGATCGGATTGAAGGAAACTGGAAGCAACTCAAGGGCAATGTGCAAGAGAAATGGGGCAAGTTGACCAACGATCATATCGATGTTGTGGCCGGGAAACGCGAGCAACTGGCAGGCAAGATTCAAGAAGTGTATGGCATCGGCAAGGACGAGGCGAACCGTCAAATCGACGAATTCGCCGCGTCGGTGCATGACGCAGTGAATTCAGATTCGCCCAAGCATCGAGCCATGTAATCGAGGTTGGCGGGCCGAACTTCTACCCTGCCTTAGCGCATGTTTAATCAAGGAGTAATGCAATGTCACTGGGAACCATACTATTAATCGTCATCGTGCTGATGCTGATCGGGGCATTTCCCGCTTGGCCGCACAGCCGTAGTTGGGGTTACGGCCCAAGCGGCGGACTGGGGCTTATAGTTATCATTCTGATCGTACTGTTGTTGCTGGGACGCTTATAACAAACTTTCGCCTTTGGTAGCGCAGGCGCCCTCGCCTGCGCTACCAGTGCCCTGCGTCAAATAGTCGATTACCGTTAAGTTTTACTTACTCCTGGCGTCCAAGATACGGTCGTACGTTTCCTTGTCGGTTCGGTAACACACGCAAGAAGCGGCTTCCAGACCACCGCGGTCGATAATCGTAATATCCCCACGACTATAGCTAATGAGCTTGCGCTTTTGCAGCGAACCTGCGGCATTGGTGATGCCAACGCGACGTATGCCCAGCATATAGGCAAGAAATTCGTGCGTGACATGAAATTCTGCCGAGTGCGCCCGATCCGCAGTCATCAAGAGCCATCGGGCGAGGCGCTCCTCCGCCACATGGAATCGGCTACACACAGCCATTTGAGCGAGCTGGCTCATTAACACATGGATATAGCGTTTCAGCTCTTGTTGTAGTGCAGGGTTTTGTTGCAGTTTGACGATAAAATCTGCAGCGTCGATTCGCCACGCGGTGCCGCCGCCCAGCACCACGGAGTGCATGGACGGAACGTCGACGCCCAGCACGAGGGGCGTACCGAACATTCCCTCGCTGCCAACCAGCCCCACCTCCAGCTTGACGTGGTCATCAATCTGAGTCACCAAAGAAACATAGCTGTTGATGGGAAAGTAAACGTTGCGAATATGCTCTCCAGGTTCGCAGAGAACATTTCCAAAAACCAACTCGACTTGCTCGCAACCAGCCAGCAAGTGCTGACGATCTTTGCTGGGTAGCAACGCAATTAGGTGATTTGACGCAGGTATGCGTGTTGTGGTTAGCACTGGAGCCTTCCTGTAGTGTTGGGAAAACCCAACTGGCGGCACATGGAGAGATGACGATCCAATCCCAATGTCGGATGCTGACGAAGTATCTGTCTTAGAAAATTTCATCGGATGCGTGCGACAGAATCTAGGCCAAAGTAGAAGCCATCGATATAGCTAATTTTGACGCGCATTGTGACGTGGCCTGACAAATTCGCCGTTGGGCTGTATAAAACCATATAAGACGAATTTGTCACGCCGTGTGCTATCTCTGCGCGGGCTGAACCGGGACAATTACGACGGTGTCACCGCCGGTTTTTCCAGTTTTACCAGTTTCGCCTTGAGCACCTTCGCTGCCTTGGGAGCCGGTGGCTCCCTGCGTACCACTTGCACCCTGGGTACCTTCGTAACCCTGCGCGCCAGTTTTGCCGGTATCGCCCTGCGATCCAGTTGCGCCTTGCGGTCCAGCGGGACCTTGCACGGCAGCCGGTGTTGGCGGAACGACGACGGTGGTTGGTTTATCGCAGGCGCTCAAACCAAACGCCATTATGACTGATGCAAATAGTATGGAATATTTCATGATGTTTCCTTTAGGGTATACAACGGTTAAAAATGATTTGCTGGCTAGGCTTTATGGATCAGGGGGGGCAGCATAAACTGTTGCTCAGTCTTCCTTGCGGCGCCCAGGCGAAGTTCTGCGCTCGTAGGATGAAAGCAAGGCATTCAGCCGCTGTAGCGGGGCGCATCTTTCAGCCACTCTACGTTCGACTGCAAGAAACTCTACTTCGTAAACTGGGGGTGGGGCTGGTATTAGCATAAACATAAATTCAAGCTCCTTTTTAAGTAAATCCTGTACTTAAATGAACGGTAAAAATGATGCGCGTGGTGAGCAGTCAATCGGATCACGCGCATACTATTGATCGCCCCACGCTGACCAGTGTTTCATCAGTGCAGTCTTTATTGAGCGTAAGAGTAAACCGTGGCGTTATCAAATTCTGTGCGCTGTCGCACATAGCACACGATTTTTACAAAGACCGTATAGAAAGACCGTATAGTCGGTGATGAGATGGGACCATATGGTTGCAGCATTATCAAAACTTTCTATCGACCGAAAAAGAATTTTCGGCTGTATGTACGGCAACGCACAGAAACGGCGGATTTCTGAGACTACGATTGCGATGTTGATGAATGACACACGGGACGGCGACGCCGCGACTGTTATTCCAAAATACTTAAGCCGACCAGGTTTGTCCTACATCGGCTATCCGAATAAACCCAAATAGAAGAGAACACCATGGAACATACCCTACCCTCGCTACCGTACGCTATGGATGCGTTGGCTCCGCACATTTCCAAGGAAACGCTGGAGTACCACTACGGCAAACACCACCAAGCCTATGTCACTCACCTCAACGAGCTGATCAAGGGAACCGGCTTCGAGAGCGCAACCCTCGAGGAAATCGTTAAGAAATCCTCCGGTGTCATTTTCAATAATGCCGCCCAGGTGTGGAATCACACGTTCTATTGGAACAGCCTTAAGGCCATGGGCGACGGCACGCCAACCGGTGCCTTGGCGGATGCCATCAATAAAAAATGGGGTTCGTTCGACGCCTTCAAGGAGGCCTTCTCAAAATCGGCTGTCGGCAACTTCGGTTCTGGCTGGATTTGGCTGGTCAAAAAGGCCGATGGCTCAGTCGATATCGTCAGTACCAGCAACGCTGCGACGCCACTGACAGGGGTTGACAGGCCGCTGTTGACCTGCGATGTCTGGGAACATGCTTATTACATAGATTATCGCAACGCTCGCGCCAAATATGTGGAGTCGTTCTGGAACTTGGCGAACTGGGATTTTGCGGCAAAGAACTTTTCCTAAAGCGTTCCACTTGTTTTGTGACAATAAAGTTTTTAACTTTCAGTGTTCGCGAAATAATAAAAGCTGCTGTGAATGGCCACGTTAAAATCTGCGGCTATATTGATTTCACGAGGCCATATCCGGATTAGCAGGTGTCAGATTTAGGGAATGTCGGCAGGCCATCCTCGGCCCTCGCAGCACAGTTCCTGCTTGACCGAATGGTGCCAATTGCATCTATGGCACTGCAAACACGCATTTACTCATGGTCCCGGCGCATGCGGTCGGTGACGTTCATGCCGATGCCACGATAACCGATAAAGCGGCTGGCTGAATCGAACATCGGCTCCCCGCTTACTTGCAAATATTGCATCGTGCCATCGGCATTACTACGACTGTAGACGAAATCAAGAAAGGGGCGCCGAGCTGCAATGTTGGCGTCCAACTGCGCGCGCTCGGCCGCATTCCACCCCGTCAATACCGTGCTGGACGCGCCGCCCAGCATGTCATCCACTTCGATCCCGAGCATTTCAAAGACCGGGCCGGAAACTATAGTAAAGTTACCTTGTGCGTCTTGCTCCCAATACAAGTCCGATGACAGCTCCGTAAAGCTCTTGAAACGGGCCTCGCTCTCGCGCAGTTCGGCTGTGCGCTCTTGCACCGTCTGCTCCAGCACCTTGTTGTAAATGTCCAGCTTTTTATACAACAGCCGCACTTCCAGCATGTTGTGGATACGTGTCTGCACTTCGATCAAATCGAGTGGTTTGCTGACGAAGTCTTTAGCGCCCGCCCGCAGCGCGCGCAGCTTGTGACCCGGTTGCGCCGTAATGACCAGCACCGGCAAATAACCGTCGGTTTCGATTTCCTTCAAGCCTTCCATGACCTCGAATCCATCCATTTCCGGCATTTGCAAATCGAGCAAAATCAAGTCGTAGCGATGCGCAGAATGTAAGGAACAAACTGCGCGCGGATCCATCGTCGATGTGGTGCGCAGGTAACCTGCATCGCGCAGCATTTGCTCCAGCAGCATTACGTTAGCTTCCTGATCATCGACGATCAAGATATTGGCGTTTAGAATCTCGGATGCTTCAAGCATTACATTCTTCCCAAAAAATCGTACCTGTTAATCAGCGGGTGCAATTGAAAGTGTTGGTTGTTCCTTTGCTCCGTGGGTCTGGCTCGACGCGACAAACCCCTGTAGGAGCGGCGCCCCGCCGCGATATTCAAAATCGGGCCGGGGCGGCCCTCCTACACCAATATTCAATGCACTCTTTACCTCTTTGCCCCGTCGCTTGCCAAGCCGTGTTCTGCCGCATAATGCAAGGCGACATCAAGTGCATCCATAAACTCGTCGACCTTGATCGGCTTGGTCAGATAGCGGAAGAAACCGGCCTGCAATCCCTTCTCAATGTCATGCGGGACGGCGTTGGCCGACAACGCAATGACCGGGATGTGTGCTGTTGCCGGATCTTTTTGCAAAATCGTCAAGGCGCCATAACCACTGAGGCCGGGCAAATTAATATCCTGTTGGCGCGCGATGAATATTGAAGAGCGGTGTGCGCTGAATTTTCATTAGGCGCATTTGCATCTAAATTAATCAGATGCTGTTGATAAGTGTACCAGACTGCCTCGGTATTGCACCTCCCGTTAGTTGATTTTGAATGA
>JBBRTU010000079.1:0-7404 GCA_038244115.1 Burkholderiales bacterium
CGGTCTCTGTTTCCGGGAAACGAGATTTTGGGACCAGAGATAAGGGCGAGAATTGGCCCCTCAAACCCAACCGGAGCCTTGCAGAGACAGAGCGCGTGCCGCACCAGCCGCCAAATCGGGGGTATTCGCTCGCCTACAGGAAATATCTCTGGTTGGTGGACTGCGTGGTGGCGGACGCAGTCGCAGTCGAACCCGTCTCCACTCCCAAATTCCCTGCTAACAGGGAAAAGAACAGGGAATTTTCGGTATTATGGCGCAAACGCCGGAAGCGCGGTCGGAGGTCCGCAATTACCTACCGAAAGGGGTGGGTGACGTGAGGTAAGCGCCATGTGGGCGCGAGCGGCCTTAGCCATCGGCTTAAGTTGCACTGTTGTGAGTCTGGTAATGCCGGAACTCCACCATCATGGTTGGCGGCTCGCTGGAGAGAAGGCTGGCGACCACTTGAACACAAAATTCGGTACGGCGTTTCGGAGTATTCGGAAAAATATCCTTATATTCAGCCCATCCCCAAATATAGGTAAAAGCCTGCTTATTCATCAGCGCAATTGCATGCTGAAAATCAAGAGTAAAAACAATTGTAGATGTCTGACCTCGCGGAGGGATAATGGTGGCACTTTCCCCGCGCCGATCTCCCAAATCCGGAAATTCAAAATTCGATGGCAATGGGGACGCATAGCTTCCCCAATTTACCCACATGCGCAAATCTTGCGTTGGGGTAGCCCCGCTATTTTCCCACATTATAACGCAGCGCCAGCCATCGGGCGCGCTTGGATTTCCGACAGGTATTGGAATGAAATCGCGGACGAAAACATACGGCCGATTGCTGAGTATCAGTGCGGAAGTGGAATTAAGTTCCGCGAATTTGGCCGCTTCGTTTGCGAGCCGACTTTCATTGAACGACAGGACGGTGAAAATAGCCTGAAAAAATGTAACGACAAAGAGCAACCCCGTAAAAGTGGCGATTGGGTCTGCCCAGAATTTCTGCCACCACCCCTTATTGCATTCAGCGCCGCGATTATCGTCATTGCATGTGGGCTCTATGTACAATGGCGTGGATGGCGTCGAACCGCGCGTCAACGCTACCGAGGCTGGGCCATTGCTGCCATTGGCATCTGCGTTATGGGGTTTGGTTGGTTCGGACTGTTCTTCGGCGATTGGTGGTCGCCCATCATCTGCGCCTTGCGAGTGGCCATATAAAATCGGCAGACCAACAAAGAGCCAAAGGCTAAAACCGAATAGCGCAGTTAGAACAATATTATTTTCGCAATTACGCATGTCGTCGCCCCAAACGACTAAATCTCCTCCAATGCTACGCCGTCCAGTTCCAAGGCGGCAAGACAGGCCAGAAAGAATGTGGCCGAAAACGTGCCCCGCTTGAGCTTCATGGTCACGCCGCCCTCGGTCTCCTTAAGGCCATGTTTCTTGAGCCGTTTGACCAGTTCAACGTAGGTTACCTCTTTCTCTTTCAGCTTGGCTTTTAGGAAAGCCGACGCCCGTTCGGTCCAGGCTTCCTCAGTCTTTGGCGTAATCATCTGAAATTCCTCACATATTTGTTAGCTCACAAATATGTTAGATTACCCTTGACAGGGTGTCAACCTAACGAATATGTTAGCTCACACAAACGTTAGGTGTGAGCAATGGCCCAACATTTTCTCCTTTCCCGCGCTGCCAAGTCCCTCAGTCTTGCTGAGGTGTTCCGCATGACCGACGCTGAGGCGGAAACGACCTTCCGCAATGTACGCTGGCCCGATACCTATGGTGCCCCGGTCTGCCCGCATTGTGGCGGCATTGACCCTTACGATTGCCGCCGTCCGAACGGGGCATCCCGTTTTGAATGCCGCGCTTGCGGGAAGGACTTCAGCATTACATCGGGGACGCTGTTCGCCTCGCACAAATTGCCATTACGTGGCTATCTCGCGGCGATTGCCGTGTTCTGTAATGAGGTAAAAGGCAAGAGCGCATTGGCGCTCTCTCGCGATCTCGGCGTCTCATATAAGACCGCTTTCGTGTTGCTGCACAAATTGCGCGAAGCGATGGCCGAAGAGTTGAAAGGTCGCGTGATCGGCGGTCATGGCAAGGTCGCTGAGGTGGATGGCGGCTATTTCGGCGGCTATGTGAAGCCCGCCAATCATCGAGAGAACCGCCGCGACCGTCGCCTGGCCCGCAATCAAAACGGCAAGCGCAAGGTGGTGGTGATTGTCCGTGAGCGTAACGGCGGCTCGGTCCCTGCCGTGTTCAAGAGCGAAGCGCACGCCGCGTCATTCATCCGCGCTCGCGTTGCCAAGGGGACCACAATCAACGCCGACGAAGCCGGTTCATGGGACACGCTGCATGATCGCTTCGAGGTCAAGCGGATCAATCACGAAGAAGCTTATTCAATGGATGGCGCTTGCACAAATTGGGCCGAAGAATTTTTTAGCCGTATGCGCCGCGCTGAAATCGGTATCCATCATCATATCGCGGGCGCTTACTTGCTCCGTTATGCTCAGGAAAGCTCATGGCGCGAGGATAATCGCCGTGTCTCGAATGGCGAGCAAGTGACGCGCCTCGCCGGGTTGGCGATGAAGCGTAAGACCTCTGTGGATTTTACTGGCTACTGGCAGCGTCATAAAGAAGAGGCCGCCAACTGAGGCGACCAATGCCGCATCTATTTAAACTTAACCACCACGACTTTCGTGGCTTGGCATATCGGGCACTCAAAAGTCCGATGATCGAGAGCGGTGCCCTTCGGCTCAAGGTCGGAGAGCCACATAGTGACCTCGCATGGCCCGCAGGTGGGGCGCTGATAAACCGCCTGAACGCTTGTCTTGGTTTGCGACAGAGACATCTTGAGACGATGCTCCCTGTCGGAGGGCGTGTCTGGTTAAAATAGCTCACATCCAAATTAGGCCACTCACGTTTTCAAAACAGGCCACTAGGGGTCAAAACAGGCCAGTCACAAGAGCGATGGCGCGAGTGCCCATTGAGCATCGCGAGTGGTGCCAGTTTTTATGACCGTTCCGCTTTTGCGCAGATTTCCTAGAACCGCCAACGTCCTTTCGATAATAACCGCCCGTAGCGCGTCATCCTCAGCGGACATTCCCTTGGCGAGCATGGCTATCGTGGCGATCTGCGTCCCCGTCATCTGAGTGCCATTTGCTTCCCGCAACGCATCCAGGCAGCGCCTAGGCAATTCGCGGGCAGCAAAATACCTGGTGCGCCGATAGGTTCGCTTCATGGGGATAGTGTCGGGATTAGCCTCAGGCGAAAACAGCCGGATCGAGGCGTCAACATGCAGCAGGCTGGCCCGCAAGCGGCCAATCTTCTTTTCTAGGTCGTAAATATGGCCGCTGATCTCGGCCCGCTTGGCGCGGAGAGCGGAAACAACGTGCGTTTCAGTCATCCCCGCAAAATATGCGGAGCGTTTCTAGTTCCAACTGGAATCTTCCGGCGTTTGCGCCATAATACCGGGAATTTTCGGTATTATGGCGCAAACGCCACAAGAAATTTGAAGCATCCCCGCCTATTTTTGGCGCATGAGTGAAACCCACGTTGTCTCCGCCCTCCGCGCCAAGCGGGCCGAGATTAGCGGCCATATCTACGACCTAGAAAAGAAGATTGGGCGCTTGCGTGCCAGCCTGTTGCACATTGATGCGTCGATCCGGCTGTTTTCGCCTGAAACAAATCCAGACGCGATCCCCATGAAGCGAACCTATCGACGAACCCGGTATTTTGCTGCCCGCGAATTGCCTAGGCGCTGCCTGGATGCGTTACGGGAAGCAAATGGCACTCAGATGACGGGGACGCAGATCGCCACGGTAGCCATGCTCGCCAAGGGAATGTCCGCCGAGGACGATACGCTCAAGGCGGTTATTATAGAAAGGACACTGGCGGTCCTATGCAATCTACGCAAAAACGGAACGGTCGTAAAATCCGGCACGACGCGCGATGCTCAATGGGCGCTAGCGCCGTCGCTCTTGTGATGCTCAATCCGACCTGTTTTGACCCCTAGTGGCCTGTTTTGATGCTTTTGGAACAATCTAAGGGTGTGGGGCATTCTCTATATGCATCAAGTTGGATCGAGCCATGGCAGACAATTTGACCCGGTTGGGTCTTTCACTCACCATAATCGCGATAATCTCGCTATCGCTGTATCAATTCCGTGACCAGCACAAGGTTATTTTCAACCCACTCCTCAGCACTCAAACTCGCTAGGACGCCCCTTCGGTGGCGGCCTCTTCTTTATGACGCTGCCAGTAGCCCGTAAAATCCACAGAGGTCTTTCGCTTCATTGCCAGCTCCGCGAGGCGTGTCACTTGCTCACCATTTGAGACGCGACGGTTATCCTCACGCCATGAACTCTCCTGAGCGTAACGCAGTAAATAAGCGCCAGCGATATGGTGGTGGATGCCGATTTCGGCGCGGCGCATTCGGCTGAAAAATTCTTCAGCCCAGTTCGTGCAAGCACCATCCAACGAATAGGCTTCCTCGTGATTGATCCGCTTGACCTCAAAACGGTCATGCAGCGTGTCCCATGATCCGGCCTCGTCGGCGTTGATCGTGGTTCCCTTGGCAACGCGAGCGCGTATGAAAGACGCGGCGTGCGCTTCGCTCTTGAACACGGCGGGGACCGAGCCGCCGTTACGCTCACGGACAATCACCACCACCTTGCGCTTGCCATTTTGATTGCGAGCTAGGCGACGGTCGCGGCGGTTCTCGCGATGATTGGCGGGCTTCACATAGCCACCGAAATAGCCACCATCTACCTCGGCCACTTTGCCTTCGCCGCCGATCACGCGACCTTTCAACTCTTCGGCCATTGCTTCGCGTAATTTGTGCAGCAACACAAAGGCGCACTTGTAGGAGACGTTTAGATCGCGGCTCAGCGCCAGCGCGGACTTGCCTTTGACCTCGTTACAAAAGATCGCGATGGCCGCGAGATAGCCGCGAAGCGGAAGCTTGTGACTGGCGAACAGCGTGCCGGACGTGATGCTGAAATCCTTGACGCAAGCCCGGCAGCGGAAACGGGGCGCACCCTTGAGGCGGCGGCAATCGTAAGCGTCCAGGCCACCACAATGCGGGCATACCGGCTCGCCGTTCGTATCGGCCCAGCGGATGCGCCGGAAGGCCATTTCGGCCTCGCCATCCTTCATCGTGAAAACGGATGCCAGAGACAGGGACTTGGCTTGTTTGGAAAGCAGAAAGTGTTGGGCCATCGGGCTACCTCAATATCTCGTTTATGAGAGATACCATATATGAGATGTTAAGGGCTTGTCAACAGTAAAATATCATATATAATATCTCCCATATTCGAGAGGATACCCAATGACCATCAATTCAGAAGCAGAATGGGCAGAGCGCGCTGCCGCGTTCCTAAAGCACAAATTGCGGGAATCCGAGGTGACCTATGCTGAGATGGCCAAACGGCTCAAAAAGCATGGGCTTAAGGATGAAACCGAAGCGTCGATAGCTAATAAACTGATGCGAGGATCATTCCCGGCCACATTCTTTCTGGCCTGCCTTGCTGCCCTGGAACTTGACGGCGTTGCATTGGAGGAGATTTAGGAATTTCTATTTTAGTCTTCCCGCGAGACGCTCAATATAGTCGGCGAGTTGGGATATTGGTGCCCATCCAACTACGCGGCCGTCGCGCAATAGAGACAGATTTTGCTCATCCATCGGTTGTGGATCATCAACATAAGGCGGGAAAATACCAATCTGTCGAAGCCGATAAGTAATTTCATTTATGATTTCTCTTGCATTGCCAAGATATTCGTTGGCAAATTGTGTTTGCATTGTCGTCCTCATTTGATCCATTATTTTATTGTATTTTAATAAATCATCTTTGTTTTGTTCTTTTGTATTTTTTACATTGTAGCGCGGCTGAGCTTGCCGCATTTGGAGACCGGCGTTGTCTTCAAACGCACGCATCCGTTTTGCTAATTCAATCGCAGATGCCTTTAATTGGTTGTTTGAAAGATTGCCGAGCTGGCGAGTTAAAGCGGTCTGTTTTATCGGCAACGAGTTCGGCGCAGTATCTGAAAAGTGCAATATAATTCCTAACACTCCGAGACATATAGCTAAATTGATTAGAATAACCGGCATCCAGAATGGGCGTCCATAAACTTGCGAAGAAATGAAAATAGCAAGCGATGCCACGCTGACAAGCATGCCACCGACTCCGGCCCACAAAATATAGTCCCAAAGAGCGGAATCCGTAGCGTTTTTTATCGCTAGAGCGGTCAAAGTTGCGCTCCCGGCAAAAAATAAAAAACCAACAATGACACCGATAATGATTGCTTCTCGCATTCTCGATTCCTCCCACGAATCCGGCCGCTGGCCAATATGGCCCGTGGCGCGAAATCCGCGCGGAATCCCGATATGTGGGGGCGCCCTGCCACAGCCTTAGCTAGCTAATTGACTCAACATGCATGTGGCTAGTGATGAAGCGCGCGAGTCAGCGTAGACTTCACGCCAATGAACGTCGACCTTGCCGCTCTGCCGAACGATGTAGAGACGCTGCAGCGGATGGTGCGCACGCTGGCGGCCGAACGCGCCAATTTAAGCGAAGCACAAGCCGAGATCGAACGGCTCCGGCTCATCATCCAGAAGCTCCAGCGCAGCCAGTTCGGCCGCCGCGCCGAACGGCTCGACGACGACCAGCTGCAACTCGGCTTCGATGATCTCAACGCCGACATCGCACGGGTTGAAGTGACGCTTCCACCAGCGACGGCCAAGGCGCCGAGACCGCGGGCCGACCGTCCGAGCCTACCGGCGCACCTGCCGCGCGAGGAGTTACGGCTCGATCTTGAGCATCAGGCCTGCCCCTGCTGCGGTGGCAAGCTGCATGTGATCGGCGAGACCGTTAGCGAGATGCTCGACCATGTGCCGGCGCGGATTCGGGTCATCCGCATTTGCCGACCCCGTTATGGCTGCCGGGCCTGCGGAACCATTCATCAGGCGTCCGCCCCGGAGCGTCCGATCGCCAAGGGATTGGCCAGTCCCACCCTGCTCGCCCATGTCCTGGTCGCCAAGTACTGCGATCACCTTCCGCTTTACAGGCAGAGCCAGATCTTCGCCCGCCAGGGCGTCGAGATCGACCGCTCGACCCTGGCGAACTGGGTCGGCGGCGCCTGTTGGTGGCTGGAGCCGCTGCAGCAAAAGCTCGCCGAGCACGTCTTTGCCTCTCACAAGCTGTTCGCCGACGACACCCCGATCCCGGTGCTCGATCCCGGCCGGGGACGGACCAAGACCGGCCGGCTCTGGGTCTATGCCCGCGATGACCGGCCCTGGAGCGGGTCGGATCCACCGGCAGCCGTCTACCTCTACAGTCCAGATCGCCGGGCCGAGCGCCCAGTCTCCCATCTGGCGAGGTTCAAAGGCGTCGTTCAGGTCGACGGCTACCCCGGATTCGAGAGGTTGACC
>JBBRTU010000080.1:0-7203 GCA_038244115.1 Burkholderiales bacterium
AGTGCAAACAAAAACTCATTCCACGACAGAATGAAGCCAAGTACACCTGCAGCCGCGATGCCCGGAAGGGAAACGGGAAGCACGATGCGCCAGAATGCGCCCCAGGCTGTTGTTCCATCGGTCATGGCGGCCCATTCCAAATCAACGGGAATGCCTTCAAAAAACCCCATAAGAATCCAGGCAAGGAACGGCAGGTTCAGGGCGGCATAGACGAGGGTGAGGCCTGTTAGGGAATTTGTCAGGCCCGCGCTGTGCAGAATCGAAAAGGCAGGCAGGACTAATGCCACTGGTGGCAACATCTGCGTTGCCAACACTATAAACCGGGCCAGACGACCGCCTGTTTTAAACCTGGCAAATGCATACCCCGTTGTGGCTGCAAATGGCAAAGCGAGCGCAACAGACAGGCTGGAGACAATAATGCTGTTCAGATAATATGTTCCAAAATGGTTCTTTCCAAACAATGCGGTATAGTTTTCGGTCGAGAAACCTGGAAAAAATTCAGCGCTGTAAGCGAGACTTTCGGGTACCAAACTGGTTCTCAGCACCCAAAATGGTGGCAAGAGGATGACTATGCATGCAAGGATCAAGCCGAGATGGATTCCAATTTTCTGCATCACCGCCCTCTATGCCGCTGCCCGTGAACTGATCACTGGCAACTTTGGCCGCGCAATGACCTTGTTCGTTTCAGAGTCGAAGAGATGCATCGGTCGCATGTCGAGAAAAAGGGTTGCGATTGATCCAATGGCTGCTGAAAAATAACGCGTGAGTCGCGCCGTGACCTCAATGGAATTTGACTCTCCCAAGAGCCCAATCAGAATATTCTCCGCGCCGAGCGACTCCACTGCTACGGCTTTCATTGTGACCGGATGGCAAAATGGTTGTTGCCCTGTTTCGTAAAAATCCTCACTTCGCGCACCAAACAACACCGGTTTGCCTGCATAAGCGCGATAAGATGACACGTACTGATCAGGTACAGGAAGCGCCAGAGTGCCAATCCGGACAGACAAAGCACCGTTACCGTGTGCTTCTAGAGTTGCCGGAATGAGATTCATCGGCGGGCTTGCCAAAAAACGTGCCACGAATGTATCAGCGGGGTTTGCATATACATCAAGAGGAGCTCCAGCCTGGATTAGGCGCCCCTCTCGCATGATACAAATGCGATCACCCATAGTCATGGCTTCAATTTGATCGTGCGTAACGTGGATTGTGGTGCGACCCAGCCGGCGGTGCAATTTAACGAGCTCCAATCGCATTTCCGCTCTGAGTTGTGCGTCAAGATTGGACAGCGGCTCATCCAGCAAGAATGCTTGAGGTTCGCGGACAATTGCCCTGCCAAGGGCTACGCGCTGGCGTTGTCCGCCAGAAAGTGCTGCAGGTTTGCGGCCAAGAAGTTCATTTAGGCCCAGCAGCGCCGAAGCATCACTTACTTTTTTCTCAATCTCACCAGCGGAAACTCCGCGCATCTTGATGCCAAAAGCCATGTTCTGCCAAACCGTCATGTGCGGATAGAGTGCGTAGCTCTGGAATACGACCGCGATATTACGGTCGCGTGGTGCCATGGTGTTGACGACTTTCCCACCGATCCGGATTTCGCCCGCCGAGAGGCTTTCCAGACCCGCAATCATTCGTAGCGTCGTAGATTTTCCGCACCCGGACGGGCCAAGAAAAATGACAAACTCACCATCCTCGATCTTAAGATCAAGGTCATGGACACCTATTGCGCCATTTGGGTAGATCTTTGAAACCTTGCTGAGTTCAATGGATGCCATATCTGCCTCTAGCCTAAGAGCCCTGGAGGGCGGAGCGACATTGCAGGATGTATGCTGCTAGAGCTATATTCAAACAAATTCAAACAAATATTTCTTACTGTTGAGTTTTTCTTTGTTTGAATTTGCCATACAGTAGGCGGGCTATAAGAGGCAAGATCGGTCATGTCATGTAAACTCCACCAGTTCCATTTATGCCTTGCCCGGTCATGAAGCGCGCTGAATCCGAACAAAGGAATACGGCAACGTCAGCGACATCCTCGGGCTGTTCGAGCCGCCCCAAAGGGGTTTGAGAGACGTAGTCTTTGATCACTTGTTCTGGTGTTATGCCGCGCAGCTTGGATTCCCACTCGACCTCGCGCGACTGCATGCTGGTTTTCACGAAACCTGGGCACACTGCGTTAACGCGAATGCCCTTCGGTGCCAGCTCGCGTGCGAGGCCTTGGGTCCAGCCGAGCACGGCAAATTTGCTTGCTGAATAGTGGGCAAGCAGCGGAGCCCCAATCTTTGCGGCGAGCGAGGCGGTGTTTACGATTGTTCCAAAACCTTGCGTAATAAAGTGTCGGGCAGCAATCTGGTTTGCCAGAAAAACACCACGTGCATTAATAGAGAAGTTAAAATCCCAATCCTCGTCAGTCAGTTCCACAGCATGCTGCATGGTGGAAACTCCGGCATTGGCAACGAGGATGTCATAGCCCCCGAATTTCTGGAGAATAGCAGAAAATGTGGTTTCGACTGAGGCGCGCTTGCTAACGTCAACATGGAAAGATGTAGCGCCCAAACCGATTTCGGATGCGGTCAACTCTGCCGCAGTAGTGTTGATATCAGCTATTGCTACTGTCACATTTTGGCGCGCCAATGCCGTGGCGATAGCCTTGCCAATGCCGGTAGCTCCGCCAGTTACAATGGCGCGCTTACCTGAGAGTTCAGGAAATGTAGGAGAAGTGGACAAGAGGGAAGCTCCGCAAGTCATTTCAGTCAATTGTGACTGTACATCAACAAAATCAAACATAGCAAGAAATATTTTTGTTTGATTATGTTTGAATACCTGTTAAAAATACTGCACCTCTATCCGCATGAGATTTGAAACCATGATTCCAGATCCTACGTCCGATCAAATTCCTTCCACTAACCCGGTTGGCTTGTCCCCAATCAACAAGCGCTCGCTCCAGCACGTTCGTCACGCACATATCCTTGGCGTGTTGGCTGCCCATGGATCTTTGCAGGCTACTGTTATCGCATCAGAACTTGCAGTGTCCGATATGACCATCAGGCGCGACCTGATTGACCTTGAATCGGCTGGCAAGCTTATGCGCGTTCATGGTGGGGCTTTGGTTCTCGAGAAACCCAAGCCCGTTGACATTGACCGGGATGAACCAAGTTTCGCCTCACGTATGCAGCGCAACCGTGGTGCCAAAGAAAAAATTGCGGCCGCAGCATCTATCCTTGCAACAGGCTGCCGTGCCATCGCTCTTGATGTTGGCACAACCACGTATCTTACCGCCGTTCACCTTAGAGATCGTGATCATGCCAAGATATTTACCAACAGCGTGCGGATTGCTGCCGAACTGAGTACGGGTACTGCAGAGGTCTATCTTCCTGGTGGTCGCATCAGAACAGACGAAATGTCTATTGGCGGGCCTAATGCCGCAGCTAATTTTGATTCCCTTTGGTTCGACATCGCTTTTGTCGGTGTCTCGGGCATCACAGATGAGGGGTTATACGATTACTCTTTTGAAGACGCTGATTTAAAGCGCGTCTATTTGCGCCGGTCTGGCTTGCGTGTGGTGCTTTGTGATGCTTCAAAGTTTCAGCGCAAGTCGCTTGTTCAAATTGCTTCCCTGAAAGATTTTGACGTGCTGTTGACGGACGCAGAACCTCCGGCATCAATTGCCGCGGCGTTGGCAGAGTTCGGTGTCCAGGTTCAAATCGCGCCGGACATCAAATCACCAACATAAAAACTATTCCCGATATCAACTGGCTTCAAGGAGAACTCCATGGTTTTTGATTTTTTTGGCCGTAAGAAAAAAGCGATAGTCGCAATGGCCCATATCGGCGCGCTTCCAGGCGCTCCTCTTTACGACGCTGATGGCGGCATTGATAAACTTATCGACGGTGTCGGCAAGGACATTGAGAAGCTTCAGGCTGGCGGCGTCGATGCCATCATGTTCGGCAATGAAAATGACAGACCCTATGTATTCAAGGCGGGTCCAGAAAGCATTGCAGCGATGACCGCCATTATTCAGGCTGTCAAGCCCACTTTGAAAGTTCCCTTTGGTGTGAACTATCTTTGGGATCCAACTGCGAGTGTTGCAATCGGCGCTGCCACTGGTGCACGTTTCGTGCGAGAAATATTCACAGGGGTGTTTGCGTCAGATATGGGCATCTGGGCGCCGGATTGCGCCACTGCATCGCGCCTGCGCAGCAGCCTCGGGCGCGCGGACATGAAGCTTTTGTTCAACATTAACGCCGAATTCGCCCATTCCCTTGATGCCCGTCCGATTGAACTTCGAGCCAGGAGCGCCGTGTTTTCTTCACTGGCCGATGCAATTCTTGTATCGGGGCCGATCACCGGAGAGCCCGCCGAGCATTCGCAGCTCCAGAAAGTGTGTGCGGCGGTCAAGGATGTTCCAGTCTTCGCAAATACGGGTGTCAATATCGATAATGTGAGTGATGTCCTGGCTATCGCCAGCGGCGTGATCATCGGCACCCACTTCAAAGTCGATGGCAACACCTGGAATTCGGTCGACGAGAATCGCGTAAAACGCTTCATGGACAAGGTAGAAACGCTTCGTTGAGATGATGCTTTTCCTGCATGCAGTCGCCTTTAAATTTTTTTCACCGAGACTTTCATGACTTGCGTTATCGGAATCGATATTGGCACCACTTCGACGATCGGCATCCTCATTGAGATGCCGGACCGTATTCTAGGTCTCGCCTCACGGCCGGTAGCCCTGCATACGCCGCGTCCCGGTTGGGCCGAGGAAGATCCGGAAGAGTGGTGGGCCAATGTCTGTGCGATTATAGGTGAACTGCTGCATTCAAGCGCCGTGTCTGCCCGGGATGTCGCCGTTGTAGGCGTCACGGGCATGCTTCCGGCAGTTGTTTTACTGGGTGCGAATGGCAAAGTATTGCGCCCGAGCATTCAGCAAAGCGATGGCCGTTGCGGAGCGCAGGTCGCTGAACTTCGTGCGGAACGAGACGAAACAAGTTTCATTGCGAAGGCTGGCAATGGTATCAATCAGCAATTGGTCGCCACGAAGTTGCGCTGGCTTGCGGAAAACGAACCTGACGTTTTTTCGCAAATTGAAACGGTCTTCGGCTCCTATGACTACATCAATTGGAAACTCACGGGCGAACGCGCCATTGAACAAAACTGGGCACTTGAGGCCGGTTTTGTAAATGTTACGACACATAAGATTGATGAGGACCTTGTTTCCTTGGCCCGCGTGCCACGTCATGCTGTGCCGCGCAAAATCCTGTCGCATGAAATTCTCGGCCAGGTCACGCTCGCGGCGGCGGCCGATACCGGACTTGCTGCCGGCACGCCGGTAATCGGCGGTGCTGCCGACCTCATAGCATCGGCATTGGGTGCTGGTGTGGTGCGCGTGGGAGACGTTCTGCTCAAATTTGGCGGTTCTGTTGATATATTGACGGCTACGGACCGTGTTGTTCCTGATCCGCGCATGTTCCTGGACTATCACCTGATACCCGGTCTCTATATGCCGAATGGCTGCATGTCCACCGGCGGTTCTGGCCTCAATTGGTTTGCGGATACATTCGCCGGCAAAGAGGCTGCGCAGGCGGAGGTTGAGGGACTGTCAGTGCATCAATATCTCGACCGGCAAGCCGATGCCTGTGCGGCTGGCGCTGATGGATTGACGATTTTACCCTATTTCCTCGGAGAGAAAACACCAATTCATGACACAAAGGCCCGTGGCGTTTTCGATGGGCTGACCTTTTCCCACAAAATCGGTCATGTGTGGCGTGCATTACTGGAGTCTTACGCTTTTGCGCTGGCCCATCATGTTGATGTCCTCAATGACATGGGGCATCGAACAGAAAATTTCATTGTCTCCGATGGTGGATCAAACAGCCGTATTTGGATGCAGATTGTTGCTGATGTTTTGCAAAAGCCACTCCAACGACTAAAGGGGCATCCCGGGTCGTGTCTCGGCGCTGCATGGACAGCAGCCATTGGTGCCGGACTTACAACTGATTGGTCGGGCATTTCCCGGTTTGTTACCTATGGCGAGCGGTTGGAACCAGATCGATCCAAAGCTGACCGTTATCGTCAGTGTTACAAGCGTTACCGCGATCTTTATGTCCGACTCGCGAAGCGCGATTAAATGCAATCAGGAAACATGATTTGAGATATCAGGCGATCGCTTGGGACATCGACGGAACGCTGGTCGACAGCGAGCCGTTACACCATCGCGCCCTTGTGGCCGGAAGCAAGATACTCGGTGTTGATTTGTCGGAACTCCCCGATCAAGCCTTCTGTGGTATCCACATGAAAGATGTGTGGGCCTTGCTCCGGCCGCGAATACCCGTGGATCTTGATATTAATCACTGGCTTGCCACCATCAATCGTTATTATATCGATCATCGGTCAGAACTCGTGCCGATATCCGGCGCAATAGAAACAGTTCGCGCTTTGGCGCAGAGCGGCATTCGCCAAGTCTGTGTCTCGAATTCGGCTCGCGCCATCGTCGATGCCAATCTTGACTCGCTCGGTATTCTAGACTGCATGGCATTCTCTATCAGCCTGGATGACGTGACAGCGGGGAAACCTGACCCTGGCCCCTATTTGCAGGCGTGTCGACGCCTTGGAATAGCTCCCCATGCCACTGTGGCTATCGAAGACAGCATAACAGGAGTCAAATCTGCAAGAGAAGCGGGGCTCTTTGTGATTGGCTATTCTGCTATTGGCTTACCTATAGATAAAGCCAATGTTCTCACCGACAAACTTTCAGACGTAAGTAAAGTTTTTGGTCTGAGCGAAAATGTTTGAGTTTGCAGCTTGCGAAATTTTCAGGCTGGGCCACAATCCGATACAGCAATGACTGCAAAGACATGCGGTATGCCTGATGGAATGCATGCTCGCAAATCTGACATGCTGTAAAATGAGTCACCGTTGATTTTGCAAACGGTCGGTCAGATAAACGCGACCACATATCCTGCGCGAAATTTCTGCAATCGCCAAACAGGTCCGGCGATAATCTCTGGTATCACCGACGCATCTACGATTGACAGATTGTCGAGCCCGTTGAACCCGAGGTCGGCATTGACGACAGCCCTGTCATCCGAACCCATGTGGCAAGTGCCCACCGGATGATGATGTGTAATGGCCGCATTGGCGATGAAGGCGTCAAGTTCGGCTCGCCCTGTCGTCTTGGCACCGGGCAATATTTCATGCGCCCGCCATCCGTCAAGC
>JBBRTU010000081.1:0-7068 GCA_038244115.1 Burkholderiales bacterium
AAATCAGATGCGCTCTGCAAGTCTGTAGCAGGAGCGGCGGCTTTCGTCGTATTGAATGTGCCGTATTGCTGCTGGACCTTTAGCCATTCGCGCTACATTATTGACTGTTGCGCCGCAATCTTTGGTTGTAACGGGTCTCACAATCGGTTACAAGTATTGAATTGCTTATGCGATTAAGCCGGATCAACATTACAGGAGCTAGTCGCCGACTATTTTTTCTGAGTTAAAAATCATGAGTCTCCTTAAGTTTGTCCCCCTATCGCTTGTATGCCTGGCATTTTCCAGCATCATCCAAGCCCAAACACTTAATTTTCGTGCTGCCGCAGACTACTCGGCGGCGAATAAGGGCGATGCCGTGCTGGTCATGCAAAACGGCAAAATTGTATTTCAAGAATTTCAAAATGGTTATGACTCTACCCAGCCACACGCATTGGCCAGTGGCACTAAAAGCTTTAGTTGTGCCTTTGCAGTAGCGGCGCAAGATGATGGCTTAATCAACTTAGACGAGCCCGTCGCCAACACGATCACCACTTGGAAATTAACGGCGACCAATCCAGCGCCGCAGGTAAATTTCAAATCGCAGATCACGGCGCGCCAATTGCTCTCGCTTAGCGCGGGGCTCAGTACCGACTACCCGGATATGGGACAGGCATCGAACTTTGACAGCTACAAGCTGGCCGTCAATAACCGTTCTGCTTACGCACCCAATCAAGCTTTGATTTACACGCCAGGTAGTTTCCAAGCGTTCGCGGTGATGTTCGCGCTCAAAACAGGCGGGGTACTCACCACGTCTGGACCGGATGCGGGTTCAGTCGTCGGCGGCCAAGACCCCGTCGATTACCTAACCCGCAAAGTCTTTAATCCGATAGGGTTGAAACTCGACTACTGGGGGCGCGATATTCTAGGCCGTCCCAACATGGGTGGGGGTGCCAGAATGCAACCGCAGGAATGGGCAAAGTTCGGCCAACTTATGTTGCAGGGCGGTATGTGGAACGGCGTACAAATTCTCAATGCGAGTCGATTGCGCGAATGTACGACTTACAACAATCCGACCTTCGCAGGCTATGGCCTGTCGTTTTGGTTAAATCGTCCGCTGGGTAACACCTATAACCCCAGCATCGATATTATTCCCGCCGGCGCAACGGGTATTGACGTGACTAGCAATCAATCGACGCCCGCAGCGCCGTCGGACGTGTATTTGGCGGCAGGCGCGGGCTATCAGCGCTTGTTTGTGATTCCATCGCTCAATTTGGTTGTGGTACGTTTCGCCACCAACGGCAATTGGTCCGACAATGAGTTCTTGAAGCGGCTGTTGGGCACTACAACGGTGAAAGCGCAGCCGTTTAACTATCAGGATTTGTGGTGGGCGGGTGCAGATGAAAACGGTTGGGGGTTCACCATCAATCAGCAGGGCGAAGCGCTATTCAACGTTTTCTATGTCTACGACAGCGCTGGAAAACCACAGTGGGTGGTTATGTCGGGCGGCACATGGAATGACACTTATACGACCTTCACTGGCGCGCTCTACATTCCCACTGGTTCACCATTTTCTGGCTACGACGCGACGAAATTTAATGTCGGTGCATCTGTGGGTACGGCCATCCTCAGTTTTCGCGATGCAAGCAGCGCGACCTTAAGCTATACCATCAACGGTGTGCCGGGCACCAAAGCAATTTCACGGCTGGTATTTGCAAACGGCAATCCGCAAAATAATTACAGCGATATTTGGTGGGGTGGGCAAAGCCAAAATGGCTGGGGATTCTCAATGACGCAGCAAGGTAGCGTGATATTTGGTGTCTGGTACACCTATGACGCACAAGGCAAAGTGACTTGGTACTACATGCCCGGTGGTAGCTTCACATCCACGAATATTTTTAGCGGCGCGCTGTATCGCACGACCTCGTCGCCTTGGCTGGGCACGGTGTACAACCCTGCGACGATCAACGTTACCCCGGTGGGTAATGTGACGCTCACATTCAACGATTCAAACAACGCCGTGATGCGTTGGAGTGTTGATGGTTTGAGCGGCAGTAATTCCATTGCGCGCTTAGTGTTTGGGACGGGTTTGCCGACATCGCCCTGATGTCGTGGAAAGTGCGTTGTACTACGGGGCGAAAAATAACACTTAATCGCCAGAGTGACCTGTTTGGAACCTCATTTTAAAGGCGGTATATAGGTCCATGGAATCGGCCGCATGAGCGGTCTAAACCTAGCTTGTACGTGCCGAAAAGATAGCTAGGACAGTGGGCTGAAAGTGGCCCGGAGGTGACCGCTTTCGAGCGAATTGGAAGTGAACCGCGAATGGCTGGTATGGGGCGCGTGGCGCCGCTTGCAGTATCTGCAGAAATCGTTCAGGATTCGACGGACTAACCGCTCAGGGTTAGCTCAGGGGTACCGCCGAGGACGATAGTTGCACGAAGCGGGGTCGCGTTTGTCTCGCGCTGAAACGGATTTTCTATTTCAATGCTGGTCGCAAGTTTTAATTTCGAAAAAAGGAAGAATCTCATGACGACAATCCGGCATTTCTTGGAAACAATGCTAATCGTTTGCGCATTGTCATTCGCCTTCACGACCACCACACGTGCGCAAACCGCGCCGCCTGCCGCGCCCGTGCGCGAAGTCACAGACAATTACTTTGGTCAGAAGATAGTTGACCCGTATCGTTGGATGGAAGATAACAAATCCGACGAAATGCAGTCCTGGATGAAGGCGCAAGCCACTTTTGCGCAAACCTATCTGCAGGCTCTGCCGGGTCAAAATAGACTCTTGAAACGCTTGAACGAAGTCAGCAGCGCGAGTATTTCGGTTGCGAATATTCGTCAACGCGGCAAGCGATTTTTCTACGAGCGCCGCGCGCCAGACGAACAGGATTTCAAACTGTATGTTCGCGAAGGTTTAACGGGTGTCGAGCGGTTGCTCATCGACCCGAACAAAGTTCTAAACGACGGCAAGCGTTATTCGCTCAACGATTGGCAGATTTCTTTCGATGGCCGACATGTGTCCTACCTGATTTCTGCTGGCGGAAGTGAGACCGGCGAGATCCACGTTGTCGATGTCGTTAGCGGAAAAAATACCAGTGATCGAATCGACAGGGCGCGATTCGGCGCGGGCTCCTGGCTCCCCGATGGGAAGTCGATCTTTTACACGCGCTTGCAGAAATTAACGGAGAACGCGCCTTCAGCCGACAGATACCAGAAGAGTCGTGTTTATCGGCATGTCTTGGGAACCGATGCGGAATCTGACGAGGCCATATTCGGTTTCGACGTAAATCCGAATATTGCATTTGACCAGAAACTAATACCGTTTATTACCACTGACCCGAGCTGGAATGTGGCGGTGGCGTATTTGTCAACCGGGGTGTCTCCGAGCAGGGAATTTTTTGTGGCGCCGCTTGACGCGATGTCGAAAAAGCAAATTCCCTGGCGGAAAATTATTGCTTTCGATGATGAGGTAGGAAGTGTCGCCATCTACGGTAGCAATTTGTATTTGCAGACGTACAAGAATACGCCGCGCTACAAAATTGTTCGCACCAGCTTGTCAACACCGGATTTGCCGAACGCGGAGACGGTTTTCTCGCCTGGTGATGCGGTGGTGACAAGCCTTTCGGCGCAACTTGATGCGCTGTATGTGCAAACGCTCGATGGCGGCAATATTCGGATTTGGCGTGTGGATTACAAGACAAAAAAATCGGTGCCGCTGAAATTGCCTTTTGAAGGAGCCGCCAGCCTTACCGACAACGAATCGAGTGCCGCTGGCATCTATTTTGAGCTGGTTTCGTGGACCAGACCGCGAGCGCATTTTAGATACGATCCAAATTCCGGAATTGTCGTACCCACCCATCTCGTTCCACCGGACCCGGTCGACATGTCCGGCATTGAGTTCATTAACATAAAGGTAAAGTCATACGATGGCGCGATGATTCCGCTCGTGATTATTTACAAAAAAGGATTGAAGCGCGATGGTACAAATCCGACTTTGATGGCCGGCTACGGCGCATACGGCGTCGAGTACACTTCGCCGGTTTTCGATACCCAGAGCCTGCCCTGGCTCGAACGCGGCGGCGTCATGGTATGGGCGGGGATTCGGGGTGGCGGCGAATACGGGGAGGAATGGCATCAAGCCGGCTTTCAAAAAACCAAGCCGAACACTTGGAAGGATTTTATCGCTTGCGCGGAATACCTCATTGCAGAGAAATACACCTCGCCTGCACATCTCGCTATTCGCGGTGGCAGCGCGGGCGGAATTTTGATCAGCAATGCGATTGCCGAGCGGCCAGAGCTTTTCGGTGCGGCCATTAATAACGTCGGCATCAACGACACACTTCGATATGAGACGACCTCGAACGGCGTTCCGAACATCCAAGAATTCGGCTCAACGACGACGGAAGAAGGTTTCAAGACCTTGTTGGCAATGGATGGTTATTTGAAAATCAAGAAGGGCGTGAAATACCCGGCTGTACTTTTAACGACCGGAATCAACGACCCGCGCGTTGAACCGTGGATGTCGGCAAAAATGGCGGCGCAACTGCAAGCAGCTTCATCAAGCGGCAAGCCGGTCTTGCTCAGCGTCGACTACGACGCAGGTCATGGCAGAGGCTCAACGAAGGAACAGCGCAACAAACAGCTTGCGGACGAATATGCGTTTTTGTTCGAACAAGTGGGTTCTCCCGGCGCGAAACCTGGCAATACAAACGAAAATCGTTGAGTTTGGACTCAGTTGCTCAGGCCATGAATGGCCGCTAGGAAGCGAATTGGAGCCGTACATTTATGTCGGCTATGGGCCGGACTGGGCCAGTTGCTGCGTCAATTTACACGGCCCATGCATGCATGACCAGAAAGAGATTAACATCAGATTTATGCTTTGACTTTATCAATTGCCTCGTTGATTGTTTTGTTTGGATGGCAGTTTTGAAAACACCTAACTTGTCGGCCAACATAGTTGCAGAATATCCGCAGGCTTTACTTTAGCCGCCAGGCATCGGAAGGCGCAGTTTAAGGAGGTCGCATGCCACTTAAAATTTACCTCGCCGCAGCAATAGGCGCAATCATTCTGCTTCTTCCTATTTTAGGTCGAGCACAGACTGCGCCGTGTGTGTCGCCAGAATACCTACAGTTCGACTTTTGGATTGGAGATTGGATTGTTTATGGTCAAAAGGGGAAGTTCGCCGGAACCAATAGGATTCAACGTGAATATGGCGGCTGCGTTCTCCACGAACGATACGATACGGGCAAAGGATATAGCGGCGAAAGCTTAAATACCTACGACGCGTCAAGGAAGGTCTGGCATCAAACCTGGGTCGACACTTCTGGCACCCTGCTCCTACTTGACGGAGGGATCAAAGATGGGAAGATGGTTCTTGAAGGTTCGGGTGTGGATGCTTCTGGACACCCCATCAAGCACAGGATCACATGGTCCTCGAACGCAGATGGCACCGTCCGCCAATTCTGGGAGTCCACCGACGTTAAGGGAAATTGGACAGTCGCCTTTGACGGAAAGTACACGCGAAAGTAGAAAGCCGATGCCTAACTTTGCGCTCAGTCGGCCTGTCTGGCCGCGAGGCTTCGACAGTACACTGAGCAGCTGTTCTGATTAATATGAGGTGTTGGGCTCCGTTGAGGCCATATGGAAATGGGGACAGAGGCGTGCAGACAAGTCATCCTAGGCAGATAACTTGAGTTCCGGCGGATGAGCGAAGTTAGGGCATAGTCAGTGCGTCCTGTTAGGGGTATTCGATCAACAAACTTGCGGCTGTGCGAAGGTTGCGTACGGGGCGCAACCCGCTGGCCTCAAACAAGGTGTGCGAGCATCACCGAGTAACGATTCTTAGCACTTCAAAAAAGGTGCGCGCAAATGAGGGTGCATCCTGGGTATACACGGCCAATTTGGTCCCGTGCCCTTATTTCAAGGGAAATGTGTAGTGATCGAATCGCCCGCATATCCAATTTCGATTGCGGTTTACCCCTTACTTCTTCTGAGACACAATTAGGGTTGCCGCTGTTCTCGTATAAAGCGTCAAGTCACGTGCTGCCGGATTGCTTGCAACCTTCATTTCCTTCCAACGCTAAGAAATTTATGAACGCAAAACTGATTATTAAAACTACACTGCTGCTCGCCACGGCTGCTTTGGCGTCAATCGCCTTGGCCCAGTCAAATCCGACAAATGCCCCGGCGGCAACGGATGCAAAACCTTCTGTACTGCTGCGCCCATTACAAGTCTGGGCAGCCGATGGCCAGACGGCACACCCCGGCTGGGTGGTACTCGTGCAAGGCAATCGAATTGTTTCGGTTGGCGCCGATAAGAGCTTCACGGTGCCTGCGGATGCTCGAATTATCGAGTTGCCTGGAATGACGTTGATGCCGGGCCTGATGGATCTGCATTCGCATTTGCTGCTGCATCCGTACAACGAAACGAATTGGAATGATCAGGTGCTCAAGGAGCCGGTCGCTTACCGCACGCTGCGCGCCGGACGCCATGCACAGGCAACGCTTCTAGCGGGGTTCACTACCTTGCGCGACCTCGGCACCGAAGGCGCCGATTACGCCGATGTCTCGATCAAGCGCGCGATTGATGAGGGCATCATTTCCGGCCCGCGCTTGGTCGTGACGACCCGTGCGATTGTCGCAACCGGCACTTATGGGCCGCTGCCGCGCGGCTTTCGTCCAGATTTGTGTTGTACGCCTCAGGGGGCGCAAGAGGTGTCCGGCATTGATGAGGCGGTAAGGGCGGTACGTGAACAGGCTGGACGCGGTGCGGACTGGATCAAGCTTTATGCCGATTATCGCTGGGGCCCGGATGGCAGTGCGCAACCAACATTTAGCGACGACGAGCTGAAAGCCATGATCGATGCCGCACACACCTCCGGCCGTATGGTCGCAGTGCATGCCGCGACCAATGAGGGAATGCGCCGCGCAGTAATGGCAGGAGCGGACAGCATCGAGCATGGTGATGGCGGCAGCGAAGAGGTATTCAAGCTGATGGCCGCGCGTGGCGTTGCCTTTTTGCCGACCTTAACTGCGCCTGAAGCAATTGCCGAATATTTCCAGAAGTATGTGGCTGGCAAAACCCCG
>JBBRTU010000082.1:0-6469 GCA_038244115.1 Burkholderiales bacterium
ATTCTTTTTGCGACTTTTTCGACTCACGCGACATGGACGATTCTGGCGCCATCGATTTCATGGGCGCCATCGGAGGAGGTGGCGCGATAGCTTGGTATGACGGATCGCCCACAAGGGTGGTCGATCGTTCAGGTACCGGTGACTCAACCGCATCCGGATGAGCAGGATGGGTCACCGGAACCGCAACGCGCTCGGTTGGGCCACAAGCGGCCAATACAATCGGCACTACAAAATAAATGAACGTGCGCAGCCGCATGGTCTGAATCCGTTGGCAAATACTGAGCGCGACGCCATGTCTGAAGTTCGTTGGTGTGCATGCATCCAGAACCTTCAATCGGTGTTCGTTGGTTATCATGGTGGTGGCAGTGTTCTTCAAGACGTGGTTATACATGCGTTGTGGCTGACTTCTGAGGAGCTGATAACTGGCAGTATCGAAGGTTAATTCGATTCGACAGGTACGCTGTCCTCGGCAACCGGGACGGTGCCCGGACGAAATGTTCCATCCCAACTGGGATCAATGGCGAGTATGCGTTCTGCCAGCGGTGGATGCGTGGCGAATGTCGCGCCCATGAAGGAAGTGTCCATGCCATTACCAAAGAACATATGGCTGGCTTCACCGGCGTGGGCTGAATTGACCATCGAACCGATGACTCCGAGCTTTTGCAAGGCAGCAGACAATCCAGCAGGATTGCGTGTGAACTGGACTGAAGATGCATCGGCCAGGAATTCACGCTGCCGGCTGAGCGCCGCTTGGATGAGGCGTCCGAAAAAAACGCCGATCGCGCCGATGACGATCAGGGCAAACCCGAGCAGCAGCAACGGATTCCGACCCCTGCCCCCGCGCGAGTAAATCAGCACCTGACCAATGACCGACAGGCACACAATTCCGAACAAAATGCCCATGATTCGCATGTCTAGACGCATGTCGCCATTAGCTATATGACTGAACTCATGACCAATGATGCCCTGTAATTCTTCCCGGTTAAGCAAAGTCATGCATCCGTGCGTGACCCCGATCGCGGCGTCAGTCGGCGTATGTCCAGCAGCAAAAGCGTTGATGCCAGGCTCGTCATCGAGTATATAGATCGCCGGGATTGGCATGCCGGATGCGATGGCCATTTCTTCAATAACATTGCGCAATTGCTGCTCACTAACATCCATTGAGTGCGGGATCAAAAGTCGTCCACCAAGCGATTCTGCGACAGCACTGCCACCTTTAGCCAATGCCGCAATCTTGTACACGCCACCGACGATAACTATGCTGAGGGTGCCAACAACGGCATACAGGAAGATAGTGGGGTCCCATAGTACAAATGCTGGTGGCGGGTACCCCACTGGCGGATTGGAGTTCGATTTATAAACAATAAAAACACTTGCGACATACACCGCCGCAACAATGCACACGATGGAAATCGCAAAGTAGACAACCAACACCGTTGTGCGCGTGCGGGCGCGATCTTGGTGTTCAAAAAATCCTAATTGGGGGTGCATACTCAAGTGAACGCGACTTTGGGCGCCTGTCGCACTTCCGGACTCTCGATCGCGAAGGCTTCAGCGACCTGAAATTTGCACAAGCCAGCAATGACATTGCTCGGAAATACTTCACGTTTGGTATTATAGACCATCACCGCATCGTTGAAGGCCTGTCGCGAGAAAGCGACTTTGTTTTCGGTCGATGAGAGCGCCTCCATCAATTGCAGCATGGTGCTGTTTGCCTTGAGGTCAGGATAGGACTCGGACAGCGCGAAAAGCCGCCCCAAAGTCCCACTGAGTGCACTTTCGCTACCCGCGAGCACCTTCATTGCCGCAGGATTGCCAGGATGCGCAGCGGCGCCGGAATTAGCAGCAACAGCGGCATTGCGAGCAGTAATGACCGCTTCGAGCGTGCCCTGCTCATGCGCGAGATAGCCCTTTGATGTTTCCACCAGATTGGGAATGAGATCGTAGCGCCGCTTAAGTTGGACGTCGATTTGTGCATAGGCATTCGTGAATCGATTGCGTAGGCGAACCAGCGCATTGTACATGATGATTACGAACACTACTGCCAATAATGCCAGCGTTGATAGAACAATATTACTGATCAACGCTGGACTCATGCGTACTGCTTCCGGGATGCAAGGATGCCAAACAACCTTTTAGAAAACTATCCGCAGCAAGAGCCGCCGGACTTGGGTTCTGGCAGTTTGCCTGCAGGCAGCGACTTAAATTTCTTCAGGCAGGTATCGCCACAAAAATAATAGGTCTTCCCTTCGCGTTCAGTATGAATTGCGCGCGTGGTATCTACGGTCATGCCGCAGATAGGGTCTTTAGTGGTGGTTGCGGTAGTCATGGCGATATCTCGTTTCGGTGATGGTCGGAGTGAAAACTGATGGCGCGGATGCGCCATCAGAGTTTCTAAAATTATTTCTTATCCGTTGCTGGCATTTTGTCGTGCGAGCCCGGAGTAGCCTTCGGGTCAGTGGCGGACTTCTCCATGCCTGGCATCTTGCAATCCATACCCTGCATCATCGGGCATGAGGACATGGATTCCTTCCCCATTTGCATGTGGCACATCATATGTTGCGCCGTTTGGTCCTCTATTTTTTCAGAACGCGCGTGCATGGCGCATTGATGCTCGTTCATATGGGTGACGATAATGGCAAGCAAACCTATTTTTTTTTCTTCCGGCGCTGCATTCATCTGTGCACATTCATTGGTCGTTGCTGCGTCTTCTGCTTTAGTCTCCTGCTGCATCATCGTACGCTGCTGCATCATATGCTGGCAACTTTGCTGCATCTTCGCCTCGGCCGCAGATGTATCGGCAACTGGCTCGGCAGCATGAGCAAAAGTCGGGCACCAAAAGGCCAAGCCGAAGGCCACAATCAAGCTCGAGCGAAGGAATAGCTTCGCGCGGGGAAGCGTTGGATTATGCGGCAAGGTGAGTGTGATCGGATTGTGAAGAATGGGCATGTGGGCTCCGGATGACGGGGTTGCTAGGCAGTGTGATAGTCATTGCTGAGAATGGATGTAGTTAGATTCAAATGGAGAGGCGTAGTGTTTAAAATGGCCACTTAAGCCAAAATCCGAGGCACGCCCAGACAAGGCCGACGAAAATGACAATCCACACGAAATCGCCACCAATGCCCCACGCGTGGTGGTTGAATAAGGTCGTGCTTCCCAGGGCGGCTGCTCGGCGGCGCTGAATGTGTCGTGGGTAAGGCGGCCCCCATCTGCGATAGCCCCACCCGTAACCAAGCGGGGCCACAAAAAATAGGAGCATGAAAACAAACCATAAAATATACCATGAAACCATCATAAATTACCGTTTTAAACTTCTGCAGAAGCTTTAAGGAGCCACTAAACGAGAGGGCCACCTTGTGGCACCTCTGAGCGGCGGTGTGATTTTTCTCTACGAGTAAAATCCAAGCACTCGACGTGCCAACCACGACCGCCGATAATTATTTTTACAATAGCTAGTTACGTTTGATTATATTGAGTGGTGGGTGATCATAGCAAATGAGTCTATGCCATCAGAATGGTGATTTTGACCTGTTGACCAAATTTTATCGCCTCGTGCAAGCCGTAATCACGTATGGTTTACGGTAGCAATCACTACTGCAAAATCAGCTACTGCGATCTCACGCAGCCGTATAATGCAGGATCTTCTCGCCACGCGACGATAGTATCTGCGATACAATATCGCGGCACGTCATAACCAACCGTTCGCAAATCCGGCACGGCGCAGCCCAGTAACTACATAGCCGCACGAGCGCATTAGGCGCCACGGCAATCCTGATCGATGATTCTCACACATCAACACTACCGGGCCAAGATTTATCCCAAAATGATAGGGCGAGGTCCAACCGGCACCGGCATCGCCTTCATTCGAAAAACTGAGATTGAAGCTGCACCGAAAACAGTACTCGCCGGTAATTGCAGGATACACATCCTGAAAATGGCGGATGGTCGGTAATACAATCTCTGGAGCAAAAGGTAGCGATGCAATCACGGCCCACGGTGCGACGGTTCCGTCATCTGGGCCAAACGGAATACCGCGAGCTTTGTAGCCAAAGAAGGAACGCTCGATTCCGTCGAGTCTGCGTGTTATCCAACCGGGCCCATCGCTGGCAGTCAGTCCCCAAAAGTGTTCCCCGTAGCGCGCGAATGCGAGTGGGTTGTGGATCGCGTACGCTTGCTGGGCATAGGTCGCGCGACGGCTGTTCTCAAAATAGTCGACTCGCTTGACGCGCATGAATGCATCCTGGATCCCACGGAAATCCACCCAGACATGTGAGTACTGATGAATGAACAGCGGCCCGCCGTACAGGAATTCGTAGCCGTAAATCGTCTTCCATTGATAGGTGGAAGCCCAGGCCACGTAGCTTTCTGGCGGCAGGGGATGCGTCGGTGAGCCCAATCCAAGGACGTACAGGAGTAGCGCCTCATCGTAGCCTTCCCACCGATAGGAGATAAAGCCGGCTTCTGGGGTCCATCCGTGGGTGAGCGTGGCGCCACCGTTGCACGCCCATGTCCAATCTGCCCGCCGATACAGTGCATCCGCTAACGTGCGGATTTCGTGCTCATCTTCATTGTCGAGGTCAAAGAACATGGCGGCAGCAAGCATGCCGGCGAGCAGGAATCCTGTATCAACTGTGGAAAGCTCGCACATGCCGTTTCGCCGCCCAGTGTGCATGTCAAGAAAGTGATAGTAGAAACCATTGTGGCCTGTTGCATCTGGCGACGTGCCGTGCGGGCTGGCAGAAAAAAACCGCAATACCGCTAGGGTGCGGGCAATCGCATCGGCACGCGTCATCCACGCATGCGTAACGCCGACCGGGTACACAGTCAGTGCAAAGCCCACGGCCGCGCAACTGGCCGGAGCACCCGCTTGTGATTTGTCGGCGACAAGCCCATTCGCTAGGTTTGTTTCGCGAATGAAATACTCGAAGGCGTGACGTTGTAATGCGTCCAGCCGGGCTTCATTGAAGCCCGATGGATATGCGTGTTTCCGGTGTTGTCTGGTAATTCCCATCATTCAGTAATCGAGCTATAACTCATTGGTCTGCTGCCATGACGAGAGTCCAACTTGTTTTTTAATGATCGATACCGGCTAATTGCGTTCGCCCTTGCCTGCATCGTATTTGCCGTCTATTCACAACATCCTCCGGATTTGCCTTGCGGCTTGTTTCCACCTGGCGCGTAAAGAAACGTCAGCCGGCAATGCTCACTGCAAAAGTAAAACTGTATCCCATCGCGATCCGCATGCGGGGCAGTTTGGGGATCCACGCTCATTCCGCAGATTGGGTCTTTGGTCAGCGGCATCGCGTTAAGCATGTTTTTCTTCTTTGGCTATAGGTGCGGCCGCTGATTTCGTCGGTTGCGTGACCGGTTGCACAGTTGGTGACTTCACCTTTTCTTTGTCAGCGCCTGGCGCCATTTTGATCCGTAACAGTCGAGCGTTGATGGCGACGATAACGGTGCTTGCAGACATCAATACCGCGCCCATGGCCGGACTTAACAAAACACCCCAGGCGTAGAGCGCACCCGCCGCCAACGGCAGCGCGATGACGTTGTAGCCCGTAGCCCAGATAAGATTTTGAATCATCTTCCGATAGGTAGCTCGTGAGAGCTTAAGAATGGCAACCACATCGAGCGGATTGCTACGCACCAGAATGACGTCCGCGGTTTCCACCGCTACATCAGAGCCTGCGCCAATGGCAATACCGAGATCAGCTTGCGCTAGGGCTGGCGCATCGTTTACGCCATCGCCGGTCATCGCTACGAGCACGCCACGCGCTTGGACCTCCTTCACTTTGGCGGCCTTGTCTTGGGGGAGAACTTCGGCGAAGTACTCGTCTAGCCCAATTTGATCTGAGACCCACTTAGCGGTCGCTTTATTATCGCCAGTAAGCATTAGGCAGCGGATCCCTAGGCCCTTCAGCGCTTCGATCGCCTGTTTGGCTTCGGGTCGAATGATGTCGGCCAGCGCTAGCGCACCCTGCACCTTTCCGTTCACCAGAATAAACACGACTGTCTTCCCCTGGGCTTGCAGGGGCTCTATGCGCGAGTCAGTATATGCGATGTTCTGATCGCGTAGGTACCCTGGGCTCACCACCTTGATATCTTTGCCGTCGACCCGTCCCTCGGCTCCTTTACCAGTGAGGCTCTTAAAGCCTTCGACGGGCTTTTTGTCCTTGGCGGCGGAAGCAATTGCTTTGGCAATGGGATGTGCGGAATTGGCATCCACCGATGCGGCGTACATGCGCAGCGTATCTTCGCTGACATCCTTACTGAATAACAAAGTGTCCGTCACCCCGAAGCGACCTTCTGTGAGGGTGCCGGTTTTATCGAAAATGATGGCTCCCAGCTTGCGGGCACTTTCAAAAGCAGTTCGGTTGCGAATGAGCAGCCCATTTTTCGCGGCCAATGCCGTAGAAACTGCCACCACCAACGGCACGGCGAGTCCGAGTGCATGCGGACAGGCGATCAC
>JBBRTU010000083.1:0-6457 GCA_038244115.1 Burkholderiales bacterium
ATTCTGGCAGATGACCTGAACAGCGGCAGGCTCATCAGGCTATTCAATACGGAAGTATTGCACGAGAAAGCCTATTATATTTCAGAGCCATCAAACCCAAGAATTAGCCGTGCTGCCGAAGTGGCAACCTTCCGACAGTGGTTAATGAAGGAAGCTGCTGCAAGCCTTGGTGTTAGTTAACACTTTTTACCGGTAACAGAGAGCGAACTAGCTCGTTTTACAAAGCTAAAACAATATTTTGCGTTGTAATCCAGAACCACTTTCCGATCTAAATAACGCCACTTAGGCTACCGAGGAGGTTAAGCCTGTACGCATGCGTAGAGTCTTAATTAAACTTTGTCGCTTAATGGATAACATCCAACGTGTTGACATTGTGCTTGAAATGAAATCCATGCCCAAAAAAACTGACTCTGGTTCTATGGCTAAATTCGCAACTGTTCATAGTGAAGCCGCGCGCCTGGAACGGCTTGCGAGTTATCAGATATTGGGCACCAATCGTGAGCAAACCTTCGATGAAATAGCGAACCTTGTCGCATATTTGCTCGATGCACCCATCGCCTTGATTACCATGACCACTGCCGACAGCCATTGGTTCAAGGCGCATATTGGTATTGACGTCAATGAAGTGCCGCGTTTGGGCAGTTTTTGCGACCATGCACTGAACTGTGACGGCCTGTTTTGTGTTCCTGATTCTCATCTCGATGCACGCTTCGCCGCAAACCCCCAAGTTACAGGAGAACTTGACGTGCGCTTCTACGCCGGTGTTCCGCTTATAGATTCAGATGGCTTCAAGCTCGGAATGCTTTCAGTTATTGACACCAAGCCGCGTGAAGCCATTACAAAACAACAGGAATTCATCTTCAAAAGCTTGGCGCGGATCATTGTCGACCGCCTCAAATTGCGGCGGCTTGGCACCAGCATCCTGGAAGCTGAAAGCAACGAGCGGATTGCCCTCAGTCACGCTGAGTCCGCGCACAAGCAGCTCCGTGAGATTATTGAGTTGTTGCCAGAGGGCATCATCTTCATGGACGCCGCTGATCGTGTCATCTTGTGGAATGAGCAATATGAGGAATTATTCCCGGAAATTGCGTCCGTTCTTGCCCCAGGCATTTCCTATGAGGAATTGCTGCGTACCAGTCTGGCCTGCGGGAAATATCAGGAATGCATTGGCGGCGACGGTGGTGACGCATGGGTTGCCAAGCGACTTGCCGATTATAAGGCGAAACGTGGAAGTTTTGAACATAAATTCAATGATGGGCGTTACGTGCGTTACGACCAACGGGAAACGTCTGACGGCGGAACTATCTGTGTCCGGGTGGATATTACGGAGGTCAGACAACGTGAAGAATCTTTCCGCGTGCTGTTTGATGACAATGTGCTGCCAATGCTGGTCTATGATCTCGGCAGCCTGAAGCTTCTTGCCGCCAACACGGCCGCGGTGACGCAATATGGTTTCGACAAACAGCAACTCCGCGAAATGAGCATATTGGACATCCGTCCGCTGGAACATCGGGCAGAAATGGAACTAAATATCCGGTTGCAGGATGGCATGGCCACTGGCGACAGCGACTCGGTTCATTTGAAAGCCGATGGCGGCCGCTTCATCGCCACGGTCTTCGCCAAGGCGCTCGACTACCAAGGCTGCAAGGCTGCACTTGCAACCATCATCGACGTCACCGAGAGGCGGCAACATGAAAAACGGGTTGAACATCTAGCGCATCACGATTCACTTACCGGACTTCCAAACCGGTTCATGTTCAACAAGTACCTTAGCGAGATTCTTGCCCAAAGCGCGCAAAGTGGCGCCAGCCTTGCACTGCTTCTTGTTGACCTCGACAATTTCAAGATCGTGAATGATTCCCTTGGCCACGCCATCGGGGATGCCTTGATCATAGCAGTGGGCGAGCGGTTAAAACGTTGCATCCGGACGAGCAATTTCGTTGCCAGACTTGGTGGTGATGAGTTCGCTGTCATTCAACATTCGACCGATGGCGCAACAGACTCAGAATCTTTGGCAAAACGACTGATCGCCGTCATGACCCTGCCTTTTGTCATTGAAGGGCATCGCATTAACATCGGCGCCAGCATCGGCGTTACAAGCGCACCGCAATATGGCAACGACAGTGCTTCGCTTCTGCAACAGGCAGATCTCGCTCTATACCGCGCCAAAGGCGATGGGCGCGGACGTTTCCACCACTTTGAACCACAGATGCAACTGCGTGTCCTGACCAAACGGGCGCTGGAAGTTGACCTGCGGCGCGCCATGCTGAATGGCGAACTTTCCCTGCATTACCAGCCACTGGTCGATCTGTTGACTGGCGCGACTACAGGTTATGAATCACTATTGCGCTGGAACCACCCTGAGCGTGGCATGATACCGCCTTCCGATTTCATTCCCATTGCTGAGGATACTGGCCTCATCATTCCAATTGGTGCCTGGGTTCTGGCTGAAGCGTGCCAGGAAGCCGCCACCTGGCCGCAACATCTTACTATTGCGGTCAACCTGTCAGCCGAACAATTCAAGAATGGAACGGCTGTTGAAGCCGTCCAGCAAGCTTTACTGCGCTCAGGCCTTGAGGCACGGCGTCTCGAGCTCGAAATCACGGAAACGGCCCTTCTGGAAAGTTCTGACGAAACGCTGATTGCGCTTACCCGGCTGAAAGATCTCGGCATGCTGATTGTCATGGATGACTTTGGCACGGGTTATTCAAGTCTCAGTTATTTGCAAAAATTCCCATTCGGCAAGATCAAGATTGACCGCTCGTTTGTCTCCGGCCTGATCGGCAATCCCCATAGCCGGGAAATCATCCGTGCCATCCTGGCAATCGGCGCAAGCTTGAATATTCGTGTTCTGGCAGAAGGAATTGAGACACAAGAAGAATTTAACGTCCTGCAACAACTCGGTTGTCTTGAAGGCCAAGGTTATTATTTTGGCAGACCAATGCCCAGCCTTTCGATTCCTGAACTACAGAAGCGGCAACGCGCAAGTTGATTTCAGACTAGAACTTCAATGTGTTGCGCACGCCGTCTGGCCAGCGGGTTATATCGACTCCATGAATGGCAAACAGGGCAACTGCCAGCCGGTCCATGCCGAAAGCAACACAACCCGAGTGGGCTGGCTCGCCCGATGCCAACATCATGTTCCAGACCAAGCCGAAATGATCCTTGTGATAGTTGAAACTCATGCAAGCTGTGGGCTGTTCTTCTGACCGCACGGGAATGAGCATTTCAAATTTAAGGGCAGCCTGCTTTTGGGCAACGGCCTTCATTTGACCGACACGCCCGAAGAATGGGTCACTGGCCTGTTCCACTGTGAAAGGCAATTCGAGCATATTGGCAATAGCCTGTGCGCGGACCATCCACTGTTCCCGGAAAATGGCGACCTGACTGCCGCTGCCGATGCAAACATATTCCCGCATGCGAAAAGACTGGAGCCGGTCAATGTTGCGCGATGGTTCATGACGAAACACATCTGCGGCAATGTCGAATACATAGCCTTTTTCGGGAACCGGACCGCGCTCTGCGGCAATTGGATAGACCGGATAACAGGCTGCCGGCGACAGGACGAGATCAGCCGAGGTGAGAGATGTGGTCCAGTCACCACCGCCATCGAAGCGGGCTACTGCGCCATTGATCTCCGCTTCGCTGCCATGCAGGGCGCAAACACAGCCCAGCAGATTTGGAAAACTCTTTAGATATCCCGATTTCTCAAGCTGTTTGCGGCTCATGACCGGGGGGAATCGCAACACCTCTGTTGCGCCATCGCGGTGGTTTGAAATCAATGCAGAGAGTTTTTCTATCACTGCTTCATAGGCGGCAGTGCGTGCATATACGCCATCCACCCCCATGGGTCTAAAAAGGACTTCAGCCAAGGCATCGACTTCCTGTGCACGGCTGGTCACGACATGCGGGGCGGGCTGGAATTGATAATTCATCTGGATTGCCTTTGTTTTCTGAAGTTCAATCGCGCAGAGTTGCCGGAACACCGCTCATAAGGATCGTGTTCGCCATGCTTGATACAATACGGTCATTGTTGATCATGATGGGCGAGGACAACACATCGCGCAGGTGGCGGCCAATGCTCACCTCACCATCGTTGCGATAGCCCGCAAGGCCGCAGGTACGATAGCAACTCATGACCGTTGCAACAGCGAGCTCAGAAGCCTCCACCTTTGTCATCGTGAGCGCTGCCTGATAGTCAAGCGAAGCGGAACGTTGTTCATCCATGTGGTTGCGCTCATAGCGATCAAGCGTATCAGACAGCATGTTTCGCAACAGGCGAAGCGAAGATTTCGCCTTGCTGAGGTGCAATGCGCCGGGTGGCATTTGACCATTGGAGCCGCGAAGTGCCTTGCGCACGAATATCTCGGCTTTCTTGACCGCCGCTGCCGCAATGCCCGCCCATACGCTTGACCATAGTAAATGCGCCACTGGCGTCATCGTTTGGGCATGAATGACATCGTAGGGAACAGGGAGTATCTGTTCTGCAACACCATTGGCCTTTAATGAGAACCCGCCACTGCAGGTGCCGCGCATGCCCAGCGTTTCCCAGCCGCCTGTAACATTGAGATTGTAATCTTCCTTCATGAATACAGCCAAAACCTGGTCATTGTTTTCTGCCGCATCGGAACGCCGCGCCGTCGTCACCACAGCATCGGCCTGGGAACCATAGGAAATTACCGATGCATCACGATCAAGCGAGATGAGTGCGCCATTATATTGAATGGCGGCGGCGCTGGATCGCACATTCCCGCCGCCCATGCCTTCCGTTGTTGAAGAAGCAAAGAGGATTTGTGTGTCATGGAGCTTTCGAAGAATTTCCTCATGCCAGGTACTGCCCATGCCATGCCCGACGATGCACGCCACTTTTGTCTGGTGCATGGCGTAAATCATGGCAGTGGAAGCACAGGCGCGCCCAAGCGCATAGCAAACTTCTGCCGTGGTTGAGATCGTTGCCCCCTCGCCACCAATCGTAGGGGGTACCAGAATGCCGAGAAGTTTTTGTTCTTTCAGCATCTGCATTGCTTCGGTGGGATAACGGCCCAGTGCGTCAACGCTATCGGCATGCTGAAGTGCTACTGCAGATGCCAGGTCAACGCGCCGCCGCATGTCCGGTGAAAGATCAGAGGCCTCATGCTGCTCTCTTTCTTGTGCGACAAAATTCATGACCCGTACTCCAAAATCCGGACAAACCAACACCTGTTCCAGCCTTTCGAAGCAATATCCATGCCATCTACACGTGCGCAAATATCAATTTGAAATAATCAATGTGCGTTAATCGTATTTAGATAAAATTGTACATAAATTGATCGCATGTTCTTAATTACTTCAGTGGATAGAATTGCCATTCAGGAGTGCTAAATGTCCGAATTTCATCACGTCACTGAACTTGCCCTAATGAGTGCTGGTTCTTCCAATTCGGCGGCACGCGACGTTATCTCGCTGGTAATGTCGGTGCTAAAACAAATACGCCCTGCAGCAAATGTCTTACCTGACTCGCGCCTCGCTGACGCTGGTTACAGCTCGCTTGACATGGTCAACATCATGCTCGGAATCGAGGCCGCATTTGATGTGATGATCCCGCAAGAGGACATCAGTCCGGAAAACTTTACGTCAGCCGCATCGATTGCAGAAATGATTCTACGTCTTACGAGCGAGAAGTAAGGCCAGCGGCTGCCATTTCTGCGGCTGCCAGCCAATTCCGGTATATTGCATCGGCAGATGCCTTTAGTTTGCGGGCCAGCCCCTGCCTCAATTCAGTTTCGGGAAACTCCGCGTATAGTGCTCTATCGCGATTGGTAACTGCACGCTGCTGGAACAGCTCCATGCGCTGCAGTGTTTCTGCATCAAAATAATTTTCTGGAAGAGCTGGATAGATATCACGCTGCCCATCCAGATAGCGGCCAACATCGCGGCGGTATTCCCTCATCAGTGAATCCTTGTCATATTCGGGATGACCTTGCAGAAACAGAAACTTGCTGCGGAATGATTTTCCAAACACATCAATATGACCGCCTGCACTTTCCGAAATGATGTTGTAGCCATGCGAGCAAAGGTCATCCCCACGCACCTCATTCATGCGGGAATGACATACAAATAATTGCGCTGGAAGGCTGGCAAGCGCCTCGCTTTGATCATTCACCGCACAGGCGTAAACGCCTGACCTTTTGACCGCCAGCGGATATCGCTCGATTTTGTCCAGGTGAAGAACAGCGGCATGGGCCGCAAGGCACGACCAGACTGTTGAAATCGTATTATCCTTGGCCCAATCGATAAGTGTTGTCATGGCCGGCCAATAGGGTTCCATATCGAGCCTTTTGGCGCGAGGCTCATTGCCAGTTACAATAAGTGCGTCAACGGGCTTGCGATAGAGTTCGTCGATTGTGTGGTAGCGCTGCTTGAGAATGCCACGTGCTTCCTCGCCACGCGGAATATCCGGCAGATGGAACAACTTCAA
>JBBRTU010000084.1:0-6164 GCA_038244115.1 Burkholderiales bacterium
AGCGGCGACATCATCCAGTGGAACCTGCCCCAGCTCTTTGCGTTCACCTTCTGTATCTTGCACAACCAGAAAGCCACGGGAGAGGAATAAGTGCCGTCTGTCATCTGCTACTTCGACGATGCGGCCTATCATCTGCCTTACTCCTTAAAACCGGGATCGCGTAGTTCGCCGATGGGAGTAACCGAAACACGTCGTCCCTTAGATGACTGGAGCGAACCAGCTTGCTTGTAGGTGTATCGCCAGTCGCCATCTTTGTCCCTGTTCCTCGCATCTACATTTGCTTCTTGATGAGATGCCAAGGTTAAGCGTCCTGCCGAGTTAATTGATGCAATCTGAAAAGTTCTAGTAATGCCATCAACATCTATCCGTACATAGTCATACTTCGTCAACCGCATTACCAGCGGTTTTTCGCTGATGCTCAGAGTTGGAAGGCGTAGCCGTGCAATACCATGTTCGCGTACCAACTGGTAAGCATCAAATGTGGAAATAACCTCGCCTTCCCACTTACCCTTTTCATTGCGCACAATTTCAATACAGTAGTTACTGTCGCCTTTGTAACCCTTGTATGGTCTAGGCTCACCAGTGGGTAATAGTCCGTGCCGTTCTGTGGCTTTTGCATTGCTAATTTCAATGACCTTGAGGTTGTCCTCAATGCGCTCACGCTTTCCTTCTACCATTTTGTGCAAGCTGACTCTGCCATCACCACGCAGACCGTAGGCTGTGTCGTTGTGCATTGCACCTTCGTGGCTGTGATCCGGCTTGTGGCTTATCCAGATCGCGTCGATGGCTCGCTTCACATGCTCCCGATAGCTCTCCCACGGTAGCGGCATGTTTTCCACAAGACGATTGAGCTGCCGCTCGCGGGCACTGGCGCTGGCCTTGGCGAAACGTTGTAGCAAGCCTTGGTCTGTCACCGCAATCACGCAGGCATCTACCGCATGATGGCGATGGTCGTTGCGGTTCTTTTCTCCGTTCAAACCGAGCACATCGTTGAGGCCAAATTTGCCACGCAGCATGGCGGTCATGCGACCGGGGATGACGCGGGTATTTGGACAAATTAAATTCATGTACTCGCGCGCCACCTTGCTTAGATGGCGGGTGTCATTCAGTGCGCGCGGCAAGAATCCTGCATCGTCTTTAAGCCAGCGTTGATAGCCATCTTCGGCAAAGCGATAGCGTTTTGCTTTGGGCATGAGTTCTGCCCGAGTAAGGATGTCTGCATAGCCCCAGCTTTGGGCGGCGAAATCATGCTGCGCCTCCCAAGGTGTGCGGTTACCCTTGACGCGGTTGGCTTGGCGCAGCGCTACTGTTTTGTTGTTAAGGCTATCGTCCAGTGTTTGCGAGAAGGGCAAAATATGTTCGACTTCCACTTCGTTACTCAATAGCATGGTTGTGCTGATCTGCGCACCAGAGTAAGGGCAGCGGCGGTTTGCTGGATCAAAGCTGAGCTCTTCCCACAAAATCATTTTCTCGATGTCGTCGCGCCTGACCCGCTCTTCACTAATCTGTAAAACTCCTGCAATGGCAGTGCGCAGTCGCTTGTTGCGATTTTGATTTTCGGTTTGCCGCTTGCTTTCTTCATCGCGCTGCTCTTTGCTTTGCTTCAGATCGCGCGCCAATTCGACAATCACTTCGCTGGGGTGTCCATATCGTTTGATTAGCGCGTTTACAACAAGGCGGACTTGGTTGAGTCCGATATGCACGGTGGGATTGGCGATTTTTCCGTAACGTTTTTCGGCGGTGTCTTCGAGATTTCCACTGCCAAAGCCGACGTGGCGTTGCAGATATTCGCCGTAGTAAGGCAGCTCATTAAAGATATGAAATGTTTTGATTTCCCCCGTGTCTTGGTCAATGCTTTCGATCTTGAACGTGATGCCGGGGATTTCGGTGTTTTGATTGAGCCTGCTGTGATGCTCGAAGCCAGCAGCCTGCACTGCTTTGTCGTAGGTCACCACGTCGCGGCGCAACTCCGGCAGAATGTGCGCCAGTGCCAAGGCGCATAGGCTGCCATAACCTTCCGGCAGGCCAACATTGGCGATGGCTTCGGCGCGTTTTTCATCAATGCCTGTTTCGTCTTGCAGCCAACGAATGAGCTTGGCCTCGTTTTCCTCTTTGACCAATCGCATCACGATGGCATCTTGTTTGGCTTCATCGAACTTGAACCATGCCGAACCGAAGTGTTCATCCTTGCTCAGGATGGCGCTGGTGGTATTGCCTTTGAGTTCCTCACGTTTCGGGTCTTCAAAGTTGAACTGCACTGCTCCGCCCACACCAAGCAGTTTCTTGATTTGTGTAAAAGTGCGTTTGCTGTTTGCTTCCAGCGCCGCGATGAGATCGTCGCGCTGTTTCAAAGTCAGCGGCTCTTCCTTCAAACCTTCACGCAAGATGCGCAGGTTGTTAACTTCCTGATACATGCGAAAACGTTGTGTGCTGGGTAAGGCTAACGGCGCGCGTTCTTCATTGGGCATAAAAGTACAACGCCCCGGTTTAACGGGCTTGAGCGGACGCTGGTGCAACAACACATCTTTAAGGTTGGCACGGGCAGCTTCGTTGTATAGCGTGGAATTCAGTTCGGCCTGTTTCTTCCATATCTCATCGAACTCATGCTCAATCATGTCGCGGTCAATGTAGAGGTCGTAATACTTGTCTATTTTTGTTTTGCCGTCGTCCTTAATGATTTTGTCTTGGTGGTAACGGGCGCGGACGGTTTGACCTGCCACATCACGCTTGTTCAACCATTCACCCACTGTGCGGCAGTTTTCAACCCTGAGGGTTTCACGCAATTTGTTGATGGCGGTTTTCAGTGCGCCGCTGTCGTTGTCTTTCTTGTCCGTTTTGCGATTGCTCTTGAACCCGCGCCGTTGATTGATATGAAACAGCGCGCGACCAAATTCGGCAGGGGTGAGCGCTTCATTCAGTCCTTTCGCACGCAAGGCAAAAGGGTTCATGGTTTCCAGTGCCTTGCGTTGCGCTTTTTCTGCGGGGAAGAATCCATATTCGATGAGTGTGCGCATCATGCGCGCTTTGCGTTTTAGCAGACGGTCGCGGCGACGGCGCATGGCGCGCGCTTCGCGGCGGGTCACTGCCAGAGATGAGCCATCTTTGGGGTTGCGGCCATTCGAGAAAATGCGTACCCCCGCCTTAATTACCGCACAAGGCTCGTTGTTTGCATTGAGGCGGATCATTGCCCAGCCGAGTGAGGTTGTTCCCAAGTCGAGTGCCAACCGATAGCGCATCTTATGTAGCATGTTGCTTTCCTTGATGTGAGTGGGTGATTCTAGTACGATTTTCTTGACTGCATCATATTTCAGCACTAGGATGCGCTGCACCAGTAGATTGGGATTTGCGCTCTGGACGCTAACAAGCTGAAAGATGCACCAAATGAAAGGGCCGCTATATGCGGCTCTTTTTATTTTTGATGTCGTTCAACTAGCTATGAATGGAGTTGCCTGATTGCAGACGCTCGCGACCGGCCGCAATGGCCGATCACCAGACGCGTGATCTGTCTTATCGGCACAACACTTTTAACCAAAAACTTGCCAACTAGTTCTCATCCATAAACGTAACAATATGATTATATTGTAAAAATCTTGATATTTTGATGGAAAATCCCGATGGAAAGATGTATGATTGCGTTCAAGCCATTGATTGCAATCATAAACAACCACCACCGAGGATCCAAAATGCGTGCAAAACGCACACACCAGATGAGTATATACGAAGCCTTTTCAAAACACGAAATTGGTCAGGAATTGAAGGCGGTATCCGATTGGCTGGATGCGCATGTTGAGGTGCTCGACTGGGTTTCGGAAGACATCCAGCGCAAGCAACTGAAACCGACAGGCCGCAGTGGCATGAGCATCGAATCCATCCTGCGCTGTGGGCTGCTCAAGCAGCACCAGCAGTGGAGTTACGAGGAGCTGGCGTTTCATTTGGAGGATTCGGCGACGGCGATTGCCTTTGCGCGCCTGCCCAATGGTCTTTGCCCAACTGACTCTGCGCTGCAAGGCGTGATCGCGCTGATCACCGGTGAGACCTGGGAGCGGATCAATGTTGCGCTGGTTAAAAATGCGCTGTCCAGTGGTATTGAAACGCTCAAACAGGCACGGATAGACAGCACCGTGACGGAGACGTTGATACACAAGCCGTATGACAGCGCGCTGTTGGCGGATGCGGAACGCGTGCTGGAGCGGTTGATGAATGAGGCATGCGAGCATAATTTGGCACTGCGCTACACCTGCCACAAGCGGGTGGTCAAAAGACAGGTGATGGCCATACGCAATTGCCGGGGCGAGGAGAAGCGGCGTGCGCACTACAAGAAGTTGATACGCAATGTGCGGTATACGCTGAGCGTGGTGCAGGACGTGATGGCGCGAGGGCGACAAAGCGACAACTGGATGCTGCGTGCCGAACATTATGCGGGGCTGACGGCGCGCATCATTGATCAGGCAGCGCGGCGTGTATTCAAGGGCGAATCAGTGCCTGCCGACGAAAAAGTGGTGAGCATATTTGAGCCGCATACCGACATCATCGTCAAGGGCGGACGCGACACGCAGTATGGTCACAAGCTGAATCTGTCCACCGGCAAACACGGCATGGTGTTGGATATGGTGATTGAAGAAGGGAATCCGGCGGATAGCAGTCGGCTGTTGCCGATGATCAAGCGCATAGGCGAATGCTACGGCAAGTTGCCGCGCCAGATTGCAGCGGATGCGGGTTATGCCAGCGCGGAAAATATACGCGAGGCGAAGACGTTGGGCATCAAGGCGGTTGGCTTACCCAAGAAGCGCGGCATGAAGATTGAGGACATGACCATACAAGAAGCTCAAGCGTTTCCGCGCAGGGATTGAAGGCAACATCTCGATGCTCAAACGCGTGTTTGGGTTGGATCGTTGCACTTGGCGGGGATTGGCGCATTTCAAGTCATACGTCATGTCGGCGGTGCTGGCGTACAACTTCAAATTGTTTGTACGATTGTCGCCATAGGCAAGATAGCGGGACAAACAAGGTGGTGTGAGGCAAATCCAGGGAGCTGGATGAATGGCTACGCCGCAGGACAAGTAGCAAACGGTCGAATCTAGCCATTTGGCGAAATTTGGCTATTTATAACGGAAAAACCACTCGGATTTCCGGCGACCTAAAAATGATCGCGGGTCAGTGCCGGAAATTTGAGTGGTTTATGGATGAGAACCAACTAGTGATAATCAGCTTTATCACTAGCTAAAAATTGTGCGACCGGTATCAAAACATATTGATATATCGGAACGCATGTACTGCAAGAAGCGCCCACAGCGCACCGTCTGAATTATTCACTACAGCATCCTTAAACATTCCACCAATGACCAGCCATACATCCTGAATGCCAACAGATAAAGGCGAGCCTACTCCAGTCAAATTGGCTTCTGCAAACGGAAATTACTCACCCACCTTCATGTTGCTCACCCAAGGCCGCTCTGGCTCAAACGAGCCCATACACTTCACGGATGCGGTCAACAATCGTCGTCAGGTTTGTTTGTCCCAATCCCATACTTTTCAGATCAACCGTTTCTTGCAAGATCAGGCCAAGAAAGCGGTTCAAATCCTCCGCGACCCGAACGGGCAGATCGATCCGCATTGCGGGCGAAAGCAATTGGGAAAGGCGCACGACATCGTTCAGGTGCTTGCGCACATTTTTGTGATCGATAGCTTCGCCCTGCTGCTGCCTTGCACTCAGGTCTAGCCATGCATTGGCCTTCAATGGAATCAGCCGATCCGGCCCCACCCATGAAATCGCACCCTTCGCAGTAGCGCCTGCCAGGATGAAGGCGTAATAGTCATCATCCAGCAAAATGGCCGACAGGCTCGACACCGCCTCATCAAGGGGAATTGGCGTCAGGTGAGCATCGTCCGATAAAGCCAATCCGTCAGGCATGCGGGAAAACAGTTCCAGCATCACCGGAAAGCTCAGGTTCATCGGCTTCTGAAAGCGATAGAAGTGCGACTTGCCTTCGCTACGCTCGCGAACCTGATAGCCCCCATCCTTGACGAACTGCCAGAAGTGCTGGCCAAACTCGACATCCATCGCCTCGACCACCAACACGAGATCGATATCCTTGGTTGCCCGGAAATCCAGCCCCGCTTCTTCCATCGCCAGGGTGGCGGCCACACCGCCAATCAGCACATAC
>JBBRTU010000085.1:0-5997 GCA_038244115.1 Burkholderiales bacterium
CATAAAAAAGTGCGGGATTTACCGCACTTTTTTGTTTCTGGTTTTTCTTGTACCGGATGATTTTCGGATCACTGCGCATCAATGCACAGTCGTATTCCCCCTTCCTCTTTTCTTACTGCGCATAACCGTGATGCGCCAGCTTCTCGATGTTGTGTACCAGGCAAAATAGCTTCCACTGCGCATCGACTTTCTTTGTGCCTCTCAAGGTGAAGCGATCCAGCCCCTTGTTGTAGCGCAGGTTGCCGAACACCGGCTCGACCGTGGCGAAGCGTCTGCCATACAGGATGCGCCCTTCCGGACTGTCGATACGTTTCTTCATCTTGTCGGTAAAGCTTTCTTGATCTGCTTTGCCATGGAAGAAGGTGACTTGCCGCACACGGGTCTTGTCCGGTTTGAGTAAGCACTGCTCGCGATGCGTACACGGCACGCAGTCGCGCAGTGCGCCTTTGAACCGGGACGCCGCATAGCCGTTGATGGTGCAGTCGCTGCCATCGCTGTAGAGCTGCTTGCCTGCCGGACAGGTGCAGGTTCCTTGCTCTTTGTCGTAGTCGAAATCCCTGGGTTGGTAGCGTGCGGCTTGTTTGGGTTTGCCGCCTTTGTCGTGTAGCGGATTGGGCAGTGCTTTGTATTTGTCTTGCTCTTTAAAACGTTCGTCGCGGCTACGCATGTTGTTGTCGGCGATCAGCGCATCGACCTTCATCTTGTCCAAGGCCTTGAGATTCGCTTCGCTGTGATAGCCCGCATCGGCGGTGATGAGGGTGTCGGCTGTGAGGGTATCTTGCATGGCCTTGACCACCGGGATGAGTAGCTCTTGTTCGCTGCCTGTTCCATGGGCTTGCGCTTCGACGATGATCTGGTGTCTGGCATCCACGGCAGCCACGCCGGTGTAGCCCTGGATGACGCCCTTGCTGGTTGCCATTTTGGCGCTGTCGTTGTCGGTGCGGTTGCTCTTGCGTATGGCACCTTTACTGCCTTTGCGATCTTCGGGGTGGGTAGTCAGCCAGTCCCGGAGTTGCGCGGCATCTTGTTGCAGGCGTTCGATGCGCTCTACTTCCTTGACTTGAAGGTCGGGCTCGATGGCGCGCTGGTCTTCTTCACGATGCCGTTCGAGCATGACGCGGGCTGCTGTTTCCAGTTTACTGGCCTGGCGTTCGAAGTCGGCACGGGTGCCGCTCTTGGCCTTCGACGCATTGCTCGGCAATTTGACGCCGTCGATGACAAACATTTCTCGTCCAATCAACCCCTGTTGATCACAGATGAATAGCACCTGGCTGAAAACGTGCGCGATGTCGTCTTCAAGCGTACCGATGAAGTTGGCAATGGTGGTGAAGTGCGGGCAGCTGTCGCCGGACAACGCGATGAAGGTGATGTGTTCGCGGCAGGCCCGCTCGATGGCGCGGCTGCTGACGATGCCCTGGCTGTAGGCGAACAGTACAACCTTGAGCAGCATGGCGGGCGGGTAGGCCGCCGCTCCGGTGTCGTCATTGCAATACTTTGCGTCGAAGCCGGACAGGTCGATTTCGTGATCGAGCAGATGATTCAGTGCGTATTCAATCGTGCCGGGGAGAAGTTGCCGTTGCAGGTCTACCGCAAGAAAGCGCGGGCTGGTGTCGATGTGTTTGTAACGTGCCATGTCTGTCTCCGCAAATTCGTCTTGCAATTTGACCTTGATATTTATTTTGGTTCACGGCACGATGCGCGAATGAATAGACTTTTTCTACAGCTTCGTTAGAGCTCTAGTTATGGCGTACCAAAAAAAGATCGTGTTGCATTGCCCAAAGGGCTACCGCATCGAACTAGATTCTATGGTTGAAGATTTTATTCGTGATGGTGTCGCTTACGTAGGCGTTGTCGGTCAAGACTGCGCCAAAGTGGAAGATATTATTGATGAGCTGCTTGTGGGTGATGGTTCAGTCAAAAACAGATTTATACTTACTGCTAGCCACCCAGGTGAATCAATCAATGATGCGGTTATTTTTGCAAAGTCTCTCACTGGCGAGTTCGACGGCGAAGAGGTGCAACTTGTCGAGCTCTAACCCTGCGCTCAAGCGGGACTGCGCAAAAGCGCGCAGCCCCTCAATTCCACGTTGGGCAGAGTAAGTTTCACTTTGGTCGCCAGGGAGCACTATGCATGAATAAAGACATACAGAGCATTTTCAAGGAACTCAAAGCTGAGTACGGGCAAGTTGCAAGTTGGGCGATCTGGAAGCCCGCTATCAGCGAAGCTCAGCCAGCGTCAAATATGGATGTTGACGGTCTCTTTGACGCAGCCACAAACCCCCAATTGTTCAGCCAGCTACGAACCGATGTCGTCATGGTTGGCTATAATTTCTCAATCCCCGTCAAAACTTTTCCCGCTTTCCACAACTTCCATTCTTGCGCAGACATAAATATTCATCCCGCGACTATCCGAAACGCGTCAAAGCTAAGATTCGCATTTCTCGAGACGCCTTACTGGGGCGCATACATGACTGACATCATTAAGAATTATGTCGAAGCAAAGTCGAACAATGTGAAAGTGAAACCCGCCGATTTGGACGAGCACTTCAAAGCATTTAGGAAGGAGTTAGCTATTCTCAAAGTAGAAAAACCACTGATAATTGCCTTCGGCGGCAAAGTTTATGAACTGCTGGAAATGCATCTGAAGAAAGAAGAGTACTCGAGGTTAGTCAAAGTCACTCACTACGCTCACTACGGAGCAGGTTGCGCTACCCACGTTGGGTACCGTAGCAAGGTCTTACTTCAGCTTGCGGAGAGTCCGTCGGCCCAACCCGTCGCTCAAGCGGGACGCGCCTATCGGCGCGCCCCTTGTATCTTACCTCCGACTCAGAAATGAGTTAAATTGCTCTGGCGCGAAAGCAGAACAACATGGGGACAACAACATGGGGACGGAGCCCAATTCTTTTCGTGACCGCACTCATTTCATCCTAGCCTAAAACTGTGATCGCACGGCCGAGTTTGGCCAGTGCCAGGTTTAGCTGAATAGCCGCCGCCTGAGTCAGGGTTTTACCTCCCCGCCCGCCGCACCGGCAGATATGCCAGCCACTGCGTGCCCCAACGGTGCATTCCCAGCCCAAACATAATGAACATAGTGCCCAGCCAAACATGCGGCAGCACCTCCTCGTGATTCAGACCGTGGCCCAGCAGCAGGGCCAGCACCGGGGTGATCAGGGTGATCAACATGATGCGTCCCGCTTCCATGTGTTTGATCATGTAGTAATACAGCATGAAACCCAGCACCGAACCGAACGATGCCAGATACATTGTTGCGACGAGCGCGCGCGGAGGTATGGCCGCGGGCAGTTGGCCACCACCAAACCACCATGCGGCAAAGAACAGCGGCAGTCCAACGAGCAGCGTCCCCAGTGTGGTCGCGAGCGGCGGGCTGTCGTCGCCGATCTTTTTCAGCCAGACCAGACCGAGCGACTGAGACAGTACTGCGACGAGCAGTGCGGCCAAACCCGGCATCGCGCCGTCACCCAAATTCAGTCCGCCCTGAAATACCAGGACCAATCCGGTGATGCCCAGCAACATGCCGGCCAGCTTGGCTGTGGTGAGCGATTCTTCTTTCAGCCACAGCATCGCGGCAAAACTGGTGATCAACGGGGAGAGTCCGTACATCACCGAGATCATGCCGGAGCTGACGTATTGCGCCGACCAGTAAGTCAGCGACATCGCGCCGAACATGCTCGATCCGCTGGCCAGATAACTCAGGCGCGCCTTGCGATGCAGCGGGAAGCGGATGCGCAATGCCAACAGCAGCAGCCCGCACAACAGCGCGCCGAGCGCCATGCGCGACAGCACGGCAAAGCCGGAACCGATGCCCAGCGTGCTCCATTTGATGGCAAGCGGCGTGGTGGACCAGATCAGTATGACCGAAACGAATGCGGCAGTAAGCGACATATCCCACTCCAAAACAACAACAGTAAAAAACAAAAAAGCCACAGATGAAAACTGTGGCCCCGGGGAATACTACCTGTATCAATCAAACTTGATCGTTAACTCTCCAGACCACCGGACAGGATCGGCCACACTGCGCGCAGTCGCACAATGAGTCGGACGTGTTTGAATGGGTGTGGAAAGTTCATGAGCGGATTATGGTGCAGCAATCGTTGCGGCGTCAAATTTCAAGTGTGTCGCGCGCCGGCAAGCGGCACAGAGTAAAATCCACCTTCGCTTATTAACTAGTTCCCTTTGGGTGGCTCTAAAAATTCAGAGTTCGCCCAAATGCAAGACGCGGGAAAAATTTCGCAGCGATGCATATGGATGATATGTAAGCAAGAAATTTTTGTCGCAACGCAGCTGTTGGGATGAAATCTGGATTTTTAGAGGTACCCATGAGCATACAGTGGTTCCCCGGCCACATGACCTCGGCGCGCAGAAAAGCGGCCGAGACGATGGAGTTCACCGATGTCGTTATCGAAGTGTTGGACGCGCGCCTGCCCGAGGCGAGTTGCAATCCGATGATCACCGAGCTGCGCCTGCATCGCCAGCGTCCCTGCCTGAAGATACTCAACAAGGCCGATCTTGCCGATCCGGCGGCCACGCAGGCATGGTTGGATTTTTACAACCGTCAGCCGGGCGTCAAGGCGGTGGCGTTGAGCTGCAAGCATGCCGGCGATGCGGCCCGCGTGCCCAACCTGTGCCAACCGCTCGCGCCGCATCGCGACAGCACCCACAAGCCACTGCGCATGATGATCATGGGCATCCCCAATGTCGGCAAATCCACGCTGATGAACATGCTGCTCAAGCGCCGCGTCGCCAACGTCGGCGACGAACCCGCCGTGACCAAGTCGCAGCAGAGCCACAAGCTGAACGATCACATGACCTTGATCGACTCGCCCGGCCTGCTGTGGCCGAAGATCGAGAAACCGGAAGACGGGCTCAAGCTCGCCACCATCCATGCCATCGGGCGCAATGCCGTGATCGAAGAAGAGGTCGCCGAATTCCTCGCCGAATTGCTGCTGGTTCGCTATCCGGGATTGTTGGCCGCGCGTTACGATGTGGCAGAGCAGGGGCTGGATGGTGTGGATGTGATCGCCGCGATCGCGAAGAAGCGCGGCTGCCTGCTCAAAGGCCGCGGCGGAGAAGCCGATCTGGAAAAGGCGGCGATGATTTTGCTGACCGAATATCGCAGTGGTAAACTGGGACGCATCAGCCTGGAGACGCCCGGAATGAGTGAGCCGGAACTTTCCGGCAACCAGCCTGTCTTGGACTGAGCTGCAAAGAAACGACGTGAACGAACTGCACGCTACAGAAACAATTTAAGGAACCTCTGATTAACCTCGGTATTGTCATTCCGGCGAAGGCCGGAATCCAGTTTATTCAATCAACTGGACACCGGCCTCCGCCGGTGAGACGACTTAATCAGAGATTCCTTAACCATATTGCACGTTACGCATGCGATTGCCCGCGTGATAGAGTCATATCCATTACCCAAAACGATCGATTCCCGGAAAGGATCCCTGTATGAAAATGACCATTAGTTATCTGGCTGTAGCTTCCGTGCTGGCGCTGAGCGCCAACCTTGTGCACGCAGAAGGGGAGGCTTGCGATGAAAATATGCATGGCCGGCAACACGTCAGAATGGAAGGTGCGGATTTCGACCAGATCGATGCCAACCATGATGGCGTGATCTCGATAGCCGAATTCAACCACTTCAAATCGAGACAGTTCAAATCGCTGGACAGCAACAAGGACGGCAAGCTTACTCCCGCGGAATTGCAGGGCGGGCAGAGCCCCGAGATGGGTCACAGTGGCGGAACCACCCATCTCGATCAACGCTTCCAGGCCGCCGATGCCAATCAGGATGGCGGCCTGGATCGCAATGAGGCGGTCAATATGCCGATGTTGTCCAAATATTTTGACGAAGTGGACAGCAACAAGGACGGCAAGGTGACGCGCCAGGAATACTTTGACGCGATGCCGCTGTTGCATGGCGCGAAGAACATCGACACGGGCGGAAAATCGCAAGCTATGTGATTTTCCGGGCAAGCA
>JBBRTU010000086.1:0-5985 GCA_038244115.1 Burkholderiales bacterium
GATGCTGCCGCTGTCCCTTACCTGGGATCACCGGGTGATCGACGGCGCGGCCGCAGCACGCTTTAACGTCTACCTTGGCCAGATACTGGGCGACTTTCGCCGGGTATTGCTGTAGCCGCCCCGACTAGGAAAACACATGGCAATCGTAGAAATTAAGGTTCCGGACATTGGCGACTTCGACGAAGTCACCGTCATCGAGTTGTTGGTCAAGCCGGGCGACACCATCAAGGCCGAGCAAAGCCTGATCACGGTGGAGAGCGACAAAGCGTCGATGGAGATTCCGTGTTCGCAGGCCGGTGTGGTGAAGCAGCTTTTGGTCAAGATGGGTGACAAGGTCAAGCAAGGCACTGTGGTGCTGGAGTTGGAAAGTACCGCTGCGGCGGCTGCCCTTGAAGCACCACCCGCATCAGCCACCGCAGCCACTTCAGCCGACAATTCAGTGCCAAATCGGCCTGTAGCCCTCGCAGAACCTGCGCAAGCAGCTACTAAATCCATAGCAAATGCGGGTGATGTACCCCCGGCAGCGACAGCGACAGCGGCAACGGCACCCACAGCCATCACTTTTTCCGGCACTGCCGACCTCGATTGCGACCTGCTGGTGCTGGGCGGCGGGCCCGGCGGCTACTCGGCCGCCTTTCGTGCGGCGGATCTGGGGCTCAAAGTGATTTTGGTAGAGCGCTACGCCACACTGGGCGGCGTGTGCCTGAACGTGGGCTGCATCCCCAGCAAGGCGCTCTTGCATGTGGCCGCCGTCATGGACGAAGTCAGCCACCTTGCCGCTCTGGGTGTGGACTATGGCAGCATGACGCTGGACATCGACAAACTGCGCGGCCACAAAGAGAAAGTTATCGGTAAGCTAACCGGTGGCTTGGCCGCCATGGCCAAGATGCGCAAGGTGACGGTTGTGCGCGGTTACGGCGCGTTTGTCGGCGCCAACCACGTTGAAGTGGAGGAGACCACCGGAACCGGCCAGGAGAAGACTGGTACCAAGAAGGTGGTCGCGTTTAAAAAGGCCATCATTGCGGCGGGTTCGCAGGCCGTGCGCTTGCCGTTCATGCCCGAAGATCCTCGCGTGGTGGACAGCACCGGCGCGCTGGAATTGAAAGACGTGCCCAAGCGCATGCTCATTCTGGGCGGCGGCATCATCGGCTTGGAAATGGGCACCGTCTACAGTACGCTGGGCGCGCGCTTGGACGTGGTGGAAATGCTGGACGGCCTGATGCAAGGCGCCGACCGCGACCTGGTCAAGATATGGCAGAAGATGAACGCCAAGCGCTTCGACAACATCATGCTCAAAACAAAGACGGTGGGGGCTAAAGCGACACCTGAAGGCATTGAGGTCACGTTCGCCAGCGCGGAGGAGGGCGGCACGGCACCACCTCCGCAAACCTACGACCTGGTACTGCAAGCCGTGGGCCGCACGCCCAATGGCAAAAAGATCGCCGCCGACAAGGCCGGTGTGGCCGTCACCGAACGCGGCTTCATCAACGTCGATATCCAAATGCGCACCAACGTGCCCCACATCTTCGCCATCGGCGACATCGTGGGCCAGCCCATGCTGGCGCACAAGGCGGTGCACGAGGCCCATGTGGCGGCAGAAGTGATAGCCGGTGAATTACAAGGCAACAAAGAGCTGGCCAGCGCAGCCTTCAACGCCCGCGTTATCCCATCCGTGGCCTACACCGACCCCGAAGTGGCCTGGGTCGGCCTCACTGAAGACCAAGCCAAGGCCCAAGGCATCAAGGTTAAGAAGGGCCTCTTCCCCTGGACGGCATCCGGCCGTGCGATCGCCAATGGCCGCGACGAAGGCGTCACCAAGCTGCTGTTTGACGATTCAGAAGAAGCCCATGGCCATGCAGCAAGCGGGGGCAAGATCCTGGGCGGCGGCATGGTTGGCACGCATGCGGGCGACATGATTGGCGAGATTGCTTTGGCAATTGAGATGGGGGCTGATGCGGTGGATATCGGCAAAACCATTCACCCGCATCCGACGTTGGGGGAGAGCATCGGCATGGCGGCGGAGATTGCACATGGCAGTTGCACGGATGTACCGCCGGCGCGCAAGTGACGAGCCAAAGCTGCCAATACGTCGCTCAAAACGCTACTAAATCAATAGCTTTCCGCGCTCGTTCAACGAGGGCTGCGAGTCTTTTCTGCGTCCAATCCCGCGTCGCCAGCCCACGATCAGCCAGCACAGGCTTGCGAAGCCAAACTCAGCGCGAAGTTTAATAAGCATGCGCTCAAGGCGTCATTCTGTACACGGCAACAGCCATGGTGGCAGTGTCAGTACTGTTCAAACTGGCGCAGCGCCATGCAAGGCCCGCCTCAGCGATCCCCGCAGCATTTACACCAGCTCCCGCGTTGGCCGCAGCATGCGCGTGTTTTATGAGACCGGTCTTGGGTGCAAGGTCAGCTGACTACAACAGTTAAAGACATTAGGGTTTTCGTCAGATCTCTTATTGCGGCGGTCCGTGCCATACTTGCCGACGTTGAGAGGTTCAAACGCTTTGGATATGTACCTAATTCGCAACAATGACGGCTCCTAAGGGGCAAAGGTTTGTTTATCAAATGAACTGGAAGGCAAAACACGTCAAAGCGGATATACATTGGCGAATGGGCATTGGCATCGCAGAGTTGCCATTAGTTAAATTCAGAGGAAAACAGTTGCCGTCAAGACTATCTTCCCTGTTCAGAACTGCAGCTATTCAATTTAAGGTGGCACTCTAAGCCTATGGACAACAATACAACCACCAATGAAGCAGCGGAAAAGTTGGATGTCATTAAGCACAGCTTGGCCAGTCTGATTCGCCATGCCGCCATTTCGCGCCTTGAGAAAATTATCGATTGCACCGCAATCGAGGTGAGCGACCTTGGCCCCGATTTCGTTCCTGGAAAGATACTGGCCAACCATCTGGCCTTAATTCAGATTACCAGTAGTTTGGTCAGAGTGACCTTCAAGTGCCACTTCAATACCGATGCAGCAAAGAAGTTGGGCTTTCGGGCGTTTGGCAGTGACAACACGAAAACCGTTTCGGAAAAGGCGGTTCTCGACTTCATCAAAGAGTATTGCAATCTGGTAGCGGGCAACGTGGTGATGCTCTTTGAGGGAGCCGCTATCGATATGGGCATCGGTTTGCCGATTTGTACGCGGGGCTTTTATGAGGTCTTTTCCAATTACGAAGAAATGGCAGCGACATCCATTATCCATGTCGACTTCTGGCGGATGCGGGCTAACGGAGGCGAGATTTTCGGTAGCGCGCTGATTGAAATCATCGACGAAAAACCGTTGGAATGCATGATTGGTTACCAAATAGCAGAAGAATCCAATTCAGAAGGAGAAATCGAATTTCTATGAGAACCCCTAACCTGGATCTGCAAGCTTCGCACAAAATGTTGGTGATGTTCGAAGAAGCAAACGCGAATACGGAAATGGTCATTGACCAATTTCCAGGGATTTTCTTGATTCTCAATTCCAGTCACGAAATACTGCGAGCCAACCAAGAATTCGTTACCTTATTCAATATTGATTCCGATCAAATATTTCGCCGCTCTTTTGCCTCTTTCTTCAGGCAGAAAAGCTGGGAAATTTTTGAGCACAACGTCAACAAATTAACTGCCACGGAACTTCGTAGCGACGTTGTCAGGTTTGAGTTGGGTATGTCGGTCAGTGAGACCCCTACTGGCGAGGATAGGCCGTTCCACTGGATTCTTACGCGCCACAACGTCAAAAACACGGGCGAAGGTCAATTGATCACCGTGTACGGAAACGACATGTCCGAAATGCGGGAAACTGAAAAACGCTTGATGGAAGTGTTTACCAGCATCCCACTGGGCATGTTTACCGTAGATAAAATTGGCAAGATTGGTCCATCCTACTCAAGCTACCTTGAGACGATGCTTGATTGCGGGAAGCTTTCCGGGCGGTTGATTGAAGACGTGCTTTTCAAGCCTGCTCTTGCTGGCATGAGCGCCGACGAGCTTGCGGGTGTCAAGGGTGTACTGACCTGCGTGGGGCGCGCGGAACTCGAATTTCCGGATCTGGAAAAGACCTTCCCTCACGAAATTTTTCACAATTTGAAGACCGATGAAAGTGGGGGGCGCTGGTTCAAGGTTTCCTATCATCCTATCGGCAATGACGGTGTCATCGAGCAGTTATTGATTATCCTGGAGGACCGCACCGAGATCGTCAAGGCCGAAAGAGACATCCTGCAAGCCGCCGAAGAGCGCGAACAGGCCAACATCATTCAGTTGCAGAGCAAGGCTGTTTACGAAAGCGCGATCCGTGATCCGCTCACCGGTTTGTACACCCGGCTTTACTTGAAAGATTCATTGGCAGCGCTGCTGGATTCGCATGAATCAAATAAAGTGCCCGAAGTCTCTATGGTGATTTTTGACATCGATCATTTCAAGAGGGTCAACGATACCTATGGACACAAGCACGGAGACCTGGTTCTTGCGCAGGTTGCGGCGGTCGTACGCAAGCAAAGTAGAGGCACTGACATTCCGATTCGTTTCGGCGGCGAAGAATTTCTAGTTTTTTTTCCGGCAAACATCGTTGCTGCCTTCGCGATGGCCGAGCGCGTAAGGAAGGAAGTCGAGGGATTGGTCCTGGAGCTGGACGACAAGACCGTTATCAAAGTGACCATTAGCGGCGGCGTTACTACGCATGTACGCGGTGAATCGCTGGAAGATTTTATGCATCGGGCCGACCAATTCCTCTACCACGCTAAAGAGAATGGCAGAAACCAGAACGTCTCCGAAATTAAGGTTTAGAAGAACAGTGATTGCCATATCTCCCACTCCACCGACTCTAATAGCGGACTTGTTTGTCCGCTGACTACCTTTACACATTTGGTTCCGTTTTTCCTGCCACGCTGGGAACGCGGGCGAATATCGCGCCAGCCAAACCAGAAAAAAAAGCGACGCCAATCACGTTGCCTGTCAAGAATTTATTTGATAGAAAATTTGAACGGTGATCTCAGGGAAAACCCGTTTTCTCAGGATCGCTTGCGGTGCGATACTGGCTCTCATGCGCTTGCATTTCCTATTGGTTTAATTGAGGTGACATGGACAACATAACATTGGGTCTATTGTTCGTGATTTTTGCAATCGCCGCGTATTTGGGCTGGCAGGTTTTACAGCTCAAAAGAAGGCTTGCCGCGATGGTTGAGGCTGAGGACACACAACCGACGGATCAGCAGTTACAAGAATTGTCAGATACGCAAAGTCAAGAGCTCGATGGCTTGCGCGAAACATTCGCAAGTGAGCGTTCAGCGCTTGAAGCAGAAGTTGCGCGTCTGCAAAAGGATATCCAACCGGAGGCGTTGGGACAACTGGAGCATTACAAGCGTGCTGGTGCGACGGCATTGGGCAACAGTAACGCTTTGGCCGGTGAGATTTTGACACTGCTTGATTTGGTAAAAACCTTTGAGCGTTGGCACTCCGACATGAATGAACTGGTTATCCATAACCGTGCAATGCATGAGAAGAACGATGAGTTTGCGTCAATCGTCAAATACATGATCATCGTCACGCTGAATGCCTCGATTGAGGCGGCGCGAGCGGGTCCGTCTGGTCGTGGTTTTGCCGTCGTTGCCGATGAAAAGCGCAACTAGGCCGCGCGGGCCGAGAGTTTGTCTGAAGGCTATCGCAATAGCCTTCACCAAAATGACCTGATCACCACCACGACGTTTCAGGACCTACAAGCCGGAGGCAAGATGATCATCAGCTCATTGACCGGACTCAATTTGATCAACAACAAGATCAAAACCGATCTGGCACCCTGATTTCTTAGACCATGATAAGCACTCGGGCTCGAAACAGTTTTGACCAAATGCTCATTTTGGGCATAAAGGCCAGCACGGGATGGAAAGCGCCCGACGCTTGTGTGGTTGAAATTGTGCCTAACCTCAACGGCATTAAAGAGACCAATGTTGTTGTCGTGACAGCGGCCTCGTTTTTGTTCAGGTTATCTGTTTTTGTCTA
>JBBRTU010000087.1:0-5705 GCA_038244115.1 Burkholderiales bacterium
CCCAAGCGCTTCTTCGGCGCGGCACGCAACATCGAGGAAGGCGGCTCGCTCACCATCATCGCCACAGCACTGGTCGATACCGGCTCGCGCATGGACGACGTGATCTACGAGGAATTCAAGGGCACCGGTAACATGGAGATCCATCTGGATCGTCGTATGGCCGAGAAGCGCATCTATCCGGCGATCAACGTGAACCGTTCCGGCACGCGCAAGGAGGAATTGCTGATCAAGCCGGACATCCTGCAAAGGATCTGGCTGTTGCGCAAATTGCTCTACCCGATGGACGAACTGGAAGCGATGGAGTTCCTGCTCGACAAGGTCAAGGCGACCAAGAACAACGCCGAGTTCTTCGACTCGATGCGCCGCTAAAAATCACGCACGGCGAGTTCGGCAACGAATTCAAATTGCTGGACACCACAAACGAAATCCACCACTCGCCATCCGGTAACGAGCAGGAATTCATTTACTGCTATTGCCGCAGGTAATCCCGATTTTCGTCACGCCGGTTGTAATTTTAGAATGTGAACCCGCGGTTATGCAGTGACGTATGACTAGTGCGAAGAGCGCTATGTGCCAGAGGCGGACACATTCCAAATTTAACAATCGGATGTGGCAATAGGCTGGTTTGCATATAATCGACTGATGATACCCAAACATCCAGCCACTCGTCGATATCTTGCCTCCGGCTTGTTCGACGGCCTGAATTCCTTCGCAGAAATCGAAGATCGCATCTCAGCACTCCCCGGCAACAAAGAAATCGGTGATGCCTTCGAGGTATTCGCCGAAGCTTACCTCGCCACCCAAAAAATCAACGAAGCGCGTGAGGTATGGCCGTTCGAAGCTCTGCCACTCGATCAGCGCAAACTCCTCGCGCTCGACACTGGCAGAGACATGGGCGTGGATGGCACCTATCAAACGCACGATGGCGAGTTGCGTGCTTATCAGGTCAAGTTCCGCAGCCGCAGGCCAGCACTGACATGGGAAGAGCTTTCCACCTTCATGGGGCTGACCGATCAAGTCAGCCAGCGCGTCCTGTTTACCAACTGCGAAGCTCTGCCCAGCCTCATGCGCGACCGCAGCGGCTTCATCGCCATTCGCGGCAGCGATCTCGACCGCCTCACACCGGAAGATTTCGCCGCCATGCGGCAATGGCTGGAAAGCGGCCAAGTCAAATTGCCGCGCAAGACACCGAAACCGCATCAACACGAAGCACTTGATGCTATTGCCGCCGAGCTGAAAGACAATGACCGAGCTACTGTGGTGATGGCCTGCGGCACAGGCAAATCGCTGGTCGCACTTTGGGCGGCGGAGCGGCACAAGTGCCACACTTTATTGGTGCTGGTTCCCTCGCTGGCTCTCGTGCGCCAACTGCTGCATGAATGGTTGCGCGAGACATCTTGGGAGAACCTTACCTTCCTTTGCGTTTGCTCAGACCCCACCGTGGCGACAAGCACGGATGACCTAATCGTCCATCAGGCCGATCTCGATTTTCCCGTCACGACGGAAAGCACATCCGTGCGTAAATTTCTCACCAAACAACATGACGGTGTGAAAGTAGTGTTCTCCACCTACCAATCGGCGCATGTCGTGGCCGAAGGAATGCCCCCTTCGACCTTGCTCAGGACAGGTGTTGGCGCAGATGGCGAAAAGCAACCTTTCGATCTGGGCATCTTCGACGAAGCACACAAAACCGCCAGCCGCAGCGGAACCCAATTCAGCTTCGCCCTCGAAGACCACAATCTGCCCGTCCGCAAGCGCCTGTTCTTCACCGCCACGCCGCGCCATTACGACATCCGCAAGAAAGACAAAGAAGGCGATACTGAACTGGTCTATTCGATGGACAGGCCGGAGGTCTATGGGCGGGTGGCACATACCCTCAGCTTTGCCAAAGCCGCCAGAGACAAAATCATCTGCGACTACAAGGTGGTGATCTCGGTAGTCACGTCCGGGATGGTCAACGACCACATGCTCAAACACGGCGAAGTCATCGTCGCAGGCGATGTAGTCAAGGCGCGCCAAGTCGCCTTGCAGATTGCCCTGCAAAAGGCGGTGGAGAAATACGGCGTGAGCCGCATCTTCACCTTTCACGGCTCGGTCGCCTCGGCACGCTCGTTCACCTCCGACGATGGCGAGGGTATCCGCCACCACCTCACCGATTTTCGTACCCTGCACGTCAGCGGTGCGATGAAGACGGCTGAACGCGAAGATCAGATGAAGGTCTTCCGGCAAGCATCCAAGGCCGTGATTTCCAACGCCCGCTGCCTCACCGAAGGCGTGGATGTTCCGGCGGTAGATATGGTCGCCTTCATGTCGCCGCGCAAGAGCAAGGTGGACATCGTGCAAGCCACCGGTCGCGCCATGCGCAAATCGCCCGGCAAGGAATTCGGTTATGTCATGGTGCCGCTGTTTCTGGATATGGCCGCCAACGAAACCATCGAAGCAGCACTGCACCGCACTGACTTTGCCGATGTGTGGGATGTGCTCGCCGCGATGAAAGAACAGGATGATGTGCTCATCGACATTATCCGCGAAATGCGTGAGAACAAAGGTCGCACAGGCGGTTATGACGAGAGCCGCTTTAGAGGACGCATCGAAGTATTGGGACCGAGTATGTCGCTGGAAACGATACGCAACTCGATTACGGCGGAGTGTATAGAAAGCCTTGGTGTTAATTGGGATGAGCGTTACGGCGAGTTGTTGGCGTATAAATTTGAGCATGGTGATGTGAATGTTCCGCAACGCTGGCAGACAGGCTTAGGCGTGTGGCTGCATCAACAAAGAAAATACAAGAATGTTGGCTTACTCACTGAAGAAAGAATGCAGCGGCTCAATAAAATTGGGATTGCTTGGAGACCGTTTGATGCTGCTTGGGAAGAAAAATTTGCCGCGCTAGCCAACTATAAATTGGCATATGGAGATTTCAATGTGCCAAAGGGGTGGAGCCAAAGCCCGAATCTTTCATCATGGTTGATTGCACAAAGAATGAAATATCGCCAAGGTTCACTCTCTGCAGAAAGAATTAAACGCCTTGATGAAATCGGCTTTGAATGGGATTTTTTTGCCAACCAATGGGATGAGCGATTTGACGAGCTTCTGGCGTACAAAAAGAAATATGGCAATTGCAACGTATCTTCCCAAGATATACACCATACTCAGCTTTTTACTTGGTGTTCAGGACAACGATATGCCTATGTGAATAATCGGCTTTCAACAGAAAGCATCGAACGACTGGAAAAAATTGGGTTTGTTTGGAGGCCGATTGATGCTGCATGGGAAGAAAAATTTGACGCGCTATCCAACTATAAATCGACTTATGGTGATTGCAATGTTCCTAAAAAGTGGAGTCAGAACCCGAGTCTTTCAGTTTGGACGGTTAAGCAAAGAATGGATTTTCGCAAAGGTTCACTTCCAATTGAACGATCCAAACGCCTTGATGAACTTGGCTTTGAATGGGAGCCTTTCGCTAATATATGGGATGAGTTTTTTGCCGCATTGGAAAGCTATAAACTACAACATGGTGATTGCAATGTGCCAAGGGAAGGAGCAGACAATCCGAAATTAGGGAAGTGGTGCGCACACCAGCGGACGGCGTATCAGAAAGGCAAGCTTACCGTTGAACGGATTAAGCGTCTCGAAGAGTTAGGCTTTTCATGGAATACGCTGGATAGTAATTGGGAGAGCATGTTTGCAGCGCTGGTGAATTACAAAGAAATTCATGGCACGGCATATGTGCGAAGTAAAAGTAAGGATGATTTTGATTTGGCTCAGTGGTGCACAAGGCAACGAAAAAAATACAAAGACAGCCAGCTTTCTCCTAATCAGGTTAAGCAGCTAGAAGACATCGGGTTTGTGTGGGATCCCTTGGTTGATAATTGGGAAAAAATGTATGCCGATCTGTTGCAATACAAAACTGTTCACGGCAAATCACACGTGCCAGTCAATAAAAACAATGATGATCTAGCTATGTGGTGTGGAAGACAGCGCAGGGCGTATAAATCCAGCAAATTATCGCCTGAGCACATCAAGCTGCTTGAAGATATTGGTTTCGTTTGGGATCCCATAGATGCCCGATGGGAAGAGATGTTCGCTGTATTGGAAACCTACAAGCAGATTCATGATGATTGCAATGTCCCCGCAAAATGGGAAGAAAATCCTGAGCTTGGTCAATGGTGTTATGTTCAGCGGCGCACTTACAGGAAAAACAAGATTTCACCCGAGCGTATCAATCGCTTGGAACAAATCGGGTTTGTCTGGGAGCATCGTAAAAAGTCGACGTAGAATCAAAAGGCAGTCTGTGCAGCATGAAGCATTTCCCGGATGGAGCTGCTGCTCTTGTTCAGCGTACAGAACGCACTAAGTAAGGGTGGCAATGCAAATTAGAATTAGCAAGAGGGATGTTGAAGATATCGCAGTATTGGTTGATTGGCGACTATTAGAGCCACTTTGGCTGAGGTCTACATTCGCGCCAGTTGATAGAACCAAATTGGTTAATGCCTATTCTGAACTGTGGTTTGATAAGAAGAGTTCTCCGATGAGCTTTATTCTGGGAGAAATATATTTTCGACTAAATGAACTGGGGAAGCGGGAGATTAAGTTTATGAATGGGCGTAACAGAACGAATCTGTTAATCAAGCACCAGAATTTGATTCCTGTCTGCATTTTAGACGGAATCCCCGACGATTCTGATATTCAGGCGGCAATAGTTAAGCCATTAAATGAGGGGGATATTGTGGATATTCCAGACTTGCCAATCTATTCAATGAGCGAATTGAGGAGCTTGCTGCAAGCGTAGCCGAAAGGAATGAAATGGAGACCTCAGGCCCAGGCTCGATTAATTTCCCTCAAAAAAGGATTTTGACGATACCGGAAAATTATGTATAATCCGCGCCTTCGCAAAAAAGCGCCCCAATAATCACACTAGTAATCGAGGTTGTTATGTACGCAGTCATTAAAACCGGTGGTAAGCAATATCGCGTCACTTCCGGCGAAACGTTAAAAGTCGAGATCCTTCAGGGCGACGTGGGCAGTGCCATCGTGCTGGACAAGGTATTGATGGTCGCCGACGGCGACAAGCTTTCCGTGGGCAAGCCGCTGCTGACCGGCGCCACCGTCAAAGCGACGATCGTTGCGCACGGCCGCGGCGACAAGGTACGCATCTTCAAGATGCGCCGCCGCAAGCATTACCAGAAGAACCAGGGACATCGTCAAAACTACACCGAGATCCGTATCGACGGCATCTCCGCTTAAATCTGTAAGGAGCAACTAGCATGGCATCAAAAAAAGGCGGCGGCAGTACCAGTAACGGACGCGACTCACACTCGAAACGACTGGGTATCAAGAGCTACGGCGGCGAACTGATCAGCGCGGGCAGCATCATCGTGCGTCAGCGCGGTACCGAGTTCCACCCCGGCGAAAACGTCGGCATGGGCAAGGACCACACGCTGTTTGCCAAGATCACCGGCAAGGTGGTATTCGCCATCAAGGGCGCGCAACAGCGCAGGACAGTTTCCATCGTAGCCGCTTAACAGCACACTCGTTGGAATAAGCCAGCCCTATCGCAAGGTAGGGCTTTTTTATTTTGCAGAACAAGCATCGCAGGTCGGGTTAGCGCAGCGTAACCCGACATCTCTCCGACAAATAATGAACACGTCGGGTTACGCTGCGCTAACCCGACCTACAATTTAAACCAATGAAATTCATAGACG
>JBBRTU010000088.1:0-5224 GCA_038244115.1 Burkholderiales bacterium
ACGACGCCTCGATCACTCGGCAGGTCGGCGCCATGATGCTGGAGCAGAACGACGAGTAGATTTGAACCGGCGCTACATGCAGCTTGAGGGGCTCCAGGCGCTCAGTGATCCTGTCCCGACTCGGCTGTCCGCAGTGGCACGCTGAGTTCCCCGCGCATCTCAGCCTCTCCGGGCTGTCGACCTACACCACGCGCCAGGACATCATCGGCCAGACCGCTTGGCTTTTGCAGCGGAGCAAGTTCTTTCGCAATGACGCCGTCGGTTCTCCCGACGGCGCTAACTATTGGTGAACAGCAGCAAGTAACCAAACTTCCGGCCGCGTGCCTGTGCGACAACTGTGACTCGATAAATCTCAGCAGGTGGATATCGGGATTGGGTAGAGGCGTTGTGGTTACCCCCTCGAAGTCCAGCCGTCCAGTCGGCGCTGGTTCGAATGGCCGTTGACGGCGTTCGCCGCGAACAGAAAAATTCGGCCATCTGTTGAAACTGGCGAGTGACCAGTAGCTAAAAGCCAAATCTGCGATGGTCACCCGCCTGGTCGATGCGTTCAGCCAAGAGACCTCACGCTGCTTTCCAGCTTGGTGTGCCCCAAAAGCAATTGCACAGCACCGCTGTTTTTTGTGCGACGGTAGATCAAGGCCGCTTTGATACGACGCATTGTGTGAGTGCCATAAATTGTTGGATCAAGACCGATGTCATCATTCCAAGAATCCAATATGCGCGCGTACGGCCTGGTCCTCCAGTGTGGGGAGCAAGTAATCGTCGTTTGCTGACACGTCCTTCTTAATCCATTCAGTAACAGCGTCTCTCGTCGGCGGTGTGGTTTCAAACGAACCGGACGTGCTGTCCTTTGCTGCATGACAATCGCACCGGTAGAGATGCGATTGCCGCGGCAGATATCGAGCACACGCAAGCAGACCCAGTCACATGCCCTGAGCTTGCTGTTCACGCCGAGATCAAAGAGCGCAAGTCCTGGGTCCTGTGGCCTACTTGGCTGGAGCCGTATGCGCACGGATTGATTTACGCGGCAAACCATAATGGGCATTTTTTTCAGGACAACAACATGCCAAAAGCCTACTGGATCAGCGCCTACCGCTCCATTGACAACGCCGATGCATTGGCCGATTACGCCAAGCTGGCAGGCCCAGCCTTGGCCGAGGCTGGCGGCAAATTCTTGGCACGCGGCATGCCTGCTGCTGTCAAGGAGTCGGGGCAGATGCAACGTCTGGTTGTCCTGGAGTTTGAAAACCTGCAAGCTGCGTTGGCCGCTTACGAGAGCCCAGGATACAAAGCTGCGCTAATGGCCTTGGGTGATAACGCTGTGGTGCGTGACATCCGCATCATTGAAGGCATTTGATACCGCCCACTATTTAAATGCCCGCCAAGGAGCGCTATTTTGTACAAATTAGTCGCATTCGATGCCTACGGTACCTTGTTCGACGTTTATTCCATGGGACAGTTGGCTGAGGAAATTTTCCCCAGTCATGGTGCTGCTTTGGCGTTGATGTGGCGGGATCGCCAAATTGAATATACCCGCTTGGTCACCATGAGCGACCCCAACCCCGCTGGTAGCAAATACTACTTGCCGTTTTGGGAGTTAACGATACGTTCGCTGCGCTATGCGTGTAAGCGCATGCAACTGGTATTGACAACTGAGAGTGAAAAGCGGCTTATGAACCAGTACGCCAAGTTGACAGCATTTGAAGACAGCCAGCCCGTGCTGATGAAGCTCAAACAACACGGAATGTCCACCGCGATTCTTTCTAACGGCAGCCGTGAAATGCTGAGCGAAGTGGTCGAAAGCAACGGCTTGAAGCCCTACTTAGACCAAGTAGTTACGGTGGAAGATGTCAAACTTTTTAAGACTTCGCCACAAAGCTACCAGCTCTTACTCGACGCATTCCAGCTTAAAAAAGAAGAAATTCTTTTTGTATCGAGCAATGCATGGGATGCTGTAGGTGCGTCGTGGTTCGGCTTCGATGTCTTTTGGGTCAACCGCCAAGGTTGGCCGTTCGAAGAGATTGGCAACAAGCCTGAATATGAAGGCAATTCCCTTTCCAAAATTTTAGAAATTCTTTGACTGACAGTACCCCATGATTCAATTTTTTTTCCATCCATCGCCCAATCCCTTGAAGGTTGCCCTCTTGCTGGAAGAGGCGAGCATCCCTTACGAGCTGGTCATCGTCGACACGCGCAAAGGTGATCAGCACAAGTCTGAATTTCTCAAGATCAACCCAAATGCCAAAACCCCAGCCATTTTGGATGGCGATGTGCGCGTGTTTGATAGCAACGCCATCATGATTTACCTGGCTGAAAAATACCAACAGTTTTTGCCGTCCAGCACCGACGAAAACAAAGCTGAAGTGCTGTCGTGGCTGATGTTTGTTGCCACCGGCATTGGTCCTTATTGCGGTCAGGCCGTCCACTTCAAGCACTTCGCCCCCGAGCCCAAAGAATATGCAGTCAACCGCTACGACTTTGAGGCATGGCGTCATTGGGAAATCATCAATGACCATTTGGCCACTCGGCCGTATATGGTCGGCAGTACTTATTCGATCGTGGACATGTCGGTCTGGGGTTGGGCAAGGGTTATCCCGTTCGTACTGGGTCCTGCCGCGTTCGAGCAGCTACCCAACGTCAAGCGCCTGCTGGACGAAATCAATGCCCGCCCAGCCGCACAAAAAGCCGAAGCGATCAAAACGCAGCACACCTTCAAAACCGAGGTGGACGAAGATGCCCGCAAGAACTTATTCCCTTCCAATGAGCGATTGAAAAGCAAGGCCTAAGTGATGATTGACCTGTACTATTGGACAACACCGAATGGGCACACGATCACCATATTTTTGGAAGAGGCAGGCCTTGAGTACAAGATCGTGCCCATCAATATCAGTAAGGGCGAGCAGTTTGCTTCTGATTTTTTAAAAATTGCACCAAATAACCGTATCCCGGCGATCGTTGATCATGCGCCCGCTGACGGTGGTCCGCCAATTTCAGTGTTTGAATCCGGTGCCATTCTGGAGTACCTGGCAGACAAGACCCAAAAATTCATTCCACAAAATCTTCGTGGTCGGGTCGAGACTTTGCAATGGCTCAATTGGCAAATGGGCGGGCTCGGACCGATGGCGGGACAGAACCACCACTTTGTTCAATATGCCCCTGAGAAAATCCCCTACGCAATGGATCGCTACATCAAGGAAACGTCCAGACTCTATGGCGTGTTGAACAAGCACCTTGCTGATGGGCGAGAACACATTGCCGGCAGTTACTCGATCACAGATATGGCTTGCTACCCTTGGATTTATCCGAATGCCCGACAACAACAGGATCTTGGCCGATTCCCGGCTTTACGCGTATGGTTTGAGAGGGTGTCCGAGCGACCCGCAACTCAGAAAGCGTACGCCATAGCCGCCTCGATCAATACCGTTCCTACGGTCAGTGAGGAATCAAAGAAATTACTTTTTGGGCAAGATGCCAGCAGCTTTTTATGACAGGAAGATCGATGTTCAGAGGCATTTTGTTGACCAAGCCCGACGGTGTGACTGTCGCCAGCGTGCAAAGCATTGACGAGACCGTGCTTGGCGAAGGCGATGTGACTGTGGAGGTGGAATGGTCCACGCTCAATTACAAAGACGGTCTGGCCATTACGGGTAAATCGCCGGTCGTGCGTAAGTTCCCACTTGTGCCCGGTATTGATTTTGCGGGAACGGTACAAAGCAGCCAGAGCCTGCACTGGAAAGTTGGGGACAAGGTCATTTTGAATGGATGGGGCGTGGGCGAGACGTGCAGCGGTGGGTTGGCACAAATTGCGCGCGTCAAAGCTGAATGGCAGGTAGCCCTGCCCGCTGCGTTTAGCCCGCGGCAAGCGATGGCCATTGGCACTGCTGGTTACACGGCCATGCTGTGCGTGATGGCCTTGGAAAAGCATGGCGTCAAGCCTGCTGATGGCGAGGTGCTCGTTACCGGTGCCAATGGCGGTGTTGGCAGCGTGGCTGTAGCGCTCCTGTCGAAGCTAGGTTACACGGTAGTGGCATCTACCGGTCGCATGGAAGAGTCAGCCCACCTAAAAGCGCTGGGGGCCACCACAGTGATTGACCGTGCAGAACTCTCTAACCCCGGCAAGCCCCTGTCGAAAGAGCGCTGGGCCGCGGTGGTGGACAGCGTGGGAAGTCATACGCTCGCCAATGCCTGCGCCTCGACGAGGTACGGTGGTGCCGTCGCAGCCTGTGGCCTCGCTCAGGGCATGGATTTCCCAGCTTCGGTAGCTCCTTTCATTTTGCGCGGTATCACCCTATTTGGCATTGACAGCGTGATGGCCCCTATTTCTAAACGTCAGGAGGCCTGGGCACGGCTTGCCCAGGATCTGGATATTGCCAAGTTGGACGCGATTACGACTGAAATTGAATTAGACAATGTGCCCGATACTGCGGCTGACCTGTTGGCTGGTAAGGTGCGTGGGCGGATCGTGGTTAAGGTTTAGCCGCGCTAAGCGCGATTTGATGCCGTGAATCTCGATCGTTAGAAACAGCCGATTGAGAGATTGTCGGAATACAAACTGAAAGTTGGCTGTCGCGTGCTGATTTCGGGAGACAGTCACACGCCAGCGAAGCGGAAACGTATCTAGAGAACACGGGACTGAACGGCGGCTTCGGGCCGACCTGCGCCGGTGGCGGAGATTGCCAGCGGTCGTTCGATAGCCGAGGATGTCGAAGGTCAGCTTCCTGGCCAAGCCGCCAAACCGCACTCGGCCAATTCCGGTCACTCAGCCACCGCCAAGCCCAATCTGGGAATGACAGCGTTGAAGGTGCTGCTGACGTTGCTGACTTGCCCGACAGCTACCGCGTCACCTAGGGCGCGACCAAGCCCCAGGCAGTGCGCTGTTCTCTTCTTGCCGCCTCGCAGACAGTGCCGATCAGACAGTGAGCGAGGAACCAGCAGCTACAGTTGTCTACAGGCGGCGTCGAGCAACGTGGCCCCTCGGCAATGGGTCAAGTTCGATCGACAGGGGGACAAGACTTGTCAGGAGTGGACAGCCCGCGGCCAGAAGGTGCAGCCGGTGGTCCTGGCCATCGACCCGAAGTTCATCAAGCACAAAAGAGGCTTGTTTTGAGGGGAGCCGACCTGCGGCGTGATAGTGTGGAACGGGGGGATGGACCTTGACGACGAGCACGGTGCTGTACGGGCCCGAACGCCACGAATCGCTGGCCGGCGACGCATGGAGCGAAGG
>JBBRTU010000089.1:0-5136 GCA_038244115.1 Burkholderiales bacterium
GCCTGAAGAAGGGCGACGACATGCTGGAAATGCCCAACGACGCGATCATCGTATGTACGGGCGGTGAATTACCCACGCCCATGCTCAAGAAAATGGGTATCAAGGTAGAAGCACGCTACGGAACTTGATCATCCTAAAAACGGCTGTTGGACGCAGATAAAACCCGATTGCCGCTGATGATTAAATTCTTTGAAAAGGTGCATCACCTCCCCGAATAGTGTGTGCAGATATGCCAACAACTTCCTGTTTTATCTGCGCTAATCTGCGTTCCTCTGCGTCCAGCTATTTTTTTCTAGGTTGACGTGTCAGCCCACTAATGCAAGACTTGTGGGTAAGTTTGATTGCGGGGCATAACCATATTTATTTCATGGAGATAGAGATGTCTGAAGAATTGTTTGGCGCCATCAAGGCGGGTGCCGTAGATAAAGCTAAAGCAACGTTGGCTGGCGGCGCCGATGCCAATGCACGTGATGCCGAAGGCGCGACAGCGTTGATGGCAGCGGCCTATAGCGGCAATCTGGAAATGGTGCAGGCCCTGCTCGCAGCCGGTGCGGATGTGAACGCCACCGATGCGGCGAATTGGACTGCGCTGATGAAGGGCGTGTACAACCAGGAACTGGATCGCGGTTTTCCCGACGTGGTGCAAGCGCTGATTGACGCGGGTGCGGATATCGAAGCGAAAATTGCTTATGGCCTGCGCCCGTTGATGCTGGCAGCTGGTTACGGCGAAGCCGGTGTGGTGCAGACACTGCTCAAGGCAGGCGCCGACCCGCGAGCCAAGAATGATGGTGAGCGGACTGCACTGATGATGGTGAAGGAAAAGTTTTACGTCGAAGTAATCAATCTGCTGCACGAGGCGGAACTGGATGTGCTGGGAAGCGAAGAAGCCTCCTGCGGCACGCGCACGCCGCCCGGCGTCAAGGTGGTGACCTTTCTCAAGCCCGGCAAACATTAATACAACTGGCGCAACCCAACATTCAGGACTTTATGAGCGATTCCTCCAGTGAAAAAAAGCGCCTGTTTACGCGCATCCCTTTCGAGACAAAGGCAGTGCTAAACACCTTTCCCGGCAAACATGCGTGCACGTTGGTCGATATTTCCCTGAAGGGTGCGCTGGTTGAGAAGCCGTCTCCTCCGTGGGACACAAAGATTGGCGAACCATGTACTCTCTTCGTTGATCTGGCAGAAGGAGATGCGTCGATCCAGATGACAGGCGAAGTCGCGCATTTGGCTGGGGGGCGCCTTGGCGTGCGCTGCAAGGAAATCGATCTGGAAAGCATCACTAACCTGCGTCGTCTGGTGGAACTGAACTTGGGGGATGAAGAGATTCTGAACCGTGAAATTTCAGCAATGGTCGGCATCGACAGATAAAGCATAACGGCTATTGGACGCAGATAAGATCCGATTAGCGCTGATTGATTTCATTCACCATAGCGTGCAGATATGCCCATAATTTTTTGCTACATCTGTACTTATCTGCGTTCTTCTGCGTCCAGTTGTTTTTTCAGGTTAAACAGTACCGCTAAATTTTCTTCAACTCTTCCCACGCTTTCTGCATGCGCTTTACCGACACTGGATAAGGCGTTTTCAATTCCTGCGCAAACAGCGATACGCGTAGTTCCTCGATCATCCAGCGAAATTTTTCCAGCTCCGGTGTGCTGATTTTTGCTTTGCGGCTTTTCTCCAGGCGCGCTTCGTAATTCTGCCAGAATTCTCGCACCGTGCTTGTCCAGCGGCCATCCCGCTCGGCATTGCCAGCGTATTTTTCCAGGCGGCGCAGGATGGCTTTGAGATAACGTGGTAAGTGCTGGAGTTGTTCCCACGGCGTGGCGCAGAGGAAGCCTTTGTAGATCAACCGCGATAGCTGTTCGCGGATGTCGGTCTCAAGCGGGTAGGGCAATTTTGTGGAGAGTTTCGACTGGATCGCAAGATAGTCGGCGAAGAGGCTGGCGGCAAGGCGGCAGGCCGCATCGGACACGGCTGGCAGGCGTGTTCTGGCGCGGTCTTTCTGTGTCGCAAAAGATTTCGCATTGCGTGGCAATTCGTCGTCGCCGATGAAGGCGCGGTCGGTAATGCAGTCGAGTAAATCATCCCTGAGTTCATCCGGGTTCATGATGCCGCGTGATTGCATGGCGAGTTGGGTAAAGCCGGGCAGGTTCTTTTCCACCTGCTTCATTTGTTCGCGCAGCACCAGCCGTAGCAGGCGGCGCACGCCAGCGCGCATGGCAGCGGTGGCGGCTTCCGCTGTATCGAACAGGCGCAAATTGACCTGGCCGTCCTCATCTGTCAGGGCGGGGTAACCGATGAGCTGCGCACCGCCGCGGTTGAAGGTGATTTTCTCCGGCAGGTCACCACAGTCCCATTGGGTTAAATTTTCCCGTTCAAAATCCAGCTCCGGTGCGCGGGCGAAAGTGACTTGCGCCGCTTGTCCCAGTTTTTGCCGCAGCTCGGTGATGTCCCGGCTCATGGCGAGCTCTTGCCCGGCATCGTCCACGACACGGAAATTCATTTTGAAATGCAGCGGCAGATCGGACAGATTCCATTCGTCGGCGGCAATGCTCTGCCCGGTTTTCTTGCGGATGAAATTGCCCAGCGTTTCTGTGAGAGGCTGGGATAAGGGGCTAGAAAACTCTATCAGCGCCGCAGTAACGAATTCGGGCACCGGTACGCACAGGCTGCGCATGCGTTTGGGCAGCGCCTTGACCAACCAGGTGATTTTCTCGCGCAGCATGCCCGGCACCAGCCATTCGCAACGCGCCTCATCCAGCAAGTTGAGCAGATGCAGAGGTAGCGTCAGGGTGACGCCATCGAGCGGGTGGTTGGGCTCGAAGCGGTAATTTAAATTGCAGGCCGCTTCTCCCACTTTGAGGGTTTCCGGAAACAGTTCTTCGGTAATCGCTTCCGCGCCGTGCCGCATCAGATCGTCGCGTACCATGAACAGCAGACGCGGGTTATTTTTTTCCGCGTCCTTGCGCCATTTGTCGAAGGCTGCACCGTTGTATATTTCCTGCGGGGTGCGCGCGTCGAAGAAAGAAAACATGCGCTCTTCATCCACCAGCACATCCTGGCGGCGCGATTTGTGCTCCAGTTCGCGGATGTCTTCCACCAGCTTTTGATTGTGCGCGAAGAAGGGCGCACGGCTGTTAAATTCTCCCGCGACGAGAGCATGGCGGATGAATATTTCTCGCGACAGCTTCGGTTCAATCGGGCCGTAATGCACGCGCCGTTTTGGATTGATGATGAGGCCATAGAGGGTCAGCCGCTCGAAGGCTACCACTTGTGCCGGTGCTTTTTCCCAGTGAGGATCAAAATAGCCACTTTTAATCAGATGGCTGCCAACCCGCTCCACCCACTCCGGTTCTATTTTAGCCACGGCGCGAGCATACAGTTTAGTCGTTTCCGTCAACTCGGCGGCGACTACCCACTTGGAATTTTTCTTGTGCAGGGCAGAGCCGGGAAAGATTTGAAACTTAACTTCACGCGCACCCTGGTAATGACCTTCCTCTGCCTTGACGCCAATGTTACCCAGCAATCCGGTGAGCAACGCGCAGTGAATTGACTCGTAAAAAGCATCACCGCGCAGCGGCACATGCCCCCCCTCGCTCCCCACGGGGAGAGGGCTAGGGGTGAGGGACGATTTATTTTTCCGCATCCCCATCTCAGCCACCAGTGAAACCAGCTGACTATGTATCTCGCGCCATTCGCGCAGGCGCACGTGCGAGAGGAAATTATCGTGGCACAGCTCGATGAGTTTGCGGTTGGATTTTTTGTGCTTGAGCGCGTCCTCAAAAAACTCCCAGAGCTTGAGAAACCCCATGAAGTCGGAGCGCTCGTCCTGGAAGTGGCGATGCTTTTCATCGGCCCTGCCTGCCGCTTCCGCCGGGCGCATGCGCGGGTCGTCCACTGAAAGTGCGGCAGCAATGATCAGCACTTCGTTGAGGCAATTTTCTTTTTGCGCGGCCAGGATCATGCGGCCAATTCTGGGGTCGATGGGTAGGCGTGCCAGTTGCTTGCCAATATCCGTCAGGCGGCGTTCGCTGTCGACGGCATTCAGCTCTGCCAGCAGCTGGTAACCATCGGCGATCATGCGCGGTGTGGGCGGATCGATGAAGGGGAAATTTTCCACATCGCCCAGTTTCAGTGCTTGCATGCGCAGGATGACGCCAGCCAGCGACGAACGCAGAATCTCCGGGTCGGTAAAGCGTGGACGAGCAGCGAAATCATTTTCGTCATACAGACGAATGCACACGCCGGCGGCTACCCGCCCGCAGCGCCCAGAGCGCTGGTTGGCAGAAGCCTGCGAAATTTTTTCGGTGAGCAGTTGTTCGACTTTGTTGCGATAACTATAACGATTGATACGCGCATAGCCAGGGTCGATCACGTAACGGATGCCGGGCACGGTGAGCGAGGTTTCCGCCACGTTGGTGGCGAGTACGATGCGCCGCCCCACGCCGAGTTTGAACACGCGCTCCTGTTCTTCAGCCGACAGGCGTGCGTACAGCGGCAGTATCTCGGTATGCGGCGGATGGTGCTTACGCAGGGATTCGGCAGTATCGCGAATCTCCCGCTCGCCGGGCAGGAAAATCAAGATGTCGCCGTGCGGACCCAGTCGGGCCAGCTCATCCGTGGCATCCTGAATCGCGGCTTGCAAGGCATCGTCCTGTGCGTCCTCGTCCTTGGCTTCAATGGCGCGATAGCGCACTTCTACCGGATACAGGCGCCCCGATACTTCAATCACCGGCGCGTTGTTGAAGTGGCGCGAGAAGCGATCCGCGTCGATGGTGGCCGAGGTGACGATAACTTTCAGGTCAGGACGTTTGGGCAGCAGTTGCTTGAGATAGCCCAATAGAAAGTCGATGTTGAGGCTGCGCTCGTGCGCTTCGTCGATAATGATAGTGTCGTAGGCATCGAGGAAACGGTCGCCCTGTGTTTCGGCGAGGAGAATGCCGTCGGTCATCACCTTGATGTAGGTATGCTCGGACAGCTTGTCCTGGAAGCGCACCTTGAAGCCGACGGTATGTCCCAGGCTGGATTCCAGTTCGCGGGACAGCCTTGATGCGACACTGCGGGCGGCGATGCGGCGCGGCTGGGTGCAGCCGATCAAGCCGCGCACGCCGCGCTTGAGTTCGAGACAGA
>JBBRTU010000090.1:0-5025 GCA_038244115.1 Burkholderiales bacterium
AAGGCGTCGATTACTTCACCATCCACGCCGGCGTGCTGCTGCGCTTCGTCCCGATGACCGCCAGCCGCATGACCGGCATCGTCTCCCGCGGCGGTTCCATCATGGCCAAGTGGTGCCTCTCCCATCACAAGGAAAATTTCCTCTACACACATTTCGAGGACATTTGCGAAATCATGAAGGCCTATGACGTGAGCTTCTCGCTCGGTGATGGTCTGCGCCCCGGCTCGCTGTACGACGCCAACGACGAAGCACAATTCGCCGAATTGAAGACGTTGGGTGAGTTGACCAAAATCGCCTGGAAACATGACGTGCAAACCATGATCGAAGGCCCCGGCCACGTGCCGATGCACATGATCAAAGAGAACATGGAACTGCAACTCAAGCACTGCGACGAAGCACCGTTCTACACGCTCGGCCCGCTGGTCACCGACATCGCCCCCGGCTACGACCACATCACCTCCGGCATCGGCGCCGCCATGATCGGCTGGTACGGCTGCGCCATGCTGTGCTATGTCACGCCAAAAGAACATTTGGGATTGCCGGACAAGGAAGACGTGCGCGAAGGCATTATCACCTACAAGATCGCCGCCCACGCTGCCGACTTGGCGAAAGGCCACCCCGGTGCACAGATTCGCGACAACGCCCTGTCAAAAGCACGCTTCGAATTCCGTTGGGAAGACCAGTTCAACCTCGGCCTCGACCCCGACAAAGCGCGCGAATTCCACGACGAAACCCTGCCCAAGGATTCCGCCAAGGTGGCGCACTTCTGCTCCATGTGCGGGCCGAAATTCTGCTCGATGAAAATCTCTCAGGACGTGCGCGACTATGCTGCCAGCCAGGAAATCGAGAAGGGGATGCAGGAAAAGTCGGTGGAGTTCGTCAAGCAGGGCGCGGAGATTTACCGCAAGGCCTGATTATGTGCTTGATAGTCGCGGCGAGGGCGCCGCGCCTACCGTATGAGCGGCGCCCTCGCCGCGACCTCCTGTGGAGGCATCATAACCAATGGAAAAACCACACAGCCAGGACCTGCGCAAAGGGCGTGTTTCCGAGCCCAACCGCATCTACTTCATCACCGCAGTCACGCAAGCCCGCACCCCGTGGTTTCAAGACCTCCACCTCGGCCGCCTGCTAGTCGATGTGCTGCGCACTGAAACTCCACGTGCCCAGACCCTGGCGTATGTGGTCATGCCCGATCACCTGCACTGGCTGATGCAATTGCGCGAGGGACACACGCTCGCGCGCGTGGCCGAGGATGTGAAATCAATCAGCGCCCATCGCATCAACCATGCTCTGGGGCGTGCCGGATCTTTCTGGCAGGCGGGATTTCACGATCATGCGCTACGCCACGAAGAGGATGTGGCGGGTGTGACGCGCTATGTCGTCGCCAACCCCCTCCGCGCGGGACTGGTGAAATCCCTAGGTGAGTACCCGTTATGGGATGCGGTGTGGGTTTGAATGAATGAGGGATGGTCGCGCCTAAATCATCGCGGCGAGGGCGCCGCTCCTACGGATTGATCGGGGATAATCGTGGCTACGGTAGGAGCGGCGCCCTCGCCGCGAAAATCAGCTGATACAGCTCGAACAAAAACGCCACGCGTTCGGCATCGTTCTTGAAGCTTTTTTTGCCATAGGCGGCATCCACCGCCGCATCGAGTTTTTGGTGGGCTTTCACCAGCGCGGGTGATCTGTACCTGTTTCTCGAATACGGCAACACGCTTGCGCTCGATGCCGAACACCGCGAAGAAATCGTTCCAGAAGCTTTGCGATTCAGCACGCTCCGAACTCTCTTCTTCCCATTTGCGAGAGAATTCAAGGCGCGGCTTCTGATCTCGTTCCAGGATAAAGGCATGGGTGGATTGTCTTGGAGTAGGAGTGGCGCTCTCGCCGCGATATTCAAAATCGGGCCGAGGGCGGCCCTCCTACAAGAGCGTGTCTGGTAGAATCACGGCTTTTACAAAACAAACGGTCATTGTGGACTCCTTACTCCTGCTTAAAGCTTTCATCCTCGGCATCGTCGAGGGCCTCACCGAATTCCTGCCGGTCTCTAGCACCGGCCACTTGATCATCGTCGGCGACTTGCTGAATTTCAACGATGAAGTCGGTAAGGTATTCGAGATCGTTATCCAGCTGGGCGCAATCCTGGCGGTGTGTTGGGAGTATCGGGCAAGGCTTGGCAAAGTGGCGTGCGGTTTGACGAGCGACGTGGCGGCACGGCGTTTTGTGGTGAACTTGTTCATCGCCTTTCTGCCTGCGGCAATCTTCGGCCTGTTGTTCATCAAGGCCATCAAGGCGCATTTGTTCAACCCTTTTTCCGTGGCTATCGCTTTTATTGTCGGCGCGTTGGTGATCTTATGGGTGGAGAAGAAAGCGTTTCATCCGCGCATCGACAGCGTGGATGATATGACCTGGAAGGACGCATTGAAAGTTGGCTTGGCGCAGTGTTTTGCGTTGATTCCCGGCACCTCACGCTCGGGCGCTACAATCATGGGCGGCATGATTTTCGGCCTGTCGCGCAAAACTGCTACGGAATTTTCTTTTTTCCTTGCTATCCCCACCATGTTTGCGGCAACGTTCTACGACGTGTTTAAGCACTGGCAACTGCTGCATGCCCACGATCTGGGTACGTTTGCTGTCGGCTTCATCACCGCCTTTGTCAGTGCGTTTTTCGCCATCCGCGCACTGCTACGTTACGTAGCACATCACAGCTTCACTGTGTTTGCCTGGTACCGTATCATTTTCGGCGTCATCTTGCTGATCTACTATCGTGCAGAATTATTTCAGGCAATGTCTTAGGCATGTCTAAACTCCTTGACCTGAGAGAGCATTTTCGTAAAGATTAGCGCAGTCCGGTTTGCCTTGCTGCTTAACCAGGCCAATTTTAACCAGCTTTCAAGGAGAAATTAAAATGTCTGCAATTCAGCTTGTTCGGGTTGTCGCCGGCTTCTTTGTGCTGCTATCACTTGCACTGGGCATGCATGGCAGCCCGATTTTTATGGATGAGAATTGGTTATGGCTTGCCGCCTTTGTGGGTTTCAACCTGTTTCAAAGTGGCTTTACCAAAATTTGCCCGCTGGAGATGGTACTCAACATCGCCGGTATCAAATAGGTAATCACTAATAAGTTTCCCAAAAAATACCCGCCCGCCATCATCAATGGCGGGCGGGTATTTTTGTTTGTATTACTAGTGTTTGGTGGCTACTGCGGCGCTAATAAAGCCGGCAATGTGGCCTAACAACTCTTCTTCCTGGTAGGGCTTGCCCAGGTAAGCATTCACCCCCAATTCTCTGGCGTAACTGCGGTGTTTTTCTGCGGTACGTGAGGTGATCATGATGATCGGGATGTGTTTGGTGGTAGCGTCACCACGCACGTTCTTGGTCAATTCAAATCCGTCCATGCGGGGCATTTCGATATCGACCAGCATTACGTCCGGCGTGTGCTCCTGCAACAGTTGCAAGGCATCCACGCCATCCTTGGCCACCACCACTTCGTATCCTTCACGCGCCAGCAAACGGCTGGTAATTTTGCGCACGGTCAGTGAATCGTCCACCACCATGATGAGCGGCACGACAGCCTTTTTCTCTTCAGGCATGGGGAGTTTTTCGGCCTTGGTAATAACCAACGCGCCCATGTCACGATGCGTCAACTGTACCGGGTTTACGATCATTACCACGCGACCATCGCCTAGCACGGTTGCGCCTGCGATTCCAGGCACGCGTGCAAGCTGCGGGCCGATATTTTTGACCACCACCTCGCGATTTCCGACGAGTTCGTCTACGTGAACAGCCGCACGCTGCCCGCTGCTCCGCAACAATACAACCGAGTTGTAGCGCTGTACCGGCGGCACATGCTCTGCGTCTCCGAACAGCCGTGGCAGATAGGAGAATGGATAGTGGTTACCCATCCATTCCACTTCTGTAGTTTCATAAACTTTGGCTAACGCTTCTGGTTTTAATTCCTGCACCTGTTCGATCATCACCGATGGCAAGGCATAGGTTTGCCCACCCGCATTTACCAGCACCGTTTGCGTCACCGCCAGGGTGAGCGGCAAATGCACCACAAATGTTGTGCCTCGCCCGCTTTCCGATGCCACTTCCACACGCCCCCCCAGACCGGCAATTGCGTTGCGCACGACATCCATACCGATTCCCCGGCCGGAAAGCTGGGTTACTTCCTTGGCGGTGGAAAAGCCCGGTAAAAAAATCATTTCCATCAACTGTTCAGGCGCTATCTCTGCACCTTCTTCCAACAGGCCGTTGGCAACAGCCCTGGCGCGAATGGCGTCCAGATTCAGCCCGGCACCGTCATCGCTGAAGGTCAGCACCACTTCGTTGCCAAGCTGTCGCGCATCAATCTGAATTTGCCCGAATTCCGGCTTGCCCGACGTTATGCGTTGATCCTTGTTTTCCAGGCCATGTGCGATCGCATTGCGCAGCAGATGCTCAAACGGCGCCGTCATTTTGTCCAACACGCCACGGTCAAGTTCTACTTGGGCGCCACGAATATCAAGGTTGGCTTTCTTGCCGGTTTCCTTTGCTGCTTGGCGAACAATCCGGTATAGCCGGTCAGAAAGACTGGAGAACGGCACCATGCGGATATGCATGAGTTCCTGTTGCAATTCCCTGTTCAAACGTCCTTGCGCCAGCAAGGCAGACTCTGCCTCGTCCAGATTCTTGAGCATGGTCTGTTGCACGGTAGCAACGTCATTCACGCTTTCCGCCATCATCCGGGTCAACTCCTGGAAGTGCGTAAAACGGTCGAATTCCAGCGGATCGAAGGTACTGTGAATTTCCTGTAGCAGCGACATCCGCGACTGCATCTGACTTTCTGCCTGGATTTCGATTTCTCGTAACTGGTGACGCAAACGAATAACGTTTTCAGTCAACTCAAGCAGACTCTGTTTGAAGGACAACATCTCGCCCTCAACACGCGAACGCGCAATACTCACCTCGCCTGCTTCGTTCACCAGCCTGTCGACAGTGTCCGCCCTGACACGCAGCAGTTGCGATTTTGTAGCTTGTTCGGTAT
>JBBRTU010000091.1:0-4855 GCA_038244115.1 Burkholderiales bacterium
GTAATTAACTCAAGTTGCTACCTTGGTTTGAACTTTAACAAAAATCCATGAGTATCCGGTAAAGTTGGGGTATCCCGACCACCAAAATACAGGAGACACTCATGGATACCCAAATTGTAGTCGTTTTTTGTTTGATTGACGATATGCTCAAGGCCATACATCATTTTGAAGATCATCAATGTCGGATGAGCGATGCAGAAGTAATGACCACAGCGATCGTCGCAATGTTGTACTTCAAAGGTAATTTTTGCTCGGCCAGTCGATTTTTATACGAGGGCAATTACATTCCCAAGATGTTGGGCAAGAGCCGCTTCAACCGCCGTCTACACCGGGTTGCCGATTTGTTTTTGACCTTGTTCTTACGATTAGGTGAAACCTGGAAACAGCTCAACGAAAATTCAGCCTACGTCATTGACAGCTATCCAATCGCTGTGTGTGACAATTATCGCATCTGTCGTTCCAAAATCTATCACGGCGAAGGCTGGCGAGGCTATATTGCAAGCAAAAAACGCTATTTCTATGGCATTCGTATCCATATTATGGTAACGGAACACGGTGAACCGGTTGAGTTTTTCCTGGAACCCGGCGCTTTCAGTGATACAAGAGCGTTAGGGCTTTACAATTTTGATTTACCAGAGCATTCCTGGGTGACGGGTGACAAAGCTTATAACGACTACACCATTGAAGATGTGATGCGCGAAGCGGGTATCGAACTTCTACCGCTGAGGAAAAAGAATTCCCTACGCCCAATGCCGCCATACGCTAATTATTTTCTGTCCGGTATACGAAAGATTGTTGAGACCACCGGAAGTTTGATCGAACGCTTATTGCCCAAATCTATTCACGCCGTTACTGCCAAAGGTTTTGAATTGAAAGTCGCTCTTTTTGTTCTTGCCTGCTCTATCAAATTCCTTTGGTAGCAACTTGGATTAAGTACTTAATATATAGAATCCAGTAAAAAGCATGGGTTCGGCGGTCGTTGCGAGGTGCATTTGTGCCTCGACGGCGTTGGGAGTGTTTCCACTCGAAAAGTACCGCCGCCCGAAACCCTTCAGTTCTTTACCCCGGGCAGTTCCGAAACGCGCACGCGCGCAAGCGCGCAGGCAAACCGGAACTGCCCGGGAAAGGAAGCCGACCCTATGAGCCTCTGGAAAGAATATCTACAACCCCAAACCATACAAGCCGCAGTGGAGGCCCTTGCCTCCGCCACTTCGCCCGCCATCCCAATCGCGGGCGGAACAGATTTAATGCTCGATCTTCAGCAAGGCCACCATTCGCCGGTGCATACCCTGGTGGATTTGACCGGAATCGCCGAAATGAACGTACTTGAAATCCGCGGCGACAGGTTGTTCATCGGCGCAGGGGTACCCCACAACCGCATTGTCGAATCAAGCCTGGTACAACAGCACGCCCAAGCCCTGGTCGAATCATGCGAGCTGATTGGCGGGCCCCAGGTTCGCAACATGGCCACCCTGGGCGGCAATGTTGCCCACGCTCTCCCCGCCGCAGATGGAACCATCGGGCTTCTGGCGTTGGAAGCCAAGACAGAGGTGGCCTCACCTTTTGGCCGCCGAATGATAGCGCTGCAAGAGATTTTTATCGGACCGGGCAAATCCAGCCTGCTGTCAGATGAAATTCTGGTAGGTTTTTACCTGCCGCTCAAACAGGCCCATCAAGCTTCAGCCTTCTGCCGCGTGATGCGCGCAGGCGGCATCGCTTTACCAATCCTCAACCTTGCGGTCTGGCTGGAGCGGAATCAAGACTCGATCAGGAGTGCGCGAATTTCTGTTGGCCCCGCTGGACCAACCCCTTTCCGCGCACGGCAAACCGAAATCTTTGTGACCGGCAAGGTTTTCTCGGCTGAGATGATCGCCGGAGCACAGGCCGCCCTGCTGGGTGAAGCAATTTTCCGCACCAGCCCGGCCCGGGCTACCGCAGAGTATCGCCGTCAACTGGTTGTGGAACTGCTTAATAACGCCCTGAAAACTGCCTGGAAGCGGGCAGGCGAATCCGATTAATTTATTAATAAGGTAATGGTGCAGAGATGAATAAAACTCAGATTTCTTTAACCGTAAATGGTCACGACTACCAATTGGAACCCATCCCCGGAGAGACGCTCGCCGATTTGTTGCGCAAGCGCCTGATGCTGACCGGTACAAAGATCGGTTGTAATGAAGCCGAATGCGGCTCCTGTACCGTCATATTAGACGGCGAACCGGTGCTCTCCTGTTCTTATCCTGCCGAACGTGCTTCCGGAAAGAAAATCACAACCATCGAAGGCCTGGCAAAACACGAAAACGGCCAGGTTCAACTGCACCCTCTCCAAGAGGCCTTTGTGCAGCACGGCGCAGTTCAGTGCGGCTTTTGCATTCCCGGGCAAATCATGACTTCATATGCCCTCCTTCAGAAAAACCCCAACCCCAGCTCTGCAGAAATCCGCGATGCCCTCAAAGATACACTCTGCCGCTGCGCGGGTTACCCCACCATTGAAAATTCCATTTTGGCCGCGGCTCAATCCTTGCAAACTGGCGCGCCTGTCGCAGCCCCGCAGATATTACCGTCAGCAGTCGATAGCCAGATGATCGGAACACTGCAAACCCGTCCGGATGCCCAAGGAAAAGTGACAGGTGAAGCAATTTTCACAGACGATCTGACCTTTGAAAACATGCTCTTCGCCAGCGTGCGCCGTGCAGAAGTGCCCCATGCAATTGTGACATCAATCAATGTTGAAAAAGCGCGCCAACTGCCGGGGGTCGTCTCTGTGCTCACCTGGCAGGATATCCCCGCCGAACATAATCACGGGCTGGTAATCTATGATTGGCCTGTCATGGTCGGTGTCGGTGAACGTGTACGCTATGTCGGCGATGCAATTGCGATCGTGGCTGCTGAAACACAGGAAATTGCCACCGCTGCCGCTGCGTTGGTGGAAGTTGGTTTTGAGCTGCAGCCGGTCATCACCAATCCGGTTCAAGCACGCCAACCAGATTCGCCTGTTTTGCATGCCAATGGCAACCTGCTCAAGCACATCAAGGTGCGCAAAGGCGACCCTTCCCAGGGCTTTGCCGAATCTGACATCATTCTGGAACATACGTTTAACACACCTACTACCGACCACATGTTCATGGAGCCTGAATGCAGTATAGCTGTCCCGCTTCAAAATGGCCGAATGGAGGTTTATGTTGGATCGCAGATTCCATACCAGGACCGTACCCAGGTTGCCCGGGTTTTAGGTTGGCCCGAGGAGCGGGTGCGTATCGTTGGTCAGCTGATGGGCGGCGGATTCGGCGGCAAGGAAGATATCGCCGGGCAAATCCATGCCGCCATGCTGGCAAACGTCACCGGCAAACCGGTGAAACTGCTCTTCGACCGGCACGAGAGTCTACTCGTACACCCCAAGCGTCATGCAACCCAGATCAAGGTGAAACTCGGCGCAAAACGCGATGGCACCTTGGTGGCCGCGCAAACTGAGCTGTATGGTGATACCGGTGCTTACGCTTCCCTGGGTGATAAGGTACTGACGCGTGCCACGACGCACTCGGCCGGCCCTTATAATATTCCCCACGTTCATGCAGATTGTTATGCCATGTACACCAATAACCCGCCCGCAGGTGCGTTTAGAGGCTTTGGCGTACTGCAGTCAGCATTTGCCTTTGAATCCATGATGGATATGCTGGCTGAAAAACTCGGTCTCGACCGCATCGAACTGCGCCGCCAGAATGCTCTGCGCGTGGGCGATGAAACCAGTACAGGACAGGTCATGCGCGAAAGCGCCGGGTTGGTGGAATGTATTGACAAAGTGCGGGCAGAAATGATGAGAGTCTCGAACCTGACGGCCGAACAATTATTTGCGCCGCGAAGCGTGCCTGGTGCCGAGCACCTGGTGCAAGCCTGGGGTTTTGCCTCGGCTTTCAAAAACACAGGTTTGGGCGGCGGCGCGGATGACACATCCGGAGCAGAAGTGGAACTGTACGAGGATGGAACCCTGCAGGTACGCTCCGCTGCGGCAGAACTCGGACAGGGATTGGTCACAATCATGCAAATGATGGTGGCCGAAGAGTTTTCACTGCCAGCCTCAAGAGTTCGAGTGCTGGTGATGGATACCGACCTGACCCCCAACGGTGGACCAACCACGGCCTCCCGCCAGACCTACGTGACGGGCAATGCCTCCCGGCTGGCTGCTCAAACCCTGCGCAATGCCATCGCGGTCAGAATGGCAGAAAAATACGATCAACCTCCGGAAAAGATTCGCTTTTCTGAAGAGGGTGTCCACGTCAACGGGCATGTCATCCCACTTGGTCAGATCGCAAAAGATATGCATGCAGCGGGCAGCGCACCCCGCGTTTTGTATGAATACCATGCCCCTGCAACCAGTCCGCTCGGACACGGCGGCGATATGCACTTCGCATTTTCCTTTGCATCACAGGCTGCTGAAGTGGAAGTAAATACACTTACCGGAGAAGTACGCGTCATTCGTGTGATTTCAGCCAATGATGTTGGCCGCGCCATCAACCCGCTTGGATTACAAGGACAGGTGGAGGGCGGCGTGGTAATGGGGCTTGGTCACGCCCTGCTCGAAAATTTCATCACCAAAGATGGCTACGTGGTAACCGACCGTATGTCGCGCTACCGTATCCCATCGATCATACATACCCCCGATATCACTTCAATCGTGGTTGAAAACCCGACCAAAGATGGCCCTTACGGCGCAAAAGGGGTTGGAGAAATTGTCTGCATTCCAACTCCCCCAGCGATCACAAATGCGATATATAATGCTACTGGTGTTCGCCTGGATCGCCTGCCGGTGGAACAGGAACAAGTCCTGCAAGCCATACTGGCAAATAAAACCATTTCAGCA
>JBBRTU010000092.1:0-4564 GCA_038244115.1 Burkholderiales bacterium
ATATTGCATTCACCAAGCTGAATTGACAAAACTCAATCCCTACGGCTTCAAGGCATCGTTTAATCCGACCTATCCCGGAAACGCCGAAAGTCCCAAGGGCTGGGTATCATCTTTCCATTTCGGGCTCAACCAAGGACCGATCATTCTGATGATCGAAAATTACCGAACTGGCTTGCTATGGCAATTGACGCGAAGTTGCCCGTATATCATTGAAGGTTTGCGGCGAGCGGGTTTTGTTGGGGGGTGGTTGTGAAGAAGTGAAACGCCCTTGGGAAATTCGATGCCGGAGCGTCATAACCCCATCAAGCCCAGTCGATGCAGTTTTTAAATGTCCGCCTTATCGCTTGGTATGACTCTCAAAGTTGCGCGCGGGGATTTCAGTTGCAAAGAGATTAAAACCAGCAATCCCATTCAGTATTGTGACCTGCCCAACTAGTACCAACATATTCAACTTATATCACTTGGCTTGCGGCCTTTCTTGATGGATTTTAAATCGAACGGCATATTGGCATGGTCATGTGTCCCATCGACTGGACTCATTGCGCTTAAAACGGGATTGGACTCCGCTGATTTCTTGGCCTCCTGCGTATCACTCCCGTCATCGTGACCGCCATGCCCCGATCTACCTCCGTGACCACCGTGACCACCATGGCCGCTATGACCAAACATGTGCATCGCAATCATGCCGACTGCAAACACGACCCAAATCCAATTATTGCCAAGCCATTGCATTGATCTTCTCCTTTTCGAACTCCGTTAGCCAAACTGAGTTATTCAGCGGCCATCCTAATTACAGGCTTCCGGACTTCGATGCCCCTCAACGCGGTCTCTCGTGCGGCGATGTAATCGCGCGTCAGGGGAACCGCGTCTTGGCGTTTTGCAAGTTGTATCTGGAAAACCATCAGGCCGCTGTGGCGGAACGCACCTTCGCAAGCCGCCAGATAAAACTCCCACATGCGGCAGAAGCGTTCGTCATAGAGCGCCACTGCCTCTTCGCGCCGGGCAAGAAACTTTTCGCGCCACGCTTTGAGGGTCTCGGCATAGTGGAGGCGCAATATCTCGATATCGGTGACAACGAGCCCCGCTCGCTCGATGGCGGGAAGAACTTCAGAGAGAGCCGGTGCGTAACCGCCTGGGAAAATATATTTTTGCATCCACGGATTGGTGGAGCCCGGCCCGTCCATGCGGCCGATCGAGTGGAGTAGAACAACACCATCGTCTGCCAGAAGTCCTGCAACCTTGCTAAAGAATTCGTCATAATTGCCAACGCCCACATGCTCAAACATGCCGACCGAGACGATTCAGTCGAACTGTTCCGACACGGAGCGGTAATCCTGCAATCTGAACGTCGCCTGCTCCTCAAGACCTTGGGTTTGGGTGCGCGTTTGGGCGATTTCGAGTTGTTCCTTGGACAGTGTCACGCCCGTGAGATGTGCACCACAATGCTCGGCCAAATACAATGCAAGCCCGCCCCATCCACTCCCGATGTCAAGCACACGATGGCCCGGCTCAACCAGCAACTTGGCGGCAATGTGGCGCTTCTTGGCGAGCTGGGCATCTTCAAGACTCTGGCCCGGCTGCTCGAAATAGGCGCAGGAATACTGCCAATCCGGATCGAGGAAAAGATCGTAGAGGCGAACGTTGAGATCATAGTGATGCTCAACATTCCGTGCAGCGCGCCTCACGTCATTGCGCTGTTGAACGTACCGAAATGCGGTGCGAACCCTTGTCCAAGCCCTTGCGAGCGCATGAGGCTCGTTCCATCCAAGATTGGACATAATGAGATCAAGTACACCATAGATTGATCCTTTAGTGACGAGGATTCTCCCGTCCATAAAGCCTTCGCCCAACGCAAGCGCGGGGTTAAGAAGCAAATGCCGTTCGGTAGTCCGGTCCAAAAAGCGAAATGCCAAGGGCTTGCCCGTTCCGTCACCTACAACAAATTTCGCGCCCGATGAAGTCTCGACCTCAAGACTACCGCGTTGCACGATTGTTTTGAGAAATTTACGAAGAATAAATAGCATAATATACTCCTCAAGTGGTTCCGTGATTACAGACACCGCCCCACTGCCGAACCTCGTGATTTCAAAAACTTTGACGATCATATGAGCCGAAGCTTTAAGTTGAAAAATGTCACAACATATAGACGTTGCTAGTTTTGGGTCTGGCGAACAAGCTTCGGAATCTACCTACTATTGGCGAATGAAATGATAAGCCGGAAGCAGTCACAGGTATTTGGCTTTTATCAACGACATAAATCATTCGGCCGCAGAAAAAGTTGTGCCATCAATGCAATTTGGAAACGACTAAATATCATTTAGCGTTGCTACCTCGCCACTTAAGTAGATTCCGAATCTTGTTCGCGAGACTGAACCGACGCATTACTTTTCAGATAAACTGCGAATTTTGGAGGCAACGATGAAGGCACTTGTTTATATTGGCTCTAGCGAGACTGAGATCAAGGATCGTCCAAGTCCGAGATTAGTGCACTCAGAGATGCCATCACATCTTGAAGGGCGACGTGCCGACCGCTACGCCGGGCGCCGCGTCATCTCGCACGAGGGTGTAGGCGTGATCGATAGCGTCGGCACGCCTGTGACATTGTTCAAGAAGGGCGATCAAATGAAGTCGGTTTTAGCAGCAATTTTGAGCAGCAAGAATTTCCTTCGTCTTGATTGGATGAGGGAGGCAGTGCTGGGCCTTTTTTCCCCTCGTATGTCGGCCGTTGCGTTCCACCTTGATTATTTTGTTTTTCCGCCCGTGATCGTTTTTAGTCTTGCCGTTTCGATCAGATCGTTAAACACTGCCTCTATCGCGGTATTGTTTTTCGGCGGGTTGGTGGCGTGGTCTTTGGCCGAGTATCTTCTGCACCGTTTTGTCCTGCATCACTGGCCTTACTTTCGCGATCACCACAAAGCGCATCATGATTCACCCCGCTCCATGATTGGCGCACCAACATTGTTCACATTGGCATTCTTCGCTGCGGGCTTCTGTCTTCCCCTGTGGTTACTTGCCGGAGAGGCCATTGCTCTCTCATCATTTGCGGGTTTTCTCACTGGCTACGTCGCATTTGGAACCGTTCACCACGCGGTTCATCATAGTGAAGGGCAAGGCTTGCTGTTGCGCCATTTCAAGAGGCTGCATGCCATCCACCATCATGGATCAAGAGACCGAAATTTCGGTGTTCTTACAAGTTTTTGGGACAGGGTATTTGGCACCTATTCCAGCCGTGTCACGCGTCGTTGATTATTGGCCGGCTTGGGAAACTAAAACCCAGTTGTTGCACATCGTATCGCAAGTTCCGTTTTAATGCAGCTTAAGCGGTGTCACATAAATCAGCTTACGCAAAGCCAAACCTTGTTGAAACAAATTGCCGTATTTTCCGGCAATTTGGAAACGTCGGAATATCATTTAGGTTTGCTGAATCTGGACTTAAGTAGATTCCGAATCTTGTTCGCCAGACTGAACCGTCGCATCATTATTGAAATTAGCGGTAAATTCTGGAGGAACAAATGAAAGCACTTGTTTACACTGGCCCCGGCAAGATTGAGCTCAAGGATCGCCCCAAGCCCGAGATCGCCGCCCCCGGAGATGCCATCGTTCGCGTCACCCATACCACCATCTGCGGCACTGACCTGCACATCTTGAAGGGCGACGTGCCAACCGCCACGCCGGGCCGCATACTCGGGCACGAGGGCGTCGGCGTTATCGATAGCGTCGGCACGTCTGTGACATTGTTCAAAAAGGGCGATCATGTGCTGATGTCCTGCGTCAGCGCCTGTGGTACTTGTTCCTTCTGCCGCAAGCAGATGTATTCGCATTGCATCCACGGCGGCTGGATCCTCGGCAACACGATTGACGGCACACAGGCTGAATTCGTGCGCACGCCATTTGCCGATATGAGCCTTTATCACCTACCTAAGGATGCCGACGAAGAGGCATTGGTGATGTTGAGCGACATCCTACCGACTGGTTTCGAATGCGGCGTGCTGAATGGCAAGGTAGCACCAGGATCATCGGTGGCCATCGTCGGGGCCGGACCTGTTGGTCTAGCTGCCCTACTAACTGCGCAGTTTTATTCACCGGCCTCAATCATCATGATTGATCTGGACGATAACCGACTAGCTATCGCGAAAAAATTCGGCGCAACTTCGACTATCAACAGCAGTGATGGCAAGGCAGTCGAAGCTGTGATGAATCTAACTAACAAGGCTGGCGTTGACACTGCCATTGAGGCGGTGGGCATCGCAACCACGTTTGAACTCTGCCAGCAAATCGTTGCTGCAGGAGGCAGGATTGCCAATATCGGCGTGCATGGCAAACCAGCGAGCCTACATTTGGAGAAGTTATGGGATCGCAACATCGCAATTACCACGCGGCTTGTCGATACCGCGACGATTCCGATGCTGTTCAAGACAGCGGCTGCAAAGACGATTGACCCAGCGCTTTTGATTACTCACCGCTTCACACTGGCCGAAGGCGAGAAGGCCTACGAGACCTTCGGCAACGCCGCCAAGACCAAAGCACTGAAAGTAATTATCAGCCCGGCTTGAAGGCAGTGCAA
>JBBRTU010000093.1:0-4473 GCA_038244115.1 Burkholderiales bacterium
CCCACGACGGAAACGGCGCGCAGCCACCCGCGACGAGGGACACGTGGGTAACCGCGCCGCCCTCAAAACGGCAGGTCGGCTGCCACATCCGCCTGATTTTCCTCCGTCTGCGTGTGATCATCGTCAGCGCCGTCGAACACGCTGGCCCACAACGCTTCTTCGTCGCCCACCCACGGCGGCTCTGGCAGTCGCTCACCCTGCGTCAGCCAGCCTTCGGCCAGAAGGCGAGCAGCCCACGCTTCCGCGAACTGGGTTAGGTCGCCGCCTGGTTCAGCGCCGTCCAGATGGATCGGTGTCCAGCCCGTGGCGTCCGTGGCGAAGAACAGTTGCGGATCCTGGCTGGAATGGCCGGTCTGCGCGGCGTGGGCCAGCGCCAGACTGAGGTAACGCCCATCGATGCGCTCAATGATCAGCCGCTCTGTGTGCGCCGGCAAGGCGAGCCACAGGAACGCCGCGGGGTCGCTCAACGCGATCCCATGTTTTTCCAACAGTTGGGTGAGGATGTGTTGCAACTGGGGTGCTGTCTTCATGTTGTTGCTCCTTTCAAGCCGCGGTCTGTGCGGTATCCGCACCAGCGGTGGCTGGCGCTTGCGGTTGGTTGGCCGGTGCCGTGCGGCATTGGCGTTTGACCTGCTTCAGGCCGGCAATGCGTTTTGCCAACGGCTCGGCGGTCAAATCGCCAGGATCGCTGCGCTGGCCTGCCGTGATGCGTTCGGTGTTCATGGATCCTTCCTTTCGGGATTCGTCAAAATTCGTAACAACGGACGGGTGCAACCTTCAATCCCAAAATGGGTAACGCGAAAAAGCTTCCCCAATCGACTCCTCTGCCAGCGTAGCCAAGTCGGCCGCCGTCAAGCGGATCAACGGTTGCCGCTGGCCCGTGCGTAGTTGCCCCAGACAAGCGTCCAGAAACGCGCCTTCGCTCAGACTGTCCGTCTGCTGGGTCATGGCAGATTCACCGATCACGAACGCGTGAGGACACGTCCTCAACCGGGCGGCGATTCAGTATTCGGTTGGCAACAAGAGGCACGGCTTTCTCATAGCATTTGAGCATCAGTCAGAAAAGTTTCAAAAAGGGCAGGGCAGTTGGCGAAGCGCTCAATCGCGGCCTGGAAATTGGTGAACTTAGCGCGTTGCAAAAGGCGGATGGCAAAAGTACGAATCGTCGCTAAAAGTTGAGCAAGGTCGGCGTCTTTGGTATGGACGTGATCTGCTTGAAAGGTCACATCGCGAATCCAATTGACTGACTCAACACCCCAGTGACGCCGAATGGCTTGGGCAAGCGAGGCCGGTTGAACGTGTGCTGCGCCAGAGCGTGCGTAATTCGAGAGATAAAAGGAAATATCAAGCGAAATTTTGGCCGCATCAGCGGTCGAGATAGTTTGGCGCATGACAACCGTTAGGGTGTTCAAAGCGCTGTGTTGCCAGCGTTCCGCGAAGGGGAGTGCGGCCACCGCATAGAACCAAGCCCAGCGTTCTCCGTGGCGACCATGCCCTTTTTCTTGCTGGTTCAAGACGGCAAACGGCGCCGTTGTCTGCGCAATGTGGGTCAGCAGCGCATAGAGCTCAGCCTGGTTACGTTTGGTTTGGATGAGGTAATGGCCGCCCGCTTGCGCAATTTGCGCGGTCGTTTTTGGGTTCATGTGCAGGGCGTCCAACGTGATGTTGGCTGTTTCTAAGCCCGTCTCGTGCAAGAAAGTACGCACGGCTGCGATCTCACCCTTTTTGGCGCTCTGCATTTTCGCTTGTGCAATGGTTTCACAGGTGTCCTGGTCGACGGCGGTGATAATCCGCACGCGTTGCTGCCCGCCGCTCTCAGGGATGCCACGGAGCGCTTTGCCGTCAACGGCCTGCCAGGCGTTCGCCTCCACTGCAAGCAGATAGACGCCAAAGTGCTGCATGGTGAGCGCATTCAATGCTGCATGGTCCAGGGTGGCGAGAATGCGGGGCAGTTGTGCCCGCGAGACGACGCTCGCCGCATTTTCTTTCGTCACGGCTCTCAGCCAGTCGATCCGATGCGCAATATAGCGCTGGATACTCGATAAGCTCGCTCGACCAGACAAGATGGCCAGCGTTACGCCGCATAAAACAAAAGGCAATGAGTGCCGTTTGCCGCGATTATCCCGTCGGTCCTTTAGGCCTTGCGCCGCCTTGATAAACTTGGTTAGTTGCATCGGCTTCGATCCTTGGCTTAGTGGCAATACGACGTAGTTCATGCGCTTTACCCTTGTTTCTCACTCATGGTTTTGCATAATTCTACACCACTTTTGCCTCTTGCACCTACTCACGATTTTTATGAAAAAGCCGTGGATACGTGCCAATCTCGCTGGTACCCTAAGTGGAGCAGTTAGCGGCTGAGCTTGATGACATGGAAACAGCCCTTGAGATCGCTCAGCTACCGGATATGGAGGGTTGGTACGATAAACAGCCGCCACCACCGCTTTTCGGCGATCCAAGTGTCATGCGCCCGGTCTATCAATACCGCGGCGAAGAGCAACCGCTGCTGGTCAAGTCGGTCGCCGACCAAATGGCGGATAAACCGTTCCGCTTTGCGACCCAAGCCGAGGCCGTCCACTACGTCACCGCGTTTCGCCACGCCGGCCAATCAGGGCAAACGCGCGCCGCGCACCCCGGGTCAGGGGCCAAGCCCGCTGGTTTTCGGTCAAAGCCCGCGACCTCGGTTTTCCGCCCGCCCTTAGCTAGGACGCAGGTCCGTGGTCTGGCTGGTGCCCGCGCCGTCAGCGGGAACGGTGGCCGCAATGACCTCAAAGTGCACCTGCAGCGGGCGCCCCGCGACCGTAGACAGCGCTCGCTCAATCAGCTTCTTAGTGCCGGGATGGGTCACATGGTTGGCCAGGTATTCGTCGGAAAAGCCTAAGCGCACCTCCTCCGCCGTGACTTGCAAAATTTCTGCTGTTTGAATATAACGCTTAAACACATCCTGGCGTAGGGAAAACGCAAATTCAAGTTCCACCAAGGCTTGGCGCCAGAAATCCAGCGTTGGTTGGGTGATGTCGTAGGTCTGGTCCAGCCAGGCTCGATACGCCTGGGTTTTGGCCATTTGCTGGGCTTGCTCTTGCTGATGGGCCACCTCGTCCGCTTGCGCACGCACAAACTCCTCCTGTTCGATCCGTGCTTTCTCTACGGCCAGCCGCTCGCGTTCGGCTTGGGCGACAAACCCATCCGGCGGTCCATAATTTTCTTCAATCGCCCGGCGCAACCATCCGGCCGGCTTTTGTACTTCTTCCGGTCGCTCGCCCTGTAAAAATTCTAAAGAAGCAATTTTTTCGCGGATGTATGCTTCGGTGTGCTCCTCAGCCAGTTTTTGCGCCACCTTCTTGCCAATGCCAAAATTTATCAAAACAACAACAACAGCAGCATTGGGTAACGAAGGTTCATCAATTGCGCTGTCATTGTTGTTGTTGCTATTAGTTTCTTCCTGAGAGTGTCTTACTAAAGTGTCTTTCTCTGTTCGGGGTAAAAGATCTTTACCCCTGGGGTAAAGATCTTTTACCCCAGGGTAAAGATCTTTTACCCCGGCGTTAAGATCTTTTACGCCGGGGTAAAGATCTTTTACCCCGGCGTTAAGATCTTTTACCCCTTGATCTTTTCCTTGTCTAGCGTTCTGAGTTTCAGGTGGTAGAGGATCATTTTCGGTAGATTCATCTTCATGTCCAGGCATCATCCGCAGAGAGTAATACTTTTTGACGCGAGCCTTATCTGAATCGTCGATCTCTTCGATCAAAAGACCGCGCTCCACGGCCGATTTTAATCCGGCGATAACTGAAGGCTTGCTTAGCCCCGTCCCTTTATCGAGGCGTGTACCATCCTTACGCCGCCGGCCATGCATGAATTCATCATTCGTGATTTTTTTGCGAAGCCCATACTCTTGATAGCCCCACGTATGTTTGAGAACATATTCGACTACTTTGAGCTCGGCGATGCTCCCAATGTCGGCAGTGACATCGGTCCAATGATTCGGCATTTTGAACCAATTTTGCCTGGGGATGTCAAACCCTTGGAATGGATGGAAAGTTGGAATCGGTAGATCGTCAGACATAAAAAACTCCTGTTTAAAGCCAATAACAGAGCCGCACGATTTTGACTTGAAGCCAGAAGCCATGTATCCTACCGATTGGATGAGGGGCGGGATTTGTAGCTGCTGACCAAAGCAAACCTTGGTCTGGCAAGCTGCAAAGCCTGCCTTTTTTATTGCATTATCGCCACCGTTAATCTTTCAATTAAGACGGTGTTTTGACATTGCTACTGATCAAAATTGCTACTGATCAAAGTTGCTACTGATCAAATGTGTCTAGAGAACAATGCTTCTCCTTACGATCCTTATCGGCAGAAAGCCAAATCCGACTTTAGTCGTTGGATGAATGCCGCCAGCGCAGTAGCGCTGGGACGTTGATTGAATACGATACAACATTGATTTGACCCATTCTGTATAACCTGTTATACTTAATTGCA
>JBBRTU010000094.1:0-4443 GCA_038244115.1 Burkholderiales bacterium
GGCCGTACGTGCTGGATATCGACGATGCCGTATGGCGGGGCCGGCCGAACGGGGCGGCGACCATGGTGAGGCTGGCGCGGCGCGCGCGGGCGGTGATCGCTGGCAACCAGGTCATTGCCGACTGGTTTTCGTCGTATGCGCGGGATGTGCATATTGTGCCGACAGCTATAGACACTGACCGGTTTGTTCCGCGCGTCAACACGCCAGGCACTCGGCGGTATAGTTTGGGCTGGACGGGGTCGAGTGGTAACTTCGACTATCTTTACGCCATAGAAATGCCTTTGGTAGAATTTCTCGAACGATTTGATGCGCGATTTATCGTTGTTGCCGACAGGGCGCCAGAATTCAGCCAACTATCTCTATCACGCATTGACTACCGGCCGTGGACTGAACACATCGAGGCTACAGTGCTTACGGAGATGGACGTCGGCTTGATGCCGCTGCTGGACAAAGAGTGGACCCGAGGCAAATACAGCTTCAAGATGCGGCAGTACATGGAGGTTGGATTGCCGACTATCGTCTCGCCTGTCGGCATGAATCAGGACGTTCTTGAGCAATCAAACCTCGGGTTGCCCGCGGTCTCACAGGCGGATTGGTATGAAGCACTGCTGACTCTGCATAATTCAGCAGATTTGAGCGCAGCTAAGCATCAAAAAGACTTTGTTTTCGACCTGGCAACCCGCTGTCAAGGGATTGACCACATCGCTTTCGACCCGACCGCTTCATCCGGGCAGCATGAAAAATGATACCCCATCGCCACTTGGCGGCCCGATGATTCCGGCATGCAAACGGCAGCAGTCAACTGCTCGATCTTCCCACATGACAGAAAATTCTGTTGAGCCAAAAGAAGTCGTACGAAAAGTCTTGGCGGGCGCCCGTTGGTCGGTTGTGCTGAAGATTCTCGGACAGGCCATCAGCTGGCTTAGTACGATAGTTGTGGTCCGGTATATCAGTGCCGAAGACTATGGTTTGAATGCCATGCTAGAGACAATTCTAGTTATTTTTGGCCTAGTCAGCACCATGGGTTTGGAGTCCGCGTTAGTGCAGTCCAAGCGCTTAGCGAACGATGAATTGCGGAGTGTTTTTGGATGGTTGCTGGTTCTTAACGCAGTAATATTCGCAATTTGTTTTACCGTTAGCCCGTTCGTTGCCCATTACTTCAACGCCCCGCGCCTTGAAACACTCGTCAAGGCAATGGCATTCATATTTCTTCTGGTGCCGTTTCGAGTCATACCCAATGCATTGCTTGACCGCGCTCTTGACTTTAAGCTGAAAGGGCAGTTGGAGTTGGCGACCTCAATCCTTACCGCAGTTTGCACTTTGGTGTTTGCCTACAACGGCGCAGGCGTATGGGCCTTGGTTGCCGGTGTGATTGCGAACCGAGTAGTTCTAGCGTGTCTGCTGATGATCTTCAGACCGTGGATGGTTCGTCCGACGCTCTCTCTAGCTGCGGCCAAAAAACTGATGAAAGTTGGTGGCATATTGACCGCGAGCGGCGCGCTTGGTCTGTGCGCAGACATGATTCCGGCTTTGGTTGCGGGGCCAAGGATCGGGGCGGCCGCATTCGGAATCTTCGCTATGGCGGCGCACTTTGCTCAATTGCCGCTTGCGAAGGGAATGCCAATTGTCCAACAGGTGTTGTTGCCGGCGTTTTCCAAGTTTCAAGATCGGCGTGACGCGGCAACCTATTATATGGGACGTGTTTTGGCTGTTTCTGCGATGATTTTCTTCCCCTTGCTCATTGGTACGGCTTGCGTTTCCCATGAGTTTGTTGGTGTCGTATTTGGACAGAACTGGGAGTCCAGCGCCTTGCCCTTGAGCATTATGAGCGGGGGAATGGCATTCAGGCTCTGTTCACAATTGTTCAAGAGCGTAATTACCAGTATGGGAGGCATCAAGTTCTCGTTATATCTGAATACTTTGCAAATTACATTGCTGCTGGTTCTTACCTATGCCGGGCTTGACAAGGGTGCAATCGGCCTTGCCGCCGCCTGGGCTGCAACCGAATTTTTTGTCTTGCTTGCATCTGTCTTTGTAAGCAAATCTGTGCTCGACACCAGGTTTGTTGATTTCATCCGGGCAATAATTCCCGGGTCTTGTTGCAGTGCGATCATGGCAATCTGTATAATCCTCTCACATCGCTTGATTGCGATCGATACTGCTGGCATACAGCTGCTACTATCTATATTGATTGGAGCAACCAGCTATCTTTTGGCGGCTTTCCTGCTTTTCCCGGCGCTGTCCAAGGTGGTCGTTCGAACCGCCACGGGGAAGGAGTAGCGTGATAGCGACCTAAAAACTATTCGGTCGGCTTTAAATCGGCGGTGTTTCGATGTCGGTTACACTCAAAATTCATTGAATCGTGCTGGTAGTGAATGTCGATCCATGTCGAATGCGGCACGTCTTCGATAGATTGAGTGGGAGCGCACCGAAATTTAAGCTTGGCTCGTCGACGAGTTCTATGCGCATGAAGACCGATGTAGGTCGCACTGCGCGAGTTCCTGAATCCCATATTTTATATGCCCTGAGTGAATATCAAATGGAAAAATCCCTTGCGCAGCACTATAATGCCGATTTCTACGCTGATCAAATACCATCATCCGTCCAATCTGCAAAAATTATTTTGTCTGAATTGTTCAAGTACACGGCGCCAAATTCCATCCTTGACATTGGATGCGGCAAGGGTACGTGGCTCGCCGCCGCGGAATCACTTGGCGTAACAAGTTTGCATGGCATCGACGGGCCGTGGGTGACGGCCGCTTCATTGTTGTCGAAATCCATCCATTTCAAGCCTGCCAATATGGAGCAGTTGATTCCAATCGAGCAGCGTTACGACTTAGCTATATCAGTCGAAGTTGCCGAGCACATTTCACTTGCGCGGGCACCCGCATTCGTTGGAGCGCTTTGCGATGCTTCTGACGTGGTGATGTTTGGGGCGGCGGTTGTTGGTCAGGGTGGTGAAAACCATGTCAATGAGCAGCGTCAATCATTTTGGGTGAAACAGTTTGAGCTCAAAGGATATCAGTGCTTTGATGTTTTACGGCCAGCAGTATGGGATAATGAAAAAATAGCGCCCTGGTACCGACAAAACACTTTGGTATTTGTAAACTCAAAGAATGCAGTCCTACTTGATCGGTTTGCTGCCAGATCGGCAGTGCGGATTATAGATTTGATTCATCCCGAAATGTTTGAAAAGAGAGTCGCATCGAACAGCTTGCGGCTTTCTAAGCCGACGCTTCGATTTTGCCTTTCGATCTTTAAGAGTTATTTGGTAAATCTGACTCGATAAATAAAATCGCAACATTTCTAGTGGGTAGTTAGTTCCTGGAGCTTGTATTCATTCCATTGTTGTAGATTTCTTAAATGTTCTTGGTCGGTGGCTGCCAAGAGACGCCCTCCTCGTGATGGCGGAAGATGGCATGTCTGCCTTTCTGCCATACATGCAATATTTTGACCCCAGGCCTCAGGTAGAAAATAATGAAAATTGATGAACTTCCACAGAAACTGTCACGGCGTGCATCCACTGTTCGCAAGGAGCGCAGTCATCAGTCGATCTGTCATGGTCTTTCAGCATATACAATACCTTGCGTGGAATTCATGTCAAGAACCTTTTGTTCGCAGGTAAGGTCTTCGGCGTACCCGGGTTAAGAGTGGAGTTTGGAACTTGGAAGGGTGGATTTGTCGCGGGAATAGCGTCGGTTCTCGGTGATATCAGAAAATACTTTCTTTTTGACAGCTTCGTGGGTCCGCCATTGGCTCAGGAGGTGGATGGAAAAAATGCATTTGTTGGCAGGCGGCCAACCAATTTCCGACGTGCTTCAATGATCGTTTATCGTCGATTGAAGACGCCAAGACTGTAATTATATTATCGGGTGTGTCGAACCACGAGATCTGGAAGGGCTAATTTTTCTAGACCCCCCTATATTCGCGCAAGAGCATCCAGCATCGGAAGTCATTCTGCGACTCGATGGAGACTTTTAGGGGTCTACGATGGACTATATAACCAATCTATTTGGGCTTGTTTGCACAGCCGGTATCGTCATTATCGACGACTACGTTGCTTGAGACGGCTTCGCCCGAGCCGTGCATGACTATCTCTCCAAGACCAAGAGTCCAGCTCGACTACTGTAGTACAAGGATGAACTTACATGCATCCTACAGACTGAGTAAACGCCCCGAGCCCTTCGGTATTTGATTGGGATTTCAGGGCCGACTAAGGATGCTTCATTTGACTACTCGCTTAGAAAGCGTTGACTCATAGAGCGGCAAAAAATCGTGTGCTTTTGACTCGATACAACTTCGTTAGGACTTACGCAAAAGAAACTTTATATTTAAGCGTGAGGCATTGATTGGTATTATAATTGACGCCTTTATTTCATGGGTTAAAATGAGCTATGAAGCCAACGCGGCGAGACTACTGTCAATTTATTCTGGCCACCCAGA
>JBBRTU010000095.1:0-4316 GCA_038244115.1 Burkholderiales bacterium
CGTTGGCTTCGACAATTTGCAACGTGCTGACGTCGGGTTTGAACGCTGCTGACATCGACTATGACATTTTAATATGCAAATATCAAGGTAATACGTGGGGTTTAACTAATTACTGCTGACACTGACTTAGAAAAGTCACATGAGGGCTGATTATTCAGACTTTTTTATGGTGTTCATGTTCTTAAAACTGTCTCTTGAAATATATCTCCGAATTGTCCATACTTTAAATGAGTTTTAGGAGATTTCATTATGCTGGTCGGTTACGCTCGTGTTTCAACGCAAGATCAAAAAGCGGATTTACAAACCGATGCTTTACAGACGGCAGGATGCGAAAAAATATTCATGGAAAAAGCATCCGGCGCACAACGCGATTGGCCAGAGCTAAAAGCCGCGCTTGATTATATTAGGGCAGAGGATACGCTTGTCGTTTGGAAGCTTGATCGGCTGGCTCGATCCATCAAACAGCTCATTGAAACAGTCGAAGACCTAGAGAAGAGAGGGATCGGATTCAAGTCCCTGACCGAAAATATCGATACCACCACGTCCGGCGGCAAACTGGTCTTTCATATTTTTGCTGGGCTGGCCGAGTTTGAACGCTCAATCATCCGGGAACGCACCAAAGCCGGATTAGATGCGGCCAGAGCTAGAGGGAAGCGGGGAGGGCGGCCACCGGCGCTAACGGAAAAGGATATTCAGGCTGCCAAGGCTATGCTCGCCGATCCTAATATTACCGTCGAGGACGTGGCGGCTAGATTGAAAGTCGCCGCGTCCACGCTTTATCGGCATTTACCGGGGGGTAGGGGTGCAATTTGAATTGGGGGCAGGCCAAAATAGTCTGTTTCCTCTGTCTTGCGAAAAGGATGTCCAAAGCGCGGTAATAGCCCGCTCCGTCAAGGATGGAGGGAGCGCCAAGAAGCCAATGAAAATAGGATCGGCAAAAATACAGCGCATATTGACGTAAAAACATCAAAGAAACAGAGAGTTGTATAATAACTTGTGATCGGCATAAAGATCGGCAATAATGAAAGTATGATGTGCGATAATGACATATCTAACATAGAGTTACAGGTTTATAAGACCGGCATGCCGAAAATCATTGAAAGCTCATCACGCATCGAGCCCTGTCTGCTCGAAACCATTCCGGTCGCGATCGCCGATCGCATCGCCAGCCTGACTGCGGCGGCGGAACGGCTTGGTCATCGCCTGCATCCTCAGACCACAGCCAATCTCGCCGATCTCGTGCGGGTGATGAACTGTTACTACTCGAACCTGATCGAGGGTCACAACACCAAGCCGCGCGATATTGAGCGTGCTTTGGCGAATGACCTGGACGGGGAAGAAACGCGCCGCAATCTTCAGGTCGAGGCGCGGGCGCATATCCATGTTCAGCGGATGATCGACAGCCGTTATGCGGAAGGATCGCTGCCAGAACCCGCGTCCGTGGATTTTCTGCATGAGCTGCACCGCGCTTTTTACGACGAAGCCCATGATTCCATGTTGGTGATCGAGAGCGCAGGCCGCCGTTTCCGGATGGAGCCGGGCGCGTTTCGGACCAAACCTGAGCATGATGTCGCTGTGGGTCGGCATATCCCGCCCAGCAGCGATCAGGTGGAAGCGTTCATGCGATATTTCGAGCAGCGCTACTGTCTGGAGCCGATGGGGAAGGGCGGGCGGATTGTCGCCATGGCTGCGGCCCATCACCGCCTGAATTACATTCACCCCTTTCCTGACGGCAATGGCCGCGTCAGTCGCTTGATGAGCCATGCCATGGGGCTGTCCGCCGGTATTGGGGCCTCCGGTCTCTGGTCCGTGTCACGCGGCTTGGCAAGAGGCGTTGAGAGCCGCCAGGAATACAAACAGATGATGGATCACGCCGATATGCCGAGGCAGGGCGACCTGGACGGAAGGGGCAATCTTTCCCAAAAGGCGCTGGTCGCGTTCATCGATTGGTTTTTGACGGTCTGCTTGGATCAGGTCGTATTCATGGGCAATTTGTTTGAATTCGATCATCTCGCCGGACGCCTCAAACTCTATGTCGAGCGTCAGCAATTGAAACCGCAGGCCTTCCACATTCTGGAGCGCGTCTTGCTTCAAGGCGAGATGCCGCGCGGCGAGGCGGAGCGGATCACCGGCCTTAAGGAACGGGGAGCGAGGATGGTTCTGGCCAGCCTGATTGAACAAGGCATTTTGGGATCAGATACGCCCAAAACATCGGTTTCGCTGCGCTTCCCGAGCAATGCCGTTGATCTGTTGTTTCCGCGTCTGTTCGCCGAAGGCTAGAGCGGGGAAGGGGAGGGCGCAGCATGATGCATTACACCATCCTGCTTGAAGCCTGCGCTCCGGAGCGGAATATCTGGCGTTCCTACCATATTGCGGCCGGACAAGACATCTTCGGCGATTGGGTCGTTGAACTCACCTATGGCCTGATCGGCGCAAAAGGCCGAAAACAAACTATACTGGTGCCAGACGAGGCCGCTGCTCAACAATATGTGAGAAAATGCCTCAAGAAACGAGAAAATGCGCCAAAACGCATTGGAATTGACTATAAGAAAGTAGCCTCCAGTGGCACCTGGAGCGAATACAGTGAGGCTCATTAGCCCACTACCGATAAAAACTTAGGGAGCACACAAGACTAAAGGCCTCCCAAAATCGAGAGCAAAGCATGGACCAAACTCAACTCAATGGACTCACCAATTTCATCTGGAACATCGCCGACGATGTCCTCCGCGATGTTTATGTCCGAGGTAAATACCGCGATGTCATCTTGCCGATGACCGTTCTGCGCCGACTTGATGCGGTGCTAGAACCAACGAAGCAGGCTGTACTTGAAATGAAAGCCGCGCTTGACCGCGAGCAGATCACCAATCAAGATGATGCCCTTCGCGCCGCGTCAGGCCAGGCGTTTTACAATACCTCGCCCTTTCTCCTGCGCGACCTCAAATCCCGAGCCACCCAGCAGAAACTCAAGGATGACTTTGAGGCCTACCTCGACGGTTTCTCGCCGAACGTGCAGGACATCCTGACCAACTTCGAGTTCCGCAACCAGATACCCCGCCTCTCGAAGGCCGAAGCGCTGTATCAGCTTATCGAGAAGTTCCTCGACAAGGACATCAACCTAAGTCCCGCGCAGGTTGGCACGCAGCCCGGTCTTGATAACCACTCCATGGGCACGCTGTTCGAGGAACTCGTCCGCCGCTTTAATGAAGACAACAACGAAGAGGCTGGCGAGCACTGGACGCCGCGCGATGCCGTGCGGCTCATGGCGAACCTCATGTTCCTGCCCGTGGCGGACAAGATCGAGTCCGGCACCTATCTGCTCTACGACTGCGCCTGTGGCACCGGCGGCATGTTGACCGTCGCGGAGGAAACCCTCCTGCAAATCGCCAAAGCCCACGGCAAGCAGGTGGCTACGCACCTTTACGGCCAGGAGATCAACGCCGAGACCTACGCCATCTGCAAAGCCGACCTCCTGCTCAAAGGAGAGGGCGATGCGGCGGACAATATCGTCGGCGGCCCGGAGCACTCCACCCTCGCCAATGATGCCTTCCGCTCACGCGAGTTCGACTTTATGCTCGCCAATCCGCCCTATGGCAAAAGCTGGAAGAGCGACCTGGAGCGCATGGGGGGCAAGAAGGACCTCAAAGACCCGCGCTTCGTCATCCAGCACGCCGATGATTCGGAATACTCGCTCATCACCCGTTCAAGCGACGGCCAGATGCTATTTCTGGCCAACATGCTGAGCAAGATGAAGCACGACACCCCGCTCGGCAGTCGCATCGCGGAGGTTCACAACGGCTCATCTCTTTTCACCGGTGACGCTGGGCAGGGTGAAAGCAACATCCGCCGCTGGGTCATCGAGAGCGACTGGTTGGAGGCTATCGTCGCCCTACCGCTGAACCTCTTCTACAACACCGGTATCGCCACCTATGTCTGGGTGCTCAGCAACCGGAAGCCCGAACACCGCCGGGGCCAGGTGCAGCTCATTGACGCCACCCAGTGGGGTTATTCTGCATAAAGGTACGTAACGCACCATAGGATTTCAAAATTTCACTTCCAGTGCCGTTGGAGATTTTGTATTAACTATTTTCGGTTCTGGGAAGCAGAGAACGACAAATGCGACGAAGTTTCTGTTTTGAGCACGCGGTAGCACCAATTTATCGCGTTGCACAAACGTTCGGATACTGTTGGCGAATTGGTCGCACGATCGGAGAAAACAATAGTCCAAGATTATTTATTATTTGTTGTAGAGGTATTGCCATGTCTCTTCATCCTAGTCTTATCGAGCCGGTTCCTGAGCAGACGGCTCAAATTGCACA
>JBBRTU010000096.1:0-4294 GCA_038244115.1 Burkholderiales bacterium
AACGGCGGTTTGCTATTGCGCGATCTGAAGCTTCCCGATTTCAGAGACTACGCTGTTGTTGTTGCTAGCGCCGGCACAGTGACAGCAGAATCCACCCGCGTAACTGGCGCTTTTCTGCGCGATGTATTAAAACTTAATGCCAAGGAACGTAACTTTCGTGTCTTTGGTCCCGACGAGACGGCATCAAACCGCTTGGGTGCTGTGTTTGAATTGACCGATCGTACATTCACAGGTGAAATCATCGAGAGTGACACCGAGCTCTCACCCGACGGTCGCGTGATGGAAGTGTTAAGTGAGCATCTCTGTCAAGGCTGGCTGGAAGGCTATTTGCTCACTGGACGCCACGGGTTTTTCTCGTGTTACGAGGCCTTCATCCACATCATTGACTCGATGTTTAATCAACATGCCAAGTGGCTTAAGGTATCGAACGGGATTGCTTGGAGAAAGCCGATTGCCTCACTCACCTATCTGCTAACGTCGCACGTCTGGCGTCAGGACAACAACGGCTTCAGCCATCAAGACCCGGGTTTCATCAACCATGTTGTAAATAAAAAAGCCGATGTCATCCGAGTCTATTTGCCGCCGGATGCCAACACATTGCTGACTGTGACTGATCATTGCTTGCGAAGCCGCCAATACATCAATGTCATTGTTGCTGGTAAGCAACCCGAGCTGCAATGGCTCGATATGGATTCGGCCATCAAACATTGCAAGACTGGGCTAGGCATTTGGGAATGGGCCAGCAACGACGGAGGCAACGAACCCGATGTCGTGTTGGCCTGCGCCGGAGACGTTCCAACAATGGAGATGCTGGCCGCCGTGGAGATGTTGCGGGAGCATTTTCCGGACTTGAAGATTCGCTTTATCAACGTGGTCGATTTGATGACACTTCAGCCAAAAAGTGAGCATCCGCATGGGTTGAGCGACGAGGATTTCGACGCCTTTTTCACCAACGATAAGCCTATTATCTTTGCTTATCACGGCTATCCTACTTTGATTCATAAATTGACTTATCGCCGTACCAATCATTACAATATGCATGTTCGTGGTTATAAAGAAGAAGGTACAACCACCACTCCCTTTGATATGGTTGTGCTCAATGACATGGACCGCTTCCATCTGGCCAAAGACGTTGTTGACAGGGTGCCGAGTTTAGGACCACGTGGTGCGCACCTCATCCAATTCACTCGAGACAAGCTCATCGAGCATAAACTCTATATCAACAGATATGGTGAAGACATGCCGGAGATTCGCAATTGGAAATGGGGAGCAACGGCGATAGGAAAGACGAAATCAGAATGAAAGCGAATGGCACTCTTCCGCAGATCTACCTGATCCGGCACGGCGAGACGGCATGGAGCCTCAGCGGACAGGCGACCGGTCGCACCGACATTGCACTCACCGAACAGGGTGAACGGGACGCGCAAGAGTTGGCGCCCAAGCTGAAGGGCTTGAATTTCGCATCGGTACTTACCTGTCCGCTACAGAGAGCGCGACGGACTGCGGAGCTTGCCGGTTTTGGCAACGTCGCGGACATTGATGCCGATCTGGCCGAATGGGACTATGGGGCTTACGAAGGGCGGCGCACGGTGGACATTCGCGCCGAGCGGCCCGGCTGGCGCTTGCTCGAAAATGGTTGTCCGGGCGGGGAAGCGTTGGAAGAGGTAAGTGCTCGTGCCGATAACATCATTGCCCGGATTCGCATGCAGCAGGGTGACTCGCTTGTTTTCGCTCACCGCGACATCCTGCGTGTTCTCACCGCCCGATGGCTTAGACTGCATGCAGTAGAGACCCGCAATTTTTATCTCAGCACGGCATCAGTCAGTATTCTAGGTTATCACCATGATCTCGACGAGCCAGTCATCCGCCTGTGGAACGACGCAAGACATTGATTCAGAAAAATTCATGACCGAATCCAAAGAGCAAAGCCCCATCCAAGTATCGCAAGGCCCACCTGACGCGCGAGACAAAGGCCAAGGGGTCGAACCGCTTAACAGTCAATGCTTCTGCATCAGTCTTGATAGCGAAGCCTTGAAAAGAGAACTCGAAACCAACGCTGGAACGCATCGTCTGTCACCGATGATTATGGCAAATTATCCCAACATGTTCGCGGGCATGCCTGTGTTTGTGTCTAGACACCATCGGGAGCGCATGGCCGCGATCATCGCGGCGGTAGAATCGGTTGTTGCGCTGCCTGCCTACCGCGAAATTGTACTTAAGGGCGCACCAGCGATTACTCAATTTGATGGAAGTGGTGCCAAGGGCGTGTTCCTGAGTTATGATTTTCATTTGGCTGGCGCAGAACAAAAACTGATAGAGATCAACACCAACGCCGGTGGAGCACTACTCAATGCTGCATTGGCCCGCGCCCAGAAAGCATGTTGCCCGGCAATCGCCAACATGACGACCGAGCCAGTTGCAGTCGATGCGCTAGAGCAAACCTTCGTATCCATGTTTCTTGCCGAATGGCGACTGGCACGTGGTGTGCAGAAATTGCGGCGCATCGCCATCGTCGATGAAAATCCGCAAGAACAATATCTCTACCCTGAGTTTATTCTATTCGAACAGATGTTTCAAAGACATGGTGTGGAAGCCATTATCGCCGATCCGGGGGAGGTTCGTCTGAAGGACGGCATCTTGTGGCATGGCGAAGATCCGGTTGACTTCATCTACAACAGGTTGACTGACTTTATGCTGGAAAAGCCGACGCACGTAACGTTGCGCGAAGCATACCTGAATGGTGCCGTTGTTCTGTCACCACATCCGAGGGCCTATGCGCTCTATGCTAACAAGCGCAACCTTGCGGTGCTGAGTGATCCGGAGCGGTGAGCATCGTTTGGCGTTTCTGAAGATATTGCACGCACACTTTTGAACGGCATTCCGAAGACAGTGATTGTAGAGGCTTCTGATTCAGAAAGATTGTGGTCAGAACGGCGCAATTTATTTTTCAAACCAACCACGGGATTCGGTAGCAAGGCTGTATATCGTGGTGACAAATTGACCAAGCGCGTTTGGGAAGCGATCCTCTCTGGTGATTATATTGCGCAGGCCCTAGTGCCTGCAGGAGAGCGCCTGATTGGAGACCGCAAGGCACCGCAAGCCCTCAAGTTTGACATTCGCAATTATGTTTATGACGGAGTTGTGCAGTTCCTCACCGCGAGACTTTATCAGGGCCAGACCACCAACTTCCGCACTCCAGGCGGCGGCTTCGCACCAGTATTCACAGACATTGCGCCACGCTCAGAGTCAGCTCCTGCTCATTGTGATGCGCTGCCGTGAGTACGGTGAACCTATCAATAGATGCCGAACTAGAAAAGTTGCAACGCCAATCATTCGGTTATTTTATACATGAAACGAATCCCGCCAACGGACTAGTGATCGACAAGACCGCGCCAGATTGGCCAGCCAGTATCGCAGCAACGGGCCTCGCTTTGGCTTGCTATCCCGTCGGTGTAGAGCGTGGGTTCATGGCCCGCGCCGCAGCAATAGAACGAACGCTGACCACACTGCGATTTTTCTGGAACAGCCCCCAAGGCCCCGAACCGGATTCCACTGGCTACAAAGGATTCTATTATCATTTTCTAGACATGCAGACCGGGCGTCGTGCTTGGCAATGCGAACTATCAACGGTGGATAGTGCTTTTCTTCTGGCTGGCGCTTTAACGGCGGGACTCTATTTCGACGCGGACACGGACGACGAACACGAAATCCGCACCCTAGCAGATGCGCTCTACCGACGTGCCGATTGGCAATGGGCGCAGGATCAAGGTGAAACTGTTACGCATGGTTGGAAGCCCGAAAGCGGATTCCTGAAATATCGCTGGGAAGGCTACGATGAAGCAATGCTACTCTACATGCTGGGGCTGGGTTCACCGACTTTTCCGCTACCAGAAAGCAGCTACACAGCTTGGACATCCACTTACCGCTGGGAACACCACTACGGATATGAATATTTATATTCCGGGCCATTGTTCACCCATCAACTCTCGCATATCTGGATCGATTTTCGCTGCATCCACGACTTATTCATGCGCGGCAAAGGCATCGACTATTTTGAGAACAGTCGCCGCGCAACTTATGTGCAGCAGCAATACGCTATCGAAAATCCACTTAAATTTGCTGGATACGGTTCTCATTGCTGGGGACTAACGGCGAGCGAAGGCCCTGGCCCTGGCACCACCAAAATTGCCGGTATTGAGCGCACTTTTTTCGACTACGTTGCGCGCGGCGTGCCGTATGGACCAGATGACGGCACCCTCGCACCGTGGGCGGTGGCAGCGTCACTTCCTTTCGC
>JBBRTU010000097.1:0-4177 GCA_038244115.1 Burkholderiales bacterium
CGCGTCGAAATCCGACCGAAATTGTGAAACCGAGGTTGGGTTCGTCAATGCAGCGCCGACGATTGGTTCATCCGTGGTCGCCATGAAAGGTCGTCCGACAGGACACAGACAGTGATTGGCGCCATAAACAGGCAGTCGCCGAACCAGAACAGCGGCGAGTGATGAATTCGTCGCCAATCACGCCGGCGAGCCGCTGGTCCAGACGCGCCATCACCGCCAACCATTTTTTCATCTGGCCCGCGATTGGAGAACGGCATAGCAATGAGGAGCGATCCCCGTCACTTTGCGGTGCTCGAGATATCCGTCTTTAGCACCCCATACTGCTCGCGCGTAATTTCACCGCGGGCATATCTTTCATCGAGAATATCGAGCGCTGGCTTCCTGGTGCGCCCGTCGTATTTTTGATGCGCCCGATAGGTGTAGCCCCAGTTCCCGAAGCCTGAAAACATCAGAAAGATAAACCCTATCCACAGGATCCACCCCCACCCGAAGTACCAGTCGTTAGCGGCAAAATGATTCATGCGACCTCCATAAACTGTTTGACGAGCATGGCTTCCGAACGCGCCAGCAAGCGCCCGCTACTCATGGGTCGTCTGCCCTGCGGCAGGCACCACAACGCCGGGACTAACCGGTGTGGGACCCGATTCGGCGGCGCTGGGAGACTTTCCCACAAAGTTTTCGTTGGTATCTTTGATCAAGACACTTCCCTCCACGCGCCTCAGATCGGGCTTTTTCAATTTCTTTTGCTTGTCGATTTTCATGACAGTCTCCAATAATGATGGAAGATGTGTGGGACTGGTTCCGACACCCGCTATCCCTCCCATCATTCTGTTGTCTTGTGTCTTAAACTGCCGGCGGTCGGTGTGATGAGCGTAAATGCTCACATTAGCGACGGTTATTGTTGCACCCGACTGGCAGGCATCTTCGTTATCACTGAGTCTGCTTTGCAGCGCGCGTCTTAAAGGATGGTCTCGCGGATCTATAACGTCCACTGGTGTTTCTACCATTTTCCGCCGAAGCATGGTTTCGGCCCTGGCACCGGCTTTTTCCAATCCCTCGGCGGTCCGGCGCATTTGATCGCCCTCATATGGGTCTGGTGTCGCGCTGGCGTGTTTGCGCAACAGAGCCGCTAAAGCCAGCAGCTTCTCCGTATGATCGTGATTGCGAGGCAAATCGGTGCCCATTGCGTGGAAACGCTCTTGCGCGGCGAATGGTTTCCCCGCTGTCCGCCTTTATCCGACCATCACCGCACGCCGCTAGGAACGATCATGCCATCCCCGCGTTTCCGCACTGCCGCCATCTCGGCGCTCTAGGTTGGGAACCCTGACCTATCAAATTTGGAGACTTCCATGATCCGTATCACTTTCGCAGCCGCGACAGCGGTGGCTTGTCTTGTTTTCGCATTACCCGCATCAGCTCAGGGAGCAAAGACCTCAAATGACACGCCGGGCACCCCACCCGCAATGGCTAATGGAATGTCGGGAAACTCCATGTCCGGCCACGCCATGTCCGCCGACGCCATGCCGACCACCTGCCAGGGCATGATGGACAAGGCCCATCCAATGATGGACTCGATGTCTGATGGCAACAAAAAAGCGATGGCCATGAAACACGTGGGTATGGCGAATACTGCGATGTCCGCAGGCAAGGAAAAGACTTGCATGAGCCACATGAAAATGGCCATGCAGGAAATGGGGCAAACCTCCTCAGCCATGAGCCCAACACATACAGCAGATAGCATGGCTTCCGGATCCCACGCGATGCCGGACAACAAGCAGCATCATATGAGCGACCGCACCATGCCGTCTCACAGCCCCAGTTGTAGCGATGAAGCTCTTGCGAAGATGCCCCCAGAGCATCGCGCGGCTTGCGGTAAATAAGCGTGAGGCAGTAAGTCAGCCACAAGGCGCTTGCGCAGGATTCGCAACAACGTCGCGGACTCTAAATTGCGGGTAGTGCAACCGATGAGGCTAATGCTCGTTGTACTTCAGGGGTTTCAATTACAGGAGTTTCACAATGCTATCGACTCGAAAATTACTCACAGCCGCAGCGGTCGGCACACTGGTAAGCTTGGCGGCGGTCGTGGCCGGTACATCTGCAGCGTCTGCACATGTAGTTTGCACCCGCGCGGGAGATTGCTGGTCAACACATTCGCGCTATCATTACCCGAGGAACCTTGGGGTGCGTATCTACAGTGATCGCTACCAGCGCGAAGAATACAGGCAGCGCCATTGGCGTAATAAGCAGCGAAATTGGCGGGATGACCATCACGAACGCGACCGGGGTTACTATCGCGACGGCTTGTGGGTCACTTTCTGAAGCTCTAATTTTGACTGATTGGTTTCACAATTAAGAGAGTGCAGCCCAGTCCGGTTGCACCCTTTTTTTGTAAACGCACCTATGTCTATCTAACGTCGAGTCCCATCGTGTGAGGATAGCTAGTTGTGACGGCGGTGCGGCGTACAATCACAGAAATGGGCCTATTTTGCCGTTCGGCGCGAACGGCAACGGCACTCGAATCAGCTGATTTTACGGCGAAATTTGAACGCTGATAGTGCATTTTAGCAAAAATGCATTTTTGGCTTGGCCGCTTTGGCTGATTTGCCGGCATATTGCGCGTCGAATTTGCGTCGCCATTATCGAAGACGCTAAGATAGCGACGCGGCTTAAGCCATTGCGGACAATGTTCCTGTCGCGCGGCGCTCCAAACTTCCCTCGCTGCATCGGCGTTCAGAGCGGCGATCCCCAAACCGTTAAAGAGGTCAGGCCACCCCGAAGGGTAAACTCGCGTGCTGCTGGGATAATTGCGATATTAGCAAATGCATCGAGTCGGCGGGATATCATGACAATCATTCATTACTGGGCTTTTCGAACCGCTTAAGCGCTTGTTAGGGTGCCGCAAGCAACTTTGTGACCGAAGCTGGACGCTTGCCGCTAGCAGCCTCAACCCAATCTGCCTCCGAACCGTCCGCAAAGAATTGATGCGCCTGCCAAGATATTTCCGAACTCGCCTTCGGGTTGTGCGCTGTGAAGGTATATTCCCGTGCGTTGGCTGGCGGAATTTCTTCCTGCCAGGTGATGACGGAGGTTCCCGCCTCGCCCTTGCGAACACTATGTGGCTTGGCGTTATCGACGGACAACAATTGCACGCCTTCTGGCAAGACGAGCTCAACCTTTACAGTTGCGACTTTGCCCTCGGTCGGAACCGTTACGGTATAAGTCTCGGTCGTGTCCGGTCTGGATTCCATCGGACGCACCCGGACGTGGGCGTTTGCCGCCGACGCGCATAGTAGGACTAGGCTCGCATATACAAGACCTCTAACCGACTCGCGGCGCACAATAGTGCCCATGCTTTCTCTCCCTTTGGTCTAAAACCAGACTCTCACTCCAGCACTAAAGCGCAAATCCGAAGTTGGCTCGCTCGCAAGCCTGGCGAAGCGTCCACTGTCGCCAAATTTGTTCTCGTAAGTGACACCGATATAGGGTGCGAACTTGCGCGTGATCTCATAGCGAAGCCGAAGGCCCATATCGAGATCGGACAGGCCGGCCCCGATCATCCGCTTCGGATCGTCTTTTGAATAGAAGTTCAGCTCCAACTGTGGCTGCAGGATGAGTGTCTGCGTGAGAAGCAGATCGTAATTTCCTTCGAGTTTGCCTGCCAGATGGCCGTGATCGCTCACATATCCGGTGGCCGAGACGTGAAAGAAGAGAGGTGCCAAACCTTCGACGCCAAAGGCCGCCCAGCCACGACCGGGACTAGAATCGAGATCGTAACGCAGACCGCCTTGAACATTAAAATACGTGCTGATCGGGCGGGCGTAGAGGAGCTCCTGGTCTCCTTCCTCCATGACCCCTTTGGAGACAGTACCTTCGGTCTTGAGCACGACGCGATTCATATCCGTTCCGGCCCAGCCTTCGCCTTCCCAGCGAAAGCTGCTGTTGCCGCCAAAACGGCCCTCCAGCTGATCGAAAAGGAGATGATAGAAAACATGCTCGTCATCCACCGGTGCGCCAAACGGCGCCGCGGCAGAGGGGCCGCGCATCGACATTTGAGCATGTGCGGCTGGTATGGGCAGAAGTGAAGCCAAGCCAACCACCGCGGCTGCAAGAGATAACAACTTCATGCTACCACCACGGTGCGGAACATGCCCATTTCCATATGATACAGCAGATGGCA
>JBBRTU010000098.1:0-4046 GCA_038244115.1 Burkholderiales bacterium
CCGAATCTTCGCGTACATGATCATGGTAATCACCTGTCGTTTGCTCCTGTTTAAAAAACAGGCAGCGTACTCGGATTACCTAATCAAATTTCTACGCACACGCCAAAATACCTTCTTCAGTTTTCATCGCGCGCCAACACTTGCGAACGGTAGGACGGGAGAGGTTCAGGTCACGCGCAATCGAGCTGATGCTTTCTTTGCTGACCAGATGACGTCGCCGAATTTCGGCAATAAGTTCCATAGATAACACTCCAGATTCTCCGGTCAAATGACCGGATGGTTGCACACCTAGAGGTGGAAACTATTGGACGCTGTTTACACCCCTAATCTGGAAAGTATTGCACGCTGTTTTACAGCCACGACATTGGCATCAGGCAAAAATAGACACTTTGTTGACATTCACGACCGGCAGCTTTCGGGAAGGCCAATTGATGGCGTAAACGGGCTACGATGTATCTGAATCCACCGGGGGCCGACGCGACTGCTCTGCTTCCAACTGTAATCTCCGGCCAAAATGATATAGCTGGAGTTTGAGGTGCACTAAAACAGTTATGGAAATTTTCCAATTGTTTTACTGCACCTCAAACCTCTTCTACACGGGCACCAGCCTTTGCTCCGCCGAGGCGTACAGTCGTGATCCTTGCCGCGGCGCGTACCCCGAGATAGCCCTTGATCGTTGCGATCACCAACGGTACCGCGCCGAACAGGATAAACACAAGGTCGCCTGGCATTCGCAACCATTCGATCAGGCGCGACCGTTCACTGCCGATATAGTCAAGACTGCGCGCGTGCCAATATCCATTCTGGACAACGTCCCAGACTTGCAGCACACCACTGGGGAATAAGCTCATCGCTACCATCATCGCCAGCCCGACGTTGGTGCCCCAGAACGCGACCTTGACGTATTTCTCCATGCCGGCCCAGTGCGTGTCGTCGCTGGTCTGGCGCAGTACGAACACCATCAGCGCGATTGCCAGCATGCCGAACACGCCCATCATTGCGGCATGGCCGTGGTTCGGCGTCAGCTGGGTGCCGGTCTCGTAGTAGCTGACGATCGGCAGGTTGATCAGGAATCCGAACATGCCGGCTCCGACGAAGTTCCAGAAACCTACCGCCATCAGGAAATTAAAGGTCCACTTGTGCGGGATCGCAATCTCCTTGCCGCACACGTCGCAGTCGCCGCGCGTGGTGCGGATAAAATCCCATGCATCCAGCGTCAGCAGGGTCAGCGGAACCACCTCAAGTACCGAGAACAGCGCCGACATCGCCATGTTGACATTGGTTTGTCCGGTGAAATACCAATGGTGACCGGTGCCCATCAGACCTCCGAGGAAGTACAGAATGGCGTCGAGATAGATCACGCGCAACGCGACGTTGCGGCGCGTCAATCCGAGTTGATAGAAGGTCAGCGCCACCACGGTCGTGGCGAAGAACTCGAAGAAGCCTTCCACCCATAAATGGATGATCCAGAAGCGCCACGTATCGACCACCGTAAAGTTAGTCTTGGCGCCGAAAAACAGGGCCGGCACATAGAAAACCGGAATCGCTAACGCGGCCACCAGAAACATCTTTACGATCGGCTGTACTGCCGGTTGCGTCAGTGCGCGCGACCGCACCAATATCCAAATTATTGCAAACCACACAAACAACCCCGCCACCAGCAGGTATTGCCATACGCGACCGAGTTCCAGATATTCCCAGCCCTGGTTGCCGAACCAGAACCACCAGTGGCCCAGCAGTTGCGAAATGCCTAACCACTCGCCCAGCAGGCTGCCACCGATCACCAACGCAAAGGCGGCAAACAGGAGATGCGTCCAGCCCGCCAGCCAGGACGGTTCGTCGGCGCGTAGCGAGCGGCCGAGGAATAGCGCGGCGGCGACGTAGGCGGTAGCGATCCAGAAGATGGCCATCTGCAAATGCCAGGTGCGCATCAGGTTACTGGGGAAGATTCGTGCCAGATCGAATCCGTAAAAACTGCTCGGGTCGGCGCGATAATGGGCCACTGCGCTACCCACCAGCGACTGCCCGAGCAGCAATAGCGCCACCACCACGAAGAATTTCACCAATGCCTGCTGGCCCGGACTCGATTGACCGGGTACCAGCTGCGGGTGCACGTGGTGGCTGCGCGTGATCCAGCCCAGGTAATCGAACTTGCCGAATGCCAGCAGCACCGTTGCTATACCGGCCAGCAGCATTAACAGACTAAGCGCACTCCACAACAACGCGTAAGGCGTGGGTTGGTTGCCGACGCTCGGGTCATACGGAAAATTATTGGTGTAGGAATAGTCCTCACCGGGGCGCGCGGCCACCGACGCCCACGCCGCCCATGTGACGAAAGCGGCGAACTGGCGCAGCTCGGTCGGATCGGTGATGAGGCCAGCCTTTAAGCCGCCGTTACGCGACGGATCGTGGAAATAGCCGGCCCAGTAGTCGATCTGCTGGCGATAGGCCGCAGTTTCCGGCGTCGTTAATTGCAGCGTTGCAGTGGCAGCGTCGTAACGATTGGTTTTGAGCGCAACGATCGTCTCGCCGCGCACAGCGGCCCGCTGCGAAGTGGTCAGCGCTGAGAAAGGATGCTGGTAGTTCTGTAATGCAATAGACTCTTCGGTGTACTCACCTAAGCGATGTAACGCTTCGGCCGAAAAATCTGGCCCGAGATAAGCACCATGACCCCAGATGCTGCCATTGGCCATTAGACCATATTTGAGAAACACCGTCTGTCCGTCGTTGATGTCGTCGCCACTGAACACGGCAATCCCTTGCGCGTCCACCACCTGCAGCGGGATTGGTGGGGCATTGCGGTAGGACAGCATCGTGATCGTGATTAGCCCGGCAAAGCCCAACACCATCACAATCAATACAATGCGTATCCACCAGGGCGAAAGAGGAGCGTCGTCTTCGGTCAACGGCAATGCTGCATCACTCATGATTTATTCCTTTGTTGATCATTGCGTCTTATGTTATCGGCTGAAAAGATGCTATCGATTTCAGGGACTAGGTTCAAAAGCCGGCGTGCTTCCATCAAAGAGAATCCTTCACCGTCATCAACTTGATTTTCTCGATCGCACGTGATGGAGCGAGGCCTTGGGACACACCTCGGTACAGTTCATGATCGTGCGGCAACGGAACAGTCGATAGACATCGTTCAAATCGTCTAGACGCTCCTGTGTGGCTCGGTCCCGGCTGTCAACAATAAAACGCTCCGCTTGCAGTAGACCGGCGGGTCCGACAAACTTGTCCGGGTTCCTCCATGACGACGGGCATTGGCTCGTGCAACAACCGCACAGGATGCATTCATATAGCCCATCGAGCTTGTCACGCACTTCCGATGATTGCAGGCGCACCTTTTCCGGCGGGGGTTCATCGTTGATCAGATAAGGCTTGATGGAGTGAAATTGTTTGAAGAACTGGGTCATGTCGACCACCAAGTCGCGGATCACTGGGAAACTCGGTAATGGGCGCAACAGCACCGGTTCCTTGATATCCCAGCCACGCGCGCAGACCGGTTACGGCCCTTTTCAAAACCATGCTCCTATTGCCAGCAGCGCTACAATGAGTCCAGCGATATTTACAATCTACGCGCTACGCCGCGCGATTGGCAAGCGAGAACCAATGTCGATGTCACTCAGCAGGTGTCGTATGCCAGCGAATATATGGTGAGCCAGCGCCCAAATGAACACAAGCGCGACAAGCTTGAAAGCCCCACGGTCGAACAGGTCAGTTACGCGTGCGTAGTACTGTGGGCTTTGCAACGATAGATCGAGAATATAAATATTGAATGGGACGCCGAATGCCAACACAAGACCGGTGATCCGATGGGTGATCGAAGTCACGGCACCGACCGGCATCTGAATTTGGGTCAGGTTGAAAAATACGGGCCTTCTCATTTTTACCTCCGTCAATGATGATGTTTGTTAGGCGGAGAGCGACTTGATCCGTTCGCGCAGCACCGGCAAGAGTTCATGATCAAACCAGGGATTGCGCTGGAACCATGGCGTGTTGCGCGCCGAAGGATGTGGCAAGGGAAGATATTCGGGAGCAAACTC
>JBBRTU010000099.1:0-3885 GCA_038244115.1 Burkholderiales bacterium
CGGTGCGCGACGAGGCGGGGATTATAGCTGCGGGCCTGCCGGTTTACTGTGCGGGCATTTCGCCCAATTCACCGGTGCGCAACGGTCCGGGCAGCGTGGGCCTGCCCATCGTGGTGGGCGGCGTTGCGGTTGAAGCGGGTGATATTCTGGTTGGCGACAGGGATGGCGTGGTGGTGGTGCCGCATCAGATGGCGGCCAAGGTGGCCGCCAGGCTGGCAGAGGTGCGGGTCGCCGAGGCGGCACTGGAAGCCAAGGTCAAGGCCGGCTTGCGCCTGCCCGAATTCGTGACAAGCCTTCTGGGCTCTACCAAGGTTGAGGAGATTCCGGAGTAAACTGGCAGGCGATATGAAACCATCTGAAAATGTATAAGCCATCCGAAGATATTGGCCTCTTGTTTAGGTGTCTGCATTTTTCTCCAACGCTCGGGGAGAATGCCGTCGGGATCAGCACCAGTCTATCGCGGCGCGCACAGCCTCTCCAGTGCCCGTCTATGATTTCACGAGGCGCGCCCCGGCTGCCCATATGACATGCAAGGCTGCCCAGAGCCTGCAGCTCATGAGCCATCTGCTTCGCTGAGTTTGATTGACTTGCCGACACTTTCCACTATTGACGCCCACTCCTCCGGTTCAAAGGCGCGCAAGATCAGCGGGTCAACAAATCCGTCATGGCGTGCGATGGTCACATACTCCAGCATCGCTGCCTCGCTCGGCATTTCAAAAATCTGCACGAAGTCATATGGCCCCATGGTCGCGAAGAAGCATACGCTGCGTCCTCCCAGGGCTTCCACACGCTGCTTGCTGACGGCAGCACGGTGTGGCGAATTCTGGATTGAATCCAGACCACGCTGGGTCAATCGCATGAGTGAAACAAAATAAGGCATGGATGTCTCCGCTGCTATTTCAAAAATTTGGCCTGCTGCAATGCGTTGAGGCCTTTGACGACGTGATCGGATGTCGAGACAACTCCGAATACACCATCTTCGACAGTGACCATGTGAATAGCAGCCTCATGGGCGTATTGATCGCCGCTGGCGCAGGCATCCTCGATCACCAGGCACTGGAAATTGCGATCGCAAGCTTCACGCAAAGTCGTGTGGACGCAGACATCTGTTGTGCAACCCGTAAACAATAAATGTGTTATGCCCTGCGCGCGCAATACGTGTTCAAGTTCGGTATAGGTGAATGCGCCATTTGCGGTTTTGTCGATGATAATATCCAGAGGTTTTACATCAATTTCAGGAACAATCTGAAACCCCGGAGAAGATCTCAGGAGAACCTGCGAATTATCCAGACCCGCACGGGACCTCCGCCAGCGTTCATAGGGTGTCATGTCGGCCAGATCGGCACGGTAACCCTGCCGCGTGTGAATGATCAGGCAACCAGCCGCGCGGGCCGCCGAAATGACCGCATTGACCTTGGGAATGATCGCCCTCAGTGGCGAGGGATCATAGCCCTTCCTGGCAAAATAGCCGTCCTCGGAGAGGAAATCATTTTGCAGGTCAATCACAAGCAAGGCTGTCGACGACGGATGCCACTGGCCGTCATAGGGGTAATCGTAGGGACGGGCTTTTATTTGCACATGGGCACTCATTAAAACATCTCCTGAAAACCTGTAACCCGAATGGCCAGCTGGCTGCAAATCCAGGCCGCAGGCCAGATTATTGATACGACACGGCAGGCCATCCTTCCAAGATAAGCAGAAGATGTTTCGTGATGATAGAGAAGAAGCTATGTATTGCAGGCCGCCTGGTATAGAAGCTGCCAATGAATAAACCGACCATTTTGACAGACAAGTTGCGCGGAATTTTGCTTCTGATCGGGGCAGTTGCATGTTTTGGGGTCGTCGACGGCCTCAGCAAGATCCTCATCGAAACCCAATCGTTCGGACAAGTCGTTTTGGCGCGTTACGTCTTCGCTCTCCCCATCCTGCTGATCGCAACCACGCCCAGAAAATGGAAAAGCCTGTTTCAAACCCAACTGGTCGGTTTGCAGATTGTCCGCGGGCTCACACCTGTGGTTATCGGCGGATCGATGGTCTTCGCCGTCAGTTATCTTCCGCTTGCGGAAGCGACAGTCATCCTGTTCGCAGGCCCGTTTTTCGTGGTGGCCCTTTCTGGGTGGCTGTTGGGAGAGCGGGTCAGCAGTTCGAGCTGGATTGGTGTCGCGGTAGGATTTCTGGCGGTGCTTGTGGTTGCCCGCCCCGGCTTCTCGGAACTCTCCAAATATACGATATTTCCGGCAATTGGCGCGGTTTTCTATGCCGCATTTCAACTGCTCACCCGGCGTCTCGGGGCTGCTGGCGAGCATCCGACGACGACACTCGCCTGGACCCTGGCCATAGGTAACCTGGTTGGCATTCCATTGGCGATTGCCAGCTGGTTGCCGCAGACGCCTGAAAGCTGGTTGCTGTCCTTGTGCCTGGGTGTCGTATTTGGGCTCAGCCAATTCTTGCTGGCAAAAGCCTTCGCGCTCGCACCAGCAAATGTGTTGACGCCATTCAGCTATTTCCAGATTTTATCAGCGGTGGTCTTCGGTCTGCTGGTGTTCCACGATGTCCCCGATCGATGGACCTTGATCGGCATCGCCTTGATCATCGGCGCGGGCCTCTATGTGTTTGGCCGCAACCGGCCAGAAACCAGCTGAGTTTCGCCATAGGCTGAGCCTGAAAAGCACATTCGCTAGGCGTCTAATGGCTCCACTCCGCACCAGTCGGCAATGAACTGGGCGATAACCACAGTCGTACGCTCAATGGATGCAAGGTTCACACGCTCGTCAAAGCCGTGATAGTTCTCAGCGATGGCCCCATAGTTCAGCACCGGAATGCGGCCGTAGAGCGCGTAGACACGGGCATCCAGATAGGCGGTCGTCAGGTGACTGGTGAGTGGCCGCCCCATAACAGCCGCGTGGGCATCGGCCAGCACCTGCTCAGCCGCTGAACCCGGCGCAAGCGCATAACCCTCGGCGAAGAATCCATTGAATGTCATCTGCGGCGGGTTGTTGGCCAGGAACCCGTCAGTCCTCGCGAAATCGGCAACGCAGGCCTCTATCGCGCGCGCCGCATCAGCAGCGGCAGTGCCTCGCAGGAAGGCGATCAAATGATTCGTGTTTTGACACTATTTTGCCTCGTTGTTTTGTCACCCAATGAATTTGATTAGTTCGAGAAGTGCCGATCTCACAATTGCTGTTTCCTGTTCGGCTTGGAAAGCGTGATGACGGAACGGCTCCGTAAATCTCACCGCTAGTCCTTCCTGATAAAGTTGATTATGTAGAAGTTCGAGTTCACGAGCGGGTGGTAAAAATCTCCTTCTGAAATGCTCTAAATAACGAGGCCAGCGCGAAGCAAGTTCAGCAATCGCTAAAGGCTTTCCCAAGCGTGCGATTTCAACGAGCATCGAAACACTATCACCCGTTACTACGAACCTATCACCATGTGCAACAAGACCCAGATATGGATTGTCAGGTGCGGATGGAAGATAGAGCTTGGCTCCAGAAGGTAACGCTTTCTCGATACTCGTTAGTACATCTTGCGGCGTTCGACGCGATGCGCAAATCGCAAGGCTTCCGTCGGAAGAATAAATCGACTCTATCTTGGCAATAATTTGAAGAGCTGTAGAGGCATTCAGTACCATATTTCCAACAGGTCCCCCGAAAAGTACAACCGTCAATGGTTTAGGGAACTGACCAATGCTATCCTTGTAGCACCTCTCAGCGTTTGAAAGAAGTTGCGGGTTAAGTCCAATAAGGGGCAATTTCACTCTCAATTCCAGGAGAGCTTTGGTAGGCCTATAAAACGTTGGAACAATTGCTAAATCGAAGGAACGAGCGTTTCCTTTGGGTGCGCCTAAAAGTACAATTTTGCTCCGGCCAACAGATTGTTGCTTGACCC
>JBBRTU010000100.1:0-3861 GCA_038244115.1 Burkholderiales bacterium
AAGGCTCTGCACCAACTAAGCGCCGCAATTGCCAGTTTTGACAAGGCCTTAGAACTGCAACCCAACGATGTCTTAGCCCACATCAATCGCGGAATGGCGCTGGAAGAAAACCAACAACTGGACCTCGCCCTTACCAGTTACGACAAGGCCCTGGCCTTGGCACCCAACTTCCCAGAAGCGCATTACAACCGTGGCAATGCACTCAAAGGGCTTAAACATCTGGACAAGGCCATCGCAAGTTACAAAGCCGCTATCTGCTTAAAGCCGGATTACGTCGACGCCCACATAAACCTTGGTGTGGTGCAGCAGACACTCTCGGAATGGGACGCAGCAATTGCTAGTTGCGACAAAGCCATTGCCATCAACCCCGGCTATGCTGCGGCGCATTTCAACCGTGGGCTTGCATTAAATGCCCAGAACCAATGGGAACCAGCATTGGCCAGTTACGACACCGCAATCTCACTTCAGCCTGACTATGCGGGCGCGTATTGCAACCGTGGGCACACACTGCACGCATGCGGCAAGTTTGAGGATGCATTGGCAAGTTTTGACAAAGCGATTGCATTAAAGGCCAACTACGCCGATGCTTTCTACAATCGAGGGATAACACTATCTGCGCTAGGTAGGGTAGAAAGCGCAGAGCAAAGCTACCGGCAAGCTCTCACCATCAACCCGCAGTTGGAACAAGCCCACCACAACTTAGCACTATCTCTGCAGACACGGGGAGAGGTTGCATTGGCCATGCAAAGCTTCCGCGCTGCTTTAGCCTGCAATTCAAACCGAGCTGACTCTTTCACTGGTTTGCTGTACTGCTTGAGCAGCGACGCCACAATTGACGCACAGACGGTTTTTGAGGAACACCTGCGATTTGGGGAACAATTTGAAGCCCCTTTGCGCGCCAGCTGGCAGCCACATGGCAACACCAGAGAACCAGACCGAGCACTCAAGGTAGGCATTGTTTCTGCCGACCTGTGCCGCCACGCCATTGCAACATTCATCGAGCCGCTACTGCAAGAACTTGCCCTGTCCAATCGATGTTCACTGCACGCTTACTACAACAATGCGATTCAAGACCCTGTTACAGAACGGCTGAAGACGTATTTTGCGCAATGGAGTGCTATTGCGACTATGGCCGACGACGATCTGGCAGAAAAAATCCGCGCCGATGGTATCGACATTTTGATCGACTTGTCTGGTCACACAGCACACAACAGGCTGCTTACATTTGCGCGAAAACCCGCGCCCATCCAAATTACATGGATGGGTTTCCCCGGGACAACCGGGCTACATGCGATGGACTACTACATAACCGATCACTTCTTTTTGCCACCTGGTCAGTTCGACCACCTGTTTACAGAGAAGCTGGTTTACTTGCCGGCTTCGGCGCCATTTTTGCCCAGCTCCGACGCACCAGAAGTCAACGCATTGCCAGCCCTAACCAACGGTTTCCTCACTTTTGGCAGCTTCAACCGACGCACAAAAATCAGCCGCCCTGTCGTCGCGCTGTGGGCGCAGGTTCTGAGGGCGCTGCCCGACTCACACATGGTGATTGGGGCTATGGAAGCCAATGAAGGAGAGGGTTTGATGGGGTTGTTTTCCGAAGAAGGAATCACGCCGAATCGTCTGAGTTTTTTCCAAAAATCTGACATGGCAACTTACCTAGGACTACACCATCAAGTGGACATTTGCCTAGACACCTATCCCTATAACGGTGGCACGACTACACTGAACGCGCTATGGATGGGTGTACCCACAATGACATTAAATGGACAATCCCCCGTCAGTCGCACCGGAAGTGCAATATTGGGGCAGATCGGCTTACAAGCCTTCCAAGCCCACAATAGTCAAGAATTTGTGACTCAAGGTGTGAAGTGGGCTGGGCAGCTAGAAGAGCTGGCCCAAATTCGTGCGGAATTACGCGAGCGCTTTGTAGCAACGCCACTGGGGCGTCCACCCGTTATTGCAGAGAGTTTGGAGCGCGCCTTCAGAACAATGTGGCAACGTAGATGTAGTCAAGTTTCCGCGGCGTCTTTTGATGCTGCTGTCAGTCTGCCTGTATCGAAGGCTATTTAGCCCTTGAGTCGAATGAACAACGCACTACCCATGACGAACGCAACGTCAATCGCGTCCGTGTTCGCAACCAAGTATTCGTCGCCAGAAATTCTAGGGCCGTTGCCATAAGGCCAAATGTAGTCGTCAATGATGATCCATCCACCAGCCATCACCATAGGAGTCCACGATTCGATATCGGCCTTGACCGCTGGGTAAGCGTGGTTCCCATCGATATGCAACACTGCTATTCGCCCAGCGTACAGCGTATTGCCAAAAGAGGCAGTTTCGACGTCTCGGGACTTAGCGTATTGGGCCGCACCGACGGTTGACGGCATTCTCAGATAGTTGACCTGACCGTCACTGTAGGGCAACAGGTTCATTTCGAAGATTTTCAGAGCTTGGTCCGCGTCGACCAAAGCGGATGATTTATCCACCAAAGCCTCGCCTTGCACCAAATGCTCATTGGCCCAAGGATCTACACATAGCAATGCCCCTACACGGTAGCACCTGGCCAACCTTGACAAGATAAACGCAGATTTTCCCCACCAGCTGCCTACCTCCACTACATCGCCTTGCACCGCAGTGCGGAACATCTCGATTAGGGCTCGCAACTTATCGTTGTCGCACATGCCGGGGATAGCGTTTGCATGCCGGTAGAGCGATGCCAGATCAGACTCGCTCAGCGAGGCCATCGGTGTGCTGGAAGCTCCCAACGGCAACGCGGTTGCATAGACTGCGGCAGCCTGCTTTAACGCAGTGTCAAAATCCGCCAGCATTTCTTCAACCGGCGAACGGTTAACGAGGCGAACCCCAGGAGCAATGTCCTTCAAGCTGTTGTTCAAAAAGTCCCATACAACAATGTTTGGTGTGTAAATTGCACCGATATTTTTTTGGTCTATGGCCTTCTTGAGTGCACTACTGAAATCAGGTGAGGTCACAAACGGCAACGTTACCCAGTCCGGATAGCTGGGGCGTACCGGATCGTAGTCCAACGAAGACCCGCCAATAAGTTCCACACCCTCTGCCGTGCTGCGGTGCTGGTACTCCAGGGCGCGTGGCATGCCAGCGGGAAATACCAAAATCGATTTACCCATGATTGCCTCGCTCGCACAGCAGGAAGATACTGGAACAAAGATCGGGATACTGCTGTCCAAGCTGATAGCAGCCTTCGAGATACTCTTTTGAAATGATATCTGTTGCAAGCAGTCTATCCCACTGGAAATTAGCAAGCGCCTTGAAGAATATACCTGAGCGATGAACCACCTTGAGGCCTGCGGCCGCGGCATCTCGCTCAAGGGTGTCAAGGGCATAGGTGCAACGGTGGCCGTGCTCGGCCTCGGCCGGTGTCACTGCAGCGTTATGGCTGATCAGGCCCATCTTCACGGCAATTTGGCGTGAGGGCGCATTGGCATTGGGGCAGACCAAAAAAAATCGTCCGCCATCCGCCAGCCACTCGTCATTGATTCGCTTGAGCACCCGAACCGGGTCGTCAAGATGCTCCAACACATGCGTAAGCACGATGTTGTCATACCGTCTTGGCAAAGTTGCAGTCTCAAACGTTGAGTGAATAAACTGGGCTTTGTCACTGAGTCTTCCGCGAGCGTGCGCGATAGCCTCCGCCGAAGCTTCTACGCAGGTGACATCATCAAAATGCTCCAGAAAGCGCTTAGTGAAATCACCTTTAAAACTACCCAACTCAAGGAAACTTCCGGGACGAAAAAAAGGCGAGAAGGATCGGACCATGTAAGGATGCATCACATCAAAATCAAACCCATAGGCATACTGGTGATCGTTGGTATCCTTGATCTC
>JBBRTU010000101.1:0-3795 GCA_038244115.1 Burkholderiales bacterium
GATCACATTAACGTCAAAATTGGCCAAAGCTGCAGCCCATTTGCAGTGGGCAAAAGCGGTACTGAAATGCTGGTTAGATCCCACGGTTCGGGGGGAAATCGTGAGGTTTTGCACCCCTCGCAATGTGTTCACACCGAACAGCATGTTGTTGGGTATTTGCACATCGCCCAGGTAGTCACGCTCTGTACGCACTGATTTTTGTTGGTCGCTCATAAGTTTTATCTTTCTCAATTTAGATGCTGTTAACTGCAGGAATCCAAGCATCAGGGAATGCATCAGCATGTCCGATTCACGCAGTCTCTGTTCATGCACGCAGAGGCAAAACCCTGGCAGACAGTTTGACTGTTGACCGGCACTGCAGCGCTTTTGCGGTTTGTCGCCAGAGCCGCAGGGCCGGTAAATCTTGTACAGGCTGCGCCAGGGCAATACGGCGTGACGTCAACATCGCCACCACCGGAACACCAAGGGCAGGCATTGCGTTGACCACGTTTATCAGATGTACTGTGCGCAATCTGGCGTTCCCCAACAAGCTTGCCGCATCAGGAACACTGGTGAAGTGGTCAACGACTCCCCTTGAATTCATACCGCTCAAGTAGTGCGCTGGGCCCTGCGTACGCCGTCAATGCGCTCGGAAGCGGCAGCACGCAGCAAGTTCACATCGTTGCCAGGCGTTACCAAGTCGTAGCCAAGCGCAGTACAGGCTTCACCCATCTCCGCAGGGCCGCAGAAAATTCCGGCATATTTGCCGCGCGCATGCGCCACCTTGAGGATGTGTTCAATGGCCTGCGTGATGCGGTCGTCTGGCCAGGCATTGGGGCCCAGCCCCATGGAAATTCCGAGATCGCTCGGCCCGACATACACACCGTCAAGCTCCTCAACGTCCATGATCCGTTCGATCTGCTCAAGCGCATTTGGCGTCTCTATCATGGCCAGTGAAAGAATTTCGTCGTCAGCCTTGCTGAGGTAGTCTGAGCCGCCGTACAGCAGGCCCCGAGCCGGACCAAAACTGCGCGCGCCTCTGGGCGGATAGCGACAGCTGCGCGCAAACAAGGCCGCCTCATCCACGTTGTCAATCAAGGGACAAATAATCCCGTAGGCCCCTGCGTCAAGGAGTTTGTTGATTTCCGCAAGCGTCAAGCCTGCGCAACGGGCCAAGGGCACTGCCGGCGTGGCGGAAATAGCCTGCAAGAGATGCACCGCCTGGTCAAAGCCAAACGGGGCATGCTGCAAATCCACTGTGACCGCATCGAACCCACTGTGCCCCAGCACTTCGGCCAGATAGCCGCTGCCCATGGACACCCAGGCGTTGACCGCAGTTCGCTTTTCCTGTTGGAGCTTTTTTAAATGATTCGGACGCATTGAGTTCTTTCAGTTGTCGATGTGCGCTGCGCTCAGGGTGCCGCCAGCGCCAACACTTCGGTCGGTGCGATATAGCCGTTTTGGTCCAGTGCCCAACCCGCTTGAAATGCGGCTTCAATGACTTCTGAAGACCACTCAATACGGGTGCGGCTTTCGCTTCCAGTGACCAAAATCAGCTTGCCGACACCACTGACACAATTGAGCGAACGCCAAGCGCCTTCAGGGACGGATACCACCGTACCTGGCTCCAGGCGCACCTCAAACGCCTCGTCTCCACGGTTTAAGGTGAGCGTCCAGTCGCCCTCTTTCACAAGGACCACTTGCGTGTTCGCGTGACGGTGGGTCAAGATGCCGTTGCCCGCAGTTGACCGCAGCCACTCGATGGTGAAACCATGGGGATTCACGACAGGCGGCATCGCATCCCTGTCTTCTGTCAAACCAAAGCCAATGACTGAGGCCATGTTCTTTTGGCCGCCAGGCAACACGCAATCAAGCAAGGGCTTCTCGGTCCACTGCAACGCCTCGTGCTTCACAACGCGGCGCGCCATCTCTTCAGGCGTGTACTGGCGCAACAGTTTGATCTGGTCAGCGCCCATGGGCGGCATGATCAGGTCAGGCGATACATCCGGTGTTTTAAGAAGGTCGATCAGCGTGTTTTGCCGGGAAATAACAAGCCCTGTCTGGCGTGCTTTTTCCAATATGGACGGCGCCCACACGACACCACCGGTTACATCCCGACCCAGCATGGTGTAGAGGTATCCGTCGTCACCGCCTTCATTTGAAAACCCTCGAAATATCCAGGGGGGAATGGTGGCGATGTCACCTTCCCCAAATACCATCTCCCCCTGTTCACCCGAAGGCCCCCAGCGCAAGCGCCACTGGCCAGCCCAGCACATGAACACTTCGGCTGTGAAATGCATGTGAAGGTTGTTTGTCACGCCGCCAGGCATGCTCGCACCGCCCAAACCAAAGCCGTGTGGTTCACGCAGGTTGACAAAGCTGTGCGGGTTTTGTGAAACCCCTCCCCCAATCAGCTGGTAGTTGAATTTAGGCGTTGAGCCCGGCAGACGGACATCGACGAACGCTTCTGCATCGGACTTCAAGTCGCCGCGACGAATAACTCTGGCAGCGATCTGTGCCGCAGTGACAGCATTGGTTATCATTTTTTTTCTCGAATAAGTGCGTTAAAACGAGTGCCGAATGCCGACGTCGAATACCTTGTCAGGCGTTCCAGGGGTGCCACCGTTGTCTGTGAAGTTAACGTTGTACCGGGTATTGATACTGGAGAACTTCTGATTTTTTGCATTGGCATACGAAGCGTAAAGTGCGGTACGTTTAGATAGGTCATATTGATAGCCAATAGCCCATTGATGCGCATCCGAGTCCGCGTGTAACTTGTCGGTTTTTCGGATATACGAGGCTATCAGACGACCAGGGCCGACAGGAGCGGACACGCCAAGCATTCCGTCAGTTAAGTGAACAGGCACAGAAGGAAGTGCGTTTGAACCACGCACGTCGTCATATCCGGCGTGAATTCGCACGGGTCCAAAGTCATAGGAGCCCCCCACAAATCCAGCTCGCTCGTTGTCAGTTCCCGTAGCGTTATCGCGGCGGTTATAAGCTGCAGCAAGTACAACTGGACCATTAGAGTAGCCTAGCGAAAGTCCTACAGTGCGGCTGGCTGTGTTGTTACCTGCAACTTCTCCAAATCCGTACAGTGCAGAGGCAGAAAAGCCGCTTACCGTCGGTGAGTAATAGGCAACGGTGTTGTCAATCCGAGCGCCACCATTGTTAAACCAGTTGCGTGAAGCCATGTCACCCTTAAAGGCACCGCCAAACGGGTCCACAGTCAAAAGCGACAAGTAGATTGGGGTGTATTGACGACCAAGACGAACCTGGCCAAAACCACCTTCCAAACCTACCCAAGCTGTCCGTCCAAAGAGCCGACCGCCTTGTGCCGATGAGCCATCGTCGGCGTTGATGCCACCTTCGATTTGAAATCTGGCGGCCAGTCCCCCGCCGAGGTCTTCGGTCCCTTTGAGACCGAATCGGGAGCCATTCAACACACCGCTTTCCATTCTGGTGGCGATACCCGAACTGTTGCTCTCTCTGGATAGGCTCAGGTCAATGATCCCGTAAAGGGTAACGCTGGACTGAGCCGTCGCTGCAGTTGCCAGGCTACCCAGCATAATGGCTGCAAAAAGTTTTGCTTTTTTCATGGTATTTTTTCAGGTTAATGTTTAAGTTGACAGGGAAAATATCGACGTTCAGGTGCTTGAAAGTGTGCGGCTTTCAAGATGTTTGAGGCGAGCCTCGGACTTTGAATCGAAGAGATAGGCGCGGTTTGGCTGGACCACGATAGACACTGGTGCACCAAATTTCGCCTTGAAATCCTTTTCGGTGCGCACCACGACCATCTGTTTACCGCTTTGAACC
>JBBRTU010000102.1:0-3729 GCA_038244115.1 Burkholderiales bacterium
CCAGGATGGCGCGACGGATGACCTACGCCGGACAAAAGCCCAAAAACGGCCTTTTGGCGCGTTTTAGGCGATTGCATAGGGTATTGGGTTAAGCCGGGTTGAAAAACCGCTCCGCAGACTGGAAAACGGCTTTGATGCAGGCTTTGTGTCTGTGGTCGTCCCTCGCATTCAGAACAATCCGGCATAGCCGGTGTTTATCCTCCAAATGGGGGATATAGCAAAGCACGACGGTCTTGGAAACGCTGGCATGCCGATGCGGTGGTTGGCCAGGTGGTGTCTGCGTGCCGCCACAAGCCTTTTTCCATTGACAAACAGGATGTTGGTGAGCCCTTGTGGCGAGGCGAAGCCTTGTATCCGAAGCATGCTGACTTAGCCGGGTCCACGGTTGGGAGCACACATAGTGAGCGGCGTTGGGCGAAGCCCTGGGGGTCTGGTGGTTCGTCCCCCGTGGGGGACTGTTGTTCTTTGGTTGTTGGATGATGGGGGTCTAAGCCCAAACCGGCGGAATTTGTTCAGTTCAGCAGAAATCCGACTTTTGAACTGCCCTGCACCTGAGGACGGCCAAACAACTGTGTCACACGCTGCCAGTTCATAGCCGGAAAACCCAATGGACTAGGTTTCCGCACAATGCGACTATCCGACATGGTTTTTCGCACAAGGATTTGACCGTCAGAAGGTGCCTTCACGGGTTACTGCTGCCAGTGTCGGAAAACAGATGTTTAGCGACAGCTCCGCCAGTGCATGCTTTAAGCCCTTGGCGGAATATTGGATACATTCCGTCGGTTTGGGCTTAGAACCCCATGATGGGGAACCGGTGCTCGGCACCGGGGCGAAGCCCGCGAAGCGTTGTAGTTGCCTGGGGTCTGGCGCTAGTGCGCCCTGTTGTTCCTGCCCCGCCCCCTTCCCTGCCGGGCACAACGACGATTGAGTTTTCCACAGGCGTTTAAGGCGGGGGTGCGTTAAAGAATTAATAAAGTTAAGAAATGCGCGCGCGCGTTACGGTTGTAAATATCGTGTTTTTTGTTATACGAATCAACAACTTACAAAGTACCCCGGTGGGTGAAATGACGATAGCCCGGTGGGTGAAATGACGTGCCTATCCACAGGAAAAGGTGGGTGAAATGACGTGCCTATCCACAGATCAGCTGCACGAGTGGGTGAAATGACGTGGTTCACTGGCCGCTGACGCGCTTTGTGATGCCACGGATGAGACGTGCACCATCGCGCACATAGAACTTCACCTTGTCGTCGTGGGTGAGCATCATTCGGTACTCTGGCAAGCTGTCGTCAGCCTCGATGGCACGGATAGCGCGACGAAACTCTTTGAGCGTGGATTTGCTGCCTGCCTTCTCTTGCAGAAGCGCCAGACCAATCGTCCATTCCGTCTGATGGCCGCAGTGTTTGCGTGCTATCTCGTAAAGCCGTCGTGCAAGCGGCTTGCGCAGCCTGAAATAGTCTGGGTGAATCGTCAGCACCTCGAACGCTGAAACAGCGTTGTAGAGCCACTCTGAAAGAGTGACTTCAACCGCGACCATGCGCTCATCAGTGGGCGACTTGTCGATGATCTTCCAGCGATCAATGATGCCGAAGCCTTCCTTGATGCGTTGTCCGCCAGTCTTGATGTCAGTACTGATGGAAGTCCCACGTAGTCGCTCGAAAGCCTCTTGCAGCAGCTTGTACCCCTCCCCGCTCGTTTGCCTATTGGTCGTAACGAGGAAGTCATGCACTGTGAAGCGGACGGTACGATTCTTCGCGTCATCTCGACCTCTGTTCAGCGCTTCGGTGAGCTGGCTGACGACATATATCAGCACGTCTTTGTCATGCTGGGTTGCTCGGCCAAGCACAGAAGGCGTTACTTTGATTGACTTGTTTCCGTCCTTACTTTTCCATTCCCAAATACTTAGATCGGGCTTGGTCGAGAGCGTAAAGATCGGGGCCTCCATGCTCGCGCCATCGTCTTTCATGGCGTAGTCGAACATGTCGGCGAGAAAAAAATCTCTGTTGGGGTGGCGTTGCCGTATTAGCCCTTTCGCTGGTTTCGGCAGGTTGCCTACGCCGATGATCGTCGTTCGCTGTCCGGCATCCTTCCACTGTGCCTCAATCTCCTTAAAGAAGTTCGCTAATTCAGACTCAACTGCTGTGCGTTTTTCCTGCAAGGCAAGGACGCTTTCACGCAGTGCTGTTGCCTCTTCGGTTTGTGACTTTCCGCTGCCAGCCAGTTTCGCTAATGTTCGATGAGCACCGACAATTTGGTCGGACAGTTCACGATGCCGCGCTTGCGTTTTCTGTTGGGCGGCGGCGTATTCCTCTTCAAGCGTTGGACCATCAACATCGCGCAACTCTTGCCGCTTGTAAGAAGTTTGATCCCCAATATTTCGGCGCGTTTTTTGGACAAGAGCGAGTTCGCGCTCCATTGAATGGGTTGCTTCGTCGTTGCCTGAACCAATTTCCCGTGCGTGTCTGACCCGCTCGTTTAACTCTAAATACTTGACCATTTCTACGTCATACAGGGCGTCAAGTTGCTCAATTTTGGCTTTGATTTCCCTGCGCAGCTCGGTTTTCAGTGCGTTGTCAGCATCGGCCATTTTGGTAGCCTTGTTCTCAGCCATGATCTTTGTCGTTTTCCGTTTTAAATGCGATTTATCGTGTTTCTGTATTGCCGTATTTCTGCAAAAGTAACACGCGCACTTCATCGACTATTTTGCTCCCACGCATGGCACATTGCGCTTTGATGGCACGGTGCAAGCTCTCCGGGATGTCGATGGTGAGCCGCTTCATGGCTTCGGCTTCTCCGGCATCGCGGCTATCTACCCACGCATCAGCAGCGACTGGGGCGGGCTTATTTGTCGGCTTGGTGCCAAAGGCTATTTTCTTGGCGCTCATTTTGCGTACTCCATCAATTCAGCTGCTACGGCCTCGATCTCGGCCACAGCTGGGCCGTTCGGATCAATTTCAAAAATGGCTTGGCCTTGCGCTGCGGCTTCCGCGAACACGACACGTTGGGCTACGCTGGCGTTAAGGACGTGGACCGGATATGCGGCCAGGGCTTCGCGCACGTCGCGCCCAATCGCTGTGTTTGTAATTTTACGATTTACCAGAAAAACAGATTTGATGTTTTCTTTATAAATGCGAGCCTCGTCGATCAGCTTCACGACTTCTTCGGCTGCCCAGATGTCGTAGGGACTTGGTTGGACGGGAATTACAACGACATCGGAAGCCATGATCGCGGACCGAGCCAGGTCGGTGACTCGTGGCGGGCCGTCGATGATGATGTGGTCGTAGCCTTGGCCCATCTGACCAATTTCTTTGTGTATGGAAGGTCGGGGAAAGCCAACGACCGTAAAGAGTGGCTTACCTTGGCGGGCTGCAGCCCAATCAAGGGCGCTTCCCTGGGGATCTGCATCGATCAGCAAGACTCGCGCCCCAGTGCGCGCCAGGCTTGCGGCCAGACAGATACTGAGAGTGCTTTTGCCGACGCCACCCTTTTGGTTTAGAAACCCAAAAATCATGTTTTTACCTTTTAAGATTTTGTGTATATGTTATTTTACAGAAAACATTAAAATCGATCAAGCGCGCGATCTAAGGCCCGGTAGGGGTCGTCTCAGAAAACGGAATTTAAAGTACGCTAAGGAATGCTCGATCCAGCATCGGCGCGGCTTTGCAGGTGTCGGCTCCCGCTTAATGGGCCGTTCCGGCTGTTCTCGAAACTCGGCAGTCCTGGTGACTTGA
>JBBRTU010000103.1:0-3594 GCA_038244115.1 Burkholderiales bacterium
CGGAACAGATGCGTGTTGATATTCTGGAAGTGTCGAAAAGGAATAACCTGGCGCTGGGCCTTACCGGCGTTCTGGTTCACGGGGGCGGAATGTTTCTGCAGATTTTAGAAGGTCCGCACGAACAAGTGCTTCGAAAGTACGTCAATATTCTCGATGACAAGCGCCACTCCGATTGTCAAATGGTGTTAATTACCACCACCGAGGAACGGGCATTCCCTACATGGTCAATGGGATTAGTCACCCTCCCGGCTCATGAGTTTCAAGAGGTTCAGGCCATCATCAATCGCCGCCACGAAACGGATGACGCAAAATGCTTTCGCGAAGTGCTCGAGTTATTTATGAAGAGAATTTCTAAAAAACCAGCCACCTAACTGCGCGCAATGGCGATGCCGCGACAAGCGGCGCTTCATTTAATGTCGGGAAAACTATTACTTGCCGCCAGCGGGCCAGCGAAAACCTGTTCCTGCTTGACAAAGAATTTCCGCCATGGCGATTTTTTCTGCTATGTGTTTTCAGAAAATAAAGCTGAACTTATCGCAGACGGCACACGCGACATCCGCTGCCATGCAACAGGTGACGCTTCAGCCGGCGCGACAAGTGAGCGGCAAACGGGAGCCGCGTAAGCGTCACGTCCCCGCTGCAGCCAGATTGCATTGGCGGCAGTGAGCCAGAAGGCGATGGTCGCAACCGGCTCCGGTTGTTCTTGACGGCTGACAATGGTGTTCCGGGTATGGCGCTTGAATTGCGTTTCCTCTTTTGGCCGCTCTCGCCGGCCCTGTATGTGGCTGTATAACCGGTATGTGCGTTAGCGCATGGACGGTGCAAGGCCTGACCCATAGAATGCTTTTCGTGCGCACCTTACAGGAGAACAGCATGACTCGCCAAACTACCCCCAGCATCGATAACTCTCGCCTAACAACCCATATTGAGGCGATGGCCGCACAAACGGTGGATGTCACACCCGATGCCTCGTCCAGGCATCTGCATAATGGCATCGACACGCCACTCCCTCCCGCTGACCTGCACGGCAGCTATACCAATAATCGCCCACTGCCGACCGCAGGCATCGCTGAGCGCCATGCGTATATTATTGGCAGCGGCATCGCCGGCTTATCCGCCGCGTTCTTCCTGATTCGTGACGGCCATATGCCGGCCGAAAACATTACCCTGCTCGAAGCGCTGCAGCTCGAAGGCGGCGCATTGGATGCCTCGGGCAATGCACAAGACGGCTATATGATTCGGGGTGGTCGCGAGATGGATATGACTTACCAAAATTTCTGGGACGTTTTCTCGGAAATACCGGCGCTGGAACTACCCGCCCCCTTTACCGTGTTGGACGAATACCGTATCGTCAATGACGCCGACAAGAATTACTCAAAGGCGCGGCTGCTTGAAAAACAGGGTCAGATCAAGGACTTCTCCACCATGGAACTAAGTAAGCGCCAGCAAATAGAGCTGATGAAGCTATTGCTGGCACGCAAGGAGAATCTGGACGATATTACGGTCGAACAATGGTTCAGCAAAGATTTTCTCAATACCAATTTTTATATGTTCTGGCGCACCATGTTTGCCTTCCAGAACTGGCACTCGGTACTAGAGATGAAGCTATATATGCACCGCTTTCTGCACCTGATGGACGGGCTCAACGATATGACTTCGCTGGTGTTTCCTAAGTACAACCAGTACGACAGTTTCGTGCGTCCTTTAATGGATTGGCTCAAGGCCCAGGGCGTCCACACCCAGTACGACACCATCGTTACTGATCTGGAGATAGACGCCAACGATAAAACGCTGACCACTACCGCGATTCAGTGCCGCCACAACCAACAGGACCAGAGCATCAAGCTCGGGCCGCGCGATCTGGTGTTCGTCACCACCGGCTCTATCGTCGAGGACACCGCCTATGGTGACGGTGATACGGTGCCGACACTCACCATGGGTGAGCATAGCCCGGATGCGGGTTCCGGCTGGCAGTTGTGGAAAAACCTGGCACAGAAATCCCCGGTCTTTGGCAGGCCCGAGAAATTCTGCGGCAATGTCCCGGCCTCGATGTGGGAATCGGCAACGCTGACCTGCAAGCACTCGGCACTGATGGACAAAATTAAAACGTTGTCAGTCAATGACCCGTATTCCGGCAAGACAGCCTCTGGCGGCATCATCACCTTTACCGATTCAAGCTGGCTGATGAGTTTCACCGTGAATCGCCAGCCGCATTTCCCGGATCAGCCCGCTGATGTGATTGTGATCTGGGTGTATGCGCTGATCATGGACAAGCCCGGCGACCACATCAAAAAACCGATGGTGGAATGCACAGGTAATGAAATACTGGCTGAAATGTGTTTTCACCTGGGCTTGGTGGATCACATCGATGAAGTGATTGCGGCCACCAAAGTGCGCACCGCACTGATGCCCTACATCACCGGTCAATTCATGCCGCGCGCCAAAGGCGATCGCCCATGGGTAGTGCCGGACGGCAGCAGCAACCTGGCCTGCCTTGGTCAGTTTGTGGAAACCCATAACGACGTGGTCTTCACTCTGGAAAGTTCCGTCAGGACGGCGCGCATCGGGGTGTACAGCCTGCTCGGCATCAAGAAACAAGTCCCGGATATCTTTCCCGGCCAGTACGACATTCGTCGCTTGCTGCGTGCCACACGCACGCTGAACAACGACCAGGCGTTTCTGGGGGAAGGCATCCTGCGCCGCCTTCTGAGTGGCACCTATTTCGAACATATCCTGCCGCTAGGCCCCGATGAGAAACCCGAAGATCTGCACCAGCCCGGCATGTTCGAACAGCAGCTGAGCGACCTGCGCAGCCACCTGGAAAAAAACCAGACGCTGGAAAGCCCGAAAAGATGGATACAATCGGCGATAGACGCGCTGCGTGGACACCGTTAAGACGAGTCGGGAGAACGGCCTCCTTCATATTGAGCCGGAAGCCGGAAAGACATGAGTGTTTACGTTTTAAAATTTGATAAAAAATATTGAATTTTAATGAGATGTGTTTTCCGACATTTTCCGGCATTTTCCGGCATTTTCCGACGGGAGTCACCTTGACGGCCGATGCCCGCACCACCAAGCCTTAGCAGAATAAGCTGACGGTATGCGCTGACCGCTCGTGAAGGCATCACTGCGTCAATACAATCTGGAGTTTTTATCCTAAAAAAGAGCAAGTAAATCAGCCGCCGGCCCAACACGAAGGACACCACAGGGATTTGATTTTCGTCAAGTGAGAATGATTGCTATTTGTGTTAATATAATTAGCTAACTGGTTTACATCTTTTTGACAGGGGTTGAATAAAATGAAATGCATCAAGTTAAGTTTGTTGGCGCTCTCTATTGCAGCAATGGGCAGTTCTTTGACCGCGTTTGCCGAAGACGTGGTGGTGTACTCGGCGCGCAATGAGCAATTAATCAAGCCGTTGTTTGATGCTTATACCAAACAGACAGGGGTGCAAATCAAGTTCGTCACCGATAAGGAAGGCCCGTTGCTGGAGCGTCTGAAGGCAGAAGCTGCGAATACGCCGGCCGACATGCTCATTACGGTCGATGCTGGCAACTTGTGGCAAGCGGCCAACCTGGGTTTATTGCAAGCAA
>JBBRTU010000104.1:0-3339 GCA_038244115.1 Burkholderiales bacterium
CGTACGCACCGCAAGCTGCTGGTCGTTGATGGAAAGACGGGCTTCACCGGGGGCGTCGGCATTGCGCCAAAATGGACAGGTAACGGCCAGGATGCCGATCATTGGCGAGATTCCCATTTCCGGATCGAAGGCCCCGTCGTCGCCCAGATGCAGGCAGTATTCATGGATAACTGGCTCAAGGTCACTGGTCAGGTCATGCACGGCGAGGCTTACTTTCCTCCGCTACAAACAGTGGGCAACAGCGACGCCCAGGTGTTTTCCAGCTCACCTTCAGGCGGCAGCGAAAGCATGCAGCTGATGTACCAGTTGTCCATCACGGCGGCGGCGTATTCAGTGGATCTGTCCAGTGCCTACTTCGTCCCGGATGAACTCACCACCAAGACATTGACCGACGCGCTCAAGCGTGGCGTCAAAATCCGCATCATCACGCCGGGTGAAATTATCGATACGGATACCGTACGCGCTGCGTCCCGGGGAAGTTGGGGGCCGCTACTCAAGGCCGGCGCCAAAATTCACGAATACCAACCGAGCATGTATCACTGCAAAGTCATGATTGTTGACAATATGCTCGTGTCTGTCGGTTCAACCAATTTTGACAATCGGTCATTCCGCCTGAACGACGAGGCCAACCTCAATGTGTATGACACGGATTTTGCGCAGCGGCAAACCCTTATTTTTGAAGCCGATCTGAAGAATTCCCGACAGGTGACTTACGACGAATGGACAAATCGACCCATGAAGGAAAAGCTGGCAGAAAAAGTAGCCTTGTTACTGGGTTCACAGCTGTGATTTTTCTGGCCGTATCCAAATATCGATATTCAGTCACCGCATTGATTGATTCCTGGTGCGTCCAAGGGACAGCGGGTGGTGCGTCCGTCCTACAGCAGAGCTTTACTTGCGTGGTTAACGTAGGAGAAGGAATCCACTTCCTACGCACCACGGGTGCGGACAAAATCATTCAAAGGATCATCATGAAATTCTCATTACTTCTCGCTGCGCTGGTCGTTACGCTTGGCTTGGCAGCCTGTGAAAAAACTGTAGTATCTCAGCCGGGGCCTGCGGGTGCAACCGGCGCCACGGGCTCTACCGGAGCTGCGGGTTCCACGGGCTCAACAGGCGACACCGGCGCTACTGGCAAGACTGGGGACACCGTGGTGGTGGTACCAACGCCAGCCAAATAGCCCAAGTCGGACAAGCGGCTTGAGTCTCATTACAAAGGTTTTTCGCACACTTGAAGTCGAATCAAACGCAGTACTTGAGATTAAATCTCAACAGTTCCAAGGTCTTTAAGTATCACGGGATATTGATTGCGAGAGCTCGAGCCTCTCTTGCCCTCGGCCAGTTGGCTGAGGGTTTTTTTATTCTTTCAGTTGTTCAGCCCCTGTCCGCTTTCGGTCTATATCGACTCTGACCGCTCAACCGCTCACCCTGATTGGATTGGGAGCCAGACACGTCAACAAGCGAACCCAAAGACGAGCAACTTTCGCCGTTGCCGACGTACACCAAAGTCGAGCCCGGACCGAAACGCTGTGGCACCGTCATGTGGTATTGCAGCCGCGTGTCCACAGGTGCATCACTGGACTGATGGATCATTTTTCCTGCACTGTTGTACACGGTGTAGCAAGTTGCATGAGCTGAGAATGCCAAGCTACAAGCGGCAATGATGACCAAAGTTCTCTTCATAATCGCTCCATGAATAAAAACCCATCTTAAGCGTATAGGCGACGTTCTCTTGGCACCAGCCTACTTTCCAAACCTGCTTTTTCGCATCGACAACTCGGATCAAGAGCCCGATCCAGGTGCATGGTCAGTCAAACTGATACGCGCTTCGATAGAACCCAAAATTACTCGATTGATTGAAAAAAAGCCGCTTATTGAACTTCAATAAACGGCTTTGGTCAGGTGGATGGTGGGCTGGGGTCAATTGAATGATGACTTGAAACCCGCATGAATGCTTGGCTTCACAGTTTTCAATGTTTATTTGCACCCCCTTTTGCCCCCCCACTTTTATTTGCTACAACTATTTTTATTCAATTTTTTCCAACTTGTGCAATGAGTGAAGTGCAGGCGCGCCGCCTCCTTTTTCGATTGGCTCGAACAACCCCACCGATTTGCAGGCTTGAAGATAGCTGTTCTTCAGAAAATTGGCATTAGCATAGGGTGATCTGCCGGTGTGACGCGCCACATCCCTCAAATGCACTTCGGGCGTCCTGCCATCTGCATCCGCCGACTCGTCGCGCCAGCGCCATTCGTCCAAAACAGCAACAACCCAAGCTTTACCGTCACCGCTTAGCAGCTTCCCGCGATACCGCTCCTCAATGTCGTAAACGTCTTTCCAGGTCTCAATTTGCTCGGTGATGGACGCTGGGCCAAAACTTAGGCTGATGTCCGCAGCGGTCATCGTTTCAACGTCTGCGTGTTGTAGCGTCACCTGCAATTCGATACCGTGAGGCGTCGTTGAAAAAGGATAAAACACCTTGCGCCGAACAGTTCCGCCGGTTGGATCTTTCGGTGTGTACGACGGGTCCTGGCTACCCTTGTAACTGCTATTGCAGTGGTGGCAGGCCGGCACCAGGTTCTTGAAGTTAATCGAGTTGAACGGGTAAATCGCCTTGGGCAGGTAGTGATCGTAGGCTTCTCGCTTCGTATGGTTCGCGCCCAGCATGTCGCTAAGGCCGCAAAACGGGCACTTGTCCAACGCATTGGTAGACGCAAAGGCCTTGTAGTGACTGTCGATGTCACCGATCTTCTGTCTCAGTGCGGCCAGGTCAAGCAATGACTGCGAGTACAAGTCTTTGAAAAATAATGCAAGCCACTTGCTCAGTTCCTCGTGGTTCACAGCGATGTCGGCGTATCGGGTCAGCTGTGCGGCCGGATCATTGGCACAGACCATTTCCAGATCGTTGTTGCCGAGGTACCACTGCTTGAACTGCTCAATTTCCTGAGGCTGTAAAGATCCAAACAACAGATAAATCGCCTTTACGTTCTTGTAAAACACTTTCCCTCGCTCTGGAGCGTGCTTCGAGAAGCCAAACGCCACCATAACGTCATGCAGATCTGGCTCCGCTTTGAACAGGTCAGGATGGAACTCCAAACCAACTGGCGCCTTGCACCCCACCTCGTGAAAGATGAAGTTAAACACGGCCTGCATCTTGTCCATCCGATGTGGCACATAGGTGTAGGGAAACAGCATCAGCCTAGCCCCTCCCCTTCACGCCGCCTGCGGGCGCTGTCAAGGTAGTTGCCGCAAAAAGTTCAATGCTCAAGCGGCTAGTTTTTCTGGTTGATTCTGATCCTTTGGTGTTTGCGGGTTGAGGTGCACTTCGGTGATTGGCGACC
>JBBRTU010000105.1:0-3109 GCA_038244115.1 Burkholderiales bacterium
ACCCCATTCCTGTCATGGTGCTGGGTCGACTCGCTGTCGATATAAACTGGCAAAACCAAGGTATTGGTCAAGCCCTTTTGCGCGACGCCATCCTGCGCACCATTCAAGTTTCCGAAATCGTCGGTGTCAAAGCGCTTGTGGTTCATGCACTTTCGGAACAAGCAGTACAATTTTACGCAGAGCACGGTTTTAAACAATCACCGATGGATTTCTATACACTACTTCTGCCTTTATCCCACGTAATCTAAAAAAGACTCATCCATTATTAAGGAAAAGCAATTGGACAAACTAATCCTCAGTGAACGAGACATCTGTACGAAATACATCACGCCGGCCATTCAGCAAGCCTGTTGGCAACAGCATGAGTTTCGTGAGGAAGTACAACTCACCGATGGTCGCGTCCTGGTGCGAGGCAATCTGGCTGCCCGCATCAAGAATCCTGAGGTCAAGGGCGGCCCCAAGCGTGCCGACTACGTTCTTTACGCTCGTCCCAGCATTCCCATCGCCGTCGTCGAAGCCAAACAGAACAAGTATTCCGTGGGGCACGGAATGCAGCAAGCCCTTGCCTATGCAGAGTTATTGGACGCCCCCTTTGCCATCAGTAGTAACGGCGATGGTTTTTTGCTGCACGATCGCACGGGTTTGACGCAGCCTATTGAACGCGAGTTGTCCCTCAACGAATTTCCCTCACTGGAAACGCTGTGGCCGCTCTACCAACAATGGAAAGGATTGACAGATCCTAATGCCGTCAAACTGGTCGAGCAACCTTACTACAGCGACGGTAGCGGCCGCGCGCCTCGCTATTACCAGCGTGTGGCGATCAATCGCACTATTGAGGCCATTGCGAAAGGCCAGCAGCGTGTGCTGCTCGTCATGGCGACTGGCACCGGCAAAACCTACACGGCCTTCCAGATTATCTGGCGTTTATGGAAGGCTAAAGCCAAAAAACGCACGCTCTTTCTGGCCGACCGCAACATCCTGGTCGACCAGACCATGCAACAAGACTTTGCACCGTTTGGCGAGGTCATGCACAAAATCACCAACCGGGAGATCAAAAAGAACTACGAGGTCTATCTCGCGCTATATCAGGCAGTGACCGGCAACGAAGAGTGGAAGCAGATATACCGCCAGTTTCCCGCTGACTTCTTCGATCTGGTCGTTGTAGATGAATGTCATCGCGGCAGCGCCGCCGAGGATTCCGCTTGGCGCGAGGTTCTCGACTATTTCAGCTCCGCCACGCATATAGGCCTGACTGCAACCCCAAAAGAGACCAAAGAAATCAGCAACATTACCTACTTCGGCGATCCGATCTACACTTATTCCCTCAAGCAAGGTATCGAAGATGGCTTTCTCGCGCCTTATAAAGTCATCCGCATCGTCACCGACGCAGATGCGCTCGGCTATACCCCCGAAAAAGGCAAGATTGACAAGAACGGTCAAGCCGTCGAACAGCGCCATTACAACACCAAAGATTTCGACCGGAACCTCGTCCTGGAAAAACGCACCAGGCTCGTAGCAAGTAAGGTCTGGGAATACCTGAAAAACACCGACCCGATGGCTAAGACCATCGTGTTCTGTGATGACCAGGACCACGCCGAGCGCATGCGTCAGGAACTGGTCAAGCTAATCCCTGCTGCCGCCAGCAACCGCCGCTATGTCATGCGTATCACAGGTGACGACAATGAAGGCAAGGCCCAGCTTTCGTATTTCATCGACAATGACGAGCCATACCCCGTTATCGCCACCACCTCCAAGCTGCTCAGCACCGGTGTCGATGCTAAAACCTGTAAACTCATCGTACTGGATCAAAATATCTACTCGATGACCGAGTTCAAGCAGGTCATCGGTCGCGGCACCCGGCTGCGCGAGGACTACCACAAGCTTTATTTCACCATCATGGATTTCAAGGGCGCAACACGGCTGTTCGCAGACCCCGATTTTGATGGTGAGCCTGTGGTTATCTACGAGCCAAAGCCGGGTGAGCCGGTTGTTCCACCTGACGATTTGCCTCCACCTAATACCATCGGCGATTTGGACTTTCCTGATTATGACACCACTGCCGGTGAACGCGAAGATGCCGGCACTGGCGGTAGCGGCGCAGGCCGCACAAAATACGTACTGGATGATGTCAATGTGCGTATCGCAGTTGAGCGTTCGCAATATCTCGACGCAGACGGCAAACTCATCACGGAAGACTACCGCGTTTTGCTCAAAGACGACATCAAGAAATCGCTACAAGCCCAGTTCGGCTCACTCACCGATTTCTTGCGTCGCTGGTCAGAGACAGAACGTAAGCAAGCCATTCTCGACGAATTAAAAGTCCAGGGCGTTCCGCTTGAAGTCTTACAACTGGCTGTCTCGAACAGCAATGAACTCGATGTTTTTGATTTGGTTGCACACATCGCTTTTGACCAAAAGCCGCTTACCCGCCGTGAGCGGGTCAACAAAGCCAAGAAGCGTGACGTTTTTGCCAAGTACGGCGAGCAAGCACGAACCGTGCTCGAAGTCCTGTTGGAGAAGTTCGCCGACCACGGTATCGGTGACATCGAAGACCCCAAAGTGCTGGAACTCCCACCTTTCGACCAAATCGGCACCAAAACCCAAATCCGGCGCGGCATCTTTGGCAGCACTGAGAACTACGCACAGGCTGTCAGCGATCTTGAGCACGCGCTTTATGATGAGTTGCCATTTGAAAAGCGCGCCTGACCTCTTTCTGCACAGGCCGCTAGTATTCAGTCAGCTATGCAAAATTAGCGCAATTATTAAGCGCTTCGCGCTGAATACCTACGCTAATTTTACCCGTCATAATTAAAATGACTGAGTACTAGAACAATAAGAGAAATGAAGTTATGAATATCAGCAGTACCATCAAGTCCATCCAGGACATCATGCGCAAAGACGACGGTGTCGATGGCGATGCCCAGCGCATCGGCCAGCTCACCTGGATGCTGTTCCTCAAAGTCTTCGACCAGCGCGAAGAGGAATGGGAGGACGATAATCCAAAATACCAGTCACCGATCCCGGAGCGGTTCCGTTGGCGCAACTGGGCAGCGTACAAAGCCGACAGCGAAGGCAAGAAAAAACCGCAAATCCAGGGCAGCGAGCTGAT
>JBBRTU010000106.1:0-3079 GCA_038244115.1 Burkholderiales bacterium
CTAACGAGTTATTGCATCAAGGATTGCTGGAAATGCGGCAGCACAAGGAGCAGCTCGACACATTGCTGGCGGATGCGCGCAGTCAGATTCGTACAGTCAGATTCGTGCAGTAGCTGATTCCATTATTATCCGTAATCCCTATTCTGATCAAGCCTTAGCCTCTTCCAATATGAAATGAGTCTGAAGGGTTGGCGTATTTCCAACATGAAATGAGGCTGAAATTGATTTGCTGGGTCGGTCATTATGCGAAGCATGGTGATCAACATGGAAGAAGCAAAGCTACAGACCTTGGTGCAGATCAAGGCATTTTTGGACGGGACATCGGAGGTGGAATTCCGGGTTCCAAAAGAGGAGCGTAACCAGTTTATCGGGCGCGTCCTCAAACGGTTTGGCTACGCCCCGCATGGGCGGGTAGACAAGGGCGTACTACTGCGCTATATCGAGCGCATGACCGGGCTATCACGCCAGCAAGTAACCCGATTGGTACGGCAATACCGCAAGGATGGGAAGCTATCGAAACAGCCCTGCGCGCCCAAGCAGGGTTTCACATATCGCTATACCGCAGCAGACGTGCTCTTGCTGGCCGAGATAGATGTGCTGCATGGCACGCTATCCGGGCCTGCCACCAAGAAGCTTATGGAACGCGCTCTTTTGGTTTTTGGTGATGCCCGCTTTGAACGGCTGGCGGGCATCTCGGTTTCCCACCTTTACAACCTGCGCGGGAGCAAGTCGTACCAGAACAAACGGCGGCACTGGAGCAAGACGCGCTCCACCGGCATTCCCATCGGCCAACGCCGTGCCCCGCAGCCAAACGGAGTGCCGGGCTACATCCGCATAGACAGCGTGCATCAAGGTGATCTGGACGGCGTAAAAGGCGTGTACCACATCAACGCGGTGGACTGTGTGACGCAGATGCAATTCGTCGCCACCTGCGAGAAGATCAGCGAGGCGTATTTGCTGCCGGTCATCCGGCAGTTGCTGGATGGATTTCCGTTTGTCATCCTGGGGTTCCATTCGGATAACGGTTCAGAGTACATCAATTATCAGGTCGCAAAGCTGTTGGAGAAGCTCCGGGTCGAGTTCACCAAGTCACGGCCACGGCATTCCAACGATAACGCCTTGGTGGAGTCAAAGAACGCCGCCGTGGTACGCAAACATTTGGGTTATGCGCATATCCCACAATACTGCGCCAGTTTGGTCAACGTCTTCTGTGCCGTATTTCTCAACCCCTATGTCAATTTCCACCGGCCATGTTTCTTTCCGGAGACAATCACAGATGCCAAGGGAAAAGAGCGCAAGAAATACCGCTACAAAGACATGATGACACCTTATGAGAAACTTAAATCAATACCCAAGGCCTGCGAGTATCTCAAAGAGGGTGTCACTTTCAAACAACTGGATGCGCAGGCAGCAAAGATGAGCGACAATGATGCCGCCTTGGCACTGAACAACGCAAGAAAAACACTGTTTAAAGACATCGCTGCGGCGATGAAAAAACAGGCTTGATCAATGAAGTCAGCAAGGCAAAGCGAAGAAGCACCTATGAGTTAGACCGAACCAGAACATAGTTCTTTTCTCAGATTCAAAACCCTTCGTTCAGACTCATTTCTGAATTGGAAAATACTGCTGGTACTCAACCCAATTTCCGCGATTGAATTCTGACGGAGCGAAAAATTGAGCGTTCATCCCTGAACTTTGTATGCATGACTGCCCTATGAAGTGCGAATAACGTGGAAACGGTTCGTCTCGATCTACCGGCCAGTGAAATTCGAAAGTTTTTCGGAATTCGAGGCGAGCGTCACCGGGCGGATACCGTTATGCCGGTGTGATGAATCAGAAACAGGAGGCAAACTATGGAGCCAGTGCCTGCGCCAATTGGTAGCCCTTGCTGCGGATGTCCTGGAACAGTTCGACAAACCTGGCGGAAACCTTGAGCACCAGCGCCCCGGCATGACGCACCACCTTGCCCGGCAGATGAAACAGCCGCCAGCGCACCGTCGCCACCCGATGGCGCTGCCAGTCGTCACCCAGCACCGAATGCTTGAACAGGGCGAACAGGTTATGGGCGATGATACCGATGCGGAAAAATGCGGCATTGGCTTCAAACTGTCCGCAGGGCATGCGCTCCATGCCAAAGCCAATCTTCAGCTCCTTGATGCCGTTCTCGGAGACCTCGCCGCGCTGGCGGTACCAGACCAGTGTGGCCGCGGTCGATTCGACGCGGTTGCTGGCGATGACGTGGTAGCGTGGCTGGTCGTCAAACAGTTCGGCCTGCCGCTTGTACCTGACCACGATCAGGCGGAACGCCTTGTCAGTATCGTTCATACTGTGCAGGGTCTCGGCCAGTGCGCAGTCTGGATACTGTTTCCATGCGTCATCCGGAATAGCGTCAATGACCGTCAGGGTAGGCGCATCCAGGCGTCCGCCGATGGCGAAGGTCTTGCCGGTCTGTTCGCAGTAGTTAAAGATGTCCGCCTGATATCCCGCCGAATCGAGGCGCACGCTGGCTATTGCGTGTCCCTTGGGCAAACGTGTTTCGCAGTCCTGGATGAATTCCAGGTTGCCGGTGGCGGGAGCCACGTTGCCTTCGCGGAACTCGTCATGAATCACCACACCCGCTTCGGCCAAGTGCCCAATCATGGGCATATAGCCTTGTTCGCCCTTGTAGGTGAAGTGGGCAGCTTCTTTCTCGGCGACGATTTGGCTGGCATCAATATCCAGCGTATGGGCGGTGATGCCGGTTTGCCTGACCCTCGTGGCGACGATCCGCCGGTTGAGGCGGGAAAGGCCGGACAACCCCTCTCCTGCTCCGGTACGGCGCAACCAGTCGCCCATCGCATCCGTAGAGGGCAGCATCTTCTGTTGCAGCAAGTTGGACAGTGCAGTGTCGCTCTTGAGGGTGCGCAGGTCTTCGAGCGAGCGTCCACCACACGTGAGCATCAGCACCAGCGGTTTGACGTAGAACGGTGCCATGTAGCCGCGCCCGCTGCCGGGCAGTGGCATCTCCTGTTCCAGCCATCGCGAAAAACCCAGACCCTGAATAAATTCGCCGAACAAAGCCAGCCCGGCGTTCGCCGTC
>JBBRTU010000107.1:0-3074 GCA_038244115.1 Burkholderiales bacterium
GCGTGGTTTCGTCCGTGACACCGAGATTGAGCATAGCATTACCGAGCGCTCGACCCATCAGGAATTCGAGGGAAAGATAATAAGCACGCTTGCAGTCGCTTTCGTCGTAGGCGTAATTGGTGTTCTTCCAGCGTTCCATCAAGCGGTCACGCTGCGTGAACGCCAGGGCAGTGTACAAATAGTGAATGGAATTGCAGTTCTTGTCCCGACCCAGCGTGTGACTGAAATACCGGCGAAAGTCAGCCGCGATACTGTCCGGATCCATCCCCAGCGCCGACAGTTCTGTCAGCGTGTCCAACGGTTTGCTTTTTCTTATTTGCTTATTTGCCATGACATTTTTGACTCGATTTACGTGATTTGTTTGAATGAAGCGCTCAGCGGCAATACTCATGCGCGCGAACGGCCCCGCAGTGTTTTTAAATATATTTCGTGATAAGCCCTGGCGCTGGTTTCCCAGCTGAAATCCTTGTCCATGCAGTTCTTGCACAGTTTGGCCCAATTGCGCTGATCATGGTAGAGGGCCACCGCGCGTTGTATGGCGGCCAGCAGGTTTTCTGCCGTCATGTCGCTGAACACAAATCCGCTGGCACTGCCGTCCTGGAGCGTTCCAGGGGTGCAGTCCACCACTGAATCGGCCAGTCCTCCGGTAACATGGACGATAGGCGGAGTACCATAGCGCTGGCTGTACAACTGGTTCAGACCGCAAGGCTCAAAGCGCGACGGCATCACAAACAAGTCGGCTCCCGCTTCTATCTGATGCGAAAGCGCCTCATCGAAACCGATCATCACGCCGATCTTGCCGGGATATTCAAGCGAAAGATCATGAGCAGATTTTTGCATCGCTGCATCACCACTGCCAAGCATCGCCAATTGCACCGGAAATCTGGTCAACCGAGGCGAGATTCCCAGCAATAGATCCAGGCCCTTTTGTTCGGTAAAGCGGCTGACCACACCGAGCAGCGGAATATCCGGTTTCAGCTCCAGACCCAGTGCGCGTTGCAGTGCCAGTTTATTGGCAGCCTTGCCGGCCATGCGCGCGGCTGTGTAGGTCTGGCTGATATACCGGTCGTTAGCTGGATCCCATTCATCCGTGTCTATTCCGTTAAGGATGCCGGTGACATCATCTTTGCGTGTCGACAGCAGACCCTGCATGCCAAAGCCGAGTGTGTCCTGCTGGATTTCTTTGGCATAGCTTGGACTGACAGTGAGGATGTGATCCGCATAGAACAATCCTGCTTTGAGAAAAGACAAGTTGCCGTAGTACTCGACGCCATCGATATCAAAACTGGTCGGCGGCAAATTCAATTTCTCCAGCATCGCCGCAGGGAAGATGCCCTGGAAAGCCAGATTGTGTATGCTCAACACGCTGGGCACACCTTCCGGTTCGAATTGCAGGTAGGCCGGTGTCAAACCGGTTTGCCAGTCGTTGCAATGAACCAGATCGGGGTGCCAGTCCAACGGTGTAGTGCTTCCGGCCAATACTGCCGCAACCCTGGACAGCAAACCAAAACGCAGTGCGTTGTCAGGCCAATCATGGCCGCTGGCATCCTGGTAAGGCCCGCCACCGCGCTGATACATGCTGGGACAATCAAGCACATAGACCGGCACGCCATTCGCCATCATGCCGGACAACAGACGTGCAGAAGGAAATCCCGGCAGATTATCCAGGCTCGCTACAAAAACATGTTGGCCAAGCTGCGCCATGACCTGGTTGTATCCCGGCACCAGGATGCGAACATCCAGCCCGATAGCGCGCAGTGCTGCAGGCAAGGCACCGCTGACATCGGCCAAACCGCCGGTTTTGATCAATGGAGCCACTTCCGGGGTCGCAAACAGGACTTTCAATTCGGCCATTTCAATTTTCTTTAATGACAATTCTGCACCTTGAAGTGCGTGTGTTGCTGTTGCTTATAGAAGAGGTTAAGTCACTGCGACGCCCGCTCTGGCGAACTTAAAGTGCTGCACAACTCTGGATTTTAAACCAATTAGCGATGACATATCACCAATTGAAGACCATGATTCTATAGCCAGCGCATCATGCCCATCTCAAATGGATGGGTAAGCATCTCATGGTAGGGGTAGGTACGGACACGATACTCCAGTTTGCCGCATTGTTCCGGCTGCACATCGAGGGAAAATATGTGCTCTCCCTTTTCAGTCAAGGTGCCGGTAGCTTCGAAACGGTAATGTCTTGAGTTTCGCAATTTTTCCCGTTTGCTGAACAAGCCCAGCAGCACCTCCACGACCACATCGCCGGGGTGCAGGCCATTGAGTTTGACCGCGACTTCAAAGCGCAAGCTTTCGCCGTAGTTGATTTCAGGTTTCCCCGCGTCAAGGCGAGTGATCGATACACCGGACCAGGCATTGTGCACGCGCGCTTTCCATATTGCGATGCTGTGTGAATTCTCGTAGAGATTTTGTTTGTACAAATGGTGTTGCTGGCTGGCCGGCAAGTAGCATTTGGCAAGATATTCCCCCACCATGCGCTTGGAGTTGAAGCGCGGCATGATGGTCGCCATGGAATGTTTGGCCATCTTTACCCAGTCCGGCGAGAAGCCCATTTTTCCGTGATTGTAATATCGCGGCACGACCTGATCCTGCAACAGCTCGTAAAGTGTTCTGGTTTCTTCACGGGTACGAACTTCTTCGCTCAACGATTCCGACACCGGCTTGATTGCCCAGCCATTCTCGCCGTCATAGCATTCGCCCCACCAGCCGTCCAGCACAGACAGGTTGATGGTGCCATTCATGCCCGCTTTCATGCCGGATGTACCGCTGGCTTCCAGCGGGTACAACGGATTGTTCAACCACACATCCACGCCCGAAACCAACTTGCGTGACAATCCCAGATCGTAACCTTCCACCATCAGTATTTTCCCGATAAATTCCGGCATCTTGGAAATCTGGGTGATGCGGCGTATCAGATCTTGTCCTGGAATGTCCGCAGGATGGGCTTTACCGGCAAAGATGAATACCGCCGGACGCTCCGGATCCTGCAGGATTTCGCGCAGCCAATCGAGGTCGCCAAACAACATGGTCGCCCGTTTGTAGGTCGCGAAGCGCCGCGCAAATCC
>JBBRTU010000108.1:0-2988 GCA_038244115.1 Burkholderiales bacterium
CAACCAGCCACCCACCCGCAGCATGCCGAGCGGCGTGCCTTCGCCATCCACACCCTGGTTGCGCTGCGCGCCGAGCTGGATGTATTCGCGGGTGTCTTTTAGCTGATTGTCGGCATCGTAGGTGTAGGCAAAGCGCACGCCGCCGGCATTGCCGTTGTCCTGCAGGGTGTACAGCGTGTAGCGCTTGTTGCCGCGTAGATCGAAACTGCTGGTTTCGACATGATCGGCGCCGTTGTAGCGGACGTTGCGGCACAAAAAAGTTGACTACAAGCAGAAGCCAATCGTGCCTTTGAATCGATAATTTATTCCGGTCCTATTTCTTGGTGTTGGCCCGATGGTGCTGAAGCACTTTTGAGGTACTCGCTGACTTTTGTTAGCGCTCGTTGCCCGCAACATCCCTTGAGGGCGCCGGGACGCCGCGCGCTTTCAACATCTTGATCACCATAAGTCTGTCGGCTTCGTGCGAGTCATCTACAACAACGTTGTTAATCAATGCCATTAGGTATGGTAAATGATACGAGTATCCTCGTTCCAACAATTCCACAATCTTTGCTGGCTGGCCGAGTGTCACAGCATAGTCAGCCACAGTGCGATTAAGAGCGCCTGGTTGATTAATGTCGGCTCCCACATCCAGCAAAAAATAATAATTCTTCCAATAGCCTCTTTCAGTCCCGATGACGAGTGCACGAATTAACGGATTGTCATCATCGTACCTGAGATTTACATCCCCACCGTATTTGACAAGAAGCTTCAGCATCTCGACATCTGGCTCACCTGCGGCGATCCACGTCGCGGAAGCGTGTCCCCCGTAGACATAATTGGGATTCGCACCCAGCTCCAACAGGGTCCGAACGCCGTCATGGTTGCGGCACTCCAATGTCCAGAGTAGAGGACGCATATCCCCGGTTCCCTTTGCCTCCACCGATAACCCATCGGCCACTAATTGCTTGACGCGAGGGATGTCGCCTTCGCATGCCGCCCTAGCCAGCGCCGCCGTTTTGGGATCTGGAAAAGCCTGCTCCAAGGTCAATCCACCGATCTTCATCTCTGTGCAGCCCGCAGTAAAAGAAAGAAAAAACATCAATGCACTGATGCCAAAACGGTGCTGCCATTGTGCTCGATTGGTCAAGGTCAATGTCTCACTCCTGGAAAGCGGTCCCACGTTGAATTCTTATATTTTGAATATAACGAATTCATCATATTAGTCATAAAATGCAGATTGACCATCGTATCAACTGCCTGGCGCGGTGTATAGTTCAGATAATCAGTCCAGCCAATAGTCTTTCCGCCCACCAAGTCACCGCCAGCCCAACTGGACGGCTGGAGCGCATCAAGTTCGTAGCGCGCGCCGATTGCTGGCGGCATATCGATTAGCAATTGGCGTATATCTCCCCTAAGCGCAGAGAGCTGCGGTGGAATAGGGATTGCGCCCACTACACCAGCAACAGCGTATTTCCCAAAATCTTGCGAGAAGTTCAATATTTCACCTCGCACGTAGTACTCGGTGACCAATTGGGACGCACGATCAAAATTCACTGTGTACGCCTTGATGGTAGCAAGGTTCAGACCCGCAGCGTTAAATGTGACCGCATGCAAGCCCGTACGAATCGCTTGCGCCGATGCCAACCCCCCGCCCAGCGAATGGCCGGTGAAGCTTACCTGCCCGTGGGTAGCTATTTGAACTGCCACCGCAACGTCCATAGCTTGTCGATACTGTGCTCCTACTTTGCCAATGCCTTGAATGATATCCGCGATTGGATCTCTAGAATCGGTAGTCTCAGTGCCGCGATCAGCGACGAGATATCGAATCCCGTCGTCCGTATCGTAGCGATAGATTGCCGCGTAGAAGCCGCTGGTTTTGTTCCGATCAAGCATCTGCTGAGTGACGCCGAGTTGAGCTAGCTGAGCCACGTTCGTGACGCGCTCGAATCCGCTCGGCATTAACTCGGAAATTCCTGCTCCATTAAAATACACATCCTTGCTTGCTAATGCATTAGCAAAGACGAATCGAATGTCCACAAAACGGGCACGCTGCGGATCTGAAATAGGCAAGTTCTTTACAGAATCCCAACCACTATCTATGTCCTCACGCATTCGCACCATAGCAGCAACATCAATCGCGTCCTGGATTGGCTTGCCATCTGCTCTCACCTTTTCATAAGCCGACCGTTCATCATCAGTCAATTTACTTAGATCTGGACTGTTTGTTGTCCAGCTACCAGAGGCACCACCCATATTCAGAAGATCAGCTACTCCGTTACTGACAGCATCATTGGGAAGTTCCGTGGCCAACTTTAACGCGACCGCTGGTGGGTAGTTTTGTCGGACCATCAGGTCGTAGGCCGTCCGTTGTCCCGGGTTCAACTTATCTGCCGCTTGTGCCGCTCGACCATTTTGATATTTCTCGCGCCCGGCCTGAACGGCCAACTCTCGAGCGCTCGGTTGACCGTTCGCCGGTCCCCAGAAGTTGCCACCCAAACTAGCTTCCACGATGCCGTTCGCGACGGCGTTGCCAAACGCATCGGTGATGATCGATTTCCAATTAGGATCCGCCCCGCTTGCCATGGCGTGTTGCACGGCCGCAGACACCGCGCCGCTGATCACGCCGTTGCTGAAGTTGCTGGAGAAATTATCCGTTGTAAGCCCCAACGAGTTGCCGATCTTCGCGCTGACCACCGAGCTGACGACTGTGGCGGCAACGTTCTTCCAGCTGAAGGCCACGCGATTACCGACCAGCTTGTTGGCAGCATAGCTGGCCAGATTGTTGGCTACCGCGGCGACGGCGATCTTTCCGTATTGGCTGGTGCGCAGCATGGCTGCCATGCCTTGCCCGCCGCTGATTTCGGAGCCAATGCCAGCACTGGCTGCGGTGGTGAGTCCGCCGACCAATGCTTCCTTGAAGCTGAAGCCTTTGTGCACACCGAGCGCGTCGCCTACGACTTGGCCGGCAATATTGCCCACCACACCGCCCACGAACCCGGCTGCAAG
>JBBRTU010000109.1:0-2809 GCA_038244115.1 Burkholderiales bacterium
CCAGCTTGATCTTTCTGCTTATAAGGGATGCGTGCCGGTGGAACTGATGGGACGCGAGGCTTTCCCCCCTATTGGGGAATTGCCTTATCTCCTCACACTGCCGGGGCATTGCTTTTACTGGTTTCGTCTAGCCAGTGGCGAAGAGGATCCGGCCTGGCACGAGGAACACTTACTATCAGAAGAATTACCAACGCTGGTGTTGTCCGATGGTTGGAACAGCTTCTTCCGGGATCGGGTTGTACCCCGGCGTATGGCCCTGGCAGTGAAGGTCCGTGCCCAGTTCGAGGAAGACGTATTGCCTCACTTTGTTGCAGCGCAACGCTGGTATGGAGCCAAGGGCGAAGGGGTAAGACGGGTGGTTGTTATCGATCATGCCGAGTGGGTGAATGCGGATTATAAATGGCTGGTAGCCCTTGTCAGTATTGAAGGTGTGGTAGAAAAGCCATTTACCTGTTTTTTGCCCCTGGCGCTGGTGTGGGAAAATGGTAATCAGGAGAGACTGCACGCCTTGACGCCATCCATCGTGGCGAAAGATCGCCAGCAGTCACAAATTGGTATCCTCGGCGATGCGTTTGCTGACGGGGCGTTTTGTTGGGCGTTGGTTCAGGCCATCGGTGCGCGTCAAACACTATCCTGCGAACAAGGCACTATTCATTTTTCACCCACCGGCGCTTTCTCTGCACTCGGCAAGGAGACATTCACCAAACTGCCGGTTCGGCCGCCAAGCACACAAGGCAGCAATACTACTGTTGTGCTGGGTGAACAGTTATTCCTGAAAGGCTATCGGCATCTACAAATCGGGACGCAGCCGGAGGTTGAGATCGGGCATTTTCTAACCGACGTGGCAAAATTTCTTAATACGGCGCCAGTGCTCGGCGTAGTTGAATATCAAGGCAGCGACGGCAGCAACATGACGCTTGCGTTGTTGCAGGGCTATGTCGAAAACCAGGGCGACTGCTGGAGCTACACGCTTAGTTACCTGGGGCGTTTTCTGGAAGAATGCCGAACAGCCGTCGTGCCTCCAGAACCAGCAACGCAAGCACATAGCGCCTATCTGGTACTGATGCGTACGCTGGGTCAGCGCACGGGTGAACTGCACAATGCGCTGGGTACAGTGACGGGGGATTCCGCCTTTGATCCCGAGCCGGTTACTGACACCGATCTGGCAGACTGGATCCTGCGGGTGCAAGCTGAGGCGTTAGCCACGTTGGATCTGCTTGAGTATCGGGAGAAGGGGCTTGCCGAATCTGTGCGGGAGATAGCACAAACGTTGCTCACGCAGCGCAAAGCCCTTGAGAATCGACTTCAGGCCTGTATTTCCGGACAGATTAAAACATTCAAAACACGCTACCACGGTGATTATCATCTAGGGCAAGTGCTACTCACACTGAATGATTTCGTGTTCACCGGTTTTGAGGGCGAGCCGGCCCACCCTTTCGCCGAGCGTCGCCACAAACACTCACCCTTGAGGGATGTAGCCGGCATGCTGCGATCGTTCAACTATGCCGCTTACACCGCACTTGCGCACGCCACTGCGGAACAACCCAAGGATTTAACAAAGTTTGAACCTTTGATGCGTGATTGGGAAGCCGAAGTCGGGCGCGTTTTCCTAGCAGCCTATGATGAAGCGGTGCATAGTTCCGGATTTTTTACAACGGACGCATCGCTGTGTGGCCTACTCGACCTGTTCCTGCTGGAAAAAGCTCTTTACGAGGTGAGCTATGAACTTGACAATCGCCCTGACTGGGTAGTTATCCCGCTGCGAGGCATCCTGTCGCTCCTGCAACCAACGGTCTAGCGATATGCATTATGTTCTACAGACAGGTCAGCCGGAGGATGAGTAATTTTTGTCAATAACTGATATATTTCAACGTGAATAATTTAGACAAGAGGTTATCAAGATGACTAAGACGATAACGGCGGCATGGCCGGGGCGACCCTATCCACGCGGTGCATTTTGGGATGGCGAAGGGGTGAATTTTGCTATTTTTTCCGAGCATGCCGAAAAGGTTGAATTGTGCTTGTTCGATACCAAGGGAAAAAATGAAGTCCAGCGCGTCGAACTCAAAGAGCGTAGCGATTTGGTCTGGCACTGCTATCTGCCCGAGGCCCGTCCCGGACTGCTTTATGGTTTCCGGGTGCATGGACCTTACCGTCCGGAAGAGGGGCATCGTTTCAACCCGAACAAGCTGTTGATAGAACCCTATGCAAAAGATATAGTGGGGACGCCGCTCTGGAGCGACGCCCATTTCGGCTATCGCATAGGCGCCAAGGACGACGACCTTTCTTTTAGTCGTCGCGACAATGCTAATGTCATGCCGAAGTGCCGGGTTATCGATCAGGCCTTCGCCTGGGGAAATGATCATCCCCCCGAGATTCAATGGTGTGATATGGTGATTTATGAGCTGCACGTCAAAGGCTTTACCATGCAACATCCTGATATTTTGCCCAAGTTGCGCGGCACCTATGCCGGATTGGCGATGGACCCCGTCATAGAGCACCTCCAACAACTAGGCGTTACGACCGTTGAACTGATGCCGGTGCATGCTTTTCTTGATGATCGCCATCTGGTCGAACGAGGCCTGCGCAATTACTGGGGATATAACTCCATAGGCTTTCTGGCTCCCGATTCCCGTTATTCGGCCAGCGGCCAGATCAGTGAATTTAAAACCATGGTAAAGACCCTCCATAAAGCAGGTATTGAGGTGATTCTGGATGTGGTGTACAACCATACCGCCGAAGGAAATCAATTGGGGCCGACACTGTCCTTTCGTTGTATCGACAATGCTTCCTACTATCGCCTGAATGA
>JBBRTU010000110.1:0-2732 GCA_038244115.1 Burkholderiales bacterium
CTTTTCGCTTCGATTCTTCAAGGCCGACACGCTACCAGACATTCGTATATTCTTCAAAAGAGCTTCTTCTCAAAAAATCCTGATCCCATTCACGGAAATCTTGAGAATCTACCTGCATCATTTATAGGGTAGTATTTCCCCGGATCATCTTCTTTCCTTCGCTTGACCGGACCCTCTCCAACTGCGTGCAAACTGTTTTCGCAGCCTGCAGCATACGCGGCGTCTGCCGGTGCATGAGATCGGGATGCACAAAAAATAAATGGTTGCTCTTGACCGCGCTGATGTGTGACAACCGCCGCAACCGCTCCCCAGTTTCAGTGAACTCAAGCAATATATTGCTTATGATCGTCTGAGGATCGACTTCCAGCAAGTCTTCCGCAGATATCACCGGTGTCAAGGAAGGCGCGGAAGCAAACACATTGATACCGCCGCAAACATTGATGATATCGCTCATAATATGATTACTATTCACCGTCATCAGTGGCTGATGCCAGATTAACTGGAATACCCTTATCTGCTGACGACCACCATAGCTGCGTTTGATTTGCTGCAATTCCGTTTCGTAAGCTCTCGCCGCCGGTTCTGCTTGTGCTGACGTCCCGGTCAGCTTGCCGGTCATCCGCAATAATCGCGATACGTCTTCCAGCCTGGTTGCTTCGGTGGCAAAAACGGTTAGGCCCAGTTTCTCCAGTTTCTCGATATCCGAAGCAGTATTGCCGCTGCGCCACGTAATTACCAGATCAGGCTTTAATGCAATAATTCTCTCCAGATCCAGACTGGACGAATCCCCAACATTCGGAATCGACTTAGCGGCTTCAGGATAATCGCTGTAACGGACGACACCAACAAGTCTGCCGCCTGCCCCGGCAGCAAACACCAGTTCGGTGATATGGGGGGAAAGCGAGACGATACGTCTAGCAAAATGCTCCAGCCTGATGCTGCGTCCGCGATCATCGGTCACGCTAAAAGGCGAGGCCTCCTTTGCCATGTTAACAGCGCCAGCGACGGCAACAGAAGTCAACAAAAATACCGGAAATCCAACCAGCAACGCTAAAACGCTGCGCCACATCTTATTGAAGGCACCTCTATTCGTATAGCCTGGAAAAAAATATTTATGGCAAACCAAAAAGGATATCTGCGTAGCTAGTGTAGTGCGCCATTCTGTTTGGCACTTAAGCGGCGATTGGCGCGGATGACTTTTTGCAGGATGTCATTGGCCTTGGCAGTCCAGACGAAAGGCCTGGGGGATTGGTTATGCATGGCGATGTATTCCTTGATGGCGGTGTTGAGTTCCGGGACGCTCCTGAACACGCCCCGGCGCAGACGGGCTACGGTGATATCGCGGAAGAAGCGTTCGACCATGTTCAGCCACGAAGCCGAGGTGGGCGTGAAATGAAGCGTGAAGCGAGGGTGTTTCTCCAACCATGCTTTCACCTTGGGGTGTTTGTGGGTGGCGTAGTTGTCGCAGATCAGATGAAGCGTTTTGCTCCTGGGCGTCTCCCGATCTACTTGGCGCAGAAACGTCAACCACTCGCTATGCCGATGATGGGGCTGACATTGGGCAATAACCTTGCCGTCCAGAACATTGAGTGCGGCAAACAGCGTGGTGGTGCCATGTCGTTTGTAGTCATGGGTCATGGTTGCGGCGCGCCCCTTCTTCAAGGGCAACCCTGGCTGCGCACGATCCAGCGCCTGGACCTGGCTTTTTTCATCGCAGCACAGCACCAGGGCATGTTCCGGTGGATGCAAATACAGACCCACGACGTCCTCCAGCTTCTCAACAAATTCCGGATCACGCGAAACCTTGAAGGTCTCAATCAGGTGCGGCTTCAGTCCGTGCGCGCGCCATACCCGCCGCACGCTCGTGGCGCTTACTCCCGCTATCTCCGCCAGGGTGCGCGTGCTTCAGTGGGTAGCGTTGTGTGGCGTGGTCTGCGTGGTCAGATGCACAATCTGCGGCGCATCCACCGTGGGTCTGCGGCCACCGCGCGGCAGATCCCGTTCGATGGCCGCCATGCCATCTTTGGCATAGCGCTCGCGCCAGCGCCCTACCTGAATGCGCCCTACACCCAGCTCCGCCGCAATCTGTGTGTTATCTTTGCCATGCCACGCCAACAACACAATCCTGGCGCGACGCGCCAACCGTACACTCGATGTGTTCGAGCGCGACAGCCTGGTCAACGCCTTTTCTTCTCCTGCCGTCAGCATAATCTCCGCCGCAGTTCGCATCGGTGTCCTCCTGTCATACATTCCAATATTTGGACAGAAGATATGATTATTAGTTCTATTAATTACGGCGCACTACACTAGCTGTTCTTGGAACGGTCGCTACAGGATTCTTAATGATAAAGGCATAGTTGTTTACGAAAGTTTCGTTGAACCTTTACATGAAGAAGATACGGCTGCAATGAACGCTAACGCAGAAGCGCGAGCATGGATCGATAAACAATAATGCTAGACAGCAAAAGCGATTGTGGCGCTTTTTAATCCCGATGGATTTCATTCGGTGCAGAAAAGAGATCCCAGGCGGCAATGAACAGGGCTGCAATTACGGGACCGATGACGAAACCATTCAGACCAAAAAGCGCCATTCCGCCGATTGTTGAGATAAGCACCACATAGTCGGGTAGGTGGGTATCTTGACCTACCAGTAGGGGGCGTAGGATATTATCAATCAAACCGATCACCAATACGCCAAACACGATGAGCGTTACCCCTTGCCAAATGGCACC
>JBBRTU010000111.1:0-2565 GCA_038244115.1 Burkholderiales bacterium
ACTGCGCAGTTTCTCGTCGGATGCAAAGCGCGATGACCCCGGCCTGCTTCATCGACTCGGGATATTTTCGGCGCTCAGCGCTGCCAACTACGGCTTTCCCGCTCTCAGGAAGCGCCTCGCGAATCCAAGCGGCTAACGTCCCGCGACCGGGGTAGCGCAGCGCCTTCATGGTGGCGGCAATGCATCGATCGTGAGTTAGGTAGTGCTCGACAGCCGCCTCCTTCTGAGCCTGCGAGTATTTGGGTTCACGGCCAGCGTAGCCTGCCGGCAAATCGAGCCGTTGCTCATATTCCCTGTACCAGCCCTTCAAGGCATTCTTGGTTGGATAACCCAGCTGCCGGATGGTTGGCTTCACGCGTTTGCCAAGCTTGATGTAGAGCTCGACCGCTCGAATCCTGTCTTCGTACGAATACATGAACTACCTCCTGGTAGTCCAAGTTTTAGTCCGCACCCCCGGTGGGTCAGTTCTGGGCGATCGTCAACAGTGGCAAAGAACTATCCGATCACGCCCGCTTTACGGTCGAGTCCGGGGTACAGGTCTTCTTCGCCGACCCGCACAGTCCATGGCAACGCGGCACGAACGAGAATACGAACGGCCTTCTGCGGCAATACTTCCCAAAGGGTACAGACCTGTCTCGTTGGAGCGCTCGGGAGATCCAGGCCGTGGCTAACACATTGAATTCCAGGCCCCGGAAAACGCTTGGCTGGAAGACACCAGCAGAAGCACTGGACGAGTACCTAAAATCTGTTCAACAATCTAGTGTTGCGACGACCGGTTGAATCCGCCCAATATTGTGCCCATGACTACCGCAAGCTGCGGGATCAGTTTGGCATGCAGGCTTCCATGTCCCGTAAGGGAAATTGCTACGATAACGCGCCAATGGAAAGCTTCTGGGGCAGCTTAAAAAACGAGCTGACACATCACCAACATTATGAGACGCGCGCTCATGCCAAGGCGGCAATCCAAGAATACATCGAGATTTTTTACAACCGCCAGCGGCGACACTCACGCCTTGGCTACCAATCGCCTGCAGTGTTTGCAGAAACCTTCAAATACCTGCAGGCTGCCTGAGACGCGAGTGTCCATTATTGACAGGACACCTCAGTCCAAGAGTGGCTGAGTTTCGCCAACTCGCGACGAGGCGGGCCTATGACCAGCGCAAGATGCGCCCCGAATACAGCCCGACTTTTAACGCGAAGGACTAGTTTAGTTACTATCGCTTCATATTGCTTTGAAGCTGCTTGGCTTTCTCAAGGTGAGCAGCGATATGTGTCCGTGTTTCCGTAAGATGTTTTTTCAGGCCATCGTCGCTTGCTGCTTTAAGAAGTTTACTGTCAATCATGTTCATGGCTTCGGTATGCCCCTTGACCATCGCCGCAAGATAGCTGCGCTCAAAAGCGGGGCCGTCGAGCGGAATCAGTGCGCCAAGTTCACCCGCGCCTTTTATTTTTAGCTTATCCACATTCATGGTGTCGATCGGCGTCACGCCCATCTGTTGTCCGAGCTTCATGGTTTTGCCCATGTTCTCTCCATGCTCCTGATGAAGCATTTTCGCGTAATCAGTGGCTGGCTGACTCATCTTTTTCTTCTGCGCTTCTGCCGCTGCAAGAACCTCATTCATATCGACTGCAATGACAGTGGCTAGAATCTCGGCATCTCCTTTTTTGTCGCTAGCAGTAGCCTTTTTTGCATCGTCGTCCGTGTCGGCCGCGCGTACCGGTGAGCCAGGGATAACGGGCTTATCCGAGAACGCGGCAGTGGTTTCCTTGGCTGGTTGAAATTGTAGCGCCTCGACATAAGCGGGATGTTTGCCGGTCACATCTTGCTGAACGATTTCACCGAACGCTTGACGCGCCTGTTCCACGGTTTTTTTGCCGGTAACAATGTCATGATCGAGATTTAAAGTCAGGATGTTGTGTCCTTCCAGGTCACAACGTGCCGAAAGCTCACCAACGGTCCGATTGATCGTGCTGCTCGCATCAAACGCAATCAAGTCGCCTACCTTATCCTGTGGCACATTGTACTCGATGGTATGTTCAAGGAAATCGACATGCGGCAGTGGGAAGTCGTGCGGCGTCTCCAAGTTCAGCACTGTAATGCGTTTGAAAGGTCCGGCTTTGTGCCAGATGAGTCGTTCGGATGTCGCCTCCTGCGGCGCTCCGTACTTCGCTATCATTTCTTTCGCGCCGAGTCTTGGACGTTCAGGCCATGCGCCGATAATTTTGCTAATCGAGGCGCTGTCGGCAGAACGGTGCGCAGTTGATTGCGACTGAGTATTTTGATCCTTATTCGCTGCAACGGTACTAAGTGTAAAAAGCATTGTAGTGACCAAAATTGATGCACCAACAAGTTTTGTTTTCAAGATTTTTCCTTTTGCATGTCTGCACTGATTAAAAATAATTTTGTTGCAGGGACGATTTCAAAGCATTAAATACCGGTCTTATACAAGCGACTTCAAATTCTGCATAACTATCGTAAGATTCGATGGAATAGTACATTCCAATGTTTGATCGGAGCTAAAGTGATTAATTCAAAAAAATTGTGGAATAAGGCCGATTTCGTGA
>JBBRTU010000112.1:0-2390 GCA_038244115.1 Burkholderiales bacterium
GTTCAAGGATTTCCTGCGCCATCAAGGTCAGCCGCCAGGTCTTTGAAATCTCGCCTGGGCAGCTGCCGTCATTGCGCGCGGAACTGCAGATAAGCAAAACGCGGGAGCGAGTAGCGGTAGCCTTTTGCGTAATTTCTGCGGCGATCAGGCGATCGCGGGTGGCTTTCCATTCGACCGACAGGTCGTAGTCGGGATCTGCAAATCCCGCCCCGGCTTTTTCAGTCAGCGGCGCTTTGTGGCCATCCTTGTAATTAACCCAAGCGACTTCTTCGACGGCGTCCAGTTGCGTTGCAACGCCGCCAAAGGCAGGATCGAGAAACGATTTGCGAAATTCGAGATGGAATTCGTTGCGGGCTAGAGGCGCTGATGCCTGCCCTTTGCGTGGTGCGGTCATGGAGGTCCCTATCAGAAGCCGACATCGTTGGCAGGATTCGCATTAGGCGGATAGCGGTTAGCGACGAGTGGTATTTACGATAGCCCGTTTCGCCAGTCGCGTATGTTCGCAGCCTCGCTTAGCCGAAAGGTGCCCGCACTTATCGAGCGTCGTCATACCAATGTGCGCTGACGTACCAAGTCTGCGTCATCGACCCGTTACGCTGTGCTCTCACCCTGAAAGGGCGAGAGCGATGCAAACTGAAAAAATGGCAGCTGGCGCAGTATTTCCACCGCTATCGTGGAATACGGTGGCCCATGGCGTGATCACGCCAGTGCAAGGTGACGGATGGCGTCTTTTGATTGTCTACCGTGGCAAACACTGTCCGCTGTGCAAGGCATACCTTGACGAGCTCAACGGCATGCTCGACGCGTTTGCACACGCCAACATCAGCGTCATGACGCTGTCCGCCGACCCGCAGGAGGAGGCGCAGACCGAAGTACAGGAGTGCGGCTGGACCTTTCCGGTCGGCTACGGCCTGACGGTGCCGCAGATGCGCACGCTGGGGCTGTACGTCTCGGACCCGCGCTCGCCGCAAGAAACCGACCACCAGTTTGCCGAGCCCGGGGTATTCGTCATCAATCCGCACGGCGAGACGCAGATCATCGATATTTCCAATGCGCCGTTCGCGCGTCCAGCATTACCGGCGTTGCTGAAAGGCTTGCAGTTCGTCATCAGCAAGGACTATCCAATTCGCGGCCGTGCCTGACGGTGTTGGTCGCAATCTACCGATTCAGCGCGCTTACCAGATTCCATCCACCACAAAGGGGGGACATCATGACGAATATCCGAAACGGAATGCTTGCCGGCGCGGCCGCAACCGCTGTCTTGTCGATGCTAATGATCATGAAGGCTGCGATGGGCCTGATGCCGCAGCTGGATCTGCCCGCCATGCTTGCGACGATGATGGGCCGGCCCGGAATGCCATTCGTCGGCTGGGTGGTGCATGCGGTGATCGGAATCGTCGGTTATGGCCTGGTGATTGCGCTTGTCGACCGCGGCGGCGAAGGCAACATGGCGGGGCGCGGTATGCTGATTGCCTGTATCGGCTGGCTCACCATGATGGTGGTGCTGATGCCGATGGCAGGCGCCGGCCTGTTCGGGATGGGTATGGGCATCATGGCGCCGATCATGACGCTGATCCTGCATCTGGTGTTTGGGGCGGTGCTGGGGTCGGCCTACGGCGCACTCAAGCGCAGGGCCCACACGGGCTCGGCGGCCTGACTGGCGCGAGGTCGGTTTGAAGAGAGCACCGCGAGCCTTCGTTGCGGTGTTTTAGGTGATCCACGTGGAAGAACCGGCCCACTCTTCGGCGCACTGTGCCAGCCGTACCCTCAGGCTACATCCGAAAGCTAATGGGGGGTATAGTGGAAGAATGTCAGCTGGCGGTTCCGTGCGATGCCTAACATTGGACCGTTTGTTAACACGTATGGAAAATATTTACATCAGCCCTTCAAGCGGATTACCAGATAAATGCGGCCGAGATGGAGCGCGATCTGCTGATCGAACGCACACTGGCTGGCCTGGCGCGGGCCAAGGCGGTGGCTAAGGTGGCTGGAGCGTCATCTAAGACAAATGTCGGGCAGTGCATCATAATCGCCGCCGACCACGCTGCCGGGATGTCGGTAAGTGAACTGGCAGGGCGCTTTAGTGTTTCGCGAGCCAACATTCTTGGAATCGTAACGGACGCAAGCAGTAATTTTTCACGCTCGTAACCGCAATACACGCATGGCATCTAAAGGCATTAAAATAAGATTCCATTTTGAAAGATTGCTGTGAAAATACTATCAGACTCCCCCAATACACCGGTACGACTTGCCGATTTCATTCTCGCTAATCGGGAACCCATATTGCAGAAATGGGAAGACTTCGCGAAGACGATTCTTCCCAACGCTGAGATGAGTCGGCAAGAGCTACGTGACCACGCAGACCAGATGTTGGCATCGATTGTGGCTAA
>JBBRTU010000113.1:0-2390 GCA_038244115.1 Burkholderiales bacterium
ATGTTGTGCTTTTTCATGGTAAGTTCCCCCTATAGGTAGTTACCATGAGCATACGCCACACTTGAGACACAATAAGTCATTTACGGCTGCAGCCGTGAATTAGAACGATTCAGGTAAATCATTGAGGAGGCATCAAAGACCTGCATAGAGGCTCTCCAACTGATGCAGGTCTTTGATTTTCAGGCTGTCAAGATAACTGCTCGCCTTGGCAAGCGTTATATGTCGTGCATTCAAGGCATCCAACACCGTCCGCACAAACGTATCGCCGAACATATGCTTAGGCTCTCGATACCGGTACTGTCGATTGCCGCTATCTTTTTCCTGCACAACCAAGCTCGCCCGCCATTGCCGATATGCGGCGTATAATTGCTGCGGCAATCGGCCAGCATCAAGCAAACGGCGTAAGATGACCTCCGTACTGACGCCCCACGCCTTGCGTTGCCGATCAAGCCATACGTCATACTCATGAACTTCAACAGGTCGTGCTCTATCATTAATGCTTGCAAGGAAATGGTCCGGGACCAGGATCAAGCCTGCAAAGGCATTGGCATCTTGTTCTCGTCCCTGGTGAGACTGAAAGTCCTGCTCGTCGTCAATAGAGCTGGACTTGTGCAACAACAGGTGCGCCAACTCGTGCATGAGTGTGAAAGATTGTTGGGATTCCCAGGAGAGTTTCTTGATAACAATGACCGGGCAGGCGGGATCATAGAGAGTAAAGCCGAGTGTCGGGTTCTGTTTGGGAATCTGCCACTTACCGTTGTAGCCGTTACTGCGAAAAGCAAGGATGCCCTTCGCCTCCACCGCTGCACGATATGTGTCAAAATCGTTTACATCACCCAAGCCTAACCATGTCCGCACGATGTTGGCGGCTTCGTGCAGATCGTTGCGTGGCAGCTCCGGCGGGTTAAAGCGTAAGCGTTCAGATTCATCCAGATCTTCAAGCAAACTCAGGTAGACCGCCCGTTGCCTTTCGACCCGCTCGATCAATTTTTTCAGACTTGGAGACATTTCCGGTTTCTGATTGGCCAGCGTGCGGAACTGCGCCGTATGAACCTGAGCGGAATCGACCGGCCCGTCCTCAAGAAAGAACAGGACACCCCGGCCAAAGTACTCAGCCACCTTGCGCAACTGATTGAACGTCATGCCGTCTTCACCGGCCATGACATGCTCAATGTTGGCAGCAGCGATACCGAGTTCAGTCGCAAGGTCGTCTGGTGTGATGCCATAATCGGCACAACACCAGGCAATACGTTCCGGATTTATAGATTGTATACGTTCCATAGTGTGGCCATTATAACGGCGTAATATTTTTCTGCAAGAATATTGCTACAGTGCCCCGGTGAAGGCTTGATCCAACAGGGACTTCTTCAGTGCATCCAGTGCGGCGAGTTTCTGCCGGTAGATGGATTCGAGGCGCTGGGTTTCGGCTGAAAGGGCATCCAATTTTTCTACGATTTGCCTCTGCTCACCAACTGAGGGAAAAGGAAAACGTTCGTTCTCAAACGTCCCCATGTTGATGTTGGCTTGAGCGCTCCCTTTTCCTAAGGCTTGTATGCGCGACTTGAATGACTGCAGCAAGTATTCCACGAAACCAATTTCGGCCTGCTGCGGATCTGGAACTACGCCTATGATGCTATCGGGAAAGCAGGCATCGAAGTCAAGAATCGCAGTTTCAGCGATGTTTGCAGCAATCGTGATACAAATAGTCCCCTTCGGCCACAGCTTGCTTTGGGCTAGGCCAGCCTCGCTGTAAGTTTGGGAATACTCTGTTATTAAATGGTCTGCGTTCCGAATGTCGCCCGTCTGGATAAACGGATATTTCCCACCGTAGAGTTTCGGCTCATTTCGCGGCCGATGCCTTGATTTACCTCGACCAAAGGTTGTCGCTATCTCTTCAAGTGTCTTCTCCACCCACCCCTCACCCCGCTGGGTAAAGACGGCTTGCAGATGGCTTTCAAACAGGGCACGGGCGTTTTGCAGGTTCTTTTCGGCGTTGGCTTTGGTGGTAGCGATGCCGTCAAACGCTTCGTCGAGGATGCCGACAATGCGTTGCTGTTCGGAGTGTGATTCTGGGTAATGCACCAGGAATTTTTCTGCCAAGACAGACCTAGCTAATTCCGTTTGACCACCGCAACCCTCACCAGAATCCTTAATAGCATCTTCGATGACTGTCATCATGTATCCGAAAAATTCAGGGTAGAACTTTCCAGGTATTGGTCGAACGATGGTTACATGAGAATCAACAGTTGTCCTGAATCGTTCTAATTCACGGCTAGGCGCAGAAAGCTCTCTGGACGGCACCCGGTATGCACAGCAGCATAGACTAGCCTGGGAAATATGGCAGCCAGCTTGAAGCGGCGGTTAAACCGGTATTGGCATTCACCGAGATA
>JBBRTU010000114.1:0-2276 GCA_038244115.1 Burkholderiales bacterium
CAGGTCTGCCCGCCGTCGTCGCTGCGGTAAACCCCGGCGGCTGAGATGGCTACATACATGCGCTTCGGGTTGCTGGGATCGAGCACGATTGTGTGCAGGCATAACCCGCCCGCTCCAGGGTTCCATTGCCCACGCTGGGGGTGGTCGTAGAGGCTCTCCACCAGCGACCAGGTGTCGCCACGGTCCGCCGACCGGAACAAGGCCGCCGGCTGAATGCCCGCGTACAGCACGCCTGGTTCTTCGGCGCGTCCAGGGGTAATATTCCAGACTTTGTGCACTGCTTCAGGAGTCTCAGGCAGCGGGATATTTGAAAACGCTTCCTCTATCGTCCCATGCGGTCGCCCGGATATGGAAGGCCGGGTCAGCTGCGGCGACAGGCTAGCTTGAGTCCAGCTTTTCCCCAGATCATCGGAATAGTGCGTGGTCGGGCCATACACAAAATGGCTGACGGCCGCGTGGATTCGCCGATCCCTGGGATCCATCTGCATGTGCATCACATTCCAGCTCTTGAAAAGCACATCGCTGACAGCCCAATTTTTGCGCTCTTCATCACTGCTAAAAATAAAGGCCCCCTTTGGGGTGCCTACCATTACCACAACCTTCGGTTCTTGACCCATTTAATGATCCTTTCTAAGTGCGGAAGCAAATCACCCGAACCAAAACGTTTACGAACATGGATTAGCGTGTGTTCTGGTGTCCAAGCTGTACCCAAGTCTAACATCAAAACAAGCTAATTTCAATCTTATTTATCCTGATATCCTATTAAAGCATAGAACATTTATTCTGTCAATAACCAATTTCGCATTACTACAGGTGATATGCGGCACAAAGTGCCGCATATCACCTGTAAAACATCATTCCCTTGCGCCTCGGGACACTCGGCAGTGCGCCTGAAGGGGTTGGATGACGAAGGGTAGCCTGAATACTTCAGCAGTAAGCAGACAGCCGGTTGGCAAATTCAATCACATTTGGGAATAAAAATAGTTTAGAATAGGTTAGAAAATGATAAAAGGCAGTCGCATTAGCGAGGAGTAAACTCCTAAATTTTAGTTTTATGAACCGCCCCAGACCTGATCAAATGTGTCGATATTTTTCGATTTCAATTTAAGGAGCAATATGTCTTTTCAAGCATATCTCGATTCAATCCGAGCCAAGACAGGCAAGACACCGGATGACTTCCGTGCGATCGCTGCCGAAAAAGGGCTGATCAGCTACTCCGAAGTGCTCAACTGGCTTAAGACAGACTATGGATTGGGACAAGGCCACGCCAATATAATTGCCCAACTGCTCGTCAATTCAGACAAGCTAAGTGCCAGTCCGCAAGACAAACTTGCCGAGCATTTCAAGGGTAATAAAGCGAAATGGCGGCCTACCTTTGACGCGCTGGCAGCCAACATCCAGGCATTTGGCGCGGATATCAACATATCGCCTAACAGAAGCTATATCAATGTCCAGAGGGACGGCAAGAAGTTCGCCATACTACAACCATCCACCCCCGAACGCTTTGACATCGGGATTAAACTCAAAGGGATCGCGCCCAATGAGCGCCTGGAAGCATCCGGCTCATGGAACGCCATGGTCACGCACCGCGTTCAGATTAGCGATCCTCAGCAAATCGACGATCAAATTCTTGCGTGGTTGAAGCAAGCATACGATGCCGCTTAATCAATGCTTGGCACTGATCGCATGAGTTTCATTAACGGCCCACTGGGTATGGTTCCGAAATGCGGTCGCGCGCAAACGGGTTATACACTGGTTTTTATTTAATCAGTTTCATCACCCGTTCGCGGTAGGTGCGCTCGCGCTCGCTCCACTCGGGTTCCACCTTCGCGCCGACCTCCCAGAAATGGCGGTCGTCGCGTCCCAAGGTCTGGCCGCGCGCGGTATGTTTATCGATGGCGTAATCCGGGATTTGCGGGCGTTGACCCTCTTCTTCCACGGCGTGCTGGATCCAATTGACCATTTCATCGGTCGAGCGGTCTTTCGAGCTGGCGCACAGCAGGCGAACTGCATGAATGGCAAACAACAGCCTGTCGCCCTCACCCCGGCCATAGACCTGGTGCATCTGGTACAGCCCATTGACCTGCACAGCGGCCTGCGGATTTCCCAGGCCGACATCCTCCACGGAGATGCACAGCAAGCGCTTCCACAGGTATTGTTCCAAATCCGCGCTGCTGACAAACATCTCATAGGCCAGCAAGGCGGCGTTTTCGGCATGGCCGCGCCGGATTTCTTTTTGCAGCGCCGAAATGACTTCGTCTGCCGGCAGACCGTGA
>JBBRTU010000115.1:0-2268 GCA_038244115.1 Burkholderiales bacterium
AAAGACGGCAAAATCGATCCGCTGATTGGCCGGGAATATGAGGTCGAGCGCGTTATCCAGATTCTGTGCCGCCGGCGCAAAAACAATCCATTGCTGGTGGGTGAAGCTGGTGTGGGCAAAACTGCAATTGCTGAGGGCTTGGCCTGGCGTATTACACAGGGTGATGTACCTGAAATTCTGGCGGAGGCCGTGGTCTATTCGCTCGATATGGGCGCCTTGCTGGCGGGTACGAAATACCGCGGTGATTTTGAACAGCGCCTCAAAGGTGTGTTGAAGTCCCTTAAAGACAAACCCAATGCTGTTCTTTTCATTGACGAAATTCACACTCTAATTGGCGCAGGCGCCGCATCAGGTGGAACGCTGGACGCATCCAATTTGTTGAAGCCAGGGCTCAGTTCCGGCCAATTGAAATGCATCGGTGCAACCACTTTCACCGAGTACCGTGGGATCTTTGAGAAAGATGCCGCCTTGTCCCGTCGATTCCAGAAGGTCGACGTGGTCGAGCCGACAGTTGAGCAGACCGTAGATATTTTGAAAGGGCTCAAATCCCGTTTCGAAGAGCACCACAACGTGAAGTACGCCCTGGCCGCTCTGCAGGCTGCGGCAGAACTCAGCGCGAAGTACATCAATGATCGGCATTTGCCGGACAAAGCCATCGATGTGATTGACGAGGCGGGTGCCGCGCAACGCATTTTGCCGCCAAGCAAACGCAAGAAAATCATCAGCAAAGCTGAGGTGGAAGAGATTGTGGCCAAGATTGCCCGCATTCCTGCCGCCAACGTGTCCAATGATGACCGCAGCAAGCTCAAGACACTTGAGCGTGATTTGCGCAATGTCGTGTTTGGTCAGGACAAAGCGTTGGATGTATTGGCATCTGCCGTCAAGATGGCGCGTTCAGGCTTGGGCAAGGGTGACAAGCCCATTGGCTCCTTCCTGTTCAGTGGTCCCACCGGCGTTGGCAAGACGGAGGCCGCCAAGCAGTTGGCCTACATCATGGGCATTGACCTGATTCGCTTTGATATGAGCGAGTACATGGAGCAGCACGCGGTACGTCGATTGATTGGCGCGCCTCCGGGCTATGTGGGATTTGATCAGGGTGGTCTTTTGACGGAAGCCATTACCAAGAAGCCGCACTGCGTACTGCTGCTCGACGAGATCGAAAAGGCGCACCCTGCGATTTTCAACGTCTTGCTTCAAGTCATGGACCATGGCACGCTGACCGACAACAATGGTCGCAAGGCTGATTTCCGAAACGTGATCATTGTCATGACCACGAATGCGGGTGCGGAGACCATGAACAAGGCCAGCATTGGCTTTACCAACCCGCGCGAGGCGGGTGATGAAGCAGCAGATATCAAGCGTCTGTTCACGCCCGAGTTCCGCAATCGGCTGGATGCCATCGTGAGCTTCAAGGCGCTGGATGAGAATGTCATTCTGCGTGTGGTGGACAAGTTCCTGCTGCAACTGGAAACCCAGTTGGCTGAGAAAAAAGTGGATGTCACCTTTACCGACAAGCTGCGCAAACACCTCGCCAAGAAGGGTTTTGACCCGCTGATGGGTGCGCGTCCCATGCAGCGGCTGATTCAGGACACTATTCGCCGTGCCTTGGCCGATGAATTGCTGTTTGGTCGCCTCACCGAAGGCGGGCGTTTGACGGTGGATCTGGACGACAAGGATGAAAGCAAGACCGAAGTCTTGCTGGACATCCAGCCTTTGCCGAAAAAGGAAGGCAAGTCCAAACCAGAAGAAGCCACCGCCAGTTGATGACGGGGCAACGTTAACGTAAAAAAGGGCTCAGTTCGTCGAGAACTGGGCCCTTATTGCTTCCACCCGGTTGCGATTCACGTTGAAGTCTTTTTGGCCCAAGCGGCTGGACGAGCGGACCTGAATGACCCCTGCGGAGCGGTCGAGCCAGAACTCGACGTCATCGGTGAACTTGAGGAGTTGCGTGCTACTTTGCGCATACAGGTAACCGGGTTCTTGGGTAATTAGAACGGTCCGATCCGAATTTTTCAGGATGTCGGCAATTCTGGCCATGGCTTTTTCTCCGTCACCGGTGAACTGAAACGGCGCAATGCGAGCGTAGTCTTTTTGTGGGTGATCCGGATAGAGGTCTGCCTGGCTTGTCACGCTGTTGGGGGTGCGTGATGGGGGCTTGAGTCGATCATCATGAACGCCGAGGTCTTTGGGCACCGGACCTTCAAGCAGGCCCATTTGTCCCGCTATTACCAATGCGGCCGATACGCCGACGACAAACAGGGCAATGAA
>JBBRTU010000116.1:0-2207 GCA_038244115.1 Burkholderiales bacterium
GCCAAGCCAGTTTTCAGCAAAATCGATTCCGCTGGAAAGTAATGCGCTGCCAATTCCCTTTCCCTTAAAATCATCGCGCACCAGGAGGCCTACTTCAGCCGCATGAGATCTACGGCCTGACATTTGCCCCAGCGACAGGGTTCCGATAACACGGCCTTGCTCTTTTTCGATCGCCACAAGTCGAGTTGTAGTGGCGGGTGCGTGCTCAAGGGTCTTCCTGATTGCATCGCGCGACTGTAGTGGTAGTTGGAGGCCGCCCCACTGACATTCGGGCGACAACCAGATGTCCGCAACCCCTTCCCAGTATTTCATTTCAAATCCGTGGATCTCGAATTTCATCAATTTTTCTCCAATGGTGACTATTCAGGCGCTACGCGGTAGGCAGAATCGGATCAGCGTTGAAGGCGCGGCGCAGCACTTCCAGCATGCCATGTCCCTGCTTGCGCAGCGTGTCCAGGCACGAGCGAATGACGCAGAAATTTTCGGCGCCGACAAGCGTGCGGAAGCAGCCAGAGATCTTCTGTTTGACTTTGGGCATGCGCACCGCGCGCTCGGCCACATTATTGGTGAACGGCACGGCCGGATCGCTGATGAAGCGCAGCACGGCGTCGGCGCGCTGCCGGAAACGGCGTAGTAAGTTGAAGGCAACGGACTGGGCGACTCGGCCTGGCTTGCCATTGGGCTTGAACGCTTCGGGGTTGAGTTGTTCACCTTCGTGCACGATGGCCTCGTAGACCGTGGTAAAGGCGGCGATATCAGCGGCGCCCAGTGTGCGCTGTTGCTGGCGCAGTACCTCGCACAGTTTGTTGGCATTGCGTAGCAGATTCGTCATCGCCTTTGGCCACGCCTGGCCGGTCAGCTCTTGCACATACACCAGTTCGCGCAGCAGGTGGGCGTTGCACAGTGCATGGGTGCCGTCATCGAGTTGCCAGTAGGGAGCCCAGCAGTCGTGCATTAGCACGCCTATGCGTTTGGGCAGGATGCCGTGGGCTTGAATGGCTTCCAAACCGCGCTTGGCATGCACGCCATACCAGGTCAAGGTCTCGGTGGCCGCGATGTGCAGCCAATGGAGCTTGCTGTCCACCCGCAAGCCCGATTCATCCGCGCTGAGCACCGGTGCGGCATGCAGGCACTGCGCGATCAGATCGGCTGTGCTCTGCAAGGCTTGGCGTGCCTCGCCCACCCACGACACCAGCGTTCCCGGCGACACCGTGAGGCCATAGATGTCCTGGATCAATTCGGCAGCGCGCGCGAAAGGCAGCATCTGCCCTTGCGTCAAATGGACACCTAATGAGCGCACGTTTGGGCCATATTGCACCGGCTGGTTCACCTCTGCCGGAAACGCACTCTCATGCGTCTGGCCGCATGCACACACCAGCGATAGCGTGCAGTGTTCAATGACGTCGAAGCCTGGGGCTGGCACATCAAATACCTGGCGCCGTTCCAGTATGCGCGCCAGTTCCAGCGGCAACGCCGCTTGGCAGCGGTGGCATTGCTTGGGCAACGGATGGTGCACTGTTTCGGTCGGCTCGGCCACCCGCTTGAGCGTGTTGCCCTTGTGCCCGACTTGGCCGCCGACGCTCTTGCCAGACGACTCGCGCAGGGAGCGTGTCTTCTTTGCAAGACCGTCCGACGAGGGCGGCTTGCTCGAATTATGGCTATTCTTATTCACCTTCGATTCCAGCGCATCCAGGCGAGCCAGCAGCGTCAGGATGAGGATATCCTTCTCGCCGTGCGATAGGCCCGACAGGTCGGGTTGGAGTCGTTTCTTTGCCATGGCCCGCATCATGAACTGGTTCGATGCCGTTTACAACTGCGTTATTGCAACTTGGGCTGAACAGTTACCCAGACGGTAGCACCTGAACAAAAAACGAAAATAGACCTCTTTCAGGAAAGCGCTATTTTATATAAGAAATTCCAGGGGAAAACCTTGACGCCGGAAGAACAACGCTATGAAGATGCGTTGAAAGAGATCGATGTTCCGGGTGAAATCCTGAATGGCATTAGATATTCTGCGATGGCTTTAATGGGAAATAATTTGTGCACTTCAATTTCCTCGGCCATCAATCAGGGTTTGTGGAGCCATGTGCCTGCGATTATGGGGTACACCGGCGCGATCGCCTTTGGACCGAAACTGATACAAGGGGCGGTTGAAAAGGCATTGGCGTATTCTGGATTGACTGCCGAGCAAAAGAAACAATTGACGC
>JBBRTU010000117.1:0-2039 GCA_038244115.1 Burkholderiales bacterium
CAGACAACAATATCAGCGCCAGCCACCTCGGACTTGGCCTTCAACATGCCGATGTTTTCAATTTCATCCTCACCGTCGTGTCGCAAGCCCGCCGTATCGGTGAGGATGACCGGCACCCCACCCAGCACAATGGAAACTTCAATGACATCCCGGGTCGTACCGGGGCGTGAGGAAACAATCGCAGCCTCGCGTGCTGCAACGAGATTAAGCAGGGACGATTTGCCAACATTGGGTGCGCCAGCAAAAACAACTTTGACACCAGATCGCACCGCTCCGGCACGGCCCGATTCATCTGCCGCTTTGCTGAGGCGACCAATCAAATCTACCGTGCGCGACCGCACATCAGCCAGAGCCGCCTCGGCAACATCATGCTCATCGACAAAATCAATGGCCGCTTCCAGACGCGCCAGAATTGCAATCAGCTCGCTGCGCCACTGTTCATAAATACTGCTTGCATGCCCGAGCATGTGATGGACAGCCATCCGTCGCTGCGCCTCAGTCCGCGCCTGCAGCAGATCGCCCAGACCTTCCGCCTCCACCAGATCCATCCGGTCATTGACGAAAGCCCGCCGCGTGAATTCGCCAGCCTCTGCCAGCCTTACACCATCATATTTCCGAAATACCGCAAACACCGCCTCAACTACGGCCATACTTCCATGCACATGAAATTCGGCAACATCTTCTCCAGTGGCGCTGTTGGGACCAGGCATCCACAGAACCAGGGCCTGGTCAATTATCTCTTGCGATGCAGGATCGCGCAGTTGCCGCACACTGGCCAGGCGCGGTAAAGGAAGTAAACCAGCGGTTTCAACGAGAAGTCTTTCAGCTTTAGGGCCAGACATGCGGATAACAGCAATACCGGCCATACCAGACCCGCTCGAAACGGCAAAAATCGTGTCACTATTATTCATTTCGGATTCGAATCGATACCATTAATCACCTAAACCTTAATCACGCCAAACCAGAGATCCCAATGTCCAAAAACCACCTTTCCGAAGAAACCAGCCCCTATCTGCTGCAGCACAAGGACAATCCGGTTAACTGGTATGGCTGGAATGAACAAGCCTTCGAACAGGCCAGGAAACACAACAAGCCGGTCCTTCTCTCGATAGGTTATGCCGCCTGCCACTGGTGCCACGTTATGGCCCATGAGAGTTTCGAAGACCCTACAACCGCTGAAATCATGAACCAACACTTTATCAATATAAAGGTTGATCGCGAAGAAAGACCCGACATTGACCGCATCTACATGGCGGCCCTTCATGGCCTGGGCGAGCAGGGCGGCTGGCCGCTGACCATGTTCCTGACGCCAGATGCCCTTCCCTTTTGGGGCGGCACTTATTTTCCCCCAGAATCCAAATATGGCAGGCCGGGTTTTCGTCATGTCCTGACCGAGATCTCCCGCATCTGGAACCATGAGCCCCACAAGATCGCCCAGAATGCTGAAGCCATAACCCATGCCCTTCAGCAACCCAAATACACCTCCAAAACGTCACCCCTGTTGATCAAGGATATCCACCAAAATGCCAATATCCTGATCAACGCCGTTGACCCGCACTATGGCGGCCTCAAGGGAGCCCCGAAATTTCCCCAAGCCCCGGTGTTCTCATTCCTCTGGGAAATCTACCTGCGCGGCAACAACCAGCCTGCGAGGGATGCCGTTCTCACCACGCTTGACCACATCAGCAATGGTGGAATCTACGATCATCTCGGAGGTGGCCTTGCCCGCTATTCCACCGACCATAATTGGCTGGCTCCGCATTTCGAGAAAATGCTTTACGACAATGCGCAATATGTAAGCCTGCTCACCCGCGCCTGGCTCACGACGAAAAGCCCCCTCTATGAGACCCGCATAAACGAAACCATTGCTTTTGTTTTCAATGAAATGACAACAAGCGCAGGCTGCTTCACCTCGAGCTACGATGCCGATTCGGAAGGTGAAGAGGGAAAATACTACGTCTGGAGCAAAGCCGAGATCGAACATCTGCTCGAGCCATCCGAAGCACAGCTATTCTGCAAATCCTACGACGTGACCGCAG
>JBBRTU010000118.1:0-2022 GCA_038244115.1 Burkholderiales bacterium
AGGCAATGTGGCGAACGCGTCTTGTGGCGCTGAATTGGCGCCCTTGGCGCGCAATTTGAGTATTTCCCGGAATTTGTCGATGCCAAAAATGCTCAAGACACGCTTGAGGTTGTAGCACAGCATGAGCAGGTTCATTTCCCCGCTGACTTTCTCCTTGCCGCGCACCAGAAAGTGGACCCATCCACACCAGCGCTTGAGCGTGCCGAAGGGGTGTTCGACCATGCTGGCCCGTGTTCGCATCATGGCGCTGCCTACCTGTTTCATGCGGTGTCGATGCGTATCGATCAGCGCTTCATGCTTCCATCGATAGATATCCCGGTATGGCGTTTTCGAGGGCAGGCAACGCTTGCGCAACGGGCAGTTGGCGCACGTTGCCGCCGTGCTGACATAGTTGAATATCGTGTGCTCGCCTTCCTTGAGGGTGCGTCTGAAATGCAGGTATTGCCCTTGCGGACAGCGATAGCGGTTGGCCTCTTCTTCGAACGTGAAAGCCGTGCGCGGCAGACGCTCGCCCTCTTTGGATTTATGGTGTTCTGGCACCGGCACATACGGCGTGATGCCAGCATCGAGACATTGCTTGATCTGATCCTGACTGAAGTAGCCGGCATCGGCCACCACTTCCAGCGTGTCGACGTCGAGTATCGTTTTGACTTCTTGCGCGACCGGTGCCAACTGCTGGGTATCGTTGCCATCGGCGGTCACGTCACAATGCACCATTAACTTGTGCTTCGCATCAGTGGCAATTTGCACGTTGTAGCCGGCCACGCTTTGACCGCTCTTCGTAAGCAGGCGTGCATCGGGATCGACTTCGGCATATTGGGTTTCGCCCGATTCTTTCAGTCGCGCCAACTGCGTCTCGTACTGCGCTTGCCGGGTCTTGAGTTCGGCCAGTTTGGCGGCCAATGGCGCCGCCTCTCCCGCATGCTCGCCCCCTGCGGCATCGGCTGTCTCCAGTTCCTGCAAATACGCCTGGATATGCGCGTCGATACGCTTGAGAAGCTTCTTGAGCCGCGCTTGCGTGTAGATGTTTTCCCTGGCCACATTCCCTCGAAAAAAGCTGCCGTCGATGGCTGCCAGTTCGCCTCCAAATAATTCCAGCGACTTGCACAGCATGACGAAGTCGCGGTTTGCCGCTTTCAGTGCCTTGGCATTGTCCTTGCGAAAATTGGAGATGGTCTTGTAGCTCGGCTGCAGCCCGCCGATCAACCACATCACTTCCAGGTTGCGACGGGTTTCACGCTCGATCATACGGCTGCTGCGCACGCGCATCAGATAGCTGTACAGGTAAAGCTTTAACAGTGCCTGTGGGGCATACGCCGGCTGGCCCGAGCTGATGGATCCTTGCGCATTTTGAAAGCCCAGCTCAGCCAGATCCAGGCTGTCGACGAAGGCATCAATCGCACGCACTGGATTATCCGCGGACACGTAATCATCAACGCATGGGGGCAACAGCATGGCCTGCTCACGCGCCAATCCATTTTTATAATGTCGACTCATGCGGCCCCTGTTTCGTTTCCACTGGACTGGCAAACATTTTAGAGGCTGAGTTAAATTGTGTGGTTGTAAACAGGATACTTTCACAACCTCGCAGGGCATTACACCTTTCTGGCGATCGCAATAACAAGGGTCGGCCGAGCCTGCCCCTACCCTATTGAAACGCCACCTCCGCAAAACTGCGCAGCTTCCTGCTGTGCAGGCTGTCGATCCCACGTTGCCTGAGCAGCTCAACTGCCCGTATGCCTATGCGCAGATGCTGGTCCACCCGTTGCCGGTAGAACTGGTTGGCCATGCCGGGCAGCTTGATCTCGCCGTGCAGCGGCTTGTCGGACACGCATAGCAGCGTGCCGTAGGGCACCCGGAAGCGAAAGCCGTTGGCGGCGATGGTCGCGCTTTCCATGTCCAGCGCCACCGCGCGGCTCTGGCTGAAACGGCGCTCAGGGCCCGGATGCGGCAGCAGTTCCCAATTCCGGTTGTCGGTGCTCGCCACCGTGCCGGTGCGCAGCACCTTTTTCAGCTCGAAGC
>JBBRTU010000119.1:0-1973 GCA_038244115.1 Burkholderiales bacterium
CCCTGCGCTGGCTGTTTCCGAGCACGGCGGGCATTCAGGCCTCGCTCAGGCTCAACCAGATGGGCGCGCCGCTGGTCGATGTCGCAGGCTGCCTGCTGATTTTGGCGGCACTGGCCGCCTCGGCCGGCTGGCTGTTGCTGCGTGTTGCACGCCCGTCAAAAACCTGAGTGCTTCATCATTTCATGCCTTGCCCCGCGCCAGATCACGCCGGGGTGGCGAGTTTGAGACCAATCACGCCAGTGATGATTAGCCCAAGGCTGACGAGGCGGCCGGTGTTGATCGCGTCGCCAAGCAGCACCATGCCGAGGATGGCCGTGCCCACGGCACCGATGCCAACCCAAATCGCGTAGGCAGTTCCGACCGGCAGCGTTTTCATGGCGATGCCGAGAAGCACTACGCTGACCACCATTGAAGCAGCGGTGCCGGCGGACGGCCAGAGGCGGGTAAAGCCCTCGGTGTATTTCAATCCAATCGCCCAGCCGATTTCAAAAAGGCCAGCGACAAAAAGAATGAACCAGTTCATGCAGTTTCCTCAAACGATCTCAAGGTCGTCCATGAGCGGAGTTGGATACGCAAGGTCGTCCTGTGCGCCGACGCGGAGCGAACGTCCACGTGCGAAAGTGGGATCGATTCTATTGGAAGTGGAGATTTCGGGGGCGAAAATGTCCGCTATGGCAGGGAGCGGACCGACAGATCGGGACTGTGAATTCACCCAAAGTGCTCGTTACGGTCACCTGCCGGCGCACAATTGCGGGTCGGCTTTATAACGCAGAGCGAACATACAAGGGTGCGAACGCAGTTGGAGACATTTCTTAGGGGAAGAGGTACTTGGACATGCTCTCACCCACTTGATCATTTTGTAGCGGAGCAATTTCATCGCCCGCCTATATTCATTGACTTACACGCTGAAGTGACTAACTCAAGCTGCTTGTCTATGCGTTAGCGTACAGACGGTGCAGCGCCTCATGCACAGAATTGACTTCGTCCGAACCTTGCAGGAAAACAGAATGCCCAGCCCAAATCCGCCCGAAATCGATAGCGCACGGCTAAAAACCCATATTGACGCTATGACCGAAACCGCGGTGGATTTAACACCCGATGCCTCGTCCCGGCATCTGCATAACGGCCTCGATACGGCGCTCCCTCCCGCTGACTTGCACGGAAGCTATACCAATAATCGCCCGCTCCCGACCGAAGGCATTGCTGACCGCCATGTCTATATCGTCGGCAGCGGCATAGCAGGCCTGTCCGCAGCCTTCTTTCTGATCCGTGATGGCCATATGCCAGCCAAAAACATTACCTTTCTGGAAGCGCTGGATGTCGAAGGGGGCGCAATTGATGGCGCGGGCAATGCCGAGGACGGCTATATCGTCCGCGGTGGCCGCGAGATGGATATGACCTATCAGAACTTCTGGGATGTTTTCTCGGAAATACCGGCGCTTGAGCTGCCCGCGCCCTTTACCGTGCTGGACGAATACCGGATCGTCAATGACGCCGACAAGAACTTCTCAAAGGCGCGGCTGCTTGAAAAACAGGGCCAGATCAAGGATTTCTCCACCATGGGGCTGAGCAAGCTTCAGCAGCTGGAACTCATGAAACTGCTGCTGGCGCGCAAGGAGGATCTGGACGACATTACGGTGGAAGAGTGGTTCAGCAAAGATTTCCTGAGTACCAATTTTTATATGTTCTGGCGCACCATGTTTGCCTTCCAGAACTGGCACTCGGTGCTGGAGATGAAGCTGTACATGCACCGCTTTCTGCATCTGATGGACGGGCTCAATGACATGACTTCGCTCGTCTTCCCCAAGTACAACCAGTACGACAGCTTCGTGCGCCCCTTGATGGATTGGCTCAGGAACAAAGGCGTAAAAACCCAGTACAACACCCTCGTTTCTGACCTGGAGATCAAGGCCAGCGGCAAGACGCTAGTCACCACGGCGATCAAATGCCGCCACAAGAACAAGGACGAGACC
>JBBRTU010000120.1:0-1624 GCA_038244115.1 Burkholderiales bacterium
CCGCAGCAATCTGTTCTACTTTAATTTTTTCTCCAGCAGCAACTTTGTATTGTTTGCCACCGGTTTTTATGACCGCGTACATGTAAACCCTCGTAAATTGAGTTCTGCGGACGGATTTCCACAGAGCCCAAGATTCTAGCATTGCGCTTAAAAAATGTACAGCCATACGTGCCCTGCTTCGGTTTGATGCCCTATAAGTCCAGTCTGGCTTTCTATAATCTGCCCAAACTTAACGTCGGGACTTCCCTTTGTCTGCCAATTCTTCCAGTACCGCCGCTGCCCTTTCCCTGATCGCCGACGACATGCGGGCCATGGATGCCATCATTGCCCTCCGCCTTGAATCCGACGTGCCCCTGGTCGGCCAGGTGTCGCAATACATCATTGCCGCCGGTGGCAAGCGCTTGCGGCCCGCCCTGGTGCTGCTGATGTCGGGCGCCCTGGGCTATCGCGGCCCCCAGCGCCTGAACCTGGCAGCTGTGGTGGAATTCATTCACACCGCCACCTTGTTGCATGACGATGTCGTCGATGAATCCACCTTGCGCCGGGGCCGCTCGACCGCCAACGAAGTGTTTGGCAACCCGGCAAGCGTGCTGGTGGGCGATTTCCTGTATTCGCGCGCCTTTCAGATGATGGTGGAAGTCGGCGAGATGCGCATCATGCAGACGCTGGCAGAGGCCACCAATGTGATTGCCGAGGGTGAGGTGCTGCAGCTCATGAACATGCATGATGCCGGCTTGACCGAAGAAGGCTATCTGCGCGTCATCCGCTCCAAGACCGCCAAGCTGTTTGAAGCCAGTGCCCGGCTGGCGGCCTTGCTGGCCGGGTCTTCAGCCGCGGTTGAGCAGCATTGCGCCGCTTACGGACAGGCGTTGGGTACGGCCTTCCAGGTGATCGACGATGTGCTTGACTATGACGGCGACGCGCTGGAAATGGGCAAGAACCTGGGTGATGACTTGCGCGAAGGCAAGGTCACGCTGCCGCTGATCATCGCCATGCAGCGAGGCACCGAAGCCGAGCGCTTGACCATCCGGCAGGCGATTGAAACCGGCGGCACCGGGCAGATGGCGGAAATTATTGCCATTGTTCAGCAAACCGGCGCCCTGCAGGCCACCCGGGATGCCGCTGCCGCAGAAGCGCTGCGTGCGCTGAATGCCTTGCAAACCCTGCCCCAAAACCCTTACAGTCATGCCTTGGCGCAACTTGCTTCGCAATTGCTGGTGAGGCGCTCTTGAGGATCAACGCCAGTCGGGGTGTAGCTTAGTCTGGTAAAGCGCTACGTTCGGGACGTAGAGACCGGAAGTTCGAATCTTCTCACCCCGACCAGATTTCTTCAGTGAAATCAACGGTTCGGCTTGAAGCAGTACAGAGGGCTCTGGCGAAAACCAGCGAAAAAGCGCGCAATGTGCCAAATCGGTGCCAAATTTTGGGTATCTCGTGAAACCGCATGAGACAACAAAAAACCCGCCATGCCAGTAAAGATGCGGGTTTTGAGACGTTGAGAGGCTATCGGCTGGTGCCACCAACAGGAATCGAACCTGTATCTAGCGCTTAGGAGGCACTCGTTCTATCCGTTGAACTATGGCGGCACGTCTTGGCAGCTTGCAAAGAACCGGCAATTGTATGC
>JBBRTU010000121.1:0-1607 GCA_038244115.1 Burkholderiales bacterium
AAGACCCGACATTGACCGTATCTACATGGCGGCCCTTCATAGCCTGGGCGAGCAGGGCGGCTGGCCGCTGACCATGTTCCTGACGCCAGATGCCCTTCCCTTTTGGGGTGGCACTTATTTTCCCCCCGAATCCAAATATGGCAGGCCGGGTTTTCGTCATGTCCTGACCGAGATCTCCCGCATCTGGAACCATGAGCCCCACAAGATCGCCCAGAATGCTGAAGCCATAACCCATGCCCTCCAGCAACCCAAATACACCTCCAAAACGGCACCCCTGTTGATCAAGGATATCCACCAAAACGCCAATATCCTGATCAACGCCGTTGACCCGCACTATGGCGGCCTCAAGGGAGCCCCAAAATTTCCACAAGCCCCGATATTCTCATTCCTCTGGGAAATCTACCTGCGCGACAATAATGTATCTGCGAGGGATGCCGTTTCCACCACGCTTGACCACATCAGCAATGGTGGAATCTACGATCATCTCGGAGGCGGACTTGCCCGATATTCCACCGACCATAGATGGCTGGCTCCCCATTTCGAGAAAATGCTTTACGACAATGCGCAATATGTAAGCCTGCTCACCCGCGCCTGGCTTACGACGAAAAGCCCCCTCTATGAGACCCGCATAAACGAAACCATTGCTTTTGTTCTCAATGAAATGACAACAAGCGCAGGCTGCTTTACCTCGAGCTACGATGCCGATTCCGAAGGTGAAGAGGGAAAATACTACGTCTGGAGCAAAGCCGAGATCGAACATCTGCTCGAGCCATCCGAAGCACAGCTATTCTGCAAATCCTACGACGTGACCGCAGAAGGAAATTGGGAAGGCTACAATATACTAAACCGCAGCAATGATCCCGGTGCAAAAGGCAAACATACGGAAGACCGACTGGCGGCAGCACGCGATAAACTCTTGGGTGCCAGAAAAAGGCGCATTCCGCCACAACACGACGACAAGATCCTTGCGGACTGGAACGGCCTCTTCATCACAGCCCTCGCAGAAGCAGCGCTTGTCTTTGACAACACGGAATGGGCGGAAGCCGCAATCAAGTCATTCGATGCCACCACGAACATTTTCTGGCAGGATAAACGGCTTCTTCACAGCCACCGCCTGAACACAACACGCCACGAAGCTATTGCCGATGACTATGCCAACCTCATCGAAGCAGCGCTCGCGCTGCACGCGCTTACCTCGAGCGCCCGCTACATTTCAATCGCCCAGGAATTGGCCGCATCTCTCGAACACAATCATTGGGATAAAATCCAGGGTGGATTTTTTCACGCTTCAATACGCTCGGGGCAACTGCCGATAAGCAGCCGCACCATTGAGGATGACGCAACACCCAATGCCAACGGCGTGATGATCAAAAATTATACCAGCCTCTATGTCTTGACTGGCAATGCCGAGTATAATTCCAAGGCTGAAGAAATTATCGCCGCGTTCAATTCAGCAGCAACGGATAATCCTTTCGGCACGCCAAGCATGCTGAAAGGTGCCATGCTGTATCAGGATACAATTCAGCTCGTTTTGTCCAATGATGATATACCAGCAAAAAATGAACTGCTCAAATTGGCCCTGCAACACACAGGATTAAACGCCACGA